>JBCCEJ010000008.1:0-117968 GCA_039030335.1 Pseudomonadota bacterium | reverse complement strand
GTCAGCATGATGATGGCCTGATCGGGATGCCGCGCCCGTACGCGTTCACAGATGTCCAGACCGTTGATGCCCGCAGAAGACGGCACTGCCGGCCTCGAACTCGCCTGCACCGGCGAGTTCGATCTCGTGCTGTTGGATGTCATGTTGCCGGGCATCAACGGTCTGGACATCTGTGAACGCGTACGGGCGCGGCATCCCGATCAGGCCATCATCATGCTGACGGCCCGCGGTGAAGACGACGATCGTATTCAGGGCCTGACGCTCGGTGCGGACGACTACGTCACCAAACCGTTCTCGATCGCCGAGCTCGTACTGCGGGTCGAGGCCGTCTTGCGCCGCACTCGTCCAACCTACACCGACATGGCCGTTATTCAGCTGGCAACCGATGTTCGCGTGGATACGCAGAACCTTTCCGCCGAAGTTCGCGGTGATGTGGTTCGATTTACCCGCCGGGAGGTGGAAGTGGTGCAGTATCTGCACACGCACCGCGAACGGCCCGTTGGGCGCGACGAGTTACTGAGCGAAGTTTGGGGCTACAAACAAAGCCTGGATATAGAGACTCGCACGGTCGATATCCATATCGCGAAGCTGCGTCGCAAACTCGAAGCGAATCCGCAGGCCCCGCGGTTGTTGACCACGGTCCGCGGTGCGGGCTATCGCCTGTGTCCCGATCCGGCTGATTGAGGCATGGCTTTCAAGCGAACGCTGGCAGGCATGTCGCGATGGCAGCTCCGCGCATGGATAGCGGCGTTTGCGCTGGCGCTTGGCATTCCGACTGGCGCGCTCTGTGTCAATGCCTACGAGCAGCTGAAGTGGCAGGCGTTCCATCAGCAACGCCAGCTCGCGGAGGAATTCGTGCAGCGTGTGGACGCGCGTGCCCGTGCATGGATTGACCAGCAAGAGGCACACACCTTCGCGGACTATTCGTTTCTCGCGGTAACCGGCGACCCCACTGCCCGCTATGTGCAGCGTTCGCGATTGTCGGCATTTCCGGTCAACGCGGCGGTGCCGGGCCTGCTCGGGTATTTCCAGCTCGACGCGGATGGGCGCTTCTCGACGCCGTTACTGCCCGCAACTGAAGTGGCCTCAAACGAGTTTGGTCTCGCCGCCGGAGAGGTGCGCCAACGGCTGGCCTTACAGAATCGGTTGCAACAGATTCTCGTCGACAACCAGATGATGGAAACCCGGGCGGCGGTGCCGCTAGCGACGGCCGGCGCACCTGCGGACGTGCCACTCGAGTACGACGTCGAAGATGCTGACAGCAGCAGCGTCAAGCTCGAGGCGGCCGTCTCGCCGCCGCTCGCACAGGCGTATTTCGATCGTCTGTCGGACGACCGCGTAGACCCGGCCAGGAACCGGGCATCAGGACGTTCGATCGGTCAGGTCTCCGATCTCGCGTTGGATTCGACGCTCGAGGAACAGGTTAGCGCGAAGGCGGCGGGCGCGCGGCCGGCGCTCAAGAAACTGAAGCCCGCACCCGCACGGGCAGTACGCAAGGAGCGCGCCGCCCTCGCGGAGTTGAACGACGTGCCGCAGTTGTCGGCCGGTACCGCATCCGATGTGCGGATCCGAACGTTCGAAAGTGAGGTTGGACCATTTGAACTCAGCTTTCTGACGAGCGGGCACCTCGTGCTGCACCGGCGCGTCTGGCGTGACGGGAAACGGTATGTTCAGGGCGCGCTGCTGGATGTCGACGCGCTCGCCCGCGCGCTGGTTGAGGTGCCTTTTGCCGAGACCGTTCTGGCCGCCAACGCAAAGCTTGCGCTCGCGTATCAGGGGGCCGTCATCAAGGTGTTCAGCGGGCAGCCGACGAGCCGGCTCGTATCCAGTGCCGCGGAGTTCAGCGGGGCGCTGCTTCACAAGGCAAAACTCTCGGCACCGCTCTCGGACTTCGAACTGATCTTCAGTCTGCGCCGACTTCCGGCCGGCCCTGGCGGCACGCTCGTCACATGGCTTGCGGTGATCATCAGCGCAGTGCTCGTTGTCAGCAGTCTGTTGTTCTATCGCCTGATCGCGAAACAGATCGATCTCGCCCAACAACAGCAGGACTTCGTGGCCGCGGTCAGTCACGAGCTGAAAACGCCGCTCACGTCGATACGCATGTATGGCGAGATGTTGCGCGCCGGATGGGTCAGCGAGGAACGCCGCACGAGCTATTACGATTTCATTTTCACCGAGAGTGAGCGGTTGACCCGGCTCATTCAGAACGTGCTGCAACTCGCCCGGATGACACGCAACGAACTCGACGTGACGCTGGAGGCGGTGACGATGCGTGAACTGACCGACCTGGTAGCCGAGCGCGCGAGCGCGCAACTCGAATCAACGGAGTTCGAGCTCGACTTTGCGGGCCCCGACGCCGATGCTGAATTACAAACGCGGGTCGACCGCGATTTCGTCAGCCAGATTCTTATCAATCTGCTCGACAACGCGGTCAAGTTCTCGGCCCGGTCTGCAACGCAACGTATCGAAGTGCGGGTTTATCTCGAAGGCGGCGATGTGCCGTGCATCTCGGTGAGGGATTTTGGTCCGGGAATCGCAAGGAGTCAGATGAAGCGCATCTTCGAGCTTTTCTACCGGTCCGAAAATGAGATGACCCGCGAGACCGCCGGCACGGGTATCGGTCTCGCGCTGGTGCATCAGCTCGCGCGTGCGATGGGTGCCAGGGTGGATGTTGCCAACGTAGCCGGTGGATCCGGAGGCGACGCGCAGACCGGTGGTGCGCGTTTTACGCTGCGCCTGCAGCTCGCCGCGCGTTGTCGCAACCCGAGCGTGTAACCAGAGTAAAGTAACGTCGCCAGCGCAATGAGCATGTCGCCTGCGTTGAGGCGCACGGCCAGCAGGCGTTCGAACTCACCGGCTGATGCTACCACCGCGGCACTTGCCACCGTGATACCGGCGCCCGCCCACTGTAGCGGACGGGTCGGCGTACGGTAGAACACCAATGCGCCCACCAGCACGAAGACTGGCAGCATCCCGGCGATGATGCCCATGTTGATGGCGGTGGTGTGATGTGCGGCCAGGAAGAACGCACCGGTAAACGCCGATAGGCTGAACGCGCCCGTTATGCAGACGTAGGCCGGGCATCCCTTCAGGACCGCCCGGTCCGCGGCCCACGTTCGGTTGTTCAACGGAACTAGCAGCCAGACCACCAGCAGCCAGCGTCGTGCCACGATCACCATCGGCGAGACTTCGCCGACAGCCAGTCTCGCGAGCGTGGTGTTGGCTCCAAAACAAATGGTCGCGAACACCAGAAAGCCGTAGGCGACGGCTACGCGGGTGCCTCGCGCTTTGCGACCAAGCGAGGAAAATCCTTTGCATAACGCGAGCAGCGATGCTGACCGCGGCCCGGTCCGGACCATCTTCAGCAACCCGGCGACGCGTTCGGCCAGTCATCTGTCATGACAGGAACTGGCCCGCCGCGATGATAGCGAACGCCCCAATTTGGCAAGGTTGCGCCGGAGTCCGTGCGGTACCCCCTCGACCGCCGGTCAGCCGCCTTCTGCCATAGCTCGATAGCGGCGCGGAAAAATCGACGGCCCTCAGGTTGTCCTCAGCACCAGGTGCGGCTGCGTAGTGAATGACTTTGTGCTGAGCATCAAGCAGGCGAATCTGTTGTGAGCCCGCAGGCTGGGCGCGCTGATTTCACTGCCGTGTGCTTCATCTCAACCACCTTTCCAGCGCGTGCCCGAGAGTTACCATGCGCACCACCTGGGTAGGTGTGCGTACATATCCAGTGATCGTGGAGCGCGCTGCGTCTGAGATTCCTGATGTATCGCCACGAAGATGTGCCATCCGCACACCTGCATCACGTGCAAGCTCGACGATCTCGGCTGTTGCCGCGTCGATTGCACCAGAGGCGTGCAGAGGTGCGAAGCCGCTATGAATGATGGCGAGCAGAGCCGGCCAATGGGCCAGGTGGCGCCAGAGTGTTGCGACGTTAGCGTCCAACCCGGGCGCTCCAAACGCATTCACGTGGCGCACGAGATCCCAGGTTCCCGCAGCTATCTCCGGCTGAGGCAGCAGTGCCGGGAAATCCGTCCAGGCGGGTACTGGAGATACGCGATGACTTGCTGCGGCGGCGTTACTGGTTTCCGACAGAAGTGCGGCGAGGGTCACGAGATTCATGCCGTTCGAACGGTTGTATGCGCCAACGATGGCACGAATCGCCGTCAGGTCATCGTGCGTCACGCCGAGGCAAGCGAGTTGGGTCGGCGCCAGCGGTGCCGGAATCGGTAGCCGGGCGGCATCGACCACGCGCTTGAGCTCAACCGCCGGATCCGTGCCCGCGTAGATCGGGCGGGTCGGCGCCCAGACAGCTGCGAGGCTGTCATCCATCCCTGCCAGTCCTCGCCAGATAGAGGTGACCAGCGGAATCTGCATAGTTGCGCGAATATCCGCAAACAGTTCCGCGGTCGGCCCGGTCGCGCTCGCTTCGTCGAGCGCGGTCACCGGGTCGTACGAAAAATCCATGCTGGTCATTCGAACCCCCCGCTGCTGTTTATCGAGTTTGCGCAGGCTGGATCGCTACCCGCACGAACACACACCGAGTCGCCTCCCCGGCGACGTTGATAGTGCAATAATCCGGAAGCTGCCGCCGCGCTACAAGAGCGCGAAGGTGGGTTTCCTGCTGTTCCCGATCTTTGGTGCTCTGCGCTTCGTTCGCCGAAAGGCGCCGCAGGCTTGGGCTTGGCGGGTCGTCGGAAAGCAAGGTGCTAAAAGGGTTGCACGCAACGCGGTGTCAAGCAGACAGACCGCGGCCTCTGAGCAATGCGTCGACACCGGGCATCCTTCCGCGGAAGCGTTTGTAAAGTACATCGGCCTCATCGGAACCGCCGGCCGACAGGATATGAGTTTCGAGCTTCTTCGCAGTCTCTTCATCGAACGCGCCACCGGCTTCGCCAAACGCTTCGAAAGCATCAGCGTCCATGACTTCGGACCACATGTAGCTGTAGTAGCCGCAAGAGTATCCGTCACCGGCGAACACGTGTGCGAACTGCGGAGTCGCGTGGCGCATGACGATGGCGCCCGGCATGCCAATTGACTCGAGAACCTCGGCCTGCTTTTGCATGGGGTCGGCCGGGGCTGGTCCGTTGTGGAACGCGAGGTCGACCAAAGCTGACGCTGTGTATTCGACCGTCGCGAAGCCCATGTCGTAAGTTTGCGCGGCCAACAGTCGTGCGAGTAGGTCCGCCGGGATGGCTTCACCTGTTTGCGCATGAAGCGCATGCTTCGCCAGCACCTCCGGGACCTCCAGCCAGTGTTCGAACAGCTGGCTAGGTAGTTCTACGAAATCTCGTGCTACGGAAGTGCCGGAGATCGACTCGTAAGTCACGTCGGATAGCATTTGATGCAGCGCGTGGCCGAACTCGTGAAACAGGGTGCGCGCGTCGTCGTAACTGAGCAACGCTTTAGAACCCTCCGCGGGCCTGGCGAAGTTACAGACGTTGTGGACGAGCGGGCGAATGTTGCCTTTCAGTTTTTGCTGCGACCGCCATGCCGAGCACCAGGCGCCAGATCGCTTGCCCGAGCGATGAAAATAGTCTCCTATGAAAACCGCAATGTGTTCGCCGTTTCGCGTGACATCCCACGCTCGTACGTCGTCTTTGTACAGGTCGACGTCGAGCTCTTCGAACTCGAGGCCGAAGAGGCGGTTGGAACAATCGAAGGCCGCTTGAAGCATGGCATCCAACTGGAAATAGGGCTTCAGTTCCTCTTCATTCAGGTCGTGCTCCGCGGCGCGGCGTTTTTCCGCGTAGTAGCGCCAGTCCCAAGGCAATAGCGGACCGTCGATACCGTCTTCATGCAACATCCCCTCCAGGACCCTGCCGTCGCGGTCTGCCGCGGACTTCGCGGGCGTCCAGACACTCATCAACAGGGCTTCTACCGCACCGGGCGTCTTCGCCATCTCGGTAGATAGTTTGAAGTCAGCAAAGGTTTCAAAACCGAGGAGCCTGGCTCGCTCTTCGCGTAGCTTCAGGGTTTCGGCAGCGATCCCCCGGTTGTCGGTGTCACCGCCACCGGCGCCGCGCGAGGCCCAGGCCTCGAACGCCTTTTGCCTGAGATCGCGGCGACTGGAAAACTGCAGGAACGGAACGATAAGCGATCTCGAAAGGGTAACCGCCGGGCCATCCACACCCTTCTCCTGACCGGCCGCCCGTGCCGCATCGCGCACGAAATCTGGAAGGCCTGCCAGGTCATTTTCGCTGAGCGCCATGAACCAGGATCTTTCATCTGCCAGCAGATTCTGGGTGAACTGCGTGCCGAGGACCGCCAGACGCGTCTTGATCTCCTTCAGGCGGTCCGCGCTTGATCCCGTAAGACGTGCGCCAGAGCGTACAAAAGCACGATGGCGCAGCATCAAGACGCGCTGCTGCTCGTCGGTGAGCTCAAGGTTCTCGCGCTCCATCCACAACGTGTCAATACGAGCGAAGAGTTTGGGATCCATCGAGATCTCTGAGGAGAACGCGGAGAGTTTTGGAGCAAATTCGCGCTGGAGTTCTTCGCGCCTGTCGTTCGAGTCGGTGCCGGTAACCGCGCTAAACGAACTGAGAACTTTATCCAGCGCACCACCCATCAGCTCCAGGGCCTCAATGGTATTGGCGAATGATGGCGCGTCCGCGTTATCGCGGATGGCTTCGAATTCTCTGCGTGCGAGCGCCAGGGCTTCATCCAGACCGGGCGCGAAATCTTCATCGCTGATGAGCGCAAACGGTGGCAATCCGTACGGCGTATTCCAATCACTGAGAAGGGGGTTGGTCATGTGCAGCTCCGCAATCCTGTTGCCCGGATATGGTGGCGTCGCCGTGTAAGTACCAGGGTTTTGCGAAGAATTGACGTACGGAATTGGCCGCTTACCGGCGGCCAGGTCCGGAGCCGAACGAGGCCGGGGTGCCTCCGGTTCGCATATCGCTACGTCGAGCTCATGACGGTCAGCGCCCGCCATTGCGCGGTTCGAGCTGGTCCCCGCGGAGCGTTCAGAGTGCGTGTGACGATGAATAACGTGTAGTTTTGTGTTTTTCCACGTCTCCATCCACGAACGAGCGTCGGTGCACCAATGAATTCGAATGACTCCCAGGACATTACCGCCATCGCTACCCTCGGACTTGGTGAGGCCGGTACTGCGCTCGCGAGAGGCCTCGCCGACGTATGGCGTTCGGCAGAGCCTGACCGACGCCTCATGTCTGTGGACACGGGGCTCGGTGACAACGTTCGGGGCGCCGCCATTGCGCAACGCGCGCGCGCACTCGACGTGGAAATTGCCGGTGCTTATACACAAACGCTTGGTGCGGCCGGTGCCGTCTTCTCCGTGGTCACCGGAATCGAGGCCAGGCATGCGGCGCTGGCCGCAAGAGAGTTCCTGCCACCCGGCACGCTGTTCTTTGATGTGAATACACTCACTGGACCGCAGACCGCCGACATTGCGCGTGAGATGCAGCATGGCGGGATCGACTATGTAGACTTTGCGGCGATGGGCAGCTTCGCTGCCTCGGGTTACCGGATTCCGTTCGTCTTGTCGGGGCCGGGTGCGCAGCGCGCGGCTGACTTTCTCCAGCCGCTCGGATTCAACGTCGAGGTTTTGAGCGACCGGGCGGGCGATGCGTCCGCGGTCAAGATCATTCGCTCAGTTATGGTCAAGGGACTCGAGGTATTGGGGGTCGAGTGCATGGTCGCGGCGCATCGTGCCGGTCTGGTCGACGAAGTACTTCGTTGTTTCGGAGATATCGACGCGCGCACCTTCGCCGGCATGGTGCGGTCATTGACGGCCACCCACCTCGTGCACGCCAAACGCCGTATGGAAGAGATGGACAAAGCCTGTGAGAACCTCGCCGAACTCGATATCAGCCCTCTGATGACTGAGCGCACCCGGATGTCTCTCGCGCGCACCGTGGAAGCGGGCGTGACACCAGCGGATGCTAAGACCCCGAGTTTCGAAGACGCGCTCGAGATCTTGAGTGAGCGGGTGGTAGGTCGAACCTGACAGCGCGGCCCGGATCAGTTTTACACCTGACGGCGGTCACGCCACCACGGAATGAACTGCGATAGCAGCACCGGGGCGGCAAGTGCCAGCGCCCAGGCGTTCGCCTCGGGGTCTGGCGCGACCATCGCAATCGACGCGATCGCGAGTAGCCAGCGCCAGAACCAGGCCATTGGGCGCACGATGAAGCCGACCAGTGCGGCGCCAAGCATGACGATGCCGGCGATGCAGGTCACGGTGGTCAGCAGGAACTCGTTCCACGTGAAGTAATCGTCCAGCACGATCAACATGGCCGGCGAGTACACGAATACCATCGGCACCATGACCTTCGCATTGCCAAGTTTGAACGCCGTGAGCCCGGTGCGGAACGGATTGGCGCCCGCGATACCGCCGGCTGCATATGCCGAGGTACATACCGGTGGCGTGATGTCGGCCAGCACACCGTAGTAGAGCACGAACAGATGCGCGGCCAGGGGAGGTACGCCGAGGTTGCCAAGCGCAGGCGTGGCGATCGCGGAGAGCATGATGTAGAGCGCCGTCGTCGGCAGGCCGGCACCCATCAATACGCAAGCCATGGCGATGTAGGCGAGCGACACGAACAGCGTAGCGCCGTCGATCGTAAACAGTTCGAACGGCAGAAACGCGAATGCTGCGTGAAACACTTCCGCCGTACCGAGTGCGCCCTGGGTAACCATGAAGCCGAGGCGGAACGTAACGCCGGTCAGCGTTATCACGCCGACGACGATACCCACGGCCGCCCCCGCGGCGCCGACCGCCAGAGCGTATTTGGACCCCATGTAGAACGCGTCGAGCAGATCGCGAATTGTCAGCCGGTTACGTGGATTAACAAAACCGATGACGATACACGCGGTGATCCCGGAGAACGCGGCGTAGTACGGCGTATATCCGCTGAACAGCACGGTGATGAGGATGACCAACGGGATGATCGTTGGCCATCCTTCGCGCAGCACCCTGCCAAGGCGTGGCAGTTCATCCCGGGACAGCCCGCGCAGACCGAGTCTCTTCGCTTCGAAGTGCACGATGGCGAACACCGCGATGTAGTGCATGAGCGCCGGCACCGCGGCGGCGGCGATGATGGTCGTGTAGGGCAGTTCCAGGAACTCGACCATCAGGAAGGCGGCCGCTCCCATGATCGGGGGCGTGATCTGTCCGCCGGTGCTGCTGGCGGCTTCGACAGCACCTGCAAAATGCCCTGGATAGCCCACCCGTTTCATCGCAGGGATGGTCAGTGAGCCGGTGGTGACCGTATTGGCGATGGAGGAGCCCGAGATGGTCCCGAAAAGCGATGATGAGAGAACACTGACCTTGGCCGGCCCGCCCGCGAAGCGCCCCGCGACGATCTGTGCGATGTCGATGAAGAACTGCCCGAGCCCCATGCGTTGCGCGATCACGCCGAACAACACGAAGTGGAATACGAAGGTCGAAATGACCTTGATCGGTGCGCCGTAGATCCCTTCGGTCGTCAGATAAACGTGATTCAGGAACTGCGACCAGTTGACGTCCGGAATAACCAGCACTTGTAGAGGGGCCTGACTGCCGTACAGCGAATAGACCACAAAACAGCCGACGATGATCGGTAACACCCAACCCATCGCGCGCCGCGCCGCTTCGAAGATGGTGATGCAAAGTACGGTGCCGAAGAACAGGTCGAAGCTGTTCGGGTTCCCGATGCGGTAGTTAAGCTCCTCGAAAACCAGATGGTATCCAGCGATCGACACATCTACGCCGGTGAACGTAACCGGGATGTAGAGGGCCGAAATGAGAGCCGCAAAACCGAGTACCCAATCGTAAAGTGGCACATTGCCAGGGCACCACCATGTATTGCGGGCGGGTTCTTCATGACTCGAGCGCCGTGCCGCGAACACGAAGAAGATCATGCAAAGCACAAGGCCCATATGGATGCCCTTGTGCCATTGCTCGCGCGGAATTCCGAAGCCGGCCGTGTAGTAGTGATAGATACCGAGGCCGACCAGGGTTACGTAGATGAGCTTGCGCACGATGGCCGAGAGCGGCCTGAAGCTCATTTCCGGGTCGTAGCGTGCCTCTAGCGCTTCGGCGCGATCCAGATCGAGCTTGCCGGTAGTGTCAGCCATGGGCTTCACACTCTGATGACACCGGCATTGCTCGGGGAAAGATCATTCATCCCCGCCCTCGCGACGGCGTCAGTCGAACAACGAGATCGGGGACGTACTGTACCCGAGCGGCCTCGCTGACCCGCGTGATGCGGGTCAGCACTCAATTGCAGAGGTTTGGACTACTTCAGGAGGCCGGCTTCTTTGTAGAAGCGCTCAGCACCGGGATGCAGCGGAATACCGCGGCCGCCGAGGGCAGTTTCCGCAGTGACGTCTTTGCCTTTGGCGTGATGGCGCAGCAGTTTCTTCGTCGCTTTGCTCCATAGCGCCTTCGTAATGCCGTAGATCAGGTCATCCGACTGATCGGCAGATACCAGCCACTGTGCGCCTACTGCCAGCGTGTTGACGGCTTCGCTCTGTCCTTCGTAGGCATTGGCCGGGATTGGTGAGCTGAAGTAGAACGGCGCCTGCGCGATGACTTTGTCTTGCACCGACTGGGGTATCGACAGCAAGCGCATGCCAGCGATCGACGCGAGTTGCGCGATGCCTGAAGACGGCGCGCCAGTCACGGTCAGAAACGCATCGAGCTGACCGTCCTGGATTCGCTCTGCGGATTGTGAGGTATTCAGTTCTTCAGCCTGAAAGTTCTTGTTCTTTTCCAGCCCAACCGCGTTCAGGATGAGCAGCGCGCCGACCTGTGCCCCCGACGCCGGCAAACCAACACCGATTCGCTTGCCTTTCAGATCTTCAAGCTTGGTGACCGTCGAGTTCTTCGGCAGCACAACGTGAATGTGTTCCGGATACAGGCTTGCCATGAAGCGCAGCTTGTCGAGCTTGGGTTTACCTTCGAACACACCCGAGCCGTTGAAGCCCCAGAACGCGACGTCAGACTGCGCAAGACCGGACTCGGCGGTGCCAGACTGTATCGCGTTGACGTTGGCGACAGAGCCGTTGGCAGATTGGGCGATAGCGATGAGGCCCGGCACACCGCACGGACCGCCTTTTTCACACGGACGCGAGCCGGGCGGATTGCTGATCGCGTTAGCCAATATGCCCGCCATGGGGAAATAGTTCCCGCCAGCGCTACCGCTAACAATTCGGAAGAAGCTCGGCGACTGCGCGCTTACGCTGGCGGAAACCAGCAATGCGGCAAGCGCCAATACAAAACGGCGATTCATAAGATGACTCCATTGCAGGCGAGTGCAAAATTGCCAGGTCGATTCTGGGAATATGCGGGCGAAATAGCAAACCAATTTTCGCGTGGGAAGGGGACTGTGTGGTCCGTTTCGATCTGCCCGCGTTCTGGGCGCTCGCCACCGTGCCGCGCGAACGGGTAGCGGAGGTTAAGAACCGCGTGCGCTATCTGAGCGTCGCGCAAGAATCGCCGAACGGCTAGTCGCCAGAAACTCTGGTGTTCTGGTGCGTCATGTTACGTAGCCGGCTGCCGGTTGACGGTCCAGTCGTAGTCGACAAAGCGCACGTCGTAGTTCTCCGGCACGGGCTCGTCTCGATAGCGGTTGACGTACGCCAGCAGTGACGGTGCAACGCTCAGGAAATCTTCCGGAAAGAAGTCGAAGATCTCGGAGAGCCACACTACCCGTTCCTCATGGTCGACGCGCACATTGCGGGTTTCCGCCATGAAGCGCCGCGTTTCCGCCAACAGCTGCTGTTCGAGGTTTGCGGCTGCAAACGGGGTGCGGGGCAAGCGCGGGCAACCGACCGACATGCAGTTCAATGCGAAGTGAACACGCGGGTCGCCGAGCTTGCGGATGATGTCGTTTTCATAAGCATGGAGCGTCATCGAGTCGCCGCCCAATGGGTGCTCCTTCAACCCGAAGAACCAGTATTTCGTAAGTCCGCCGAGCGTCTCTGGAATGTCTTCGTTCAAGATAGCGCGCATTGCGAGCGCGTTGTATGTGTTCAGATGGTAGGCGAGCACCGCCTGAGTATCAGCGAAGCGGTCGGGATGCGACATCGGTGAAATCTCAGCCACACCTTCGAGGTACCGGTCGAGATCCGCGGGCGCCCGATTCAGTCCAGCGAAATCCACGCGCCCTTCGGCGTCTACGAACTGCGCAAGCACGCGGGCCCACGCGCTCGTGTCAATCGTTGCGTCCGCGCCCTGGGAAGTGGGCACGTACGCAATCGGGGCGAAAGCAACACAGCAATACAGGGCGATTGTTGCAAAACGTTTCATCTGGACCCCTCTAGAGTCGACCGTCGTATTGGTTCGATGAGTGAACGCGCGGGACGGCAATTTCAGCAGGTTGGGCATATCGACCGACTAGAGGCGCAGAGATTCCCGAAACCTCTGGGCCATCTCGTTGGTCCCACGCACTAGATCCGCCGACAGGTGTCACGAATGCGCTATCTCGACCCGCACGAAATTGCTGACTGGGCGCCCGACCCGTCACTAGCTGACGCAGGGCGCACGGCCCTTCACGACTCCAATCGCGTGCTCACGGGTCTCGGCCTCGCCGGCCCCGGGCAGCAGATGGGGCAACGCTGGGCAGTCGGCTGCGTCGCCCTCGAAATAACGCAGCGGTGCAACCTGGACTGTACGGCCTGCTATCTCTCCGACCATTCGGAAGCTGTTCGCGATATCCCGCTAGAAGCTGTGTTCGCGCGGATCGATGCGATTGCTGCGCACTATGGCCCCGGGACGGATGTACAGGTGACCGGAGGCGACCCGACGCTGCGCAAACCAGATGAACTGGAGGCGATCGTCGCCCGGGTGGCGTCGTTGGGCATGCGTCCGACGCTGATGACAAACGGTATCAAAGCGAGCGAGAAGCTGCTTCGCCGTCTGGCGTCAGCGGGCTTGATGGATGTTGCGTTTCACGTCGATACGACGCAGGAGCGAAAGGGCTTTTCAGACGAGCAGTCTTTGCACGTCCTGCGCGACCGATACCTGAACGCAGCGGCCGCGGCGGGACTCTCGGTTATGTTCAACACGACCCTGCACGGCGGCAATTTTCACGAACTCCCGTTGCTCGTGCGCTACTTCCTGAGCCGCGCGAAGAGTCTTCGTACGGCGTCGTTTCAGCTTCAGGCCGACACCGGCCGCGGATTGCTCCGCACCCGCGATACGGTCATTACAAAAGACACCGCTATCGCGGCGATCGAACGTGAAGCCGGCACCGCGCTCGGCTTTGATGCGAGCCTCATCGGCCATCCGGACTGCACGCGCTACGCGTTATCGGTTTCCGTGGGTGACAAGGTTGTGCCGCTATTCGACAACGCGGAACTGGTACGCGCCGTTCAGCAAGAGACCGCGGATGTTACCTTCCATCGCGACCGGCCACTGGCGACCGCCTGGGAGCTGGCGCGCCGGTTTGCGCTTCGGCCTCGACTCGTTGCCCGAACTTTGCCGTGGCTCGCGCGCAAGCTTCGCGAACTCGTGCCGGCCGTTGGGGTTGCGCGTTCGCGACCACACACCGTGTCGTTCGTGATCCATGACTTCATGCACGAGCATTGTCTGGACCCGGACAGGATCCGTGCGTGCGCTTTCAAGGTCATGACGGCGAACGGCCCGATGTCGATGTGCATGGTCAACGCCAAGCGCGACAGCCTGATTCTGGAGCCGGTTGCGGTTGGAACGGCAGCGGACGCCCGTTACTGGAATCCGTTGACCGGCGAGTATTCGTCGAAGGCGCCGTCGACATCTGTCAGCGTGTCTATGCATCCGCTGAAACGTCTGAAGGGGCGCGTCAGGAAAGAGCGGCTGCTGGAGCGGGCCTGATGAGTCCGGGCGGAGCGCCATTGCCAGCCACCGCCGATGTAAGGTGACCGATGCTACCGTCCGCGGATGACGGCGCGCTGAACCTGCGGGCGGGTAGTCTAGCCCGTCCCGTCTGGCTGATCGCAGATTTCCATCCCGTGCGCGCTCGCCTGCCTGGCATCAAAGGCGCTGCAGGCCTCATCGAACTGATGTCCACGAATACCGCCGCGCACCGTGCCGGGCGCAACGCTCCGGTAGAACCGGATCCAGCTGTCGGGCATGCGCACGGAGTCGGGCGGCGCGAGCCAGAGGCGGTGTAGAAGGCGTCTCGCTTCCGGTTCATCGTGATCGACGAACTCGGTGCGCGAATGCAGCATGTCGAGATTGTTCATGATCTGCAGGTCGCCGGGCTCCAGATACATCGTGTATGCGAATTCGGGGCTGCAAACGACGGTGTCGAGCGCCTCGACCGCCTCACGCTGGATATCCGATAGCGGCGGCACACCTTCGAGTTTCTGTGCCGACTGGATGCGGTTGCGGTTCCACTTCATGAACAGCCGGCCGTCGGCGAAATCGACGACCGGCTGCGCATAATGCGGCGTCTCGTCCGGCGCCTGCTCACCCTGGCGGCTAAACGAGTAGGGCTCGCGAAGGACTTCGCTCAGTTGAGGTGCCGTTTCGACCAACCGGTTCCACGCGGCACTCGAACTGGTGATAAGGCTTTGTCCGCCCGTCTTAGCGGCGTTGTAGCAGCCGAGCGTTGTGAGATCCGCACCGTCCGCGTGAAAGTCGAGACCCGCGTTGGATGAGAATCCGCGGCCGGTCGCCGCCCGGTAGTCGACGCCGGCATTGCGCACATCTGACATGTACTGTGTGGCTTTGCCCTGCGGCCGGGCGACGCCTATACGCAAGCCGATGCACCAGCTCAACAAGCCGAAGCGCTGTTCGTCGAGTTGTGCGCGCGGCAGACCTTTGACGATCGCGACGCCGCGGCCAGTGTAGGCTTCGCGCACCGCCGCTTCGATGACCGGCCAGGCTGAGTCGAGGTCGACGTCTCCAAGTTCATAGTCGAGCAACGGCTTGTCGGGCACGTAGGCTGCGTTGATGCCGCGGACCAGATCAGCGCGCATGGCATCGGTGAGTTCGAATACCCAGGAAACGTCGCGGCGAAGGTCGTCGGCGCTCCAGACGTTGGGGGAGTCCACGGTCGGTTGCATGATCGATCCTGATTACTATCAGACCGGCGCACTTCGTCATCGCGGACGACAGGTCAGGCGCCGGGTACGTTGCATTATCTTTACGAGGGCATGTGGGTTGGAAAGATACTATGCCAGGGCGCTGATGGCATCCGCCGCTTCGAAGCGGCACTTTGCCTGACGCCAGGCATTCGAGTGCCACGCTCCGGTGCGTCAATTGATCAAGGGGACTTATCGATGGTGAAAGTGAACTGGGTGCTGGCGTTGCTGATCTACGTGCTTGCGAGCCCGGCATACGGGTCCGGCGTTTTGACCGAGCAGCGCGTAAAAGACCTCCTCGGCGCCGTCCGGGTCAGCGTCGACCGGCGCGACGTAGACGGCATCATCAACAATTTCACCAAGGATGCGTGGCTCGCTTTTGACATGCCGGCGGAGATGGGCGGGCGCCGCGCGATGACGGTGTCGGAATACCGGCAAATACTCACCCAGACCTTTGCCCTGACCCAGTCTTACGAGTATGAGGTTACGGAGCTGACCATCATCGTTTCGAAAGATGGGCGACGGGCGTTGGTTACGGACACGATCACCGAACGCCTCGCAGTGCCGGGTCACATCATTCAGACGCGCACCGAAGAGACTATAGAGGTAGTGAGTACGCCTCAGGGCGCGCGCATCAGCAGGCTGTTCGGCCAACTCCGACGGTTGCGATCGCTCTAGGCGGCTGGCATTGCCGGTTCCGCTCAGGTCGCGCTGCCCGGATCGGTCTCGATCGCTTCCAGCAACCAGCGTTTGAACTGCTGCACCGGGCCGCCTTCGGGGCTCGCATCCCGGTAGAGCAGGAAGTACGCCGTGTCACCCGGCAGATCGATCTCGAACGGTGACACCAGCCGGCGGCTCGCCAGATGCGGGGCTACGAAGCGCCGGTTTGCCAGCGCGAGGCCCGCGCCCGCCATCGCCGCTTCGAGGGCGAGCGGCGTACTCTGAAAGCGCGGCCCGCGATCGGGGTCGACGTCGTGGATGCCGGCCAGATCCAGCCACGCGCGCCACTGGCCCATACGCGGCAGCACCTGCAACAGCGTGACCTTGCCGAGGTCTGCGAGTCCGTGCAGCGGGCCGTGCGCATCGACGAGACTCGGGCTGCAGACCGGGATCAGTTCTTCGCTCATCAGCCGGACCGCACTGATACCGGGTCCGGCCTGCGCCCGTCCGTGCGCGATCGCGACGTCGACATCCGGGTTCGCGAAATGCGATTCGAGCTGGCTGCTCGCCAGTAGCAGGCGCACTTCGATGTTGGGGAGCGCCAGCTGGAAAGCTGGCAGGCGCGAGACCAGCCAGCCGTTGGCGAACGTGTGCGCAACACTCACGGTGAGCGTTGGTGTGTTGCTGCGGCTCGCCACGCGGGCGCAGCTCTCAGCAAGCAGGTCCAGGGCATGGGTCACATCCGGTAGCAGGTCCTGGCCATCAGCGGTCAGTTCGACCCGCCGCGCGCGTCGCTCGAACAGCGTCTTGCCGAGCCAGTCCTCCAGCGCGCGCACCTGATGGCTGACCGCTGATGGCGTCACGCTCAGCTCTTCGGCCGCTAAATTGAAGCCCTGGCGGCGCGCGGCGGCTTCGAAGGCGCGCAGCGCCGTCAGTGGTGGGAGCGAGCGACTCATCGGGGCGCCCGGCTGGTAATGACAACAAATTTATTCACTAAAGAGAAATTCTCAGGTCAAACATGAAAAAGCATCGTTTGTCAGTTTCAACGCGCGATCATAGTCTTAACGTCGTAGATAGATGAGCATAGAACAGTTCATCTATAGATGAAATAAATTTGCATATAAGGAGCGCGTCATGAGCTCGCTACACGCCACCCCCGCTGACCTGGCTGCCCTGTCTCTGGACCGTCGTGACCGCGTTGCGCCGACGCTGCCGACCGGGATCACCGCCTTTGCCGTGGCAACCCTCGATGTGCTGGCAGAGGCGCGCGAGGCGCTGGTCGATGCGATCGGCATCTCTTTCGATGAAGGCCTCAGCCGCAACCCAGGCCTCGCCCACCTGTCACCGGCGCTGCGCCGCGATATCGGCGCCTGAAGTCAGCCTTCCGTCCCACCAGGCGCGGCTCAAGCGTTTGAGTCCCCCGCTCCCGAAGCTGCGCCCGTTCGCACCCCCGGCATCCGGACAGATGCCGGGGGTGCCGACTCAGGCGGAGCCGGCGGTACGCTTTGAGCGCACGCGTTCGCGGTGCGCGATATACAGTCCACTGCAGATGATGATGAACGTGCCGAGCAGCGCGGTCGGCGCCGGGACGTCGCCGAACACGAAGTAGCCGAGCAGCGCTACACCCACCAGTTCGCAGTAGAAAAATGGTGAGATAACCGACGCTGGCGCATTGGCGTAAGCCCGGATGACGAAGAAGTGACGGAGGCCGCCCACGAGGCCGGTCGCGGCAAACGCTATCCACACAACGTAGTCATCAGGTTCTGGTGACCGGTAGTCAAACGGCATCAACACGCTGCTGACGATCAAAGCGACGACCAGCGTATAGACCGCTGAGGTTGCTTCGTGATCGCGGCTCGCCACCTTGCGGGTCAGGATCTGGTAGAGCGCAAACAGCGCCGCCGCGATCAGCAGCCACAACAACTCTTTCTGTACGCCGTCGGCGCCGGGCTGAACGATGATGACGGCACCCGTGAAGCCGAGCAGCACGGCACCCCAGCGGTGCACCCCGACTTTCTCTCCGAGCAGCGGGATCGACAACAACACCACCATGATCGGTGCGGTGAAGTTGATCGCGGAGGCTGTCGCAAGCGGGACATCGGCGATCGCCGCAACCCAGAACATCGATGATACGAACAGCAGCACGCTGCGCGCGAGCTGCAGGCCCGGCGCATTCGTGCGAAACAGGCTGAGGCCGTGTTTTGGCCAGAAGAACAGCAGCATCCACGCCGTTTGCCCGAGCGACCGGAAGAACATGACCTGGAACATCGCAAACTCGGTGGCGACGTATTTGGTCGCTGTCTGGGCGAGCGGTGCGAAGATCACCGACGACAGCACGACGCAGAATATGCCGACCGAGACCGCGGAGCGCGTGTCACTCACAGTCAGGCTGCGCCGCAGTTCTGGTCGAGCCCGCTCAAGCGTCAGCCGACACGGTGCCGGGCGAGCGCGTCCAGATCGAAGTCGACCCCATGCCCGGGCCGGTCGGATGCTGTTGCGACGCCGTCCCGGACGCTGAGCGCGCCTGTGTGCATGTACTGGTCGAGCCCGAACCCGTGGAATTCGAGGTAGGCGGCATTCGGGCAAGCGGCCAGCAGATGCACGTGAATCTCGTGCGCACCGTGGGACGTGACAGGCAGGCCGTGTGCCTCGGCGAGGCGCGCGACCTTGATCCACGGCGTGACGCCGCCGCACGTCGTGAAGTCCGGTTCCGGGAAGTCCACGCCACCAGCCTGAATGAGGGCGGTGAATTCGGCGAGCGTGTGCAGGTTCTCGCCCGCCGCGATCGGTACGGCGCCAAGCGAACGCAGGTGCGCGTAGCCGGCGTAGTCGTCTGGCCGGATCGGCTCTTCGATCCAGACGAGGTCGAACGGCGCGAGCGCGCGGAAAGCCCGCACCGCCTGATCGACCCGCCAGGCTTCGTTGGCATCTGCCATCAGCTCGATCTCGTTACCGATATGCGCGCGCATGGCGGCAACCCGGCTGACATCCTCGGCGAGAGTCGGTTTACCGAGCCGCATCTTGATCGACTTGAAACCCGCCTCGAGGCTGCGCGTCGCGCCCGTCAGCAGTTCATCCAGCGGGAAGTTCAGGTCGATATTGCCGGCGTACGCGCGCACTTCGGGGTCGAAGCCACCGAGCAGGCGCCATAACGGCTCACCGAGCGTGCGTCCGCGCAGGTCCCAGAGCGCGGTATCGAGCGCCGCCAGGCCAAACGACATCGCCCCGCCGCGCCCGACGTAGTGGTGTTTGCGCCAGAGCTTGCGCCAGATCCATTCGATGCGCCGCGGATCGTCGCCCTGACAGTCGTGCGCCAGGTTTTGCTGAATGAGCGTTGCGACCGAAGCCCCGAGCCCCGCGTGCATGACCGTATAGCCGGTGCCGGTGGCGCCGTCGCTATCGGTGACGCGCACCATGACCATGTCGAAAGCGACCATAACGGCCGTGCTGGCCGCCTGGATGGGCGTTGGTAATGGGATGCGGTAGAGCGTCGTTTCGACGCGATCAATTTTCATGGTCGGGCACCGGTTGGTGGGTGTGGGTGAGCTTCGGTCCTATTCGAGCCGGAATCCCGCATACCCGTTGGCGGCGGATTCGTCGCAGCGTTCCCGGTAAGCCGGTGCGCCGCCGGCATAGAGCAGGAACGTGCGCTTGCGCTTGTGTGCAAGGTTCCGGTTGATGTTCGTGAACCACGAGTCGGTCTTGCTCAGCAAGAGTTTCTGAGCATTGTCGAAAACGTGCTGGGTCCACTCGTCTTCAGCGCTTGCGTCTGCCTCGATACGGGTCAGATTCTGTACGCGCATGTGCTTTACCAGGGCAGCCACCCATTCGACGTTCTGCTCGATGCAGCGCGGAATATTGCAGAACGTTGCCGCGTTGTGGGGCCCGACCAGTGTCAGCAAATTGGGAAAGCCGGCCACTTGCAGACCCAGCATCGTACGCGGCCCGTCCTGCCATTTCTGTTTGAGCGTCAATCCGTTGCGCCCGGTGATCTGCATGCGGTCGAACGAACCGGTCACGGCGTCGAAGCCAGTTGCGTACACGATCATGTCGAGCTCGAACGCTTCTGTGCCGGTTTTGAGACCGGCTGCCGTAATCCGTTCGATCGGATCTTCGCGTACGTCGACCAGGCGCACGTTGTCCTGGTTGTAGACCTCGTAGTAGCGCGTCTCCATCGGCACGCGCCGAGTGCCGAAACCGTGGTCTTTGGGGATCAGTTTTTCGGCTACAGCCGGGTCGTTGACGCGTTCGCGGATCTTGCGCGCCACGAAGTCGCTGATGAGCTGATTCGCTTCCGGGTCCGTGAACGTATCGCGAAAGTTACCCATCCAGATGCCGAAGCCAGGTTCGCTGTACCACTTTTCAAACTGTGCTTCGCGCTCTTCGGCGGAGATGCGCATCGCATAACGCGGGTCGGCGTTGTGGATGAACTGGCCGTGCGAGGCGCGGCAGCGCGCGAAGATCTCGTCGTAGCTCGCCTTTATCTCGGCCTGCGTTTCGGCATCGATGGGGCTGTTGTGCAGAGGCGCGCAATAATTCGGTGTGCGCTGAAAGACCGTCAGCGTGCCTGCCGTCTTTGCGACTTCCTGGATCAGTTGCACGGCGGTCGCGCCAGTGCCGATCACGCCAACGCGCTTGCCTTCAAAGCTGACCGGTTCGTGCGGCCATTCGGCCGTGTGATAGGCCTCGCCGCGATAGTTCGGGATGCCGGGTATGTCGGGCATGGCCGGTGTCGACAGTACGCCGATGGCCGTTATCAGCAGCCACGTCGTGACCGACTCGCCGCTTTCGAGTTCGACCGTCCAGGTGTTGTCGTCTTCCGCATAGGTAGCCGCGGATACGCGGCTTTGGAACTGTATATCGCGGCGCAGCTCGAACTTATCGGCTACATAGTTGACGTAGCGCAGTGTCTCCGGCTGGGCGGAGAAGTTTTCAGACCACTCCCATTCATCGAGCAGCTCCTTCGACCATGAGTAGCCGTAAGACCAGCTCTCTGAGTCAAAGCGTGCGCCGGGATAGCGGTTCCAGTACCACGTGCCGCCAACGTCGGTGCCCGCTTCGAATACACGTACGCGCAAGCCTTGCTCGCGGAGCAGATGCAGTTGGTAAAGCCCCGAGATACCGGCACCGATGATAACGGCATCGAAGTCGCGCGAGGCGTCGGGTCGAGTAAGGTCAGAAGACGCTGTGGCAGTCATGGGCTCCAATAGCGCTTAACTTCAAAGGCGGCATCGTAGCAGCGCCGCCTGAACCCCGCGATGCGCGACCTGCGTGCGCTTCAAGCTCCGAATGGTCTGGGCGTGGGGGCTACCGGTGCGCGCGCTCCGCATTGACGTTGCCCCAGGCCATTTGCTGCCATGCATCATCGGTGCCGGCGACGGCGCTTTCAGCGTCGTATGCGTACAGCCACTCCTGGCCCGGCGGGAACCGCTCGGCGTGCTGCTCGCTCGCCTGCGCAAACCGCCGGTTGCGGCGCTCTACCGCATCGGGCTCCGCCAGGTGGAACAGCCGCTCGGCGGCTCTGGACGCTTCCTGTACCTGACGCGTGCGCGGTCGGCGCAGCGCTTCGTAGCGCGCGAGGCCGCTCGCGACGTCAGCGTCGCGTGCCAGCGCGCCTGCCAGCACCCAGGCATCTTCGATACATTGCGCGGCCCCTTGTGCGTGATAAGGCAGCATCGCGTGGGCGGCGTCGCCGGTCAGCGCGATTCGCCCGTCCACCCAGTGCTCGAGCGGCTCGCGGTCGTAGAGCGCCCACTTGTAGGGTACTTCGCTGCGTTCGATGAGGCCGCGCACCATCGGATGCCAGCCGGCGAATTCATCGAGCGCGGCTTCGACACTCGCGGTCGTTGTCCAGCTTTCACGGGTTTCGCCGTCAGACGGGCCGCTGCCGATCCAGTTCAGCAAAGTGCCTCCAGCTACGAAGTAGATGACCATGCTGCGCCCGGGGCCCATCCAGATATACGAATCGCGTTCGAAGCCGAGGTCGGCCACGCGGTCGACCGGAGTAAGCCCCCGCCAGGCCATACATCCGGAGTGGCGCGGCGCGCCCGGTGCGAACAGCGTTTCGCGGATCGGCGAGCGCACGCCGTCGGCCGCGACCAGCACGTCGCCTTCCACGCGCCGTCCGTCGGCCAGTACGGCGAACGCATGTGTCCCGGTCTGTCCGACCCGGTCGACCTCGACACCGAGTTCGATCCCTGGTTCGTCACCCAGGGCCGCCACGAACGCTTTCAGCAGGTGTGCGCGGTGCGCGTGGCCATACGGTGACCCAAACGCACTCGCAACCGTGTCACCAAGCGGAGTCGTCAGCAGGCTGTCGCCGCTTTGCCAGTCCATGAACCGGTGACGCCCGGGTCGCACCATCTGCGGTTCCAGATGTTCGAGCACGCCGAGCCAGTCCAACACGCGGGTCGCATTGGGGCTCAGCTGTATCCCGGCGCCGACAAATTCGAGGCGAGGGGCGCGTTCGAGCACCGTGAAGTCGATGCCCTGACGCCGCAGCGCCAGCGCGAGGGCCAGACCGCCGACTCCACAGCCAACGATGACTACTTTCATGCCGATGTCCTGACGATTGGCACCGCGCTCCGATCCGGTGATGCGGCCGGGGCTGCGCGGTGGCTGGTTGAAGGTCACCATGTTGAACCAGACGTGCGCGAACGTCACGCTGCGCGCTCTGACGATTCGTGCGTCACGCTCTGCGCAGGGACGGCGGGCCGAAGCGCTGGCCCCTGGGGCGATGGTCGGTTACTACAAGCTCTACACAAAGGCCGGTGAGTTCGTCGCTGCGCTCGGCGCCGTGCCGGTCGACGCAGGGGCGCGGATCCGGCGCGCCGTCGCCGGCGCAGTGTTACCAACACCAGTGCTGATGCCCGTGGCCGTACGTGCCGCCTCGGCCAGGCCGGCGCGAGCCCTCAAGCGCCGCTCTGAGCGTCCCAGACGTTTGCAGGCACCATGACTTCGCCGCGCGCGATGAGTCGCGCGGTGCGTAGCAGACCAGCCGAATTGAGTTGGAAGCCGCTCGCGCCCTGTTCGTAGTCCACTGTCACGTCGATATGCCCGCTCGGGTGTTCGATGCGCACCAGGGTCGGCTTGTCGTTCGGCGCCGCGAACATACCATCGGCGATCGTGCCGGGTGTCAGCAGACACGAAGCGAGGCACTGCGACCCCGTCACGGCCATCGTCGGGTGGCAGGACCACGGCATGAAGTAACGCGCCGTTATCGCACCGCCGTCGCGCGGAGGCGCCAGCAGGCCAAACTTTGGCGTGACCGACTCCGAGACGTCGCCCATCCCCATCCGTTGTCCGGCCTCGATGCGCATCGGCTCCATGCGGGCGTAGAAGTCCCGGTTGGCATCCAGTTCATCGCGGCTTTCATAACCGGTCAGGCCGAAATCAGACGCTTTGGCGATCACCATCGGCATGGCAACGTCGATGCAGGTCACTTCGATGCCGTCGATGACGTCGCGCGCATTGCCCGTCGGTAGCAGCGCGCCAGTCACGCTGCCAACCACATCCTGGAAATTCAGCAACACGGGTGCGGCGGAACCTGGCACGCCGTCGATCACGGTGTCGCCGTCGTATTCGGGCTGCGCCCCGGGCGTCTGGATAACGGCTTCGACCCGCGCGCCGGTATTGACCGCGTGAATGCGCACACGGGTCTCGGCGTCGCCGGCCGGCATCAAACCCAGTTCCACCGCGGCGGCGGCAACGCCCGACAGCATGTTGCCGCAGGTCGGTTTGTAATCGACCAGCGGTTCATCCACGGCCACCTGCGCGAAGAAGTAGTCGATATCGGCGTTGGGCAGTTCCGATCGGGACAGCATGACGACTTTCGTCGTGACGGCGGCGCCGCCACCGATGCCGTTGATGTTGAGACTGTGACCGGCCCCTACAGCAGCGATCAGTACCTCGGCCAGATGGTCGAGGTCTTCGGGCAGATCACTCCGGCGAAAGTAAGGGCCGCGCGACGTGCCGCCGCGCATGAACAGATAGGGAATTCCAACTTGCGGCACGTGACTCTCCTTGAATGTCCTGGCGTGGCCGGCGTTACTGGCTTTGCTCGACAGACCGCGCGAGCGCGTTGAACGCCGCGCTGAAGGCGACGCTGCCAAGTTGCATTTGTCTGGGCAGGCCGAGCCCGGCTGCGCGAAAGTCGATACTGAACCTCGGCAGCAGGCGTACGCCATCCCACTGCATCGCCGTGACGTGATGCGGGGCTCGCGGTGCAGAAGTTCCGGCCGTAACCGAAGCGGACCCGAAGTAGAGCCGGGTCCCGTCCATCGTCTGGACGACGCTGCCGAGTTGATGCGGGCTGCGGGCGCTGTAGCGCAGCACCGGCCGTTGCGGATTGGTGACGTCGTAGAGATGCACGCGACCATCCCGGCCCGTGGTAATCCACAACGCGTCGCCGTCTCCGGAAAGCGACAGGTCGACGACGATATCGCGGGCTACGGGGCCGAGGTCTTCGGCTTGCCAGACCGCATCGTCGTCTGCGTAGAGCAACCAGAGGTGACCCGTCGCCACGGCGACGGTGAAACACCACGTCTGCTCTGGTCCTTGTGGACAGGCGAGCGGCCCGGGCCCGCCAGGTACGTCGAAGACCTGCAGCGGCTCACGGCTGAACAGGTCCCAGACGGTAACCGAGGCGCCGCCGGGCGGAGCGTTTCCAGCCGCGGCCAGATGACCGTCGAATGAAGTGCTGAGAAACAGATTGAGCGGTACCAGCCCCTGCAGGTCGAACGCCGCGCCATCGGCATGCCGGCCTATCTGGAACGCACCGCGCAGGTCATCCGCGGCGGGTACCCAGTGGGTGGTCACGTGATGACCTTCGCTGGTGAACTCGGCGATACCGGTGCGGGCAGTTGCATCGCTTGTATTGCCGAGCCCGGCGACCAGCATGCGCCCGGGCAGCGCGTACATCGCGTGCGGTGCGCGTATTCCACCTGAGACTTTCGGCAGGTCATCGATCACGGCGCTGAGACGTGGCTGCGACGGGTCGCTGAGAATGTCGAAGATGAAGATCCGATCGCTGGCAAGGCCGGTCGCCCAGAGCGCGCCCCGGTTACTGGAGAAGGTCAGAGAGGCGGGCTCATTGCCGCGGCCCACAGCCAGCACGTGTATGACCTTGGTAAAGGTGATGGACTGCGGCCGGACGTCGATCGTCACCAGCTTGTCCTGACCATCGCCGACGCCTTCCTCTCCACTCGTCCAGACGTAGAGAAAGTCTTCCAGTGCGACGAGTTTCGGGGTGAAGGCTGATAATCGCGGTTCGTCGGCCGCGACCGGCGGCGTCAGCATCGTCAGGCAGGCGCCGAGGAGCGCCCCGATCAGACTTAATGCAACGCGACTGGTGGGTCGGTTGGCACATCTTTTCAGCACCGCTGGGTGCGAAGCGTTGCGCTTGTTGGCAACTACGCGGTCGCGCCTGTAAACGGAGTGCCACATGGTGATCTCGGTGCCGGTTGGAAGCAGCGCGCAAGATACCGCGGCGCGGCGTGTGAAGCCACTCGTGGATCGGGTGCCCGGTCGCCTCGGGATTACTCAGGCGGAGTCGGTTCGAAACCGCCCGTCAGAGCTTTCCGGGGCGTCGGAACGGCCAACCAGTTCCGTCGATTCAGTGTGCCTGCTCAGCAGCCACCACCCAGAACGACCGCCTTGGGCTCACCGTCATATCCTTGTTTGCGCGCGCGCCTCTCACTGACGGCAATCGCGGAGGCCTGAACGGTTTTCCATGCCTCGGTGTAGCTGCGAAGCGTGACGAGTTGTGGATTCGACGTCGTTGACTGGACGCGGGCCGCTTCGTATCCGCATATGTACGCACAGCCCATCAGCTCTGCGTAGGTGTAGTTCGTCATGTTGCCGTCGAACGGGTCCAGGTGGTCGTACGATTCGAGACGGTCGACGAGTTTCTCGCCGGTGTTGGTCTCCTCCCCGCCATCCATCGACTTGAAGATTCCCTTCAGGAGATTTCTGTGCGGAATGCTCTCGCTGTCGAAATGTTTCACCCCCTGGACGAAGGCGCTCCATGTATCGATGGCAATACGACGATACTTTTCGCAGTTTTTCTCACCGCTGAGACCGCGTGTCGCATTTTGGGTCCACCAACCGGGCCGGGCCGTGTCCGCGTAGATCTTTGCTTTCCTCATGATCTGCCGGATGCCCTTGGGCCTGTTGGGCAGATGAATCGAGTCACAGACCGATGCCTGGGCTGCTGCCTGACCGGCGCCCAGCGCAGGCACGAGACCGAGGGCTTTAAGAGCAACACGTCGTGAAATCATCTCCGAGTTCTCCTGGCAACCAAGATCGAGCCCCAGACACGTTGACACACTCAGGCACAAATTTCATGGGAGACGAACGGTGTTCCTCTCCGGTCCGGAGGCTGCCTGAGACACATTACGAAATTGTGCACATCTCAAACGATTCGCCACAGCGTCTTCGGATCCGGGACACCTTTCAGATCGCAAACTTCATGATGCGAGAAACTCAAGCCCGCTGCGAACGCGGGGTCTTCTTCTGTTACCGCGACGCGCGCCTCTTCGCTCAGCCAGACTTCTGCACCGGAACCGTGATCACGTACGCGCGCGGCGTAGTAAACGTTGCGGCCGACCAGAATGCCGTCCCTGACCTGCACGGCGCCAATATGCACACCGCAACGCACACCGAGTTGAGGTGAGCCACAGTCCTGATGCAGCGAGAGTACGTACCGGCAGGCCGGCGCAACCGACGGAAACGCGGCGAAGGTCGCATCGCTCGTGATTTCGATGATGCGGCCACCGAACTCGTGCGTAAGGACTTCGACCTGCGCACGGTGTGCTTCGAGCAGGTTCTCGAATTCCATCGTTTGCCGATCGAACAGCAGCTGCGTGGAACCAACCACATCGGTAAATGCGATGGCCGCCTGATCCCCACACGCCGCCAGCCATTCAGCAAGCGTTGTCGGCATGACCGTCTGCTCCTGCGTCATCGTAAGAGTCGTCTTGAAGCACAATGCCTTGATATTCGCAGCGTGCCAAGTCGGTGTGTGCGATTGATGCGTACGGTTCGTCTCGTCGCCATTTCGAGTTATCACGAGTAGAGTACGTTCGAGCGGTTGGTTAGTTGTGTCTCATGCACAGAGTTTTCCGACGCGCTCACGGATGAACAAGAACGGCACGGATGCTGACCGACGTTGAGTGGTAGGGTCGCCGGCAATGCCGTTAGTGACGTGGCCGAAAGTGTGGGACGCGTGCCTTCGCGTTATCGCCGCGCTTGCCGTGGCCGTCATCGCTTTTGGCCTGGCGGCGTTGGCAGCGTCATCGGCCGGTGCCGAATGGTGCCAGCGCACGCAGGTTCAGGACTGGCACCGGGCGATTGTCACGCTCACCTTCGCCGGGTTCGGGATACGGCTCGTAGCCAGAGGGCGTATGGAACCGCGGGTGCGATTTCTCGGCCTGATGTTCCTGCTCGTCGCCGGGTTTTACGCGCAGCCCCCGATGCCGGCGTTGTCGAGTGTCTTGCCCGATGGCATGACGTGGATAACGGACACTGTCGGTGCCCTGAAACTCGGTGCCTTCCTGCCAGCTGTCGTCTGGTTGTTCTTCCGCGATTTTCCCCGTGCGCTGGTCAGTCCAAGGAACGCGCGCGCGCTGAATATCTGGATCGCATCGCTGTGGGTGATGGGCGGGATCCTGATAGTTGCGAATGCGGCGATCGCCGTTAGCCCGACGCTGGGTGCTTTCCGTGCCTGGTGCGGCGCGGCGCCGGAACTTGGTCCATTGGCAACGCTCGATGCGAATCATCCAACGAGTGTTTATTGGGCACTGGTCTTTGGGCCGATAGCGCCGGTCGTACCTTTTATCCTGGTGCGGTTGCGTCGGTCGCCAGAGGATGAGCGTCGCCGTATCAGGCTGTTCGCGATCGGGATTGTCGTCGCTGCCGTCCCGCCTCTTGCGATCGCGATAGTGCCGGCGCTCGTTCCGCCGTTGGCGTCATTTATCTACACCGACACATTTCGCACGGTTGTGCTCCCCGTCAACCTGCTGGCCCTGCTGGGCATGGCGGCGATCACGGCGTACTCCGTAACGGTGCAACATATCCTTGGCGTGTTCGTATTGTTGCGCCAGGCTGCTCAGTACTGGCTTGCGCGTGCTATCGCGACGCTGCTGCTCTTGATGCCGTTCGGGTTATTGATCGCGCTGTTGTTCGAGCGCCGCGAATTACCCATAGCGCAACTGTTGGTTGAAGAAGACGCGGCCTACGCCTTGACTCTCCTAGTTGCGGGAATAGTGGCGCTGGCCATCCGGCAGAGAGTACGCCCACTAGTCGACAGGCTGTTTTTTCGTGAGGCTCACGACGCATCGAGGATCTTTTCCGAAGCCGCCGCCGCGATGCGTGCCGCGGCCAGTACTTCTGATCTCGTCGGAATCCTCACAGCTGCGATCGAACGAGCATTGCATCCGGAGTCGATCGGATTGGCGGCTCGCGAGGTAGACGGTCGAGGCTATCAGCCGCTGGCCGGCGCGATACGCAGACTGGTCGATGGTTCCGGTCTGACAACGTTGTTAGCCGGTACTCAGGATCCGTTACTGGTCGATCTGCTTAAGCCCAATGACAAGGTGCGGGCCCTCTCGGCCGCTGACCGCATCTGGCTGGCAGATGCGGGCGCGGCACTGGTGTTGCCGTTACCGAGCGCAACGCCGGATTCATCGCTCGGTCTGGTTGGCGTAGTGGTGCTGGGTCCGAAACGAAGTGAACTCGATTACAGCGCCGACGACCATGCTTTGCTCGCCGCTCTGACGGGCGCGGCTGGAGCCGGTCTCGAGTCTCGACTCATGCGTGAGTCGTCTGGTTTTTCCGATATGACGGCGTCGGACGACGCACCGGCTCTCGAGTGCACACAGTGCGGCCGGATTCAAAGCGAGGGCGCTGATAGCTGCCCCAGTTGTGGCGGTGCGCTACGCCCAGCCGTACTGCCCGAGAAACTCCTCAACAAGTTCGTGGTGAGACGGCGGCTCGGCGCTGGCGCGATGGGCGTCGTTTACCTCGCCGACGATGTGTCCCTGGATCGGAAAGTTGCGTTGAAGACGTTGCCGAGAACCACGCCCGAGGATACGCAGCGGCTACGCCGTGAGGCCCGCGCGATGGCGGCGATAACCGATCCGAATCTCGCCATCATCCACGGTGCCGAGATGTGGCACGGCTTTCCGATTCTGGTGCTTGAATACCTGGCCGGCGGCACGCTGGCGGAGCAACTGGCTGACGGCCCGCTCAGCTGTGACGAGATGCTCGTGCTCGCCGCCACGCTCGCCAGATTACTCGACCGCACACACGGTGCCGGCATTCTCCACCGGGACATCAAGCCGACCAATATCGGATTCACGGATACAGATACGCCGAAGCTGCTCGATTTCGGGCTCGCGCGAATAACGGGCGACCGTGGCGCGGCGGGAGGGGGTGAGATGCGCCTTAGCGGCCCCGCCGGCACGCCGCTGTATATGGCGCCCGAGGCATTCACCGACGCGCGCCCGGAACCCGGACACGATCTCTGGTCGCTGGCGGTCGTCTTGTTCGAGATCTACTGTGGGCGGCATCCGTTCGAAAGGCCCTCGGCCGAGGAATCCTACGCCTCGATCGCGCAGGGTTGGACGCTGGAGACCGAGGCGATGCTGCCTGTTGAGGATGTGGAGCTGCGGGAATTTTTTGCGCATGTGCTGGCAGCTGACAGAGATCGGCGGCCCATGACGGCTGCGGATTTTGCACGTGCCGTCGACCGGGTCGAAAAGCGTAGATGACGGCCCGGGCGGATGCACCTCGCGCTCGCGCACTCACGCCGCCGGCGCCTTTCCAAAGCCTTGCCTCGTTCACCTGGGAATCGGTATACCCGCCGGGCGATACGTTATGATGTTCCGGTGATCCTCCCCACCCCCGCATCCGCTGGTCTAACCGCACCTTCGTCCGGTCCGGTGTTGCGCAGCTCTTGAGTACTGCCACGACGCAGCGCGCGGCGCCGGCCATGCCCTGGGCGCTGGTCGCAGTCTGCTGTGTGGGTATGTTTGCCGCCACGGCGAGCGGCAGCGTGCGTTCGCCCTTCCTGCTCGATATGTCGGTCGATTTTGAGGTGTCATTGCCGGCCGTCGCAAATCTGTTTGGCGTGACCTCGGTGTTCTGGGGTGTTGCGGCCTATATCGCCGGGCGGGCCTCCGATCGCATAGGTCGCGACGTGTTTCTCGTCTTCTCACCGCTCATGCTGATGGTGATGATGGCAGCCATGGCGGTCGCGCAAGGCTACTGGCTGCTGGTCATGTGGACGGCATTCGGCGGCATGTGCTGCGGTTGCTTTACGGCGACGTCGATGGCGGAGGTGTCGCTGCGCACCGGCGACAGTCACCGCGGCCGCGCGCTTGGTTATGTTATGAGCGGGCAGTCGTTGACTCTCCTAATCGGTGTACCCCTCGCGGCCTGGCTGGGCGGCCAGGTCGGTTGGCGCGGCGTGTTTCTGGGACTGGCCGGACTATCGCTCGCCGCCGGAATCTGCACGGCTGCCGTGGTGTTGCGACAGCCGGCGCTCGCCTCGGAGAGCCGGGCAGGTGGTGAGGCGCGTCCGCTGCGATCGGTATTGGATGGCCCCATATCCCGTCTGTTCGCCGCGCTGATCCTCGAGCGCGTGTGTTTTGGCCTCGCCGCGTTTTACTACCCGGCGTTCCTGCGCACGGCATACGAACTATCGATCGAGGATGTCGCGGTGCCGTTGCTCGGCTTTGCCGTCGGCAACATCGTCGGAACGATCCTCGGCGGTCAACTGGCCGACCGGTTCCCGTACCGGCGCGTCAGTTTCGCCGTGATGATGGTGATCACGGCCGCATGCGCCGCAGTGCTGTTCCTGTGGCGCCCCGGCCTCGAGCTCACGATGGTTGCGGCCACGGTGTTTTCCTTTTTCAACGCGATGGCGCGTCCGCCGCTGCTGGCGGCGATGGCGAACGTGCCGCCCGATGTGCGCGGCGTGGTCATGGGCCTCAACACATCCGTTGCGAGCGTTGGCTGGCTGACGGCCGCATTGGTGGGCGGATGGGTTTACGCGTCGATCGGCTTTGCGAGTTTTGGTCCGATCATGGCGGCGATGTGCATCTTTGCGGCCTTGGTCGTATTACCTGATACGCGCCTGTTTCGACGCCAGCGGGCGACTACCTAGTCAGTCGACCGCACACATCCGCTTCAGAGCAGACGTTCCCACTGCAACAGACTCGGACCGGTCGCGCTCGCGACGGCGTTGCTGTCCAACCGATCGGTGCCGGGCCCGGTGAAGGCGACTGAGAACGATGCGATGTGGCGGAGCTCTTCCATCACCTTGCGATCGATAGGCCGCGTCAGGAGCACGGACAGTCGGTACTCACCTGCCGCCAGCGTACCGGCTGGCAGCGTGCAGCGCCGCGCTGATGCGTTGGTCAACTCATCGCCGTTATCGGTGAAGGTCTCGGCCGTATGGCACACGCGGACACCGGCCGTGCTGTCGACAATGAGATGCGTATGCAGGCCGGTTTCTCCGGCCAGTTCGATTTCCAGCTCCACTTCGATCGGCAAATGCATCGAGAACGCGCCGTTGTCATAACCCCTTTGCGTGATGTCGATGCGAATGAGGTGCGGGTCTGTACTGCGCGACTCGGTTTCGTAGTGCAGGCGGGCAGCGGCCTTGGCTCCTTCCAGGTATTGCTGGACGCCGCCGACCACATCGCCGTCATATGTAACCTGCCCGTGGTCGAGCACGACCGTACGGGAACACAGGTTCGCGACCGCCTGCAGGTTGTGGCTGACAAACAGCACGGTGCGCCCTCCGCGAGCGATGTCTTCCAGGCGCCCGAGGCAACGTTGCTGAAACTGCGCGTCGCCAACTGCCAGCACTTCATCGACGATTAGCACGTCGGGACGCAAATGGGCTGCCACTGAGAACGCGAGCCGCACCGACATACCCGAGCTGTACCGCTTGACCGGTGTATCGAGCAGGTCGTTGACGCCGGCGAATTCAATAATGTCATCGAGCTGCGTTTGGATCTCCACGCGCGTCATGCCGAGGATGGCGCCGTTCAGGAAGATGTTCTCGCGCCCGGTCAGTTCCGGGTGAAAGCCGGTGCCAACTTCGAGCAGGCTCGCGACCTTGCCGCGTAGCTCGATGCGCCCCGCGGTCGGATCGGTGATCCGCGATAACAGCTTCAGCAGCGTCGACTTGCCTGAGCCGTTAGGCCCGATGATGCCGAGTACCTCGCCGTCGCGCACGTCGAAGGAGACGTCTTTGAGGGCCCACAAATACTCAGATGCACCGGTCTCGCCGCGGATCCCGAACAGGCGCGATACGCCCTTCATCAAGACTTCACTAAAGCGCGAGAAGCGCACGTCCGCATTCAGGTGTTGACCGATGCGGTAGCGTTTTCCCAGCCCGCGCAGCTGAATGACCGGTTCGTTCACTGTGGCCATGTCAGATGATGTCCGCGAATGTCCGCTCGGTGCGCCGGAAGAAACGGATGCCGCCATAGAGCAGCGCCATCATGACCACGGTAGATATGACGATCCCCGTCCAGTACGGCTCGGTGGGGTCGCCGAACAGACTCCAGCGAAAACCCTCGATCGCGCCGGCCATGGGATTCAGGTAGTAGAGCCATACCCAAGCGGCTGGCAAGTGTTCGTGAACTAGCGATGTGGTGAAACCAACCGGCGTCAGATAGAGGCCGATCTGCAGCGTGAAAGGGACGACATAGCGGAAGTCACGATACGCGACGTTCAGCGCGGAAACCGCGACACCCGTGCCGATCATGGTGCCGAGCGCCAGCAGCAGGAAGAGCGGCAGCGCGAACACCCTCGCATCCGGCCACACCCCATACCAGAGCAACATCAGGAGCAGCAGCCCCATCGCGAGACAGAATTCCACCAGACTCGTCAGCGCTGCCGCGAACGGCACGAGAATGCGGGGGAAGTAGATCTTGGTGATCAGATTGGCATTTGTAATGAGACTGCCGGAGAGCGAGCTGACGCCCCCTGAAAACAGCGTCCAGGGCAGAACCCCGGACAGCACGAGTAGAACGTAGGGTACGCCCTCGGGTGACGGCAGTCTGGCGAGCCGCGAGAACACGAACGACAGGATCAGCATCGTGAACAATGGCTGGAGCAACGCCCACGCGACGCCCACGACGGCTTGTTTGTACCGCACCGAGAGGTCTCGCCATACCAGAACCCACAGCAGATCCCGGTAGGCCAGCACGTCCCGCCAGTACGCCTGTTCGCCGCGGCCGGCTTCGATGATCGTAAGCGGACGCAACGGGCTGGTCGCTAGCGGTACTGTCCGTCCCAGCTGGACGGTTGCGACTCGGCGATGTTGCCCTCAGCATCCATCCGCGGTCGGTTGATCTCGATGACGGTGTCAGGCCGTACCGCGCTGTACTGCATGTAGCCCATGCGCGCCATGGGTCGCATACCGGCAGTATCGACGATGCCGTCGGCGACGAATGCATCGTCGATATAGATGCCGACGACGTGCCCGAATACCACGTAGTGGCCGGTGCCGGTCTCGGCGTCGACGTCTGGCAGCTCGATCGTTTTCCAGTGTTTGCACTCGAGCGCGGCGGGCGCTTCGGCGACGCGCGGCGGTGCGACGAATTTCGATGCGGTCGCGGACAGGCCGGAGACCGCAAACTCATCGGTCTCGGCAGACAGCGGCGCAGAGCTGAGATTCATATTGTCCCGGGTTGGCCAGGTACACAGCGAGCACGTGAACTCACCGGTTTCGTGAATGTTTCGGACGCTGTCTTTGTAGTCTTTAGAAGAAAACATCACGTAGTGCGGCCGATCTGCCACGGCGTTGAAAAAACTGTATGGGGCGAGGTTATTGACCCCGTCTTTGCTGACGCTGCCGATCCAGCCGATCGGGCGGGGTGCAATGAGCGCTTTGAACGGGTCGTGTTTCAGACCGTGGGCGTTGGCGATCGAATCATAGTGCATGGCGTTTCACCGTCCGAAGGAGGAACTGGATTATGAGAATACGGTTGTGGAATCAAGCGGCCGGGAAGGCACTCATGCGACGCTCCCCTGCCTGTGCGGGCTTTCGGTTGACAGCGGCTCCTTGATGGAAACGCGCCAGTGAATGCGGTCTTCGTTCGGCGGGTAGTCGGCAGCCGCCTTGTGATAACAGCACCGGTTGTCCCAGATCACGATGTCGCCCTTGCGCCACTGGTGACGGTACTGGCCGTCGGGCTGCACCATGCGTTCGGTCAGATCGTCGATCAAGTCATCACTTTCGCTCCGGCTCATTCCTTCGATGCAGACGATCTTGCCGGGATCGAAGAAAAGGCCAGTCCGCCCGGTTTCCGGATGCCGGCGTAGAATCGGATGATGTACTGGCGTCCAGGCGCGGTCCTCGGGATTCAATAGCGCGCTGTTCTCATCGGTGCGCCCGCCATATGTGAAGGCACCCATGGCGCCGACCAGACGTTCCTTCAACTTTGCCGGCAGCCCGTCGCAAGCTGCGTACATGCTGGCGAACAGCGTGTCGCCGCCGCGACTCGGTATGGCCAGCGCATAGAGCTGCGTGGCTTTGTACGGGTCCGGTTCATACGCGCCGTCGGTGTGCCAGGTGGCGCCGCCGCGCGCGTACACGGCTTCGATGAGCTTACCGTCGGCGTCGAACTTGTCGATGCCGAGCACCGTCAGTTCCGGATGTTCGGGATGGCGAGTGCTCTTGGAGGGATGTTCGTGGAGGCGTCCGAAGCGCCGGCTGTAGCTCAGGAACTCATCGATTTCGAGATGCTGGTCGCGCACTACCGCCACGCCGTAGCGTAGCCAGGCGGCGTATATGGCGTCGAACTCGCCAGGCCCGAGATCGCGCACATCCACGCCCGTTATCTCGACGCCGATCTGTTTTCCCAGAGCATTAATGTGCATGTCTTCAAGGCTCCCCCGTGTCTGCCTAGAGCGTATCATGTGGCAGCGTTAACCCTCGCAGCGAAGATGAGTGCCGACCTGTGGTTTCAGACGAAGAACTGTTACAGCGCTATCCCGCCATCAGCGATCTGGCGCGCCTCGCCAAACGCCGGATGCCGCATTTTGCGTGGGAGTTTCTCGACTCGGGTACTGGTGAAGACGTCAGCAAGGCGCGCAACCGGTCCCGCTTCGATGCGGTGACGCTGACACCCCGGTTCATGCAAGGCGAGTTTGCCCCCGAACTGTCGACGGAACTCTTCGGATCCGAATACTCGGCGCCGTTCGGTATCGCTCCGGTCGGCATGAACAGTCTGGCGTGGCCTGGTACCGACCGGATTCTCGCCCGCACCGCCGCCCGGCACCGCATCCCGTATTCGATGAGTACCGCGGCCAATGAGACCATCGAGAACCTGGGTAAGCTGGCGGACGGCATGGGCTGGTTTCAGTTGTACCCGCCGCGCAACCCCAACATGCGCGTGGACCTGCTGGCGCGCGCCAGGGAGGCCGGGTTCACAACGTTACTGGTCACGGTCGACGTGCCGGTGATCTCCCGCCGCGAGCGGCAGATGCGAGCAGGCGTCGGCGGCGGCTTTCGCTTGTCTCCGTCGATGGTCTGGCAGTGTATGACCCGCCCCCAGTGGTCGATGGCGACGGTCTCCGAGGGCAAACCCCGTCTGCCATCGTTGGAGCGGTACTCGCCGACCGACGACCTGCAGACTTTCCTCGCATTTGTCGGCGAGGAGTTGAACGGTACTTTCGATTGGAGCTATGTGGACAGCATTCGCAACGAATGGGATGGCCCGATGGTGCTGAAAGGCATCATGTCGGCGGCTGACGCACAAGAGGCGGTGCGCCGCGGAGTCGACGGCATCATGGTCTCGAACCATGGTGGGCGCCAGCTGGACGGTGCGCCGGCATCGATCGAGGTGCTGCCGGAAATTGCCGGCGCGGTCGGCGGCCAGGCCCGGATCATCCTGGATAGCGGCGTGCGCGGCGGCATGGATATCGCGCGGTCGCTGGCCCTCGGCGCCGATTTCGTGATGCTCGGACGTGCGTTCATGTTTGGCGCGGCGGCCCTCGGCGAGCGCGGCGGCGAACACACGGCGCGTCTGCTACGTACCGACCTCAGCAACGTCATGAGCAACCTCGGCTGCCGCGATGTGGCGTCATTGCGCGATCGCGTCGCATCGGCGGGCTGAAACCTCGAGCGTGACGCCTACAGGCCGGCACTCGGCCGTGCTGCGACGGCTGTCCGCCAACGCGCCAGGTTCGTGAGCGTCGCCGGCACGTCGAGTTTGATCCACTGACTGAACTCCACGAACACGAAGGCGTCGATGTCGGCTGCTGTCAGCGTTTCTCCAACCAGAAACTCGCGGCCCTCCAGCGCGGCGTTCAGTTCCGGCAGGAAGCGACCCGCGCGGGTCCGTCCACGCTCGGCGAGTTCCGGGATCTGGGCGTAGCTCTGAGGGCCTGTCAGCGCACGGCCCCGCATGCCTTTAGCGGAATTGCGCAGGCATTCGGCGACCGCCATGAACGCATCAGCCTCGATAGCCGCAATCAGATCCGCAACTTCAGCGCGTTCGGTGGCGTCACGTCCGAGCAGGGCCGGCTCCGGGTGGGAGGCTTCGAGGTAGGCACGGCAGCCCGCCGTGCTCAGGAAACGCGCACCCGAGTCGGTTTCGATAACCGGGACAGTCGCCCGTGGATTGACGGCCAGGAAGGCCTCACTCAGCTGTTCCCCATTGCGCAAGTCGACCTGCACTGTTTCGATGTTCAGATGCTTTTCCGCGATGAACATACGAACGCGGCGCGGAGATGGTGCGGTCTGGCAATCGTAAAACTTCATCTGGATTCGAACTCGCATCGGAAGCGGCGGGCGCCCGGCCGTCGTTGGCGCCCGGCCGTCGTTGGGTTCTCGAAGGCTGGCTCAGGCACTCGCACTGGGACGGCGCGCCACGCGGTCGTACCATTCCTGAACGGCGGTATTGCTGTCGGCCAACGGCTGCCCCCGGTCATTCCCGAAGGTCACGAAGCAAAACAGCAGGATATCGGCGAGCGTAAAACGCTCTCCGCAGACGAACTCTCGATCCGCGAGTTCCCCGTTTAGCCACGCGAGTGTATCGGCGGCGATGGCTTTGAGGCCGTCGCTCGCTTCGGGAAGTACGCGGATGCGCTCTTTAAACATCTCGAGCCCTTCGCTGTACCGAAAGCCGTTGGCCATCGGCTCACAGACGCCCAGATCGATGCGCCGTACCCACATACGCGTCATCGCGCGCTCCTCTGGCGTCGAACCGATCAGCGGTGGCTCCGGCTGGAACTCGTCCAGGTATTCGCAGATGGCGGTGATCTCCGCGAGCTGTTCGCCGCTGTCGAGCACCAGGGCCGGCGACTGTCCGCGGCGGTTGACGTCGGTGTTGTAAGGCGCGCGGCGATTCTCGCCGCCACGCAGATCGACAGTCTGGGTCGGCAATTCGAGATTCTTTTCAGCCATGAACATCCGCACGACGTGCGGGTTCGGGCCAATAGAGGTGTAGAGCTGCATGGATATCTTGCCTCGTAAGTGGGACTTCAGGATTCGCCAGCTCCGGCCTGCTCCCGGCGGGCGCGAGCGGGCGTTTGGTTAGCGGGCGATGAGCGGCGCGCCGCCGAGGTGCAGACCTGCGTCAGAGATTAGAACCTCGCCTGTAATGTTCGCTGCGCCCAGGAAAAACAGGGCCGCTTCGGCCATGTCTTCCGGCGTGCCGGCGCGCTCCAGCGGTACCGACTGCTCGACACCTTCGACCATTTTCGAATAACCCTCCTGCCCGAGTTTGTCCAGCCACCACCGTCCGGTGATGAAGCCGGGCGCGATCGCGTTCACGCGAATGGCCGGTGCCAGCAGGCGTGCCAGTGACAGGGTCATCGTGTTCATCGCACCTTTTGACGCCGCGTAGGCGATCGAACTGCCGATGCCCATGACCCCGGCGATCGACGAAGTGTTGACGATGCTGCCGGCCCCCTGACTCTGCATTTGCGGCACCACGGCTCTCGCCATCTGGTATGCGCCGACGACGTTGACCGCGTAGATGTGCAGAAAGTCGTCAGCCTCGAGACTGTCCAGATTGTTGTCCGCCACCAGTTGCGTGGTGCCGGCGTTGTTCAGGAGCCCGTCGATGCGGCCGAAGGCATCGGCAGTCTCCTTGGCGATCCGTCGGCAGTCGTCGTCGCTGGAGACGTCGCCCTGGCACACGAGCACGTTGCCGCCTGCCTCGCGGCACGCGTTGGCCGTCATCTCGGCAGCCTCGGCGCTGCGAGAGTAGTTGACCACGATGTTGGCGCCGTCTCGTGCCAGCATCAGCGCGGCGGCGGCACCTACACCGGTACCGCCGCCCGTAATGATCACAGTCCAGTCTTTGAAGTTCATGGCGGCGTCTGCGCCTCCTCGGTTAGTGGGTGAGATGCCTCATCACGCCGACAGTCTTACGGTCGTCGGAACGCGGCCGTGCGAAACGATGAGATTCGGTTGCTGTCCGCGACAGTTCCGTCCAGCCTCGACTGTCCGGGTGCAGGATGCGTGAGTCTGTGTGGTCATGACGCCACGGCCTGCGCCACGCTCACCTCGGCGGCGATACGCACGCCGCGCACCATGTCGTCCAGATGCATCGACGGCGTCTGATCGAGTCCCGGACTGGCGCCGCTCGCACCGTCGGCGGCACCGTCGAGTAGTGCAGCGACCTGCGACGGCAGGAACGGAACGTGAATGAAGCCGCAAGGCAAGGCCCGCGCCAGGTGCGCCGTGCGTTCGAGCAACAGGTAGAGCGTCGCATTGCAGAGGTAGGTGCCCGCGGAGTTCGAGACCACGGACGGCAAGCCGGCCGCCACGTGCGCTTGCTGAATCTGTCGTACCGGCAAGGTCGCGAACCTCGCGTCGGCTCCGTTTGCCGCGACCGGTTCATCAGTCAGGTGCGCGCCGCTGTTGTCCGGGCGCGCAAAATCGGCGACGTTGATGCCGATACGCTCAACCCGCAGCATCGCCGCGCCCGCGTACAGTCCAACACTCACAACGATATCCGGCTGGGTTTCGTTCAGCGCGTCGTCCAACGCCGTGCCTATCGCGTCCATCGCAACCGGCAATACGCGCCCCGTGATGTGGTATCCGTCCATGGTCTTGCCGTCCAGAGCCTCGGCAATCGCCGCCGATGGGTTGACCGGCCACGGACCGTAGGCTTCGAAGCCGGTTACCAGGACTCGCGCGTTCACGTGCGACAGGCCACTGTGCTACCGGGTCGTGGACCAGCGGGAATGCTCAACTGGGGCGGACCCGACATGGCGGGAGCGGTAGCCCGGCGACATCGGCCGGCAGTCGATATACAGAACCGCAGTTGTCGTGCGGACCGCCGCGTGAGCCGGTCACGATGTACAGGTCTCGCAAGCCGTCCCCGCCAAAGCAAACGCTCGTCACCATCGGCAGCGGGACGGCAATATTCTCGCGCAGCGAGCCGTCCGGATTGAATACGGCAACTCGGCCGCCGTCTGCGATGGCGACCCACACCGAGCCGTCCTCGGCCACGGCCAGGCCGTCCGGAATGCCTCCTTCTATCGTCGCGAAGGCACGCCATGGCGACACGCTGGTGGGCCCGGTGACGTCGTAGGCGCGTACCGTGTTGCGCCGCGAATCGCTGTGGTACAGGGTCCGTCCATCTGGCGAGAAACCGAGTCCGTTCGTCAGCGTGACGTCGTCTGAGACGGTGTGAATGGTTCCGTCCAGGTCGATAACGTGCAGGTGGCCGGGGCGCAACGGTTCACCGGCGAAGACGCGGAACGCGAGCGACCCGACCCAGATGCGGCCGTCTTCATCCGTCGTCAGATCGTTGAACCCTATCGCCTCATCGGTCACGGAATTGTCGAGCAGCGTAGTGGCGTCGGCGTCTCCCGTGGGCTGCCAGATGATCTCTCGCCCACCCAGGATCAGTCCGCCGTCCGCGTGAAGCGCCATGCCGCCGATGCCGCGGCGTTTTGGCACGATATCGGCCACGTTGCCCGCACTGTCGAGCGCCCGCACCCCGCCGTTCATGACGTCAGCGAACAGCAGTCCCCGGTCGTCATCCCACACCGGCCCTTCGATCAGGCCGTAACCACTCGCAAGCGCATCCATTGCGGTTCCTCATCTAACGTCGCAGCGAAGCGCACAGGTTACCCGAACCCCCGGGTTCACCGCAGATCGGTAACTGCATCCTGCCAGACCCGCATGCCGTGCTCCGCCACCCGCATCGTCTCGGCCGGGTCGTAGTCGAGTATCGCTTTGCGCTGGACCGCACGCCCGCACTGACGAACAATCTGTCTATGTTCTCATGGCGAACGCACGCGCCTGCGCCGTCCGCTACCGCAGCGTGAGTCGACAATCGGTTGGGATAGATTCAAATGGGCTTTGTTCAGGCCTGCGCGAAGGCCGAGGTCGAACCGGACCGGCCATTCCTCTACGAGTGGGATGGCGATCCGATCGCGGTATGTGTGGTCGATAACGAGTATTTTGCGGTCGATGACACCTGCACACACGACCGTTGGTCGCTTTGCGACGGCTATGTCGAAGACGGAGAAATCGTCTGCACGCTACATATGGCGCGCTTTTGTGTGCGCACGGGCGCGGTACGCACGCCTCCGGCCTACGAGCCGCTGAAGGTCTATCCGGTGAAGGTCGAAGGCGAATTCGTGCTGATAGACCCGGAAGCCGGGACCTACGCTGACGAATAGCGGGCGATGCTCTCCGAGATACACCTCATCGCCAACGGGTCGCTGCATGGCCGGGAGGCACTCGTCCAGCCGCTGATGGTCCACGCGCTACGACGTCAGGTTGGCGCCGCATCGCCACCTTTGCGCGCGCGCGCCAGAGTCAGCTCGCGGTGACCGATATACATCCCGCTGCCAAGAATCAACGCAATGCCCAACAGTACGCCGCGGTCCGGTATTTCCGCGTAGAGCGCGAATCCCCAGCACACCGAGCAGGGGATCGCCACGAATTCGAACGGGGCGACCAGCGCTGCATTGGCTACGCGATAGGCCTGGGTCATCAGATAGCCGCCGGCCACGTTCAGCATACCCATCAGAATCCACAGCGCGAGATCGGAAAGGGACGGTGTCTGCCACGCGCGGAGCAAGAACTCGGTTGACACGTGACCGCCGCCGCTGAAGCGGCCGTCTCCGGCAAACAGGCCCACGATGAGACTGAAGCTCAACAGGGTCAGTTGCATATACACGACCATCGTCGCGGCGGTTTCCACGGTTCCCATGCGCCGCGCCATCAACTGCATGCACGCGTAGGCACTCGCCGCCATGATCGGCAGGAACGCTTCCCAGCGGATGATCCCATCGTCCGGGCGTAACACCACGACAACGCCGAGCAGCCCGACGACCACCGCCGTCCAGCGCCGCGGCCCGACCGGCTCGCGCAGGATCAGCGCCGACGCACTGGTTATCAGCATCGGCGCGATGAAGAACAGCGCGACATTTTGTGCGACAGGCATCGACGCAAGGCCGAGAAAGAAGCAGCTGTTGGCGATCACGAGCATCAGGCCGCGCAGCATCAGGTATGGAAAGTTGCGGGTCTTCAGTGCCCGCAACTCGCCGGCGATCCACACGAAGACCAAAATGCACGCGAGCGCCGTGCCAGCTCTCACGACCATGATTTCATGCAGTGCGTAAGACGCATGAAACTGTTTGACCATCGTGTCTTGCAACGAGATGATCACCATCGCCGCGGTGATGCTGACAATCCCCAACAGATTGTTGTTCATGGCGGTTCCGCCCGCTGCTGAAGTCGGCCAGGCGCTGGCCTGGCCGCGCCTCCAACGATGATGTTCGACCGCCTGCCTTCTCCGCGCTGACACGGTCAGCGATCAGACTGGACTCCCGATGACCCCAACCCGCACAGAGCCGGCGCCTGCGCCATGGTACGACGAAGCACGTGCGCTGACGGTGCTCGCCGGTCCCATCGTCGCGACGGGTCTGGCCGAAGTCGCGATCAGCACCACTGACGTGGTCATGATGGGCTGGCTCGGTACTGCCGCCGTTGCTGCCGGCATTCTCGGCATTCACACGCATGGCTTCTTGTATCTGGTGGGCCTCGGGTTGTTGGCGGCCGTCGCACCAATGATCGCGCAAGCGCTCGGCGCAGGGCGGCGTGAGCAGATCGCGCCATTGGTGCGCACGGGTCTTGTCATCGCGCTGATTCTGTCAGTCGCTGGCATCGCCGTGTTGTTAAACGCGTCGGTCGTGCTCGGCTGGCTTGGTCAGGCGAGCGAGGTCACGGTGCGCACGCAGACCTATCTCAGCGCGCGCGTGTGGGGATTGCCGGCGCAGTTCGGGATTCTTGTGCTGGCCCATCTGTTGGCGGCTCATTCGCGCCCAAAGCCGGTCATGGTGATCACGCTTATCGCGATCGTCGCGAACGCAGCATTGAATTATCTGCTGATGTTCGGTCACTACGGTTGGCCGGCGCTGGGCTTGACCGGTGCCGGGATTGCGAGCGTCGTCGTGGAATGGGCTGCGTTCATCGCGCTTGCAATCTTCGTGGCCCGCGATCGCGACATGGGCAGATACCGCGATTCTGCATTCCGGTGGTTGCCGGATGGCCGGGAACTCGCCGCGATGCTGGCCCTCGGTTTGCCGATCTCAGGTGCCGTGATGGCGGAAGCGGGACTGTTCCTGGCCTCGACCTTCATGCTCGGCTGGTTTGGTGAGCAGCAACTCGCCGCTCACGCGGTCGCGATACAGTGCACGGCCGTGTCCTACATGGTGCCTTACGGAATCAGTCAGGCGGCCACTGTAAGAGTTGGTCTGGCGGTAGGTGCAAGGAATGACGTCGGGGCGCGCAGGGCCGCGTGGACGGCGCTGATCGGCGGCACGGTCTTTACGCTGTTGCCGGCCTCGTGTTTCTGGTGGCTGGGTCCAGAGCTCGCTGCGCTCTACCTCGATCCTGCCGATCCCGCGAACGCGGTCGCGCTGGCGTTTGCGGTCAAGTTCCTGGCTCTGGCTGCGTTGTTCCAGTTAATGGACGGCGCGCAGGTCATCGCCATGGGCGCGCTGCGCGGGTACAAAGACACGCGTATTCCGATGCTGTTAGCCGTGGGCGCTTACTGGGGGCTCGGGTTTGGGGCCGCGCTCGCGGCTGCTCTGTTTCTCGACTATGGCGGTACGGGTGTCTGGGTCGGACTGGTCGCCGGCCTCGCCGCCGCCGCCGTCATGCTGACCCTGCGACTCGCTTCGCTATCACGCCCGACGCGGGGCGAATTGCGCTGACGCGATGGCGTGTACACGCGCTACGATCTGGCGCGCTCGTCGAGCTTTGCGAACAGCGCTCGCGCGGTGCGTAGGCCCTCGACGGCTTTCGGGAATCCGCCGTAGCCGGTCAACTGCACCATGACCTCTTCGAGTTCAGCCCGGGTGCAGCCGTGGTTCAGACCTACGCGAAGATGAATCTTCAGCTCATCGGTGCACCGGGAAATGGCCAGGATCGCGACTGTCACCAGACTGCGGTCCCGTTTGCTCAGCGCGTCCCTGGCCCACAACTCGCCAAAGGCGAAGTCGAAAGCCTGCTCGCCAACCCCGCCGAGATACTCGACGATGGCGTCGCGATCGGCTTCCGGGTCGTCGGCGTTGCGCCCGCCCCACATGACGCTGCGCACGGCGTTGGCCCGACGCCAGCGCTCGTCGTCATCGAGGCACTCGGCTTCCTGGCGCGCCGGCAGGCGCTCTACGCCGTCGAGTTTGCGCCACACGGCGTCGACGATGCGGCTGGCGGCCATGGCCATCGGAAACCCGGCGTAGCCGGCTACCTGCAACAGGATCTCTTCGACCTCGTCGCGCGTCAGGCCGTGGTTCAGCGCACCTTCGATATGAAAGGCTAACTCGTCTGTGGCCCCGATCGTCGTCAGAAAGGTCACGACGATGAGGCTGCGGTCGCGCCGCGACAGGGTCGGGCGATTCCAGAGATTCCCGAGAATGTGATCGACGCCGTAGGTGCCGAGTGCGCCGTGGCGGCGGACCATCGCGCGTGCCGCGCGGTCCGGATCAAAGCTGCCGCCCGACAGTGTGCGCAGCGTATCGATGCCGCCTGCACGGCGCTCAGAGTGCCTTTTCATGATGACGTTTGCTCCTCTAGTCGGTGCCGCAGTACCCGCCAGGTCGACAGCAGTCCGTCGCGATCCGGATAGCAACCCTGGAGCCATCGCGCGCCGCTTTGCCTGAAAGCTGCGCGGGCATGCAAGACCCGGGTGTTGTCGACCAGGAATCCGTCGCCAGGTCGGAGCTTGAACTCCACCTGGCGGGCGGGTTCGTCGACGAGGTCTGCGAACTGCTGGAGCGCACGATACCAGTCGCGCACGTCGTCGTACGGAACATCCGTTACGGTAGCCGCCGATCGGTTGTTGAAGTGAACGGCCAAGAGTTCGCCGTCCGTCGCGGTTTCGATGACGGCATGCTGCGCTTCCAGCTGCACGCCATCGGCGCCGCGGTAGGCGAATCTCGCCCGGTACTGGCGCAGCAGTTCGAACGCGGCCGGATCACGCCGACGCAGTTCCAGCGCCGCGGCGAATCCGTCCACGATGACGGATTCGCCGCCGTCGGCGGCATCTGCCAGGCAGTAAAGAAGCTGCATCGTCGGTGGCGGATCGCGGTAGGGATTGTCCGTGTGGGCCTGCAGACCGCTCGCGGTATACGCAAGATTGACCGGCGCCGCTTCGCTTCGCACCTCGAACCATTTGCCGTAGTTGGTTTCGCGCACGAAGCCGAACTGCTCGACGAGGTCCAGCAGGCATCCCGAGTACGTCGGACCATCAGTCACGCGGCCGACGCCGAAACGCCGGACGGTGCCGAGCCAGCTGCAAAGCGCGTCGCCACCTGCCATCAGATCGCTCCACGCGGTCGAGAGAAGTAATTCGTCACGGCACGTGGCCCAGGGTTCGATGTCTGACGGCAGCCAGCCCGACGTCAAATCGGATGCGACGTCGTAGGCGTGGGTCCGGAGCCATTGGGCGTCGAAATGGGTTACATGAGCCGAATCGGCGAACTGCACGGCGAGCGTCTGTCCACGCGCCTCGACGACACAGGCGGCTAGCCGCTGGTCGAGATCCAGAGCCTGGATAGTGACGAGCTTCTGCCCGTTGCCCGGATCAATCCGTGTCGGGTCGTCTGCGTTGTCGCGCAACCAGAACCCATGGAACCGATAGCTTGTGCCGTCATCGAAACGCACACGGACACCGGCAGCGTCTTCGATGAGTGCAGCGTGTTCGATGCGTTGCGCCGCGGTGTCGTCGTCGCGGGCGCTTGCGGCCGTGGATCGATGCATTGTGCTTTTCGCCGATGATGCGGGGCGCGGGTGCCGTGGTGAAGAATCTCTCGCTGGACTGGTTACTCTGGCCCACCGGCGAAGATTGCCTGCGCTGGATAGGCCACTGACCCCTCCGTCAGATCGTTGCGCGCATCGAAGCGCGACATGGCTGCATCGGCGTCGGTTTGCGGCTTGTGCCACCAGCGCGATGCTTCCCACTGCGACAGGTCGGCGTAGCGCGTCAACAGCAGCACTGCGCACTCGGGTGCCTCCACATCGAGGCTTCGCCAGAACCCGCAGATGTTGGCATCGAACACCCGTTCCATGGTCGGCCAGGCTTCGTCCGACAGATCCCGGAAGGTCTCCCAGTTCTGCGCTTTCAGATCGAACCAGCGAAAGACGTAGGTACCGGTATAGCCGACCGGGTCGTCAGTCACCGGCCGCACCGAGGCTTCCAGGAAGTGCTGTTCGGAGCCGACCAGATCGGGTGCGCCGCGCGCCGCGTCCTCCGATGGCCACGCCGACAGGGCGATACCTTCATCGCGGGACATGCCGAGACCGCCGAGGCTGCGCCAGCACCCGAACATCGTGCCGCCGGAGCTTTCCGCGCGTGCGCGGAAGCGGTTGCGTACCCCGACGGGATTCGTCAGCAGCTCACGCGGCGGCACTTTGAAGCGGCAGTATTCGAAATATCTGTTCTGCATTAGCCGGGCTTCTCAAATGGCGTCATGTCCAGGATCGTGGGCGAGTGGTCCTGGGCTTCCAGAAAGCGCAGCAGATCGTCTGGCGTGATGGCCGTTGTGGCCGCATTGTGCAGCGGGTGCACGTTGACTACCGCGTCATTGAGGATCGCTTCGTCGAGTATGACCTGCACTGCGCCACCCTTGTCGTTGAAGACGGCGAGCGGCGTGACCGCGCCGGGAATCACGCCAAGGTATTTCATCAGACGCTCGGCGCTCGCAAACGAGAAGCGTCCCGCGCCGACCAGTTCGCCAAGGCTCTTGAGATCGATCTGCAGGTCTTCGTGGCAGGTGACCAGCCACATCCGTCCCTTCTTGTTCCGCAGGAACAGGTTCTTGATGTGGCTACCTCGCAATTCACCGCGTTCGGCCTTGGCCTCGTCAACCGTGTAGACGGGTGCATGGTGGTGGGTCTCGTGCCTGATCCCGAGTTCGGCCAGGCGCGCCAGAATGGCCGCTTCGTCGCCGGGCGCCGAACCGTCGGCCAGTGTCGGTGTGATAGTGGACGCAGTGGTGTTCAACCCGGAATCGACCTCAAGCATGAACTGACCGGCAAGATACTGCGTGGCGCGCATGGCTGCCAGCTGCCGGACGATCAGGCCGTTATGATGGCAGCATCAGGTCGTGGGTTCCCGTTCGGGGGATACTGGCTGCGCGGTTCATTTCATGACCTGCGACGGCTCGTTGGCGGTGGCGACGAGGTTTGGATTCGACCTGGTTTGCAACGTTCCGGACGAAGCCTGGCCGCTGATGCGGGCGGCGATGACGCCTGTCAGTGCGGTGTTTCGAATCTCGCTATGCTTTAGCGAGCGTTTGTCCGCGGCACCGGACGCCGCGCGCCGCGACCTGGTCAGGACGCTCGAAGAAGTGCCGGCTGGATGTGCACAAACCTGGAGGCTCGATGACTGATACGACTCAAACGAAGGAAGAAGCCGACGGTGCCGCGTTGCCGCTTGCGGGCGTTCGCGTGCTCGAACTCTGCCACACGATCATGGGGCCGACGGCCGGGCTGCTGCTCGCCGACATGGGTGCCGATGTCATCAAGGTTGAGCCGGCCCCGGCCGGCGATCGCACGCGTAGGCTACCTGGCTTCGCGGCCGGATTCTTCGGTACCTTCAACCGCAACAAGCGCAGCCTTGCCATCGATCTCAAACACCCCCGCGGCCGCGAGCTGCTTATCGAACTCGCCGCGGACGCGGATGTCGTGATGGAGAACTTCGCGCCCGGCACCATGGAGCGTCTTGAACTCGGTTATGCGACGCTGGCGGAACGCAACCCCGGGCTCATCTTTTGTGCGCTCAAAGGCTTTTTGAGCGGACCGTACGAACATCGGCCAGCGCTCGATGAGGTCGTGCAGTTCATGGGTGGTCTCGCTTACATGACCGGCCCGCCAGGCCAGCCGCTTCGCGCCGGTGCGTCGGTTATCGACATCATGGGAGGCACCTTCGCGGTGGTAGGCATCCTGGCTGCCCTGCAGGAGCGGCAGCGAACCGGGAAGGGGCAGATCGTACGGTCTTCACTGTTCGAGTCGACCACGTTCCTGATGGGACAGCACATGGCCGGGCAGGCCGTCACCGGTCGACTCACGCCGCCGATGCCAGCCCGGGAAGGTGCGTGGGGAGTCTATGAGCCGTTTGCCACGGCCGACGATGATCAGGTCTTCATCGGAATCACGAGTGATAACCACTGGCAACGGTTCTGCCGTGAGTTCGATCGCGAGGACCTGCTCGAAAATCCCGACTACGCCTCGAACGAAGCCCGCGTCGCAGAGCGTCCAACCTTGCTTCCGCTGGTAGCGGACATCGCCGTGAGATACACGAAGGCGCAACTGGTCGAGATCCTGGAACGGGTTGGGATTCCGTTCGCGCCGGTCGTGCGTCCGGACGAGCTGTTCGAGGACATCCACCTGGTGGAGAGCGGCCAGCTACTGGATGTCGAAGTGAAGGAGGACATCTGGACCCGATTGCCTCGACTGCCGATCGAGATCGGGGATCATCCGATTGGCGACGTGCGCAGTCAGCCACCCCGGGCTGGCGAGCACACCGCTGAAATCCTGGCAGCAGCAGGCGTCAGTGACGACGAATTGCGGACACTGGTCAAGGAGGGCGTGGTGTTGGCTCCGGAGAGCTAGCACCGCCAGCCGGGTTCAACGCTGCGGCGCGAGCTCCGCCTGCAAAAACTCGAGCGTGCGGTCCCACGACACCCGCGCGGGCTGCTCGCGGTAGCGCGTGGGTGACAGAAAATCCTGAAACGCGTGCCCGGCATCATCGAACCGGTGGAATTCACACGCGGTGCCGTGCCGTTCGAACTCGGACTCGATGCGCTCGACGTCCGCGGGGCTCGGCTCCTGGTCTTCCTGTCCAAAAAAGCCGAGCACCGGGCCGTGTACGCTCGGGATACGCTCGAACGGCGTCGGCCCTTGATCCTCTCCCCAAGAGAGCATCGTCCGCCCGCCGTAGTAGATGACCAGCGGACCGATATCGCCGATGCTGCCGGCTGCCAGCAGCGCCGTTCGACCGCCCATGCAATGGCCGACGATACCCAATGAACCAGGTCGTGCATTGATGTGCATGCGCGCGTGCGAGATCGCTGCCTCGACATCTGCCAGAACGCGCAGATCGCGCAACGATGCGCGCCGTTCGGTCTTGTCTTCGATCCACGGGTGATAGTGAAAGATATCGGGCGCGATAGCGACGTAGCCAGCTCGCGCGAGGCGGTCGATTCGGTCCTCCGTGAATCCGTCGAGTCCGCCGATGTGGCACATCAGTACGACCAGCGGATGAGGCCCTCGAAGCGGCGGCGCCGCCCAACAGATCCGCATGGATGAGCCATTGACGTCGATCGAGGCGTAGTCGGCCACGGCGCAGTGCTCCTCAGGTTGCTCAACGTTGTCGACACCGGGCCGGTCCGCGCATGGGTCTTAATCGCCTGGCTCGTAGCTCCAGGTTCGGTCGACGCACGGCTGATATGGCCGCCGGTTCGCGGGCGATGTTTTTTTGAATTACAGCCCGGTGTCGGTTCGGTTGGTGGCGGGTCGATCGATTGGGGCGTCAAGCCGGCAGGTGGCGCCAGCCTGAGACGCTCATGAAAAGACCGATGGCCAGCACCAGACCTGTGGCCAAATATGGGACGACGGCGAACAGTGTGTCAATGTGGCCGTGGCGCCGCGCAGTGCGCTGGCGCCGGATCGCATTCAGCATGATGAGTGCAATGACGACGACCACGATACCCGAGCCGAATATCGAGTACGGCTCGGCCTGCTGCGACTTGATTCACGCGTTTGCGACGACTCGCGCACGCCGCTGCTGGTAGGTTTCCCATGCGCCTGGATTGAGCAGTCGCGGTGGCCGCTCCCCGCGAGCGATCAGATCGATCTGCGCGATAGTGCCTCGCACGGTGTTTTCACGCGATTCATGCGTCACGCCGGCGGTATGAGGTGAGACGAGCACGTTGTCGAATTTGAGCAATGGGTGCTCGGGGCCCGGCGGCTCGGGATCCCAGACGTCCAGCCCGGCACCGGCAAGGCGGCCAGCTTCGAGCGCGGCGGCCAGCGCCATCTCGTCGTGGATGCCGCCGCGCGCGGTCGTGATGAAATAGGCGGACGGCTTCATCGCCGCAAACGCATCCGCATCGAGCATGCGCTCGGAACTGGCGTTGCGCGGGCAGTGCACACTCACGTAATCGGACTCGGCGAGCAATTCGGCGAGTTCGACCTGTTCAGCGCCGCGTTCGCGGCACGTGTCCCGGGTCAGATTCGGGTCGTAGGCAAGCACGCGCATCGACAGCATCGAGCCCGCAAGGCGGGCGACATGCGTGCCAACCTGACCGAGGCCGACGATGCCGATCGTCTTGCCAAGCGCGTCGTTGCCCATGTACTGCTCGCGCTTGATATCGGCTTCGCGACGCATAAAGCGGTCGGCCTGAATGATCTTCTTGCCGAGGCACAGCATCATACCGAGCGCGTGTTCCGCCACGGCCTGTTTGTTGCCGCCCGCCTGGTTGACGACGAGCACGCCAGCATCCGTGCAGGCACTGAGATCGATCGTGTCGGACCCGGATCCATTCGTCGAGATGGCGAGCAGGTGCTGGCAACGATCGAGTAGCGGCTTGGCCACCCAGAACTGTTCCGGCAGTTCCGATCGGGTCGAGCGGGCCTGATAGACGTGTGCCCGTTCGAGTATCTGCCAGCTGGCGTCCGGCGCATCGGCCAGCCGCATCCGGTGCTCGGCGAGGCGCGGGTAGTCGGGCAGCAACGCCTCGGCGACGGGGTGAGGCCAGCGCTCGAACAGCGCAATTCGGGTTGGGGTCATGGTGCGGTTCCGATATCTCCAGTGAGGTAGATTCTCGGCGACCCCGCGATTTCGCGCCACCGGCGCGCAAGACCTGCGCGGTCGTTAGCGCCCTCGCCAGTTGGGCGGGCGCTTTTCGGCGAAGGCGTGCGCACCTTCGTGCCGGTCGTCGCTGGTCTGCCACGTGGCGAACGCCGGATAGGTCGCCTGATTGACCATGGCGGCTTCGAGGCTCGGTTCGTCCAGACCGCGCAGAAGTGCCTGCTTGGAGGCGCTGACGGCGAGCGGCGCGCATGCCAGGATCCCGTCGCACCACCGCTCGACGGTTGACTCCAGCTGATCGGGTTCGACGAGTTCGTTGACGAAACCGAGCTGAAAGCCGCGCTTCGCGTCTACCAACTCGGCCGTCAGTACGAGCCCCATCGCCTGCTTCATCCCGATCTGGCGGGCGAGGCGGTGAATGCCACCGCCGAGCGCCACAGCGCCGACCCGCGGCTCAGGCAGGCCGAAGCGCGAGCGGTGCGTGGCGATCAGGATGTCGCAGGCGAGCGCAACTTCGAAGCCGCCGCCAACCGCGACGCCGTCGACGGCCGCGATCAGCGGCTTGTCGAGGTCGAAGCGGTTGATGAGCCCGGCGTAGCCGCTCGCCGGATAGACGTTCGGCTGTCGGGCGGCGGCAATGGCTTTCAGGTCGCTGCCAGCTGAGAACGCGCGCTCCCCTGCACCGCGGATTACCGCGATGCGCTGGTCCGCATCGGCGGCAAAGGTATCGAACGCATGCTGCAGTTCGTCGTGCATGCGTTGGTTGATGGCGTTCAGGACTTCGGGACGGTTTAGCAGGATCCGAGTGATGCCGCCAGAGCGCGACACCTGAATGTGCTGATAGTCCAAACTGCTTTGTTCCTGTGTTTACGAGTGTAAGCGCGCGAGCCACCGCGGGCTCTGGTGCCGCCTCAGCTCAGCCAGTCGAACTCGGTCTCGCGGCGTTTCTCGAACGCCTCGATGTCGCCCTGGTACCGAAGAGTCAGATCGACGTCGTCGAGTCCGGTCAACAAGCGCTGCTTGTCCGACGATGAAATTTCGAACCGGTAGCTCAGGTTGCCGGCACCACTCACCACCTGATCGTCCAGGTCGGCGGTCAACTGCGTGCCCGGATTGCGCTTCAGATAATCGCGCAGCTCCGCGCACTCCTCAGCCGACAGGCGCACCGGCAACAGGCCGCGCTTGACGCAGTTGTTGTAGTGGATATCACCGAAGCTGGGCGCGATGACGACCGCGACGTTGTTCTTCAACATCGCGGTCACGGCGTTCTCGCGTGATGAGCCGCAGCCCCAGTTGCGGTCTGCGACGATCACGCTCGCGTTGCGAAAAGGTGCCTCGTTCAGGATGAAATCCTTCTCGGAGCCGTCGGTATCGAAGCGCAGATCGGCCAGAAAGAAGCGGGGATACTGAGGGTCGTCTACGGGTTTTCTGAGAAACCGCGCCGGGATGATCTGATCGGTATCGCAATTGGGAATGTCGAGTGGTACGGCGATGCCGGTGTGTAAGGTGAATGCGTCCATGGGTGTGATGCTCCGGCAGCGCGTTCAGCTCTGATCCAGGTTCGCGAGAGTCAGTTCACGCACATCGGCAAACCGTCCGGTGACCGATGCGGCGGCTGCCATCGCCGGGCTCAGCAGATGCGTGCGGCTCTGCGGCCCTTGCCGGCCCCTGAAGTTACGGTTACTGGTCGACGCCGAGCGCTCGCCAGGTGAGAGCATGTCGCCGTTCATCGCGACGCACATCGAGCACCCGGGTTGGCGCCAGAGCATGCCGGCTTCCTCGAAGATCCGGTCCAGCCCTTCCGCCTCAGCCTGTGCCTTGACCAGACCCGATCCCGGCACGATGAGTGTCGGCACCTGGGCTTTGCGCCCCTTGGCGACGGCCGCCGCGGCCCGCAGGTCTTCGATACGGCTGTTCGTGCAGGCGCCCACGAAAACCTTGTCGACACTGACGTCAGCGAGCATTTGCCCGGCTTTGAGGTCCATGTATTCGAGCGCCGCGCTCAGACCCGCACGACGGTCCGGGTCGTCGATGTCGGCCGGGTTGGGAATCGGTTCGTCGATCTGAACCGCCTCTTCGGGGCTGTTGCCCCAGGTCACCATCGGTCCGAGGCGGCTGACGTCGAGGCTGACTTCGCGATCAAACCGGGCATCCGGGTCTGACGGCAACTCCCGCCAGCGCGCGAGCGCTGTGTTCCACTTGTCCCCGGATGGCGCGTAGGGCCGGCCTTTGACGTAGCGGAACGTTTCCTCGTCCGGGGCGACTATGCCGAAACGCGCGCCAGCTTCGATGGTCATGTTGCAGACCGTCATCCGGCCCTCCATCGACATCGCCTGCATCGCGCTACCGGCGTATTCGATCGCGTAGCCGGCGCCGCCCGCCGCGCTTATCTTGCGGATGAGCGCGATGATCACGTCTTTGCCGCCCACCTGCGGGCCGAGTTGGCCGTCGACGTTCAGCCGCATCGTCCTCGGCTTTTGCTGCCAGAGCGTTTGCGTCACCAGCACGTGCTCGACTTCAGACGCGCCTATTCCGAACGAGATGCAGCCGAGCGCGCCGTGCGTTGACGTATGCGAGTCACCGCAGACGTGCACGATGCCCGGCAACGTAATGCCCTGTTCCGGCCCGACCACGTGCACGATGCCATGGCGCGGATCCGACAGCGGAAAATGCGTCACGCCAAACTCGCGGGCGTTGCGCTCGAGCCCGGCGACGGTTGAACGCATCTCCGGGTCTTCGATCTGATCGATGCGCGTGATGTCGGTTGGGGTCGAGTGGTCCGGTGTGGCGAACAGCAGATCCGGGCGCCGCACCTTGCGGCCGCTCTCACGCAGTGCGTCAAAGCGCCGGTAATGCAGGTCGTGAATGAGCATCCGGTCGATATAGAGTAGCGCCTGGCCGTCATCGCTCTGCGCGACCACGTGCGCGTCCCAGATTTTTTCGAACAAGGTCTTGCCCACAGCCGTACTCCCCAGGCCAGCTTTTTCGACTTGTCTGCACAGCGTTCCGGATGCCGCCAAGATCCGGCGACGGCAGTGTCCCGCACGTGGCCGTCTGACGCATGCAGTTGTTCTTACTCGCCAGGACGTTAGCCGGACGCACGCAGCAGGTCCAAGACCGTCGCGGTTCGGCACGACGCGACCATTCCGTCTGGCCGCGTCGTTTCCGACTAACCCGCGAAGCCGGGCGCTTGTTACACTCCCGCGCCGTTTCGTCTTGGAGACCGTCCGATGGACTACGCTGACGCTTTTGCCGCTGCCCGCCTGCTGGTAGCTCACCGCCGCTCCGGTGTGCGCCTTGAAGCACTGCCCGAGGCACTTGTTCCGCAGACTGAAGCTGACGGGTATCAGATTCAGGATCTGACTGTGACCTGCTTCGGCGAACGCGTCGTCGCGTGGAAGATTGGGGCTACGCATCCGAATTCGCAAGCGTCTCTGGGCACCTCGGGGCCAGTCGCCGCACGACTTTATTCGACCGGCGTGATCGAAGGCAGCGCAACGCTGCCGGACCGCCTGCTCATCCGCGGGCTGGAGGCTGAATACGCGTTCCTGATGGATGCCGACCTGCCGCCGCGCGATACACCTTATTCCCGCGAAGAAGTTATCAACGCCGTCGCGTCCGTGCATCCATCGATCGAAGTCGTAGATACGCGTTTTACGGCAGTGCAGGCGGGTGCCACCGTGATCGCCGACAGCGTCGGCGATTCGTCATGGATTTACGGTGAAGGCACGGAGAACGTTCGCGACCTGGACATGCGCAATGCGCAGGTAATCATGGAAGTGAACGGTGAGGCGGTCGTCGCCGGCAATGGCACACAGGTGCTGGGCGATCCGGTGACGTCGTTGATGTGGCTTGCCAACGATCACGCGCGCCAGCGCGAGGGCCTGCGCGCGGGGCAGTTCGTGACCACGGGCAGCTGCACCGGTCTCTACAAAGCGCCAGAAGGCTGTAGCGCGCGCGCAACCTTCGCCGGTCTCGGCGAGGTGAGCGTGCAGTTCGAAGCCTGAGTTCCCCCGGAGCGCCGGGCCATGCACCGGCGCCGGCTATAGCGCGTTACACGGCCGGCGCAGTGTCCGCCACATATGCGCCGACGCCGAATTGTCGTTGCCGAGCCCTTCTTTGGGTTGCCGGAAATGGCGGCCGATCACGTCTTCGAATTCGTCCAGCGAAACGTCGAGGTCCGGATTGAACGCGTAGTCGTCATTCATACAGATGATGCGTGCCGACATGTACCAGCGGTGGTTGCGGGCTTCTTCGTACGCTGCACGGATGTAGCCGGCCGGCTGATAGTCTTCGCCGAACATCTCGCGATAGCTGGCCGGATACTCGTAGCCGATCTCCGGGTCGGGGAAGAACTTGAGCGCCTGATGCATGCGCACGGCCCAGGTAATCTCTTCATCGACGTACGGCTCGATCAGTTGCGCGCCCCAGTAGCCGTGATCGGAGCGGATGAACGCCGCCGTGCCGATATCGTGCAGAAGGCACGCCAATACCATCTTGTCGGGCAAGCCGTTCTTGCGTGCCAGCAACGCGCTTTGCAAAAGGTGTTGTTGAGACGGTGAAAACCGCAACCGGAAGAAGTCCATCAGCGTAGGAGCGTCCGGCATTGGCGGCAGGCGCGGGTCTTCGCCCATCAAGACCTGCTGACCTCGCGCGCGCGCCGGCGCTTTGTCGTCGCCGTCCGCCAGGTGGAATAGCCACGACTTCTGAATGAAACGCTCGCCCAGCGCCTCCATCTGTTCGTGTTCGAGCGCTTCGGCGCGTTCCATGGCGACGTCGTTCATGTCTGGGTTCCAACCGGTGGTGGTCGAGTTCCGAGGCTAGGGACCCGGTTCGCGGCCGTCAACTGGCCAAAAGAAGGACCCGGCGGCGCGGTCATTGCACGGCCGGGGCGTCATTTCGCTGCCCAAACACCCCGACCTGGAACCCACCAACAACCGTTAACATGGGTGGAGCAATCACTTGAAAAGGAGAGGCCCATGTCAGCGTCCATCGATCTAGGACTCACCGGTAAGGCGGCTATCGTGACCGGCGGCGGCAGCCGCGCGGATGGGATCGGCAACGGCCGTGCGGCCGCTATCCTGCTGGCGCGCGCAGGCGCCCGCGTGTTGGTGGTCGATCTCGAAGAAGACGCTGCCGCGCAAACCGTCGCAGCTATCGAGGAGGAGGGCGGCGAAGCGAGTTTTACGGTCGGAGACGTGACGCAAGGCGACGAATGTGAGCGCATCGTCGCGACGGCGGTGGAGCGTTATGGCCGGTTGGACGCGCTCGACAATAACGTCGGCATCGGATCACGCAAATCGGTAGTCGAGGAGACCTTGGACGAATGGCAGCGCGTCATGCACGTCAACGTCACTTCGATGATGCTGATGGGCAAACACGCCATTCCAGCGATGGTTCAGTCGGGCGACGGCGGCGCGATCGTCAATATCTCTTCGATATCGACACTCCGCCCGCGCGGCCTCACGGCCTACAGTACGTCCAAAGGTGCGGTGATCGCGTTGACCAAGGCGATGGCGGTCGACCACGGCCCGCACGGCGTGCGGGTCAACTGTGTCGCTCCAGGGCCGGTCTATACGCCGATGGTCTACGCGAAGGGCATGACGCCCGAACTGCGCGAAGGACGTCGCAAGGCTTCAGTGCTCGGAATTGAAGGCAGCGGCTGGGATATCGGCAGCGCAGTGTTGTATCTGCTGTCGGGACTGAGTCGGTACATGACTGGACAGACACTGGTCGTCGATGGCGGTGCGACCCTGGTCGGGCCCAAGCGCGAGTCGGATTGAGCCAGAGTTGGTCGGTTCCCGAGTGTCCGCACGGATGACCAGGCTCCTGACAAGTCCACGCCGCCCACCTCGGGATCGCTGATAATCCGGCGCCACCCAAGCCCCCGCGTTCACTGCACAAGATCTGGAACAAGCATGCCGCAAATTCAAAGCACCAATTCTTTCCTGCTCGACGACGTTCCGCCTATGGGCATCTACGAAACGCTGTATGCGTTCCATGGCGCCTTCGGTGAGTTCATGGGTACGGAGGGCACGCACCCCTGGTCGCAGGGTTTTCCGCTCACGACACCGCTCGAGAAGTTCGACGGACCGGAGTTGCCGGCGTCGGTAGAGGTGACCTGGGAAGACCGCTTTTATCCCAAAGCGTGGGGGCATCCGCTGCTTCGCGAAACGATCGTTGATTACTACAACACGTACTACGGTTCGAGCATTACGCCGGACAACGTGATGATCTTCGCGGGTGGTCGTCCGGGCATCTACACGGTGTTGTCGTTCCTGAAAAAGGATATCCAGGTACGTATCGGCAACGTGGAGTGGCCCGCGTACCTGGATATCCTGACGCAGACGAACACGGACTGGAAAACGGTGACGATGACGCCGCAGAACAACTTCCATCCGACCAATGCCGAGTATTTCGACCGTAGCGGTCTCAATCACAAGACACGGTTGTTTCCGGTTATCTCCAATCCCAGCAACCCGACGGGCCACGCGCGCGCGGGCGCTGAGCTGCGCGAGCTCATGCAGATGGCGGAGTCGTCTCAGAACGGCATTCTGCTCGATGAGGCCTACGAGATGTACCACTCGCCGTCCGTGAGTGGCCTTCAGTACGTCGAGGACCTGGACAGCTCCAACATTTTTCTTTCCGGCGCCTGCACGAAAGGCCTGCAGTGCCCGGGCATCCGTATCGGCTGGATTATCGCATCGAAGCGCAACATCGAAACGCTCTCCAACTTCAGCTCGTTCGGGATGGGCGGCGTTTCGCATCCGAGCCAGCTCTACGCGGTCGAACTGTTCGCGCCGGAACGCATCGCCAGACAACGCAAGGCCATCGAGGCGCATTACAACTGGCAGCGGCAACGTTACCGGGAGGCATTCGAGACCATGGGATTAAAGGTATTTACCGGCAACGGCGGCTTTTACCACTGGATGCAGTTGCCGGAAGGATTGAACTGCGACGATCTGAACCAGCGGCTCTACGCCCGCGGCGCGGCGATCCTGGCTGGCCGCGACTGCGACATGGGTCGACCGCACTCCAAGGACCCGGCGTACGTCAGTCCCTATATGGATATGTTCCGATTCAGCTTCGGGCCGCTGTTGCCCGAGACCTTCGAAGGCGACATCCAGCTAATGCGCGAGGTGGTGGAAGACTACCGGGCCGACGTTGCCAGCGGCCGGGCTTGAACAGGATGCCACGCGGTCCGGGCCGCGTGCGGATCCAGTCAGGTCGCTCCGTTCCGGCCGAGATGCCACTGCACCGACTGAACGAAAGGCGGGACGTGTTCTTCCCGTCCGAGCCACAGTGGCGGACGCACCGGTCTTGCGGATAAGGTCGTCAGCTACGTCCATCGAACCATGGGCCCGGCCGAAGCGCTCTACCGCGTCGGATCCGTCTATTCCGCATCGTCGCGCCCGACGCGCGGTTGCTGCAGACGTCGCTGCCTACCGGGTATCAGCACTCGCATGCCGTGGAGGTGCCCTCTCCCTACACGAATGTCGCCCAGTTCCCGAGTGGCTCGCGCTCCGTTACCAGCTGGTTGACCGGGGCGTCAGGGTTGGCATGTCCGATTGCCATCCCGCAAAACAACATCAGCTCGTCGGGCGGCTCCAGAAACGCGGCTACGGTCGCTGCCCGGTTTGACCAGGCCTCCTGCGGGCAGGTGTCGATGCCGGCTTCCTGTGCGAGCAGCATGAAGCTTTGCAAGAACATGCCGAGGTCGGACCACTGCGGTGGCCCCATGATGCGATCGACGAAGCAGAAGAACGCTGCGGGCGCGTCGAAGAACTGGAAGTTTCGACCGAGATGCGCAAGCCGTGCCGGTTTATCGTCGCGCGGGATGCCGAGCAGCTTGTACATGTCTTCGCCCATCTTGAACCGGCTGGTGCGGTACGGTTCTTTCAGATTCGGCGGGTAGATATCGTAGGCTGGCTCTTCGGGCTCCGTGCGGCTTTGCACGAACGCCTTGAAGCGTGTCATGGCTTCATCGTTCACCACGTAGATGCGCCACGGCTGCAGGTTGCCGCCCGAAGGGGCGCGGGCCGCCTGTTCGAGCAGCGTGCCGATCTGTGCATTGCTGACCGGCGTATCGAGAAAGTTGCGCACGGAAATGCGTGTGCGCATCGCTTCAGAGACTTTCATGTTATCGATGGATTCGTCGAAGTTCGCGTGAACCGAAGTCTGCCGTTAGTGTATCGGAGCATGCGGTGGCAAGGAGAGGAGTGGAGAGCATGGGCGCGCGTACCCTTCGCGGGCAAGTGGCCGTAGCAGGCGTTGGCGAGACGCCGTACTACAAACACGGGCAATCGCCAGACGCTGAGTTCAAACTGGCGCTGAAAGCCATTCTGGCCGCGTGTGACGACGCGGGTATCGACCCGCGGCGTATCGACGGCTTTGCGTCCTACAGCAACGACCGCAACGAGCCTTCGCGGATCGCGGCGGCGCTCGGGCTGCCGGATCTGAAGTTCTCGAACATGCAATGGGGCGGCGGGGGCGGGGGTGGGTCCGGTGCCATCGGGAACGCCGCGGCCGCCATCGCCGCCGGTATGGCCGATTGCGTGGTCGTCTACCGTGCGCTTGCGCAAGGTCAGTTTGCACGCTTCGGGCAGGGCAACGTTGCCGCGACCGTGACCGGCGAGCAGGCGTTTACCGCGCCGTACGGCGTGATGTCGCCAGCGCAGAAGTACGGCATGCGAAACCAGCGCTTCATGTACGAGCACGGCGTCGAGCGGAGCGCGCTGCGGGCCGTCTCCATGGCGTCTTACCACCACGCGCAGACCAACCCGCGCGCCATCATGTACGGGCGGCCGTTGACGGAAGACAAGTACGACAATTCGCGCTGGATCTGCGAACCCTACCGCCTGTTCGACTGCTGCCTCGAAAACGACGGCGCGGCCGCTGTCATTCTGGTGCCGGCTGAGGAAGCGCCGCATCTCGCGCAGACCCCGGTGTACCTGCTCGGTGCCGCACAAGGCTCCGAATACCGCAACGCGGCGCCCTGCCACAACGCGCCGCTCTACGGTACGTCGAGCTTTACGACGGTGGCCCCCCGTCTGTATGCAATGGCCGGCATCGCCGCTGGCGACGTCGATGTCGTGCAGAGCTATGAGAACTTCAGCGGCGCGGTCGTCATGAGCTGTGTCGAACACGGCTTTTGCGAGGCCGAAGAGGTCAACGAGTTCTTCACACTATCGAACCTGATCGCGCCCGACGGCAAGATGCCGCTCAATACCTCCGGCGGAAATCTGGCGGAGTGCTATATGCACGGCCTGGAACTGCAGGTCGAAGCGGTGCGTCAGGTGCGCGGCCAGTCGACGTCGCAGGTCCCGTCCGTGGATGTGTCGCTGGTCATGTCAGGTCCCATGGTGACGCCAACGAGCAGCTGTGTATTCGGTTCCGGTGCAACGGTGTGAAGGAAGCAACGATGAGTTATCTGCCGGAAGGTATGCCGATTCCGCAGGCCGAATCCGACGGCCTGAGCGCGCCGTACTGGGAGGGTCTTCGAGACGAGAAGATCCTGGTGCAGCGCTGCGGCGTCTGTCAGACGTGGCAATGGGGCCCCGAATGGATATGCCATCAGTGCCTCGGTTTCGAACTCCAGTGGGTCGAAGTGCGGGGTATGGGGCGCATCTACACGTGGCAACGCTCCCATCATCCGGTGCACCCGGCGCTACGCGAGGCGGTACCGTACATCACCGTACTGGTTGAACTACCCGATGCCGGGGGCATCCGCATGATCGGCAACCTGCTGGGCGATTCGTCACAGGACGTGCGCGTCGGCGCTGCGGTCGCGGCCGAGTTCGAGCATCACACCGCCTCGGAGCCCGGGTACACCCTGCTGCAGTGGCGCTACGTTTGAGCCATGCGGGTCGCGCCGGAACGGCTGCGCCCGCTGCCCGCTTGGGTGAACTGTCAACGGCGCTTCGGCGCCTGGTCGAAAGACGCATCAAGTAAGGAGTGCAATAGCATGAGCGATAAACCGACGACCCCCTATGAACTCATCCCGAAACTCGGACAGCTGCGCGACGACGTGCTGTTCGGCGACATCTGGGAGCGTACCGATCTGTCAAAGCGCGATCGCAGCCTGATCACCGTCGCTGTGCTGACGGCGCTCTACCGCACGGAGGAACTCCGTGGCCATATGCGCAGGGCACTCGACAACGGAGTTACGAAAGAAGAGATCAGCGGGCTGATCACCCACCTCGCGTTCTACTCCGGCTGGCCGACGGCCGTGAATGCCGGGCGTGTCGCGCTCGAGGTGTTCGACGAGGACTGAGTTGCAAAGCGCCGGTGGTGAGGGCGCGTGTCAGTCCTGACCGCGCCACATGATCGGCGCATCCCCTTTGATGGTCGTACGGTGCATCAGGCGCCGCGTGTTGGCATCGTCGTACTCGCAAACCTTGTGCATGCTCGAGCGGTTGTCCCAGATCAGTACGTCGCCCGGGCGCCACTGGTGTCGGTACGTGAACCGCTCCTGGCAGGCGAATTCCATCAGCTCGTCGATGATCGGTCGGCTCTCTTCCTCCGTCATGTCATCGAACCGACGTACCCAGGTCGGGGACACGTAAAGTGCGGGTCGACCGGTGTCCGGATGCTCGCGCACGCACGGTTGTGGCAATGCCGGCACGGCGGCACGTTGTGCATCGGTGAGCGGTGCGCGAATACCGGTGAAGCGGCGGTCGTAATCCCAGCAGTAGTCGAAGATGGCGCTCCGGCCGGTCAGGAACTGCTTGCGCTCGTCCGACAGTGCATCGAACACGGCGAACATGCTGACAAATGCCGTTTCCCCGCCTTCGTCCGGACATTCCAGACAGCGGAACACCGACCCCAGCGACGGCTCCGGCAGGTAGGCGAGATCGGAGTGATATTGTTTCGAACCACCGTGCGCGCCGATATGTTTGCCGTTCTCGACGATATTCGAAACGACGAAGATCTCCGGGTGCCCATCGAGACAGAAATGCTGCAGCACGTGGTGTTCGAGCGCGCCAAAGCGCCCGGAGAACTGCACGTGAGCGGCCGGTTCCATTGATTGCTGGTTCCGGAATAGCAAGAGCGTGTGCTCGGCCAGGGCGGCTTTGATGGCGTCCATCACGGTATCGGTCACTTCACCACCCAGATCGACGTCGTGTATCTGCATGCCCATGAAGTCGGCCAGCGGCGTCATTTCGATCGTACTCGAAGCGTGGTTTTGTGCGGCTACGCCTTTTGCGGCTGCGCTCATCTTGGTCAACTCCTCATCAGCCTGTCATCCATCCACCAAGCGGATCCGTGCAGAATAAGAAGTCTGCCCGAACCTGCTCAACTCTACTCATGGACTATCAACACATCGAAATCGAGCGTGGCGGCCACGTCGCCACCGTGCGCTTCAATCGTCCGGACCGCGCCAACGCCCTGAATCCCAGGCATATCGAGGAGATCGAACACGCAGCGCTCAGTTTTCGTGATGATGACGATACACGGGTAGTCATCTTCACTGGGGCAGGCAAACACTTTTGTTCAGGCGCCGATCTGGGTGAACGCGAGCCGCGCCACCGTTCACAGATACGTGCGCGGCGGCGAAAGCGGATCGGCGAACGCTGCATCCAGGCACTACGGGACATGGACCAGTTGACGATCGCTGTATGGCGCGGCGCCGCGATGGGCGGCGGAGCCGCCATTGCAACGGCGCTGGATTTCCGCGTTGGCACGCGGACGTGCTTCATGTCTTATCCCGAGATCAAGATCGGTGTGAACCTGATGTGGCAAAGTCTGCCCTTGTGCGTCCATCTGGCTGGCCCGGCCGTCGCCAAACGTCTGGTGATCAGCGGTGAGCGCGCCTATGGCGAGCAGCTGCTGAAATGGGGCTTGCTGGACGAAGTGGTCGAAGACGATGAGCTCGAGAACGAGGCAGCCCGATGGGCGTCCCTTTATGCCAGCCAGGCGCCCGCGGCGGCGCAGATGATCAAACGCAGTGTCAACGCCATCAGCAGCGCGCTGGACCGTTCGATCATGCACATGGACTTCGATCAGAATCTGCTGAACGAAAGCAGCGCTGATGCAGCCGAGGCGGTCGCAGCCTACCGGGCCGGACGCGCGCCAGAATTTACCGGGGAGTAGCCGTAGATGGCCGTTCAGATACGCCCTTCGGGGGCAGCTTGTGGCGCCGAGGTGGCCGGGGTCGATATGCATGCGGATCTGCCAGCGGCGGATATCGCCGCGCTTGAACAGGCACTGCTCGACCACGGCGTGCTCGTGTTTCGGGATCAGCCATTGACGCCGCACGCGCTGGCGTCCTTCTCCGCACGGTTTGGCCCGTTACAGCCGCATGTGCAGCGCGCTTACCAGCACCCCGACGTGCCCGAGATCGTCGTCATGACGAACCGTAAAGCAGACGGTACGTTCGATGAGGCCGGCGCCCGGCGTGGGGCGATCGAGAACACGCGCGATGGCTGGCACTCCGATCTTTCTTACGACCCGGTCCCGGCGAAAGCCACGTTGCTGCATGCACAGGCTCTGCCCGGAAGCGGCGGCAACACCTGCTTTACCAACGCCAGACGGGCGTTTGCGGATCTGCCTCTGGACATCAAGCAACGGGTCATCGGCCGTACCGCCGCGTTTACCTACGGTGGGCATCAGCGCAATCAAAGCGCCGCCAAAGCCGCTTCCGCACTCGATGCGTCCGGCAAGGCGACTTCGCAGGCCGAACACCCGGTTATCAACGCACATGTCGCGACAGGGGAGCCGGCGATCTATGTAAACCCGCTGATAACGACGGCGATTCTCGAAGTCGATCACGCGGACAGTGAAGCGCTCCTCGAGACGCTGTTCGACGCGCTCGACCGACCCGCCTACCGTTTCGAGCACGAGTGGCGGCTCGGCGACACGCTGATGTGGGACAACCGTGGCGGCATCATGCACACGGGGCGACTCGACTACCCGCGCGACCAGCTGCGCCAGTTCATACGTACCACCGTGAGCGGCGCGGCGATCGAGCCGTATCGGCCGGACTGAGCGCCCGGACTACCGGCCGCGGGGTATTCAAGCCTGGTTCTGGATGTCTTCCAGTACGCTCTTCGCCATGCGCGTGCCTTCCAGCGCAACGGGAAAGCCGCAGTAAAGACCGGCCTGTATGATCAGCTCGATCAGCTCCTGTTCGGTCGCGCCATTGTTCAACGCGCCGCGCACGTGCGTTTTGAATTCCTCGTGTTTGCCGAGCGCGAGCAGAAACGCGCAGCTCAGGAAACTCCGCGTCTTGCGTTCCAGCCCTGGCCGATCCCACACCGTGCCCCAACCGAATTCGGTCGTCAGCTGCTGGATCGGCAGCATGAACGGGTCCGCTTCCGCGGCAGCGAGCGACCGGTCTACATGGCCGTCGCCCAACACAGCCTTACGGAGCGCGACGCCCCGCTCGAACTTTGCGGTGCGATCGAAGCGGGTCTGGCTGGATGATTCGATGGGGGCGTGCGTGTCGACGACACTGCGAGTTCGGGTAGCCAACGATTCGATCTGCGCGATGAGGTCGGCGTACTCGCCATCCGATGCCCGCGCTGCCACATCTGCGGCGCGGGCGCTTTCACTACCGAAGCCGCAATGCCAAGAGAGCGCCGGCGCATCGCTGCCGCGGCATGTACTGAGCGTCCCGTTTGGCAATCCGAGCTGAGTGCGTAGTTCGCAGAGCTGTTCCAGTGCCGTGCGCAGTGCTTGCGCGCTCTCATCGGCCACCCAATACTCTGCTCGTTCAACCAACATGCTGCTGTTCTCCCAACGTTCAGTGCCGACGAGCCCAGCCGGGTGGGCCAGCGACATTTGCCATGCCTGCCAAAAAATCCAGTCCGATCGGGCTTGCCGACGATGCGCTGATACTCGAGGGTGCATTCAGCTATTCCGACCGAATTGCGGCACTGCTGGCCGGTGCGGTCAGCGTCCCGGGCGTTCAGCTGCGTATCACGTCAGCGCCACCTTCAGATATTTTCGCCGGTATCTGCAAATCCGTGGAGCCCGGCGTAGCCGGCTCCGGGGCGGCGTACGATGTTGCGGAGATGTCACTGGGCGCGTTGGCGGCGTTGCGCAGTCGCGGCGAGCAGAGTCTCGTCGGGCTGCCCGTGTTCACGAGCCGCGCGTTCCGCCACGGCATGGTTTACGTCAACGCCCGTGCCGGCGTGCGTTGCCCCGCCGATCTGAACGGCAAGACCATTGCGATCCGCGAGTGGGGCATGACGGCGCTCATCTGGATCATCGGGATTCTGGCTGAACACCATGATTTCGATTGGCGGAGCGTCAACTGGATTGCGGCACGGGCGCCACGTACCGAAATGGCACTGCCGGAGCGCTACCGTTCGATGAGCGGCGACGAGACCATCTCGTCACTGGTCGCGAGCGGGCGTGCAGATGCGGCGCTCTTCCATGAATTGCTGCCGTGCTTCGCCGCTGGTGATGCCAACGTTCGTCGACTGTTCGAGCCCCCGCTCGCGGCCGAGCAGGCGTATTTCGAGGCTACCGGGATCTTTCCGCCGATGCATTGTGTCGTTTTGCGGGCGGCGTGCGTCGAGTCGGCTGCGGACCTGCCCGCCCGCCTGTTCACCGCATTCAGCGCCGCGCGCGACTATGCGTACGCGGGTCTGCTCGACACGGGCGCGCCATTTGCGATGGTGCCGTTTCTGGATGCGCATATGGACCTGACCCGCCGCGTTATGGGAGACGACTGGTGGCCGTACGGTCTGACTCCAAACCGGCGCGCACTCGAAAGGCTGCTCTGCTATGCGCAGGACCAGGGCGTCGCTTGCCGTCTGCTCGCGCCTGAAGATCTGTTTCTGGCGCTATAGCCGGCAACAAAATAACCGGCCTGCCTGGAAGGGTCGCCTGGCGTTCTACGTCGACGCCCCGGCGCCGTAGTCGACCGGAGTGCCTCTGCGCAGGGTCTGTGGCACCGCGATGCGGTACCAGCACTGCTTGCGCATTGGATGACCAGGCGGCACCGACGGTAATTCGAACAGAGTTGGTTGACGCACCATCGCGAGTCGCATCATGACCGCTTGTGAGCGTTGATTTTCCGGTACCGTGAAAGCCACCACCTCGGACAACAACAAGTGTTCGAAGGCGAAGTGCAACGCCGCCTTGGCGGCTTCCGTCGCGTAACCGTGCCCCCAATGGGCTCTGGCGAGACGCCAGCCGATCTCGACACAGGGCGAGATGGGGACCTCCGGGCGCGGGCATTCGAGCCCCACGAATCCCAGCATCGCGTTATCGCTGAGCCGCTCGACTGCCCAGAAGCCCCAGCCGCGCTGCGCGATGCGGGCGCGGATGCGCGCGGCCATGGTGTCGCTGTCCGCGCGGGACAGGGTGGTAGGGAAATACCGCATGACTTCCGGGTCCGCATTCAACTGCGCAAACGGCCCATCGTCGGCGCGCCGCCATTGCCTCAGCCTCAAGCGCTGCGTTTCAATCATCGTCCGTCCTGCAACCTCGTGCGTTCAACGGCCATTGCCGCATTGCCTGGAAGCCAGCCGGCACCGGTAGTTGCCGTTGTCGGAGCGAGTGCGTTAAAACCCGCCGGGCCGGGCGTGTCAGGCAACGCGGGCGCCGCGGCGATGCGGTACCGGATCCCAGCGAAACGCGCCGGCCCCAAGCAGCGAGAAGCGAGTATCAAACAGAATTCGCCTGATGACGACGCGTCGCTCAAGCATCGGCTCATTCTGGGCACGGATGTTGGCGGCACGTTTACCGACGTGCTCGCCGTTCACCCGACGCAGGCGCGCATTGTCGCCGTCTGCAAGATCCCGTCAACGCCATCGAACCCAGCCGAGGCGGCCCTGGTGGGTATGGATCGGCTCGTCGCGGCAGGTATGCCCGCGCCCGACGCAGTGCTGCATGGCTCGACGGTCGGGACCAATGCGCTCATCGAGAAGCGCGGCGGCCGCACGGCGCTGCTGACGACGGCCGGCTTCACCGACGTGTTGGCGCTCAGACGCCAGGCCCGCCCTCGCCTCTACGATCTGCATCCGCGCCTGTCCCGACCGCTGGTCCCGCCGAAGTGGCGTTTTGGCGTCGTTGAACGGATGCGCGCGGATGGCACGGTCGAAGTCGGGCTGACGCCTTTAGAGGTAGAGCGGGTTGTTGCGGCACTGGTCGATGCCCGCGTCGAGTCGGTCGCGATCTGCCTGCTCCACGCGTATGCCAACGACCGGCATGAACAACTGCTGGGCGACGCCGTGCGTGCCCGGTTGCCAGACGTATTCGTGACGCTGTCGAGTGAGGTAAACCGCGCATTCCGGGAATATGAGCGCACCAGCACAACGGTCGTCAACGCGTACATCGGCCCGCCGGTTGCCGCCTATGTGCGCAGTTTTGGCGCTCACCTTGCGAAACGCTCGGTGCCGTCTCTCAGCATCGTCAAGTCGAACGGTGGCGTGACCTCCAGTGTCAACGCCGCGCGCTTTCCTGTGCACCTTATCGAGTCGGGACCAGCCGCCGGAGTCATGGCAGCGGCGACGCTCGGTGCCGCCGAACGGTGTCCGCATCTGATCGCTTTCGACATGGGGGGCACGACCGCAAAAGTCGGCGTCGTACAAGACGGTGCGCCGCGGATCGCCAACGCTTTCGATGCGGATCGCTTCATCGACGGTGTGGATGTCGGTGGGTATGCCGTCAGCAGCCCCGTGGTCGAGCTGATCGAGATTGGCGCCGGCGGCGGTTCGATAGCCCACCTGGACGTCGCCAACGTCCTCAAAGTAGGCCCGCAGAGTGCCGGCGCGGCGCCTGGACCGGCCGCCTACGGGCTCGGCGGGATGCGGCCGACGGTAACCGACGCACACGTCTCGCTGGGTCACATCGCGGCCGACGGGTTCGGCAGCGACGACCTGCGTATCGATACGAGCGCGGCGCGGCGCGTAATCCGCGAGCACGTGGCCGACCCGCTCGGCTGGCCGGTCGAGCGCGCGGCTGCCGGTATGCTCACGCTCGCCACGGCCAACATGGCCGAGATGGTCCGACTCGCGACTCTGCGCCGCGGGCTCGATCCGCGCGAGTTTGCGCTCGTAGCGTTCGGGGGTGCCGGCCCGCTGCACGCCGCGGAGATCGCGCGCGAAGTTGGTGTTCGCGAAGTGCTGATTCCTCCATTACCCGGTTTGTTCAGCGCGATTGGCACCGTGCTAGGCGACGCCCGGCACGATCTCGTGCAGTCGATCATGACGCCGGTGTCCGCGCTTGGCGGTATGGAGTTCAGGGCCCGGATCGACGCTCTGCGCGCAAACGCGTCGATCCTCATCGAAGCTGAGAACGTGGCGCTGGACGCGTGGCGGTTCAGCTATCTGGCCGATTTGCGGTTCGTGGGCCAGCTCTTCGAAGTAACGTTGCCGCTGGGCGGTGCCGAAGCCACCGATCTGGAAGGGTTGGCACCAGCCTTTCGCGCGACGTACTTCGAGCGCTACGGGTACGACCTGCCAGACCATGATGTCGAACTGGTCAATCTGCGGCTCGTCGCCTCCGCCGCCATCTGTGCGGGCGGCTGGCCGACGGTCGCGCCGGATGCCGTGAGCGCGCCCACCGGAGCGGCCGGCCCGCGCCGACGCGAGGTCTCGGACGCCGACGGCAAGACTACGCCACTGGACGTCTGGCACCGCGAGCAGTTGGTCACCGGCACGGACTACGCCGGCCCTCTGATCGTGGAGGACTACGGCGCCACAATCCGATGCCTCGATGGACAGACAATCCGTGTGCGACCGACCGGTGTCCTGCAGATCACCGAGCACGCAGGATGAGCGCCCGGAGGACATTGATAGAGCGGGACCCGATCACGTTTGAAGTGGTAAGAGGCGCGCTTCAGGCGATCTGCGAGGAAATGAAGTCGGTGATGACGCAGGCGGCGTTTTCGCCGCTGTTGAGTCTTTCTGCCGATCTGTCATGTGCCCTGCTTGATCACGATGGCGATGTCGTCGCGCAGGGCAACGACATTCCGGTGCATCTGGGTGCCATGCCGTTTGCGGCGCGTGGCATTCTGGCAGCGTTTCCTGCGTCGACCTGGCGGCCGGGGGATGCGGTTGTGTCGAACGATCCGTATTCCGGCGGTTCGCACCTGCCGGACATGACGCTGCTGACCGGGATTTTCGATGACGCGGGCCTGATGGGATTTGCCGCGAGCCGTGTGCACTGGCCCGACATTGGCGGGAGCGCGCCTGGCTCTTCAGCGGTAACGGACGAGATCGTCAAAGAGGGCCTGCGCCTGCCGCCAGTCAAGATCCTCGCGCAAGGCGAGATGGACACGGGATTGCGCACGGTCATTTTCGCGAATGTGCGCGTGCCCGGGGACCGCTTCGGTGACTTTCGGGCGCAGATCGCCTGCAATGCCCGCGGTGTCCAACGCGTCGATACACTGGCAGCGCGCTATGGTGGTGCGCTGCTGCGGGAAGTGTTTGCCAACACACAGGACCTGAGCGACCAGAGAGTGCGTGCCGCACTCGCGGCCCTGCCGGATGGCGAGTTTCGGGCGCTCACGCATCTGGACGGGGATGGCTTCGTTGAAGACTACGGTGACGGTCCTCTGCGCCTGGCAGTATGCGTCAGCAAGCACGGCGAGAAGCTGACGTGCGACTTTACCGGCACTGCGCCGCAGGCGCGCGGTCCGATGAACGCACCGATCGCAGTAACTGCCTCCGCATGCTATTACACGGCGCTCGCGATCGCCGGTGGCGACGTGCCGCCCAACTCCGGTGCGTATCGCGCTGTGTGCGTAACGGCGCCGGCGGGCAGCCTGCTGAACGCTGCATATCCCGCACCGGTGGTCGCCGGCAACACGGAGATGTCGAACCGCGTAGTCGATCTGTTGCTCCGGGCGTTGGCGCCGGCCCTTGGCGATCGCGCGATCGGTGAAAGTTATGGTTGCGCCGGCGTCTGGGCCATCGGGGGCTTCGATGTCGAGCGCCAACGCTCGTTCGTACACCTGGAAACGCTCGGCGGCGGCATGGGGGCCCACGCGCGCGGGGCCGGGCTCGACGGGCATCGCGTGCACATGGGGAACACGATGAACCTTCCGATCGAAGCCGTAGAGGCAGCACTTCCCGTTACGATCGAACGTTATGCCCTGCGTCCCGGATCCGGGGGGGCCGGGCGGCAGTCAGGCGGGGCTGGTGTGGAACGCGTTATCCGTGCCGACGCCGATGGCGTGGTCTTTTCGCTGTTGTTCGAACGCGCGAATCAACCCGCCGCCGGGGTAGCCGGGGGTGAACCAGGGGCCGTCGCAAACTTCAGCGTGCAGCGTACCGATGGTGAGACGATGCGGGTCTCCTCGAAGACACCGGCAGGTATTCTGAACCGGGGCGACCGCCTGATCATGCGCACAGCAGGGGGCGGCGGATACGGTTTCGCGCCGCAGTCAAATGTGCGCCTGGTCGATGACCAGGTTATGAGATCCAATTGTGACGAAGAGGAAAGCTGATGGATGCGAAGGCGCTACACGATGATGCGATCATCATTGACGGGCTCGAGATCAACCGCTGGAGCCGCGATGTCTTTGAAGACATGCGCAAGGGTGGGCTGACCGCAGTCAACTGCACTTGCGCGGCCTGGGAGGGCTTCCGGGCGACCGTCGATAACATTGCGCAGTGGAAACGCTGGTTTCGCGAGTACGACGATATTCTGCTGCAGGTTTATACCTCGGAAGATATCGTCCGGGCCAAGCGTGAGAACAAGACCGGCGTCTACCTGGGCTGGCAGAACACCTATCCGATCGAGGATCGGATCGAGTATCTGGGCGTATTTGCCGACCTCGGGGTCCGCGTGATTCAACTGACCTACAATACGCAGAATCTGGTTGGTTCCGGTTGTTGGGAAAGTCGTGACGCCGGGCTCTCCGATTTCGGGCGTGACGTTATCGATGAAATGAACGCGCTCGGCATCCTGGTCGATCTGTCGCACGTCGGACCGGTCACTTCCCAGGACGCGATCGAGCATTCCAAACGTCCCGTTGCCTATACCCACTGCGCGCCGGCCGCGTTCCTCGAACATCCACGCAATAAGACCGATGAACAACTCAAGTTCATCGTGGAGCGAGGCGGTTTTGTCGGCTACGCGACGTATCCGCCCTTCATGCCTCAGGGCACCGAAAGCACGGTCGAACACTGCGTCGATGCGCTCGACCACCTGGTCAATCTGCTCGGCGAAGACGCTGTTGGCATAGGCACGGACTTCACGCAGGGGCAGGACGTTGCGTTCTTCGACTGGCTGTCGTGCGATAAGGGCACGGGGCGGCGTCTCGTGCCGCAACGCCCAGGCGGCGTCACGGTCATGCCCGACGGCCTGCGGACCATCGGCGACTTTCCGAACCTGACAGCGACGCTGGATAAGCGCGGCTGGCCCGAAAGCCGTATCCGCAAGGTCATGGGTGATAACTGGCTGCGCTTTCTGCGCGAAACCTGGGGCGCGTAACGACAGCGCGCGCCGGTCGCCGGCGCGTCTGCGTCAGGCCAGCCGCGCGACCGGGACGGTCAGCTGGTCGTTTACCGCTTCGAAGTCGATTCGTACCGGAAGGCCGATCCGCAGGTCGTCCAGACCGGCATCGCGCAGCTGCAGTTGCAGCCGTACGTTTTCTTCCAGATCTACGGTGACCAGCACGTATGGCAACTCGCCTTTGAAACCTGGATTGAACGCGTGATGGGTTTCCGTCCAACTGTGCACCGAGCCGCGTCCGCTGGCCGGCTCCCACGTGTGGTCGAAGCTCAGGCAGTGTTCGCAAAGCGGTCGGGGGTAATGGCGGAACACGCCACAGTCGCTGCAGCGCTGGAGCACGAGCTTGTGTTCGCGCAGTGCATCCCAGTAGGGCGCCGTATCCGGCGTCGGGTTCGGCATCGGTTTCAGGTCGGCGAGGGTTGGCGTTGCTTCATCCATCTTCGTGTTCCTGTCAGGCCCGCGCCATGATCGCGACAGAGCCGTCGCCCATGTCGCCGTAGCCGGTTACAAGACCCACTTCGGCATTGTCGACCTGCGTGTTGCCGCCTTCGCCGCGCAGTTGCCGTACGAGTTCCACGATGTGGTTCATACCGGCCATGTGTGCCTGCGACAACAGTCCGCCGTGGGTGTTGACGGGTAGCTTGCCGTCGCGCCGGATGGTCCCGCCTTCGATGAACGGCCCGCCCTCGCCGGGTGCGCAAAAGCCGAGCGCCTCGATCTGCGCGATGACGGTATACGTGAAACAGTCGTAGATCTCGGCGACGTCGATGTCGTCCGGTTTGACGCCGGCCATGGCAAATGCGCGGGGTGCGGCCTTTGCAAGACCGAGTCGCGTCAGGTCCGGGCGCTGCGTGATCGCACTCGGGCTGTCCGGGTGACCCTCGGCGACACCGAGGACCTCCACCACCGGTTGACGCAGGTCGCGGGCCGCGTCGGCGCCGCTCAGAACGAATGCCGCCGCGCCATCGCTCTCGAGGCTGCAGTCGAACAGTCTGAGCGGGTCGGAGATCATCCGGGAGGCTTGGTGATCCTCGACCGTGATCGGTTTGCTCATCATCGCGTTGCCATGTGCGATGGCGTTGTCGCGGGTCGACACGGCCACTTCGGCGAACTGCAGGCTCGTAGTGCCGTAGAGTTCCATATGGCGGCGCGCCATCGGCGCGTAGAGCTGCGCGGGCGCGATCGCGCCGAGCGGCATCTCGAACTCGCCGATCAGCTTGAACTGCGGCATTTCCTGCACGCGGGTACTTATGCGTCCGCCAGAGGAGCCGTTGCGGCCGAGCGGCACCAGGACGTGTTTGCAGATGCCCGCGCTTACCACAGCGGCCGCGCACTGGAGTGCTGCGACCGGGCTCGCCCCGCCGAGCGGTGTCGTCGCCGAGAATTTCAGGTCGGGTATACCGAAGTTGGTCGCCAGTTCTTCTGCGACGACGGGACTGTTGCTGTACGGGATGATGCCGTCGATGTCTTTAGGGGACAGACCGGCATCCCGGATCGCGTCGAGTGAAGCTTCCAGGTAGAGCCGTGCGACGGTTTTGCCGGAGTTCTTAGAGTAACGGGTTTCACCGATGCCGGTGATCGCGGTTTGACGGTGCATTCGGACAACTCTCGATGGTCGGGACGTTCCCTGCGTCGCGCGACTCTAACCGATCGCGGGGAACCTCAGCGAGCCGACACGTTCCGGTTCTGGCCGATGGCCCGTGGGCAAAGAGCCGTGGGCGATTCTCCCGTCCGGTTCGTGGTTACGCGGCGCGCAGCACCATCTGGGTCTGGGTGACGATGGCGACCGGCTTACCTTCCTCACTCGAAATGGTGGTTTGCCAGACTTGCGTGGTACGTCCGCGATGTAGTGGTTGGCACCGGCCCTTGAGGGTGGTGCCGACCGCGCCGGCGCGCAGGAAGTTGGTTTTGCTCTCGATGGTCGTTGTGCCGGAGGCATCGTCCGGCAGATTTACGAAGGTGCCGATTCCGCCGAGCGTGTCGGCAAACGCCATCAAGGCGCCGCCGTGGGCGAGTGGTCCACTCGTGCAGAGGTCGTTGCGCACCGGCATGACGGCTTCGATGAGATCTGCCTCCACGTGTACGACGGAGATTCCGAGCAGTTTTGCGAATGGAAAGATCTGGTCATTGAGTTGGTCAGGAGTGGGTAGGGCTGTGGACATCGCTTTGATCTCTCCGTCTGTCAGGAGCGCGCGCGCTCTGTTTCACCGGTTTCGTCGGGTCACGCCCGACGTGATGGCCGCGTGCCGGTTCCCGGCACCGCTCGTTTCGATCTCGCTGCGCGACCTTCACCGGAGGCGCCGCGCAGCCGATCCGAGTTCTCGCCAAGCTGCTATGGTCCGCATCTGCATCCGCCGCCCGGAACCACCATCATGGCCAGACTCGAAGGAAAACACGTCATCGTCACCGGAGCCAGTCGCGGCATCGGCCAGGCGATAGCGGAGCTGTTCGCGGCCGAAGGGGCGAACATAACCTGTGCCGCGAGAACGCTGCACGAAGGCGACCATCGTCTCGAGGGTTCGCTGACCCGCACCGTCGCCCAAATCGATGATGCGGGCGGCCGCGCGCAGGCGGTCGCGGTAGACATTTCCGAGGAGCGCGGCTGCGAGGCGTTGGTCGAGGCTGCGCACAGCCGTTTCGGGCCCGTGGATGTGCTCATCAACAACGCGGCACTGAACTACTACCTGCCGATCGCTGAGTATCCGACCAATCGCTGGATTCGCTGTTTTCAGATCAACGTGCACGCGCCTTTCATACTGTCACGGCTCGTGCTGCCGGATATGCGGGCGAGCGCCCGCGGCGCCATCGTCAACATCAGTTCGGGTGCAGCGATCGGACCGGGGCGGGGGCCGTACGAGACCGAGACGCGCGGCGGCACGATGTACGGCGCGACGAAGGCTGCGCTGGAGCGCTTCACGCAAGGTCTCGCCGAAGAAGTCGCTCCGCACGGTGAGATCGCCGTCAGCGCCGTCTCGCCGTCGCGGGTCGTGCCGACGCCAGGCACCGTCTATCACCAACTCGTGAGCGGGATGGACGACCCTGAAGGTGAACCGCCGCGCATGATGGCGGATGCAGCGCTCCTGCTGGCCACCGAGCCGGCTGTGAAGGTCAACGGGCGCGTGACGTACAGCCAGCAGATTTTGCGGGAGTTCGGCTGGATCGACGTGGCCGTGGGGCGCGGTATCGATACGCTTGGATCCGGCTATTCACAGGTCTGAGTGCCGAAACCGGCGTATCAGGGTGGCGGTATATCTACAACGCCGCCGTAGTCGCCGTAGTAGATCCAGCTCTCCGGGCGGAAATTCGCCGCCACGAGCGCGCTGCCGAACGACGTGTCCTCGCCAAGATACAGGTGGTCAGTGGTTGGATCGAAGGGTGCTTCCGATGGGCCTGTGTCCAGCTGCTGACCGCGAAACCGCGTCAGATAGTGCGTGCGCTTGGGGTAGGGTGTCACGCTCACGAAACGCAGTTCCCCGGGCGTCGGGCGGTAGTTGCGGTAACGGCTCGCGCCTCCCCAAAGGGCTGTCAGAGAGATACGCCCGTCTTCTTGCAACTGCACGGCCTTAACCGGGCTCAGGTAGTCGAAGTTGATCGCCGCCAACTCGCTTTGGATACCCCAGACTTCGCGTTTGAACAGATGGTTGATGTGGCTGGACGTCCGGTATTGCCAGAAGAATTCACCGTCCAGGCAACCGCCATCCTCCCGATAGCCGTGCCCGCAGAACTGGTTGTTGGCGACCACGATCGAGGCAAAGACCGCGGGGATCGGACCGACCGACGTCCCCGCATAATTCGGTGCATAGATGTGCACGGTTGCGCGTCTTTGGACGTTCGGGATCGGGCGTTCGTCGTGCCTCGCGAGCAGTGCGCTCGCGTAGTCGAGGTCGATCGAGCCGGTCAGCAGCAGCGCCTGCGTGCGCCAGAACCGGAACGGTACGACAACCCGATCGCCGGAGCTGAGCGTTACGGGGTCCGGATGGACAGGAATGGCATCGATGTACGCGTCGGGTACTACCGGCTTGTCGATCACGACGGGATAGCGGGCCCGGGTATCGCGTAGCGCACCCGGTCCGCGTCCGGTGTTCGTGTGATCGCTGGTCGCTGGTGTAGAGCGCGCCCCGCCGGCGGCCGGTTCCAGTAACGACAACGCCTGTCCGTACCAGTTGGAGTACATCGCCCCGACGTCACTCAGCGCGCGCGCGTACTGAGCCATGGCATCCTCATGCCTGGCGGCGCTTCGATATTTGCGGGAGTCGCTCACGCTGGCCGTCCTTAAGCCGTCATGTCACGCATCGTAGCGGGTCTCATCTCGCCTATCCACACGCTGAATTCAGCCTGCCGATCGCCTAACCTAGCTCATCAGGGCTCCGAATCTTCGCTGGAGGACTCAGGCGACGTGGCATTGGCGTACGACCGCATCCGTCACACGCTGACCTCGATCGGCCTGGCCCATCGGGTCGCTGTATTCGAGGCCGAGGCCATCGATGACAGCCTGATCGATGACCTTTCGACTGAGCTGCTCGACTCCGTTGTCGATCTGACGGTTGGAGAGAAGCTTCGCATTCTCGCTGCCTTCGGGCTGCTGGATGCGGTGCCGGCCGACGCCGTGGTGGCGCGCGAAGGCGGCGCGCTACGCACCGCGGTGCTGGATGATGTGCTGGCCGCTGCTGAGCTCGCCGCTGCGCGGGAGGTGTTTGTCGCCGCCGGAATCGTCGATGCGCTGCTGCCCGTGCTCGACGATGACCATCTTAAAGCCATACCGGTGCCGCGTGTCGGCGACCGGGCGCGGTTCTTACGTCAGCGTGACAACCGGCTGGGCCCGGACATCATCGAAGCGCGTCTGGTTACCAGCCTCTGCTGGGACATCGCCCAGTCCACGATGCTGGAGGACCGCGTGGGCACCGCCGCCTGGATGCGGTTTCTGGGCGAGTTCCGTAGCTACTGCAACGAGCGGCTGATAGCGGAAGGCGGCTATCACCTGCACTATGCAGGGGACGGACAGGTTCTGATCTTCGGTTACCCCAAAGCGAGCGAACACGATGCCGTGCGTGCCGTGCGCGCGGCGCTCAATATCCTACGCGACATGCCGCGCGCGCCGCGCCCGCCCGGCGCCGACATCAGTGTTCGAATCGGTGTTGCCACTGGCGAGGTGCATATTGATCGCGGCGCCGCGAAAGATGGCGAGCAGCCCCACGCCGTCGGTACTACCGTCAATCTCTCAGCCAGACTGCAGCAGGACTGCGCCGGTCCGAACTCGGTTGTCGTGACCAATGCCATCCGCCGTCAGGTGGATGCTCATATCGAACTGGCATCGATGGGCGTGCGCGAGTTCAAGGGATTCGCCCGCTCGATGGAGATCTGGACTGCGGTTGGCGAACAGAGCAGCGGCGCGCGGCTGACCGGCCAGTCCAACGGGCGTGACAACCACCTGACGCGACTGTCAGCGCTGTGGAAACAGGCGCATGCCGGAAGTGGCTCGGTAGTACTGATGTCCGGTGAGGCGGGGATTGGTAAGTCGCACCTGATGCTGGCGGCGGCCGCCGAGTTTTCAACCCCCGAGACGCGTACGCTGGAGCTGCACTGCTCACCGTTCGCGCAACACTCGGTGCTGCACCCGCTAGTGCAGCATCTGGCCGGTGAGGCGGGCCTCGACCAGTGCGAGACGACGGCTGCGCGGCTTTCGCGACTCGCGGGCGTGCTGGCACTCGATCCGCAGCAGTCGAGCGACGAAATGGAAGCGGTGGCCAAGCTGTTCGGCGTGAGCGAGGCCTACTTTGCGCGGCATGACCCGGCGGGTCTGACGCCACAACGCAGCCGCCTGCTGTTGCTACGGCAAATGGAGCGTTATCTGCTGCGGCGGATCCGCCGGGCTCCCACGTTGATGCTTTGCGAGGATCTGCACTGGGCGGACGCCACGACGTTGGAACTGTTGCAAACACTGTTTCCGCAGGTCGGCGCTCTGAAAGCGCTCGTGCTGGCGACGACGCGCACCGATCCAGAGCGCGCTTTCCCCGATCAGCCGTTCGAGCAATCTGTTCACGACCATGTCGAAGAGTTGATTCTGGACCGCCTGTCGGATGCCGAGTCGACGCAGCTCGCGGTAGCCGTTGCCGGGGGCGCGGTGTCGGAGGGAACGCTCGAAGAGATCGTATTCAGGGCCGAAGGAAACCCTCTGTTCGTCGAAGAGCTGACGCGTTTCCTGATGGAGTCGCCAGAGACGCTGGCCTCGGTTCGGGACGCGGGCCTCCCGGGACGTTTGCGGGAATTGCTGCAAGCGCGCATCGATGGTCTCGGTCAGGACGCCGTGCGGGCAGCCCGCGCCGGCGCAATCCTTGGTCGCACGCTGTCACGCGCCGTGCTGAGTCGGGTAGACCTGGTACCTGCTTTGCAACTCGAGGCTGGATTGAAGGTTCTCTGCGAAGCGGGTTTGCTACAGATGCGCGACAGCGGCGGTGATTCTCTGTACACCTTCAAGCACGCGCTGGTCCGCGATGCGGCTTACCGCTCGTGGCCACGGGGTGAGTTGCGTGACGCACATCGGCGCGTCGCCGAGGTCTTGATGTCGGAGTTCAGCGGGGAATACGTGGCTCGGTCCGAAGTCATCGCCCGACACTACAGTGAAGCGCGCGACTACGACAAAGCGGCCCGGCACTGGCTCGACGCTGGCCGTCTGGCTGCGCATACCTCGTCGCACCATGAGGCGCGGCGTCACCTGGAGCACGGATTACGCGATACGCGGGCGCTCGATTCCGCGCGCGATGAAAAGCTCGAACTCGATCTGCTGGTCAGCCTGGGTCCTTCCGTGGTGGCGACAGCTGGTTACACCTCCAAAGACGCCGAGGAAGTGTTACACGAGGCGCTCGATCTGAGCCGTCGCGTCGGATCGTTGCAACAACGTTTCGGTGCCATGCGCGGCCTGTGGGCGCACTACATCGTGGCGTCCGATCTGAATGCGGCGATCAAAGCCGCGGCATCGATGCTGGAGCTTGCCGAGCAGGAAGACAGCAATGAACTCAGGATGGAAAGTCACCGTGCGCTCGGGCAAACGCACACGTTTCGCGGTGAGCTGTTCGACGCTGACCAGGAAATACGCGCAGCCATCGCGCTCTACGATCCCGCCCGCCACGTGCAACACCCCGCGCGGTTTGGTAACGAATCGCTCGCTGTGTCCTATTCCTATATGGGCTGGATATCGTCTCTGCGCGGTCTGACCAATTCCGGTATCGAGTGGAGCCAGAAGGCCATTCAACGCGCCGACGAGGTAGGGCACGCGTTTACGAGTTCCCAGGTTGGCACGGACGCCCTGCATACCCGCGTGCTGCGTCGTGAGGTCGATATCGTGCAAAGCCACGGTGCCGCGACGATGCGGGCCGCGCGCGATCAGGGCTTTCCGTTTTGGGCCGACCTGTCGCAGATCTTCTACGCTTGGGCGAGATTCTGGCAGGACCGCACGCAGAGCAACGTAACAGCGGTCAACGATGCGCTGCGACAGTATCTGTCCGGTGGTGCCGTCGCGGCCGTCCCATGGTGCCGGACGCTGACTGCGGAAGTGCTGGCTGAAGCGGGCCGCACGCGTCAGGCGCTGGCCCAGATAGAACAGGCCGTAGACCATCTGGAGCACACCAACGAACGAAGCTACGAGGCCGAGATCCGACGTGTGCATGCGACGCTGGTATACGAACTGGAGAGCGATTCCGCGCTGGCGAGGGTGACAGACATGTTGCGGGTCGCGCGTGCTCGCGCGTCCGCCCAGGGCGCGGTGCTATTCGAACTGAGAAGTGTCAACTCGCTCGCGCAGCTCGCGCTCTACCAGGGGCGGCGCGGTGAAGCGCGAGACCTGCTGGCCGAGATCGAACCGCGCATTGCCGAAGGCCGGGATACACCGGATTTCGCCGAGTACCTGCGGCTGGCCGAGCAGGCTGAAGTGGGGTGATACGACCGGCGTGTTCCCCGGCTCCGGAAGCTCGCTCGACGGAGCGATCGCCAAGGTCACTGAGCGCGCCGCCCCGGCCTTCGAACAGAATGCGGTCGCGATGCGTTTCGCGGTACGGATTGCCCGTACAGCGACGGAGCCGCTACTTGTTCGACAACTGACGTGTCTGCGAGACCAGGCGCTCCAGCGGCTCGGGAAACTCGGAGAAGGTGCGCGCTTCGGAGATCGCCTCGTCGGCTATCTGGTCGAGGTAAGCTTCGGCCATCGGCAATACCGCCGCGAAGGCGTCTGCCATCATCGGGATGTTGGTGCTGTTCGGCGCTGCGAACATGCGTGCGACGTCCGGGTCACGAATGGCGAATGAGGCGGGCAGTGTGAGGATGCCGTCACGCAGATCTTCCTGACCGCCGCCCCCGAGCGCTTTGGCGCCGCGAATGTCGCCTACGTCATCGCAGCCGTGGTAGAGCAGACCGAGCAGATGACCGTAGCGCCGCAGGTCGCCGCTACGGTCGCCCAGACAGGCGCACACTTCGAACATCGAGCCGGTGTCTTCACCGGCGATGCGACGCCAGTCTTCGACGCCAAGCGGCATCTGGCGCAGGCGCCACTGCAGACATTCGGCTGAAGCGAGGCGCGTCATCAGTTCGCACAACAGTTCGAGCGAATGCGGATCCCCGATCACCGCGCGATAGCCTTCGGCCATCATGTACCCGGATGCCATCAGCGACTGCAGTTCTCCGAAGCGCCTTTGCAGCGTGTCGCGGCCCCGGCGCTCATCGGATTTGTCCAGAATATCGTCGATAACGAGCGACACGTTGTGGAAGATCTCGACGCCCTGTGCCGCGCGCAGGATCTGGTCGGGGACTTCCGGTGCGTGCGGGAAACGCGCCTTGAAACAGCTGAACACCGTCAGTGGGCGAAAATACTTGGACCCACCGAGGAATTGCCAGTCGACGGCCTCTTTCAGTTCCGCGTCGCAACCGTACAACCAGTCCTGTAACCGGTTGTGCAACGTCGACATCTCGCGCTCGAAGCCGAGCGCCGTGACGGCGTAAGCCTCGCTCTCCGTCACCCGCTCAAATGTGCCTGCCTCCGGCGCCGCGCCCTGCGGCATAGCGGACAATCCGCCGCCGTTGGCGTCCAGCGATGGCGCGGTCACGGCTTCACGCCCCCGAACCGGCGCGGTTCGTCACCGGGCGTGTGCTCGTTGAAACTGGCGCGCAGCTCGGCACTCAGCATTTCGAGTTCCTTTTGCAACACCCGTCCCTCCTGAAGACTCATGTCGGCGATCTCGCGCAAGTACTGTTCGGCTTCGTCGACCAGAATACGGCGCTCCATCTCCGTGGCATCGGGATTGCTGCGGATGTGGTTCAGCCGCTCCATCAGCCTCGTGACGTAGCGGCCGTGCCGATCGGCCATCGACGCCCAGTAACGCACGCCGTGATTGGCCCACGTCATATAGGCTCTCGACATCAGTTCGACGACCCGCATGGAATTCTGATCCTTCAGAACATCGCCAAGGACATTGGTCATGTCGTCGGTCGACGCACCAGATCGGCCCATCATGTCGTAAAACGCCCGGGTGGCGTCTTCGAAGGCAGCGGACATCATGCCCGGGTCGAGGTCCTTCCAGACGTTGAACGGATCCATACCGGGGCCGCCGGGGTAACGCTCGTCAGGCATCTTCGTGGTCTCCTTACCGCCCAGCGCTAATGTGCCCGCACCCGAGCGGATACGGGTGTCTTGTTTAGAGGAAGCCGGACGGCCGATGTTTAAGTCGGGAATCAACCGGATCGCCCGGGCGCGATGATACCGCAATTCGAAGCGGTGATTCGCCGGACCGGTCAGCGTATGCGCGACCGGTCCCGAGGCGTCAGCCACGACCATGATTTCGCCCAGTAGACCTGCGGCGTCAGCAGAGTCTTCAGCAGATGCGCGCGGGCCATCGGGTATTCAGGTGGCAGCGGGATGGGCAACGGTGCGGCCGGGCTACCCTGTTCGAGCACCGCGCGGGCGGCGTGGTAGGCGCTTACCATCGCACCTTCGATGGTGACGACATCGATCTCGTTGCGGCAGTAGTCGCCGGCCAGGAACAGATTGTCGATCGAGGTGCGCGTCGCGGGCCGGTGCTTCCAGCTTCCGACCTCGTTCAGAAAGAGCGGCGCATCTTCGTTGAAACGGATGCGCGTGCGCGCAAAATCGACGTCGTCGAGTTGGAATGGTATGAACCGCTGGAGCTCGGCCAGCACGGATTGCAAGGCGGCATCATCCGACAGGTTGAAGAAATGATCGGCGTCGGACGCAACCACGTTCAGGAAGGTGTGGTCGAGGTCCGGCCAGAGCTGGGAGTTGTCGATGAACGTCAGTTCGTAACGGGAATCCATCAGTACGACATGGTCGCTCGGCAGGGACGGCAGGCGCCGCTTGAAGCGCAGTGAGATGGACGTCATCGGTTCGCTGTTCAGTCGGGCGACCGTATGCAGTTCCGGTGCGCTCTGGTAGACCGGGTCGTCGACCAGACACGCCAGCCGGTCTGGTGGGATGGTACAGATAACCGGGCCGTGCACGTCGAGCGTGCCGCTCCCCAATGCGCGTCGACCAGCACCATTTAGCGAATGCCCCGGATTCATCTGCGATACTGCCAGCGCGCTGATGTGTCCGCGGTTATTCAAAAGCAATCGGTCGACCCGGGTGTTCTTGCGGATGCGTACGCCTCGCACGACGAGCGCCGCTTCGAGCGGCTTTATCAGGACATCGTATACGTTGCCGGTCATGACCCACATCATCGGGGAAGGCTCGGCTGCCCCCAATGCGATGAAGCGGCGATACGACGCCGCGGAGGTACGGTAGCTATACGAGGCAAACGCCTTTGCAAGCGTGCGCGAGTGCTGCTCGGCGGCCGCGTCCGTTGCGTAGGGTCTGGAACTCATGAAGCCATTCACGCTCACGCGGTCGAGGAATGCATCGCGGTCGTAACGGCGCGTCATCAGGTCGAGCAGCGAGTAGGCATAAATGAACATGTCTGCGGGCGGTACCACGCCCCCATTTACATTCGCCCAAACAGTTTCGATGGCACCGACATCCGTGATGTGGTGAGTGTGCGGAAACTCTCCGGCTTTCAGGAACTGGATGTGATGGCGTGGTTCGAAGCGGTCCCGAACACCGAGCTGATCGACCAGTGCCCAGAAGTTCAGATACCAGTTGAGGTACATGTGATAGGCGTGCTCGTGGTGCTCGCCCGTCGACGCATCGAAACGGGCCCCGAGCTTGCCGCCGAGTTCAGCGTCTGCCTCGATCACGGTGACGCGCCGACCACGCTCAGCGAGGCGTAATGCGGCTGCCAGTCCGGCGATTCCCCCGCCTATGATCGTTACTTCATCCATGCCGTGGGCCGTCTCCTGTTTACCGGCGCTCGCAGACCAATGCATTGTCTACCGGCGGCGCTTCGGTGGCCAGTTGTCAGCATGGGTTGAAGCGTGGCCGGGTTTACGGCAAGTTGCCAGCTGTTGCGTTGTGGAACGATGGACATGACAAGGATTACTGAACAGGACGTGTTCGATTACATCGTCGTCGGAGCAGGCACGTCCGGGTGTGTGGTCGCGAGCCGCCTTGCCGAAGACCCGAACGTGAAAGTTCTGCTGCTCGAAGCGGGCGGTCCAGACAACTACGACGTGATCGAATACCCGGCGGTGCCAAATCTGTTCCTGTCGTGGCAGGACCCGCGCATCGCGCACGATTTCCCGATGCAGCAGCATGCGTTCGGCGAGAGCCGCTGGCCGCAGGTACCGTGGCCGGCGATGCGCCGCGGCCGCGTGCGCGGCGGCTCGCACTCGATCAACGGCATGGTCTACATACGCGGAAACCGCCGCGATTTCGATCTTTGGGCATCGCTCGGCAATCCCGGCTGGTCGTTCGACGAGGTACTGCCGTACTTCAAGAAATCGGAGGACTTCCAACTCGGCGCAGACACCTACCACGGTGGTGACGGACCGATGCCGGTGCGGCTCATACGCAAGCCGACCGAAGTTGCGCGCGCCTTTTGTGAAACCGGGCCAACACTCGGATTTGCGGGGCCGGACTGGGACTTCAACGGCCCGCAGCAGGAAGGCGGGACGGGCACCTTCCAGTTTACGCGCACGGCCAACGGCCGGCGCGCCAGCACTGCTTACGCGTTCATCGAATCGCAGCCGGCCAAACCGAACCTGGTCGAACACCTGACTGCCCATGCCGCGCGGCTCGTGTTTGAAGGCAATCGCGCCGTGGGAGTCGATTGCCTCATCGATGATTCGCGTGTCTCGGCGCGGCCGAATGTCGGTCAGTCGTTTCGTGCGCGCGAAGAGATCATAGTGTGCGCAGGCGCGATCGAATCGCCGAAACTACTGATGTTGTCCGGTTTGGGGAGACCTGAACGTCTGCGGCAGCTTGGCATTCCGTGCCAGTATCCGCTGCCAGGTGTCGGACAAAATCTCATCGACCATTTGCTGGTCGTGATGTTCTTTGAGTCGCATCCCGGCCTCATGGGCTGTGAGGTAACCGCCGAGTCCTGTCTGTTTACTTATACGTCGAGGCGTTCACGTGCGCTTGCGCCCGATCTGCAGTATCACGTCAGCGGCAAGATCGATGCGATAACGCCGCCCGTCTTTCCGAAAGAGAATTTCATTGTCTGCCCGACGCTCGTGCAGCCGGAGAGCATTGGCTTTCTTGATTTGATGTCGAACGACCCGCGCCATGATCCGTATATTCAGCCGCACTATCTGCAGACCGAACAGGACATCCGGGTGCTGTATGAAGGCATCGAACTCGCGCGCGAGTTTGCCAATGCGTCGCCGCTCAAGGAATTCAACCGCGGCGAGCTGAAACCCGGTAAAGATGCCGATCTCGTAAAGGCCATCAAGGAACAGCACATTACCGTCTGGCATCCGGTGGGCACCTGCAAGATGGGACGCGACGGTATGTCGGTCGTCGATCCCGAACTCAGGGTCTACGGGGTGGACGGGCTGCGCGTGGCCGACGCGTCCATCATGCCGACTATACCGGCCGGCAACGTGAATGCGGCCTGCGCGATGGTCGCCGAGAAAGTGGCCGACCTCATTCGCTTCGGGCGCGGCTGACCGATAGCGGCCGCGCCGCGTTGTTTAGGGCTTCAGCTCGAACGTGTAGGGGTTGCGTAACGCTGGTTTCGCGTCCGGTGCCTGTGATGCCGCAATGGGCGGGTAAAGCCCGCGGATCTGAAGTGCAAACCGGAAGCTCAGGCGGAAATTGAATCGACCTTCGGCGTCGATTTCGGTGAGCGCCAGTTCGTAGTCGCGACTGGGTGCACGGATCTGTACAGGCTGGCCGCCGGTCGCAATCAGAAGCGCGCGCTCATCGGAGACCGACCGCGTGTCGGCGATGGTTTTGATGTCATCCGGCAGCAGGTCCTGCGGCGTTACCCGATATTCATCGTAAGTGCGCCGTAAGCCGAGCTGGCTACGGTTCCAGGGTGACAGCAGCAGTACAAACGGCGGTTCCAACCCATGCTCGTGGAGGGCGTCGGCGGCCGCGATCGTGCGCGCCGCCAGGTTCGCCGCATGCAGGGGTCTTGCGGGCTCGGTAAAGATGGGATTCGGAGTGTCGCGCGGTGCCACCGCCGGGCCGATCGGCTCGGCTATCAGAGTGGCCTGCTCGACTCCCGCCGGAATGACGGCGCGCACGTAACGACTCGCCGGCAGCGCGGCGCTGTCAACTTGCTGCGGATCGCTTGGCCAGCCGTTGACCAAGGCAAAATCCTCGGCGTTCGCAAGTGCCGCCGTGGCGCGCCGTGCCAACGATTCGCCGTGGCGCGCGTGCGGCTCCGACTCGACCTGGGGGCGTGTCAGCGCGAAGTCGACAAACAACTCGACCAGTGGTTCGACGTGATCCGACCGAGCGGTCATCACGTACCTGTCGTGCGGCGCCACCTTGTCCGCTGTCCACAAACCGTTCGAGATGGTGGATGCGCGGGGGCTGCACGGCAGTATCGGCAGGAAAGTCCGGCACACGGCGGTTTGGGCGAGCGTCTCCGCGATAGCCTGGTGCAGGCGACTGATGATCTCCGGTGACCAGCCCGTGGCATCGAGGTTGCCAGTGCCGCCACGCGGCGCCACCGGCATGCCGGAAGACGCGTGATTCGTCGTATCGATGAACATGGCAGTGCGTGGTCCGCTAATCGAGCAAGAACGCGATGGTCGCGATGGGAGAATCCCCTGCAGTCAACGTTGTACGGCCGTCATCGGTCTGCGTTGACACGCCGTTGCGCTTCAGGCGCACGCCGAAGCGGTGGGTGATGCGAAATACGTGCTGACCGTCGGCGTCGATACGCTGAAAGGTGAGCTGATAATCCTCGAACGGCATGACGAGGTCGATGGCATAGGCGCCCGTTGCGATCAGCAGTCCCAGGTCACCCACCGAATCGCCGCAGGTTTCCCTTTGGATCTTGCCGCTGAGCGCGCGCACCGGACCGGTGGCTGAGATATCAGCGGGAAGCCACGCGAGCGGCTGGCGAAAGGTGCCGTCGAGCGGTACGTTGGCGTCCGCCAGAACGCCCGGCGACAACACGAGCTTGAAGGGTGAGTAGAAGCCGCGCCCATTGAGTATTGCGCTGGCGCTCGTTGCCGCGCGGTTCATATTGCGACCCCACTCCGGCTCGTCATCTTCGATCGGTTGCGCGGTGGCATCCGTCGGCTTGTCCAACTCGTAGCTGCCGAGCAGGGAGCCCGCATATCTGAACGTGTCGCCGCGTTCTTTCACCGGGGCTGCAAGCGGCGCGTTCGCCCAGATGATCTTCTGGTCTTCCGCTTCCGCCATCATCCGTGTGAGCTGGACGGCGGCCGAGCGGCCCTCGTGGTGGGTACTCTCCCTGCCAACCTGCTCGGAGTTGAGCTTGAACTCCGCGAAGAGCTCGCCGATCGACCTCACTTCCGCAGACGCCACCGAGACCGAAGAACCGTCGATGATGGTCTGGTCGATGAGCGTCGTCGTAGCGTCTGGATTGATGGGCACGATCGGCAGAACCTTCCGCATCTGCGTGGTTTGTTCAACGACCGCGCGCATCGCGCTGCGGATGTCTTCCCACGTCGTTGGGTCCCACATGGGCCCCGACGTCCCGCCAGTTCCGCCACCCCCGTTCATCATGTTCATGCCGTACTGCATTGCTACCGATCTCCCTCAGGTAAGGCGGGCGACGTCTACTCCGACCAGACCGCGCTGTTTAGGCTGATTCACTACTTCCGATAATTGCTCAAAGCGACCGGCGTTCGCAACGCGGCGGCGCTTCCGGCCCGAGCCGCTCCAATGCACGGCGCCGGATCTCGTTTGCGGCCGTTTTCGGGTCGTTTCCATCGGGGGCGTCGACCCTCAACCGGCCGGCGGGATCCAGCCGAAGCTGCCAGGACCTAGCCCTTCAAGCCGCCTCGCCTCCTCCCAACCGACGTAGTGCGACAGTTCGCCGTCGCCAAGAAACAGGATGGGACCGTTGGAGATGAAGAAGAACTCGGTGTCTTCCAGCGCTTCGGCGCGCTGGTGGATTATGCCGGTCGGCTCGTAGACGTACGTACCCGGGCCATAGGCGTGCCCGTCGACGAACAGGCACCCGGAAAGCACGAATGTGTGGGCAGCCGTCAGATGCTTATGGGGTGGTCCGGCGTAACCTTTCATCCAGCGCACGAGCGCGGCCCACCCGCCCGACTCCGCGCCGGTCCAGACGACCTTCGCGTATGCCTTGCCCGGCACTGTTTCAGTCCATTGCATATCGGTTACGCGCCGCGAGTAGTCGGCGAGCGCCAGCCCCAATGGGTTGATATCTTGCATCCGGTGCCTTCCTGGCAACTTTATTTTGGGATTCCCCGGGCGCGCACACGACCGGAACGACTCAACGACCGCTAAGGCTGGTCAAAACGCGCGGTCCGCGCAAGCGCCGAGCCCCCACGAACCGTGCGCGCCATCATACGAAAGATCGATTTGCTCTGGCAAAGCAGCCAGTGTGAGACGGACAAGTGTGAAACGGACACACACTTTCACCCTGAAACGGACACACACTTTCGCAGCAAGACCTGCGTCGGCCTGAAACGGACACACACTTCCCCGGCAAGATCTGTGTCGGCGCTCAGGGCGTTGGCCGGGAAAGGCTGCGTGAGACGAACAAACGTCTGTCCGACGTGCACTTTCCCGGATCGTGCAAACCTTGGTTTGCGGGCGCCTGGAGCGAGCCTGAACCAGCGCAGCCGACCAGCTCACGCCACTTCGTAGCCCCGGCAACCCTCACACCGCATGCGTGGAGGTTCTTTCCCTACTCCCGCGGCTGCACGGCACGCGGATTCCCCCGGAGAAAAATCCGCGATGCACGGACAAAGTGTGTACTCACATACCGTTCGCCAACGCCCGGATCTGCACGCCGAGCTCGCAACACCATCGGGTACCGCCTGCGTGCAGACGAGGGTGTGCAGCCAAGAGGAAACAATAGGATATTGTGATCTCGAGAACGTCAGCGCAGTCTGCGTGGATTCGCCTCAGGCTGTGAAGATCGGCGTTGGTCTGGAGAAATAGCAGCCTTCACAGAGAGTTATACGAGTTCGCGAATTCTCGTGTTTACAAAAAATTGTGATCAGGTGTCATGAATTTCTAATAAATAGAAAATATGAAACACCCTGGAGATGCCGATGGTCCGGCAACGATCGGAGTTTGTGACGCGCTCAGTGAGTGCGCTGAAGCCAGGCGGGAAGGTCTGCGATCGACTCGAGCGCTTGGTAGGTGACGCCACTCAGATCGCCTTCAGTCACCCGCTCGTGTACCCATGTCGTTTTGTAGGGGATGTGCACTGCAACCGCTCCCAACGAAGCTACCGGCAAAACGTCCGACTTGAGCGAGTTTCCTACCATTGTGAAGTCGGCTGGCGCGATCGAATACCGCCGCATCAGGTCGAGATACGTCTCGCGGTCCTTCTCTGACACGACCTCGATCGCGCTGAAATGCTCTCCGAGCCCGGAGCGTGCCAGCTTCGACTCCTGGTCGAGCAGATCGCCTTTTGTCACGAGCATCAGCCGGTAACTTTCCGCCAATTCCGAGACGGCGTCCCGGACGCCTGGAAGCAGTTCTATCGGCTGAGTCAGCATCTCGCGGCCCATATCAATAATGCTTTGCACCTGCGCGGCAGTTACGCGCCCTTCCGAGAGTTCTATCGCGGTCTCTATCATCGACAGCGTGAAACCTTTCACGCCGTATCCAAAGTGCTTCAAGTTGCGGATTTCCGTCTCGTTCAGGCGAGCTTCAACCCAGGCCGGGTCGTGATAGTCGAACAGCAATTCGCGAAAGCGGCGCTGAGAAGCCTGATACAGCGGCTCGTTGTGCCACAGCGTGTCGTCGGCATCGAGTGCGAGATAGGGGGGTGGGGTGCTCATGCGGCGGGATTATACGGGGCCGTACCTGCGAGACGCGCAGGCGAGCCCCGTGATTTGAGTACCATGGCCTTCAATTGCTTGGTTGCGCATGGGGAGCGGACGCGATGGAACTTGGGTTGAGTGGAAAATCGGTACTTATCACCGGCAGTTCCAAAGGCATCGGACTTGCTTGTGCGCACGCGTTTGCGGGCGAAGGATGTCATTTGCACCTCGTAGCGCGCACCGCGCAAGCCCTGGCGGACGCGCGGGACGAACTCGTGAGCCGATATCAGGTGGGCGTCACCACGCACGCGCTCGACCTGAGCGACAGCCGCAACGTCGATGCACTGGCCGCGCGTGCAGGCGATGTCGATATTCTGGTGAACAACGCGGGTGCGATTCCTGGCGGTGATATCGACTCGGTCGATGAGGCCGCATGGCGGGTCGGTTGGGATCTGAAAGTCTATGGCTACATCAACATGACGCGCGCATTTCTCGCGAGAATGCGTGAACGCGGTCATGGCGTCATCGTGAACGACATCGGCACTGGCGGAGAAAAGCTCGACTATGACTACATCGCCGGCGCGGCCGGCAATGCGTCAGTAATGGCCTTCACGCGCGCTATCGGTGGTCGGTCTCTGCACTTTGGCGTGCGGGTTGTCGGCGTCAATCCGGGACCCGTGGAGACAGATCGAATCAAGTCGCTCATGCATCGCAAGGCGCTTGCCGACTTCGGGGACGAAAGCCGCGCCGGCGAATACTACGAGCAGCAACCGCTGAAGCGTTTCGCGGCGCCAGCAGAGGTTGCAGACCTGATCGTATTCCTGGCGTCCGACCGGGCGAGCTACATTTCAGGCACCGTCGTGACGATCGACGGCGGCATGGTCAACAACAACTCCATTCTCTGACGGCCTGTTGCCTTCGAAATGACCGGCGGCCTGGCGGTCGCGGCCGGCCCGCTCAGATGCTCATATCGAGCAGGTTGTAGTCCTTCAGCGTCGCGCGCGCGTCATCGTCGAACGTGTGCCTTATCCCGGCATCCGCGAAGGGTTGGTAGCGGTACGGTTGTTCATCGGGAAACCGCTTCGAGCGTGCATCTATGGCATACCCGATAAGGCGTGAGCGTGTCGCGATGTGAGTGTCGTCGTAGGTCGCGGCCGGAGCATGCAACCCTCCGCCGGTCACACCTTGAACGGAGGCGCGCCGGTGAAAGCCCATGTTGACAGTGACGCGCCAGGATTCGCTGGTGTTGGCAAACGAACCGTGCAGCAACTGGCGGTTCGAAATCGCGACGTCGCCCGGGTTGCACACCAGCGGCACGGCGTCGGGCAGGCGCTCAGTGCCGGCTTCCGCTACGCGCGCGGCGATGTCGATCTTGCCGAGCTTGTGTGAGCCCGGCACCACCCACACGCCATTGGCCGGCGTACATCCATACAGCTGGCCCATGAAGTTGAAACCGTGCGAGCCCTGGTCCCAATGTGGTTTGTCCCAGTGCGTTGTGCCGTCCTGGTGCCACGCTACCGACGCCCCGCGTCCGGGTTCCTTGATGAAGAGCGCCTCGTTGAATGGCACGAAGTCATCACCATTGATGGCGGCTGCGACGGCCAGCAGATCCGGGTGACCGTAGGTCCGCAGGCACGCTTCGGAGAACTGCAACGAACCGAGGATCAGATACACGATCTCGGCCGGCGCATCGGCGTCTGGTTTCGGCTCGAACATCTTTACCGGATGCCGGCCGTTGGCGAGTGCCGTGCCGCCAAACGGGTCCGCCAGGGGTTTTGACCAGAACAGGGTGGGCGCTTCGCAGTCCGCCGCCAGGGCAGGGCGGCCTTGCGCGTCCAACGCCGCGCCTTTTCGGGCCGGCAAGCGCGCCATGATGTCCTTGAGGTCGGCCTCGATTTCCACGAGTTCCTCGGGGCGCAGCACGTTTTCGAAAACGTAGAACCCGTAGTGCCAGTACTTCTCGACGATCTCGGGGTCGATACGGCCTGCTGAGGTGTAACGCACCTCGCTACGGTTATCGAGCGCAAGTGCCCGCTCGCCGCCGGCCTTCAGGTAAGCCTGCATGGCCGTTTCCTGCTCACCGTAGCCGGTGGTGTTCTCTGCTACCACTGATGCCATCAGTCTTTCCCCTGTTTCGTGTCGCGGGTGCGCCGACGCGGCGTCCTACCAGTGACGCGCCCGGTCACACGCGGACCCGGCGCGCGCGACGCCGCCTGCAGCCTGACAGAACTTAAGCCCAATCGGCGGCCGATGACAAACCCCGGGGTGCCTTCCAGGGGGCGTTTCGGCGGTGTGCGGCCGGCTCTTTCCGGAACGTGTAAATTGTCAGCGAGCGGGCCTCAGTCGACTGTCGACGCACCGTCAACAGGCAGGCTGACTGGAATCCAACGCCAGGGAGATCGTCATGACCGAAGCCGTAACACCTTTTCAGCTGAACGTAGAGGAGGCGGTGCTCGCAGACCTGCGAAGCCGTCTCGAGCGCACGCGCTGGCCCGAGGCTGAACCGGTCGCAGACTGGAGTCAGGGCGTCCCGCTTGCGTGGTTGCGTGAAGTCTGCGCGTACTGGGCGAATGGCTACGACTGGCGCGCGCGGGAGGCGCGACTCAACCGCTTCCGTCAGTTCACGACCGAACTCGACGGTTTGCCATTTCATTTCATCCATCAGCGTTCGCCCAACCCCGACGCGCTGCCGCTGGTCATCACACACGGCTGGCCGGGGTCGGTGGTGGAATTCCACAAGGTCATCGAACCGCTGGTCGACCCGGTGGCCCACGGTGGGTCGGCCGAGGACGCGTTCCATATCGTCTGCCCGACACTGCCGGGCTTTGGATTTTCCGGCAAGCCCGCTGCGCCCGGCTGGGGCGTGGAGCGCACCGCGCGCGCCTGGTCTGCGTTGATGGCGAGACTCGGCTACGAACGCTATGTCGCGCAGGGTGGCGATTGGGGCTCGGCCGTGACGACGGCGCTCGGCTGGACCGACCCTGCGCACTGCGCGGGCATTCACATAACGCTGGCGATGGGCACGCGGCCATCGGTCGATGGTGAACCCAGTGTTGCCGAGCAACGCGCGTTGGATGGGTTGCAGCACTACCGGGCGTGGGATTCGGGCTACTCGAAACAACAGTCCACGCGCCCGCAGACGGTCGGATACGGGCTGACGGATTCACCGGCCGGACTGGCCGGCTGGATCCTCGAGAAGTTCTGGGCGTGGACCGACTGCAACGGACATCCCGAGAATGTCCTGTCGCGCGATGAGCTGATCGACAATCTGATGTTCTACTGGGTGCCCGCAGCCGCGGCGTCGAGTGCGCGTATCTACTGGGAGAGTTTTGGCAAAACCGAGGGGAGACGCGTCGAGATTCCGACCGGCGTGGCGGTCTATCCGAAGGAGATCGTGCCGCCGGTACGCAAGTGGATGAGTGCCGGATATTTCCCCAATATCGTGCACTGGGCGGAGATGGATCGCGGCGGGCACTTCGCGGCGTTTGAACAGCCCGAACTGTTTGTGAGCGATCTACGCGCGTTTTTCAGGCGTTTCAGGTGACCGGCGCGGCCGCATCCGCGACGGCACCACGATGTTACACCGGTCCGTGCGCGGCACCAGCTTGGACCAAATTTCGTATACCGCCCGGAGTTTTGCCGACAGCACGACGTTTGTGAGACATTTAGGCCATACAGACCGGCCGCTCACACCGCCTGCGCACAGCCGCCAGTGTGAGCCTACGAAGCCGGCTCCGGGGGACAAAAAGCGCACCTACGATGAGTGACTCGAGCGATCATTACGTTCAGTTCAAGAACGTCCAAAAGAGCTACGACGGCGAGACGCTCGTCGTAAAGGACCTGAACCTCGACGTTCAACGCGGCGAATTCATGACGATGCTGGGCCCGTCGGGCTCCGGCAAGACCACCTGTCTGATGATGCTCTCGGGGTTCGAGACCGCCACGCACGGCGAGATCTACCTGGACGGGCAGCCGATCAACAACGTGCCGCCGTGGCACCGGAACATCGGCATGGTGTTCCAGAATTACGCGCTGTTCCCGCACATGACCGTGGCCGAGAACCTGGCGTTTCCGTTGAAGGTGCGTAAAGCGCCCGCTACCGAGATCGCCGAGCGGGTCGACCGCGCGCTCGGCATGGTTCGACTGCAGGGCTTTGGCAATCGCCGGCCAGGCCAGCTCTCGGGCGGCCAGCAACAACGCGTTGCCGTGGCCCGCGCACTGGTGTTCGAACCGAAGCTCGTGCTGATGGACGAGCCGCTTGGCGCGCTCGACAAGCAGCTGCGCGAGCAGATGCAATACGAGATTAAGCACATCCATGAGAATCTCGGGGTCACGGTCGTCTACGTCACCCACGACCAGAGCGAGGCGCTGACGATGTCGAACCGCGTCTGTGTGTTCGACGACGGCGTCGTGCAGCAGCTCGCGACTCCGGATGAGCTCTACGAGCGGCCACGCAATGCGTTCGTCGCGCAGTTCATCGGTGAAAACAACACTTTGTCGGCGACGTTGCAGTCAGTCGACGGCGACCACTGCACGGTCACCGTCGATAGCGGCGAGACCATCGAAGCGCTCGCCGTCAACGTCGATGGCGCAGGCAGCCGCTCAACCATTTCGCTTCGCCCCGAACGCGTCACGATCAACCCGTCGGAAGGCAGCTATCCAAACGTCGTCACGGGCAAAGTACTCGAGCTGATCTACCTGGGCGACCACATCCGTACGCGGGTATCGGTGTGCGGCGACGAGAATTTCATCGTCAAGGTACCGAACTCCGCCGGGCACAAACCACTCAACCGCGGGGAGGAAGTCCACGTTGGCTGGAACGTTGAAGACTGCCGCGCCCTCGATCATCGCCCGGCCCAATAGCCTGGCTGCTGGACAGGTGCGCCGCGTGCGCCCGGCTGGAGTCTGAACATGGCGACTGTAGCTCCGACAATGACCGGCCCGATCCTGGTCGAAGGCGTACCGCTCAAGCAGCGCCTCGCCAGAGCTGAACGCAGAAAGCGCGTTACCGCCCTGTTGATGGTCTCGCCACTGCTACTGTTCATCGTCGTCTCGTTCGTAATCCCGATTGGCGACATGCTGTTTCGCAGCGTTGACAATCCCAGGCTCAGTATCCTGATGCCCGAGACCACCAAGGCGCTCGAGGCGTGGCACCCGGCGCAGTCGGAACTGCCGGATGAAGCCGTGTTCGCCACCGCGTTCAAGGAAATCCTGGCACTTCGCGAGTCCGGCGATCTCGGCAAGGTCGCATCCCGCCTGAACTACGACATGTCTGGTGCCAGAAGCCTGGTGACGAAGTCCGGGCGCAAGTTCAAACGCATCAAAGAGGGGCCTTACAAGGCCAAGATGATCAAGGCCGACAAGCGCTGGGGTAAACAGCGCACCTGGTCGACTATCAAAGTGGCTTCCAATCCGACCACCGCCGCGTACTACCTCGCATCTATCGATATGCGTTACGACGAGAATCTGGAGATTTCCAACCAGCCGGAGTCACGCCAGATCTACGTCACGCTGTTCCTGCGCACACTGAAAATTAGCGGTCTCGTTCTGCTCATCTGCGTGCTGATGGGTTATCCGATCGCGTATCTCATGGCTACCTTGCCAACGCGCACGAGCAACCTTCTGCTCATCATGGTGTTGCTGCCGTTCTGGACCTCGCTGCTGGTGCGTACCACGTCGTGGATCGTCTTGCTGCAGACCGAAGGCGTGCTGAACGACATCCTGGTGTGGGTGGGCATCATTGGCGATGAAAGCCGTATTCAGATGATCTATAACGAGACTGGCACTCTGATTGCGATGTCGCAGATCCTGCTGCCGTTCATGGTGCTGCCGCTGTTTAGTGTCATGAAAACGATCCCGCTATCGCAGTTGCGAGCCTCGCAGTCACTGGGTGCGAATCCAGTGCTGACCTTCTTCAAAATTTTTCTGCCGCAATCCGTGCCCGGTATCGGCGCCGGCGGATTGCTGGTGTTCGTACTGGCGGTCGGCTACTACATCACGCCGGCTTTGGTGGGCGGTCCGACCGGACAGCTCATCAGCAACATGATCGCGTTCCACATGAAGTCGTCGCTCAACTGGGGCCTGGCAGCTGCGCTCGGCACGTTGCTTCTGGCCGGAGTGCTGATCCTCTACTGGTTCTACAACCGTCTGGTCGGCATCGACCGGATGCGCCTCGGTTAGGGCGGAGATTTCCATGGCATTGCCCGCATACGTAGGCCCGCTGGGACGCACGTGGCATTACCTGTTCCGCATCATTTGTGGTCTGGTGTTTTTCTTTTTGATCATGCCGATCCTCGTGGTCATCCCGCTGTCGTTCAACGCCGAGCCGTACTTTACGTTCTCGCCGGGTATGCTCGCGCTGGACCCGGAAGCGTTCTCGCTCAGGTGGTACCAGGACGTGCTTGGCCTCGGTGGCGGCAGCGGGTCAAACCGTGGATACGAATGGGCGTTCGCGGCGCGCAACAGCGTCATTATCGCGATTCTGTCGACGCTCCTCGCAACGACGCTCGGAACATTGGCCGCGGTCGGACTGAGCCGGGCTCACATGCCGTTCAAGGCACCGATCATGGCGCTCCTCATCTCGCCGATGATCGTACCGATCATCATTACGGCCGCGGGTATGTTCTTCTTTTACTCGACGCTCGGGCTCGCCTACACGCACGCGGGCGTGGTGCTGGCGCACACCGCCGTCGGCACACCGTTTGTCGTCATCACGGTTACGGCAACGCTCGTTGGATTTGATGAATCTCTGATCAGGGCTTCCGGGTCACTGGGCGCGAAGCCGTTATACACGTTCTTCAACGTCATTTTGCCGCTGATAACGCCCGGCGTGATCTCCGGTGCGCTGTTCGCGTTCATCACGTCTTTTGATGAGGTCGTACTGGTTTACTTCCTGGCCGATGCAGAGCAGAAGACCATTCCGATACAAATGTGGTCTGGTCTGCGTCAGCAGATCAGCCCGAGCATCCTCGCCGTTGCGACGCTGCTGATCGCGTTCTCGATCATCGTCTTCGTTACGGTTGAACTGCTGCGCAGGCGCAGTGAAAAACTGCGCGGAATTCAGGACACATAGGCAACCTCCGGGTTGGTCATGATGTCAGCTGAAGTACGTAACTGATTGAATTAATGCGGGTTGTAGGACTGGTTGGTTTGTTTTGGGCCATCCTATATCCTTCGGCCCGTAGTTCCCAGGCTGTGCAGGAAGACCCTCGGGATACTGCACATGCATCCCTTAACACTTGCATCTGATGTAACTCAAGTAGTCCGAAGAAATTCGGAGGAGAACGACAAAAATGGGAAATAAACTCAAGCTGCTGACCGTTACGGCCAGCTTTGCCGGCATGGCCATGCTGAGCGGCGGCGCGGCCGCGGCAGGCAAGGCCATCACATTCGTATCCTGGGGTGGTGCTTACACTGCCAGTCAGGTCAAAGCCTGTATCGAACCCTACAAGGCCAAGACCGGTCAGGAATTCAATATCGTCGACTACAACGGCGGTCTCGCTGAGGTGCGCACTCAGGTCGAAGCCAAGAACGTGCAGTGGGACATCGTCGACTTCACGCCGCAGGACGCGATTCGCGGTTGCGACGAAGGCCTGCTCGAAAAGCTCGACCACTCGAAGTGGATGCCGGCTCCGGATGGCACACCGGCCACCGAGGATTTTGTCGACGGCGGACTGCACGAGTGCTACGTCGGTAACATCTCCTGGGCGACCGTCCCCGCTTTCGACCGCTCGAAGTTCAAAGGCAACCAGCCGTCTTCGATCGCTGATTTTTGGAACGTCGAGAAATTCCCGGGTCGTCGCGGTCTGCGCAAAGTGCCGCGCGTGAACCTCGAGTGGGCGCTGATGGCCGATGGCGTGCCGCGCGAGAAAATCTACGAAGTGCTGCGCACCGAAGAAGGTGTGGATCGTGCGTTCAAATCACTCGACAAGATCAAGCCGCACGTCGTGTGGTGGGAAGCCGGCGCGCAACCTCCGCAGATGCTGGCCGACGGTGAAGTCACGATGACGACGGCGTACAACGGTCGTCTCTACAACGCCATGGTCAACGAAGGCAAGCCGTTTGAAATCATGTGGGGCCCGCAGGTCTTCGACCTCGACACCTACGCGGTTGTCAAAGGTGCGCCGAATAAGGCGGCTGCTCTCGAGTTCCTGAAGTTCTGCACGAGCGCCGAAGCGCTCGCCGACACGACGAACTACATCTCTTATGGTCCGCTGCGCAAATCTTCTTCGAAGTTCGTGAATCCGGAGGTGCTTCCGCACCTGCCGACCGCTCCCGACAACTTCAAGACTGCGCTGAAGTACGACATCGACTTCTGGGCTGACAACCTCGACGAGCTGAACGAGCGCTTCAACACCTGGCTGGCGAAGTAAACTCCGACGCTTGAAGCCTGACTTTTGGTCAGGCGTGAAAAGGCGGGCTCTGGCCCGCCTTTTCTTTTTTTGGGAGCCAGCCAGCACCGGTGCGACCGGCATACGTGCACGAAACCTTACCGCACGCGAATTGCGAGGGCGAAGCGCGCTACGGGCTCATGCGTCCGCTAACGCTGTTTGATCGCGGCGGAAGCTTCGAGCGTGGCGACGGCCTCTGAAGTAAAGCCCCATTCCCGAAGCGCCTCGCGCGTGTGTTCGCCAGCGTGTGCGCAGCTGCCCGCCACCGTCGACGGCGTTTTGACAAACCTCGGTGCCGGTGCCGGTTGTATTACCTCGTCCAGCTCGACGAATGAACCGCGTGCCTGGTTATGCGGATGTGCGATCGCTTCGCTCATACGGAGCACCGGCGCAAAACAAACGTCTTTGTCCTGCATCAACTCGGTCCATTCGGCGCGGGTGCGTGTCTTGAAGATATTGGCGAGGCGCTGGCGCATTTCCGGCCACTTTTCGCGATCGGTCTGCGCGGGCAGTTCCACACCGCCCAACCCCACCGTCTCGAGCATCAGCTGATAGAACTGTGGTTCGTTGGATCCGATGGCGATGTGCTCGCCATCAAGCGTTTCGTAGGTGTTGTAATGATGGCAGCCACCATCGAGGCGGTTCGATTCGCGCTCTTCGATGAAGGTGCCTGCCGCCAGATAGCCAAACGCAGCTGTCATCAGTGAGGCGGCGCCTTCGACCATCGACGTGTCCACCACCTGTCCGCGACCGGAGCTTCTCGCTTCGATGTATGCGGCTAACGCGCCCATCGCCATGTACAGAGCACCGCCACCGAAATCTCCGATCAGATTGAGCGGTGGCACCGGTCCGCCGGCGGCCGACCCAATCGCGTGCAGCGCCCCCGTGAGTGCGATGTAGTTGATATCGTGGCCGGCTCTCGCGGCGATGGGGCCATCCTGTCCCCACCCAGTCATCCGGCCGTAGACGAGTTTCGGATTGCGCGCCATTACGACGTCGGGGCCGAGGCCGAGGCGTTCCATGACACCCGGGCGGAAGCCCTCGATCAGAATGTCGGCGCGCTCACACAGCTCGAGCGCCGCAGCCTGCCCGTCTGTGTGTTTGAGATCGATGGCAACGTTCTTCCGCCCCCTCAGCAGGGTGTTGAAACGCGGCTCCAGCGGGTCGCGCCCCACATTCGCAGCGCGGTCTATGCGCAGTACCTGAGCGCCCATATCGGCCAGCAGCATGCAACACATCGGACCCGGTCCGATTCCAGCGAACTCGACGACTTTGATGCCTTCCAACGGCCCCATGACGGACTCTCCTCAGAGCATTGAACCAAGCGCCCGCAAAGTAGACGCCGAGCCAAGGTCGCGTTGCAAGCGGGTTATACTCCAGGCCCTCGATGCGGCGCACATTGGAAGCTCCGAATGAACGATCTGGACTTGCTCGAAGAGCTTAAACAAATCGACACCCCGACGGTCACCAACGTCGTCGCTACCTATCCAGGCCGTGATTTCTGTCTGGAACTCTACAATCCATGGACGGAAAACTGGTACACGAATAACACGCTTTCCTGCTGGTATCCGGAACTTGGCCCGATGGCCGGCTACGCCGTGACATGCACCTACAGTCTGCCGGACCCTAACTACAAAGGGCCGACGCTGATGGACGTTCTGGAAGTCATGGATGCCCTCGGCAAGCCCTCGATCTTTTGTTTTGAACAGAAGTTCCCTGGCGAGCTGGCCGACAAGGTCGGGTTGTCTGGCGGCAACATGACCTCGGCCATGCGCGCCTGCGGGGCGATAGGCGCGATTTCAAACGGGCCGTCCCGTGACATCCACGAGATCAGGCCCATGGGCTTCCAGTATCTGACTCGCGGCATCTGTGCCGGACACGGCGCGCAGGCGATTCAGGCCGTGCAGGTCCCGGTCAGCATCGCGGGCATGGACGTTGCGCCCGGTGAGATCATTCACATGGACGAGAACGGCGCGGTCAAGTTTCCGGCCAATCGCCTGGAAGCGGTGGTAACAAGGGCCAAGGCGTTATTGGCCGAAGAGGACGAACGCGTCGGCCGCTTGCTGAACGCGAACGGCCTGGCTGAGGTCAAGGCCATCATGAGCGGGCATCAGTACGTCGAGAAGAAGTAGCGCCGCGAACACCGCCTAGGCGGCGGCTTGTACCATCGAATCCATGTGCTGTTGCAGGCGCGGTCGTATCTCCGAGGCAACGGCGCTCAACGACCGCTGCCACCGGCCGGTATCGTCCCAGTCATGTCCAACCGAAACCAGCTTTCCAAACGGACCCAAGCTGTCCGTCATCGCCATCAGCTGGTCGGTAACGGACGTGACGCTCCCGGCGATGACGCACTGCTCAATGGCCTCTTCAACGCCCAACATGTCGTTCAGGGTGGCGATCGAGTCGATTTGATCGCGCGCGATTTCCGGCATCTGCCGCAGACCGCGCAGATAGCGAAAATAGAAGCTGAACGGGCCGTCCGGGTCATCGAGCAGCTCGCGAGCTTCAGCGTCGGAGTCGGTGACCAGGATGTTCCGGCACACCCGCCAGATCGACCGGTCGGCCGATCTGCCGAGCGCTTCGCGCCGCGCCGCGTACGATTCCCATTGGGCAGCCACCGCGTCTAGCGGCACGAAATTGGCTGACATCGGAATGAAGTCCCGTTCCGCGATCGTCTCCGCGGTGCGCCCGCCGGGCGAGACCATGGCCATGGCGAGAGGCGGGTGCGGATCCTGGAGCGGCCGGCACAGTTCACCGACCCCGTGGGACAACCACACCTGATCCTGGAGACTGGTCTGCCAGTAGTTGCCTGGCAGGTCGAATGGCGCTGTAGCCGTCCAGCAGGCGAGGATCATGTCGATGGACTCCATCGCCGCCTCGACTCGCTCCGCCATATCGGGTCGGCCGAACATCTCACCGTCGCTCACGAGTCCGCCGGGCCCTACCCCGAGGATCAAACGCCCTCCGCTCAACTGGTCAAACTGTGCCGCTTCCGCAGCCACGACGATCGGGTGCCGGTGTCCGAGATTCACGACCCCGGTACCGAAACGCATGGTTGAGGTCGCGTCGATCAGTGTTGCCATGAACATCAGAGGCGCCGGGATCTGCTCAACCTTCGTCGAGAAATGCTCGCCTACCCAAGCCTCCGCATATCCGGCCCGTTCAGCGAGGATGATGGCTTCCCGGTCTTCTTGCAGAGCAACGGCCCACGGTTTCTCCGGACGATGTACGGGCATGAAAAAGAGGCCGAGTTCGAGCTGATGTGAAGGCATGGCGGTCAACCGGTTGCGGCGTCAGGCTAACCATAATGCGCGACGCAACCGGGACACGTCGACACGGCGCGCCGGTGCGCGTGCGAATTTCAGCGGGTTGGCTGGCAGATCCCGATGATCCGGCTTGAGCGTTGATCTCGCGCCCGCTGGCCAATATCGTCCTCAGGTTAGGTTTCGTTTGAGGATAAATTCCTTGTCATCAACTGAAATGACTGTGAGCCCCGTTGCCGGTGCGCTCGGTGCGGATGTGCATGGCGTCAATCTGTCTGAACCGATGGGTGACAACCTGTTCAAGGCGGTCAACGACGCGTTGCTCGAGCATCAGGTGCTGTTCTTCCACGATCAGGAGATTACGCCCGACCAGCAGATCGGGTTCGCAAAGCGCTTTGGCGACATCCACTACCACCCGTACATCTCCGGAATGCCCGACCATCCGGAGATCGTCGAGATCATCAAGACCGAATCTGAAAGTAAAAACTTTGGCGGTTCCTGGCACAGCGACCAGATGTTCAACCGCTGCCCCGCCAAGCTGACGATGCTCTATGCGAAGGAAGTGCCGGAAGCCGGCGGCGATACGCTGTTCGCGAGCATGTACGCCGCGCACGACGCACTGTCGGACGGCATGCGCAAGATGCTCGGTGAACTGCACACCTTCAACGTGGGCGACCGCTTCAAGAACCAGGGCGGTAAGACCCGCCGCGAAGTGATGACCGGCACCAGCTCGATGCGGCTCAAAGATCCGGATCCGGATCAGGACACCGAAGCGGTTCACCCGACCTTGCGCACCCATCCGGAAACCGGGCGCAAGGCGCTGTACATCGGCGGGCACACGCACCGCTTCGACGAGTTGACGGACGAAGAGAGCGAAGGCCTGCTCGACTATCTGCGCAAGTACTCGGTGCGGCCGGAGTTCACGTGCCGCTTCCGTTGGAAACGCAACTCTCTCGCCCTTTGGGATAACCGATGCACGCAGCACTTTGCCGTGAATGACTACGCAGGGAAGCGTCGGGTCATGCACCGCATCACCATCGCCGGCGACGCCACGTTCTGACGCGCCGGCGCACCAGGTCCGAGGAATCTCAAGATGTCGGCTGCCAGTTCCACGCTGACCAATACCATCGCGTTGACTGACACGCAGAAGCTCGACTATCAAAGAGACGGCTTCCTGGTGTTGCGCGGCGCGCTCGATAACGTGGAACTCGCGCGCCTCGACGCAGCGATCGACCGGCACGTGCCGGTCGACGCCTACGCGCCCGGCAAAGTCTATCCGGATGCCGCGAAGTACACGCTCAGCCAACAGGTGCTCGCTGACCCGGATATGGCTTACATCGCGGAGCATCCGAAAGTGCTCGGTCCGGTAGAAGAGATTCTCGGACAGCCGGCGCACCTGACCGCTTACGTCGTCTACGTTCGCACGCCCGGTGACGTCGGTTCGAAGATGCACAACGACTACAAGCGCTGGCGCCCGGTCGGGAGTTCCATGGACTGGCTGTTCAGCATCGTGCCCTTGACTGATTTCGACGATGCCCACGGGCCGTTGCTCGTCGCGCCGGGCTCTCACCAGCTGCAGCGCGTTACCCAGGAAGCTCTGCATCTGTGGACGCGCAGCTCGCCAGACCGTCCTGACGAGAACGACTTCATCGATCCCGAACTGCGCCGCGGTGATCTGTTGCTGATGAATATGTACACATGGCATTGGGCACCACCGAACGCGGGTCACCGCATCGGCGTGTTCAACAAGTACGCCGCCGCCGATGCTCCACCGGCGACCGGCTACTACCTTTACGGCAGCGATGTGCGGGACGCGTTTTCGGAAGAGGGCGGGCGCGTGCTCGCCGCTTTCACCGACAAGCCGCTGCTGACGACGCGGCTGATGCTGACTCATGGTGATGCCGTGTTGATGCAGCGCGGCGACGACGGGCGTTGGCAACTGCCAGGCGGGGCCGGCTGGGAGGAAGAGTCCATCCCTGGCTGGGATCATGGCAGCCGGATCGGCGCGCTGGAGCAGGTGATCGGTAACGAACTGGCGCTGTCTCTGCCATGGGTCAGCTACGTTGGTGATTACGATGAGACCTGGGAGGGGGAGGCCGGACTCTGCCGGCTCTACGGACATCCCTGTGCCCAGAAGCCCCTGCTCTCGGACCAGGCGAAGGCAGTGTGCGGCTGGGTGAGCCGTGAGGAGCTTGCCGGTTTGCGCGACGACGCGCTGGCGCACGCATTCGCCGCAGACGCCCTCACCGCGTGGCTCGATGCGCCGCTGCGCCGCGGCAAGGGGCTCAGCCAGGCACGCTGCGCGGTCGACCAGTACGCCGCCTGAGCGGCACCTGCTGGCGTCCGTTCCCGGTTCGCAGACCGCAAGCCGGCGTCATATCCGTCTGACGGTACAATGCTCGTGCGCGGCGCTGACCGCACGCCAGGACGAGTTTTCCCATGAGTCTCCGGCCGTCGCTTCCGGCCCCCGTCAACGCCATTGCCGAGACCATCGCTCAGCGCGGTGGCCGCACCGTGCTGGTAGGCGGGCTGGTGCGCGACATGCTGCTCGGCGCGCCATCCAAGGATGTCGATCTGGAGATCTACGGTCTGACACTGGCCGAACTCGAGGTCGTGCTGGCCGGTTTTGGGGAGGTCATACAGGTTGGGCGGGCATTCGGAGTCCTGCGCGTCAAAGGTCTCGATGTCGATTTTTCGATTCCGCGGCGTGATTCCAAAACGGGCCGCGGACATCGCGGATTCATCGTCGACCTTGACCCGGGCCTGACCTTTGCCGAGGCCGCACGCCGCCGCGATCTGACTATCAACAGCCTCGGTCTCGATGTGCTGTCGCATGAACTACTCGACCCGCACGGCGGTCAGGCTGACCTCGAAGCGGGCCGGCTGCGGGCCACCGACGCGGGCCAGTTCTCGGAAGATCCATTGCGCGGCTTGCGCGTCGCCCAGTTTGCGGCCCGGTTCGAAATGGCGCCCGACGCAGAACTCCACGCGCTCAGTGCGGCGCTGGATCTGACGGAACTGCCGGTCGAACGAATCTGGGGAGAGATGCTGAAACTGTTGGCCAAGGGTCGCCGGCCGTCGTTCGGCTTCGATTTTCTGAGATCTACAGGTCTCATTCGATTCTTCCCTGAGCTGGAAGCGCTGATCGGCGTTCCCCAGGACCCGCAGTGGCACCCCGAGGGTCCGGTGTGGGAACACACGCTGATGGTCCTCGACGAAGCGGCGAAGGACGTATCGGATGACGCTGAGGCCGACCTGATCGTGCGCTTCGGTGCCCTGTGTCACGACCTGGGCAAGCCGGCCGTAACCGTGCGGGAGGATGGCCGGGTCCGCTCGCCCGATCATGAGGCGCAGGGCGTCGCGCCGACGGAGTCGTTCATGGCCCGTATCGGGGCTCCTGGTGCGCTGACCATGCAGGTGAGCTGTATCGTTCGCCACCATCTAGCGCCCGCGCACTTCGCCGGCACGGCCAAGGACCGGGGCTTCAGGCGGCTGGCGCGCAAGCTTCAGGCCGGCGGCATCAATCCCGAACTGCTCTACCGCGTCGCCCGCGCCGACTGTTTCGGTCGTACGACGGATGCGGCGCTCGCACGACGCTTTCCGGCTGGTGATGCCTTCCTGGAGCGCATGCAGAGCCTGCAACTGGCCGATCGGCCGGTGGTGGATGTCGTACAGGGTCGTCACCTGATCGCGCGCGGCATGCAGCCGGGGCCCCACTTCAGGGAATTTCTCGACGCGTGCCGCGACGTTCAGGATGACACCGGCTGGAGCGATCCCGACCGGATACTGGACCAGGTGCTGATGACGGCAGTGTCTGCCGAGAAGGAGGACCGGGCTCAGTGACGCACCTGACGAGCGACGTCCTGGTCATTCGCGCGGCTGGTGCCGGTGTTTGCGCCGCGCTCGCCGCCGTGCGCGAGGGTGCCCGGCTGGTGTTGACCGACCGCAATCTGACCGGGCGGGCCGGCGCGACCGTCATGGCGCAGATGACCTTGGCTGCCGCGACCAGTTGTCCGCCGTGCGAACTGCTGCGCAGATTCATATACTGGCCTTCAACATCCCGGGTTTAAGCTGAAGGTGGATACCGGCTGCGGCCGGCAACAGTCAAATGCGTCAGGAAGAGATTCGGGCGTATGCCCCCAACGTCATCACGTCCCCGCAGCGCGAGCAGTACTTCGCGGACGGCTATCTGCACTTGCCTGACTTCTTGCCGGCTGAGTGGTTGGACCGTTTGCGTCAGGCGACGCGCGAGCTGCTCGACAAGAGCCGCGCCGTGTCCGCGTCGAACGAGAGTTTCGACGTCGGTGACGCGCATTCGGCAGCGGCACCGGACGTACGGCGCATTCGGGCAGCTGTCGATCGTCATCCGGACTATTGGGCCTTCGCAGCCGGCTCGGTGATCACGGAACTCGCCGCCGATCTGGTCGGCCCGGATGTCAAATTCCACAGCGCCAAGCTCAATTTCAAAAGCGCCGGCAAGACGAGCGCGATCAAATGGCACCAGGATATCCAGGCCTGGCCGCACACGAACTACTCCCCGGTAACGATAGGCGTGTACCTGGACGACGTGTCGCTCGCTGATGGACCGTTGCAGGTGGTGCCCGGAAGTCACGATGGCGAACTGTTCGATCAGTTCGATGGCGAACGCTGGACCGGTTCGCTGGCTGCGGACGACGTGGCGAGGCTCGAACTCGGGCAGGCCGTGGACCTGACCGGCCCGGCCGGCACGGTCTTCGCCATCAACTGCCGTACGGTGCACGGCTCGCCACCCAGTCAGGCCGCCTCGGCGCGCCCTTGCCTGCTGAATGTTTTTTCCTCGGCCGACGCGTTCACATACACGGCCGCGCCTACACCGACGTCGCATACCGGCGAGATCGTGCGCGGCCAGCCCGCGAAATGGGCCCATCACGACCCACGTCCGTGTCGCCTGCCGCCCGACTGGAGCCGCACTGGCTACGGGTCGATTTTCACAGCGCAAGCCGATCGGAGCCAAGGACAATCTGGCTGATCGGCGTGGCCCGCGCAGACCCGCCTCAAACTTCGCGAAGCACCCGGAATCCCACGTCCGACCGACGTTCCGTTTCGATGATCGGATAGCGCGCGGCCGTGCGCGCCTGCTCCGGCGGCGCGTTCCAGGTGCCACCTTTGGTCACCCTCAACACCAGCGGCATGCCGCGCGGTGGCGTACGGGCCTGCCCTTCGGTAGGTGCGCGCACATGGTTGTTATGCCATGCGTCTGCCACCCATTCACGTACGTTGCCGGTGCAGTCGTGCAGACCGAAATCGTTGGCCGGATATTCGCCCACCGCGCTTGGCTGGTCGGTGCCGGCGTTGGCCTTTACCGGGTCCCAGGCTGACCCCCATGGAAATGCCGTGGTTGCCCGCGCCCGGCACGACCACTCCCATTCCTGCTCGCTCGGAAGCCGATAGTGTTTGCCTGATATCTGCGACAACCAGTGGGTGAAGCCGTGTGCGTCTTTCCAGTTCATGCCGGTGGCCGGCAGAGTGGGCGGCGCGTCGGCAAAGGCGCTCGCATCTGCGCCGGTGGCGCTCAGGTAAACGGCGTACTGGGCATTGGTGATCAGATACTTCGACATCGCGAAGCGGTTGCGTAGCTCCACCCAGAGCTGCGGACCTTCGGCATCTTCACGGCCCGGTTCAGACGGCGGTGAGCCCAGCATGAATGATCCGGTCGGCACGATCATCATGCGGGGCATGTCGACTTCAGTGCCGCCATCGATCGTCGCCCGATCGCGAAACTCGGCGGTCAGCTTGGCGTCGCCCATCAGCGTCGTGAAGTCTTTTTCGACTTGCCGATCGGCGAGTCGCCTCGCCGGTGCCCACGTCGTCAGCGCGCCCACGGTGTGGCTTTCGTGGTAGCTGACCAGCCTCTGCCGGAACTCCACCGCGGACTGTGGCCGGTTCATCTGCTCGATGTCGAGGGCCCAGCTCAGCAGTTCGGCGAACTCCGTCGTCACGCGCTCCGCCGCCACCAGCTTGTCGATAATGTTCTGGACCGGATCGCCATCGATCGGTACCAGGCGCTTCTTGGTGTCGATGGCGCGCGGTGATTCGCCGCTGATGCTGGCGAGCAGACTGGCTGCCAGAGAGTAGATGTCAGTCCAGGGCCCCTGATTTTCGCTCGAACTCTCGTACTGTTCGTGCGGCGAAAAGCCAGGTGTGATGAGTTGGGTAACGTTGCGCGGTGCTTCCGGGTTGATGTCGCGCGCCGAGCCGAAATCCAGCAGTACGGGCCGGCCATCCGTGCACACATAGATGTTGGCCGGCTTGATGTCGCGGTGAATCAGGCCGTTTGCGTGCACGACGGCCAGGCCGTCGAGCAAGGCCACGCCGAAGCGCAGCGCGGCCGGCTCGTCGAGCAGATTGTCACTGCCCGTAGCGGCGTGCAGCGTGCGGCCGTGCTCATACTCCATCAGGAAGTAGCCGGTACCAGTGCCGTCGCTGATCGTCGCGCCGATCACCTTGACGATGTTGTCGTGTCGGCAACGGGCGAGTACGGCCGCCTCGCTGGTGAAGCGGCTGAGGCCCCATTGGAATTTCTCCCTCGATACGTCGTCGTCGAATGGTTCTATGCGACCGTCGGGAAGCCGTGCGGCGAACTGCTGAGGGAAGTACTCCTTCATCGCGTAGTCGGTGCCGTTACGGTGTTTGACGCGATAGGTGATACCGAAGCCGCCAGTGCCGAGCACGCTCATGATCTTGAACATGGGGCGACCGCCAGCCGAGAAGATCTTCCCTTCCGGTAAAGTAAAACTGCTCTCGTCGCCGCTCACGCGAAGCCGTCCTCTGTTCGGTGGCCCGAGATCCTCTCCCGTGAGCGGCCGCAGGATAATGCGGTCTTACGGCCTGGCCAGTCCTGCAAAATGTGGCTTTATCGTAGCCGGCCCACCGTGAACCGGGCCACAGTTTGGAACGGCAGGTGCCGGTTCCTGGCCGAACTTGCCGGGATCCGGGCCGCGCAAGCGCGAATGCGCGCTGGTTGGAAAGTTTCGACGGGAGGGTCGACAACGCCATGTACGAGGTTTTTGGGGGCAGGTATACCCGCACGGGGCTGGTTTTGATGGTGTTGGACTACGCTGGCATCCGGTACCGCCTGCACGACCTCGATATGCGCCACGGTGCTTTCCGGACGCCCGGTTTTCTGGCGCTAAACCCGGCAGGATACGTCCCTGTGCTGCGGACTCCTGCGGGGGAGGTACTGCACGAGGCGCCCGCGATCATGCTCTATCTCGCCGAAGAGCACGCCTTGCATACCCTGGCGCCGCCGGCCGGCGACCCTGAGCGCGGGGCGTTCCTGAGCGGGCTGTTCTTCTGCACCAACGACATCCAGCCGGAGATCAAGCGGTTTTACTTTCCCGAGCGCTTTGCGGCGGCGCCAGGCGATGCGGCGCGCGTCCATTCGATGGCGCGCGACGTGCTGACCGAACGCTTTGCCGTCGTCGATGCGCGATTCGATGATGGCCGGCGCTTCTACCTCGGCGACCGGTTTACCTTGCTCGATATGTTGCTCGCTTTCTGGGCCACCAGTGTGCACCCGGCCGAACGGTTCTACGCGGCTTGTCCGCGCATCGAGCAGTTCGTGTCCCGCGTATTGGCAGCGCACCCGTGTACAGGGCACGTCGTGGCGCACGAACAGTCCAGTCGTGAGTACTGGGAACGCGAGGTAAAGCCGGCGCTGGGCGGCGCCTGAACGGGTGGCTAAGCGGCATTGCGCGCCCCGGCCTCGTCTCGCCGCCGCGGGGTTCGCGAGTCCCGATCGCGCATGGCTGCTGGCGTATTCCAGATGTCTCTAGTAGAACGTCGAGTGCGCTTCCCGGTATCGCTTCGGGTGGCGGTTCCGTCACGACCCAGGAGTTCTGTTCGAATCCCGCATCATGATTTTCCGTAAGATATGTCCCGCTATCGGTTGCGTCGTCGAAGGTTTCGATTGGGCCCGGCCCGCCGTGCCGTCGGCGGTGTCGGAAGTTTATGACGCCTTGCTGGAACATCAGACCCTGGTGTTTCCGAAAGCCGCGCCGACGGCTGAGCAGCACCTCGCGTTTGCGTCGTGCTTCGGGGCGTTGGATGAGCCGCATCCGGTCTATCCGAACGTTGATGGATACCGCCACATCGTTCTGCTGGAAAGCACGGCCGAGACGCCCCCGGACACGAACAGCTGGCACACCGACCTGACGTTCAAGGCAACTCAGCCATTCGCTTCCGTGCTCGTCGCGCGCACGGTGCCCGAGTGCGGGGGCGACACGCTGTGGGCAAGCTTGTATAGCGCGTACGACCGCCTCTCCGACGGCCTGAAGGCCGACCTCGAAAACCTCGAAGCCGTGCACGATCTCGGGGACTTTCGCAACACGGTGGGACTCGACGAGGCGAACAGGGGAGGGGCTCAGCGCCTGAACGAAGCGGTCGGGAGGTTCGGTCATCAGATCCGTCCGCTGGTGGCCGAGCACCCGGTGACGAAACGCAGGTTCCTGAATTTCAACGAAGCGTTCGTCACGCACATCATGGGGCTGACGACCAACGAGTCGAACGCGCTGCGCACACTGTTGGCGAACCACATGAGCCGCCCGGAGATCCAGATGCGGTGGCGGTGGTCAGCTGGCGACGTGGTCATGTGGGACAACCGCGTCACGATGCACTACGCCGTGTCCGATTATCTGCCCAACTACCGCGTCATGAATCGGATCACGCTCTTGGACGACCGCCTGGGCAGCGCCCGCGGCTGAGCCTGAGGCTCGCAACGGGGATATTCGTCTCGAACGCGCGAGCTTGACCGCGGGCCGAACGTGGCAGGATAGTCGTCGGGTCGTGCAACCGCTCACACCGGGAGAATCAAGATGACACCCGAGCACCTGGAGGATGTGATCTGGCCGCGCGGGGCCAAGACGCTGGCGGTCAGTCCACTGGCGCCACGCCTCGACTCGCTGAATGGAAAGACCGTGTGCCAGCTGTGGGACTACCTGTTCCGAGGTGACGAGATCTTCCCCATGCTGGAAGCGGCGCTCAAAGCCCGGTACCCGGATGTGCGTTTTGTGCGTTACGACGAGTTCGGCTCCACGCACGGCGACGAGGAGCGTGAGATCCTTGCCAATCTGCCGGCACGGCTGGAGGCACTCGGCGCTGACGCGGTCATTTCCGGTATCGGTTGCTGAGGCAGCTGCACACCCGCCGTGCTGCGGGTGAGCGCTGTGGCAGAACAGGCTGGCATTCCGAGTGCTTCGCTGGTGTGCGAAGGTTTCATCGGTCAGGCTTCGACGACCGCGGCAGGCCTGGGGCTACCGAACTTGCCGCTGGCGCGCCTGGCGGGCCATGTCGACACGCAGAGTATGGACGCTCTCACCGAAGACGTGCGTACCCAGACGGTGGCCGACGTCATCGAGAATCTGCTCGGAGAACAGTCGGTCGCTGCCGTCACGAATGAGCCGTCGCCTGGCGACGTCGTGTTCAACGGGTCGTTCGAGGAAGTGAATCGCTTCTTCTACGAGAACGGCTGGAGCGACGGCCTGCCGTTGATTCCGCCGACGCGCGAGCGCATCGATCGATTCCTGCAGTTCACCGATTCGGCGCCGGACGCTGATCTTGGCACTGTGTTGCCGGACAATCGCCGCCTGACGCCCATGGTGGTTGCCGCGAACGGCGTCATGGCTGGCTGCCGTCCGGAATACATGCCGATTCTCGAGGCTCTTGCCCGCGCGATGGCGAATCCTGACTACGGCGTCGAGCACAGTGGCAACACGCCCGGCGCCGAGACGCTGATCACTTTGAATGGCCCGCTCATTCGAGAGCTCGAATTCAACTTCGAGCAAGGCGCGTTGCGTGACGGCTTTCAGGCCAACACCACGGTTGGGCGCTTCTGGCGTTTGCTATTGCTAAACGGCGCGGGCTTCCGGTTGCACCACAACGACAAAGGGACTTATGGCAATACGTTTCGCGTTGTGCTCGCTGAGAATGAGGCGGTGCTGGACGAGATCGGCTGGCCGGCGCTTGCGACGGATCGCGGAGCGGCGCGCGGTCAGAACGCCGTCACCATTGCGCGGTTTACCGGCGGCGACGTGCTCGCGTCGGCCTACGGGACGACGGCCGAGGAGATCTTGCCCTACCTGGCAGACGGTCTGGCAAAGCAGCATGGGTGGGAACTGGTGTTCACCGCCGGCCTTGCCGTTGGCACGCTTTGCCCGATGCTGATCCTGAGCCCTGTCCTGGCGCGCACCATCGCGCGGTCCGGGTATTCGCGCGACGACGTCAAACAGTATCTCTATCAGCATGCGCGTGTTCCGGCGAACGCGTTCGAACGCTACATCGGCGAGTGGACCAATCTCGTGCCAGGGCGTCGGACGCTGAACGAGCTCGTGGCCGAAGGGCGCGGTCCGGCCGTGCTGGCCGAGAGTGATGCGCCCGACCGTCTGGTGCCGATCGTGGCGCGGCCGGAAGACTTCATGCTCGCGGTAAGCGGCGATCCGCTGCGCACCAACGCGTACGTGTTCGCCCACAACGGCATGCTCGGTTATCCGGTGACGCAGACCATCGCGCTCCCGGACAACTGGGCCAGTCTTCGCCGCTCCGGGTGACGCTTGCTTCAGCATGGCGCCCGGATGCTCCCGCATCCAGATGAGCGGCGGTACTTACTGGCTGCTGACGCCTAGCGGTCAGCGCGCCGATGGCGGGTATGTCGATGACACGCTCGTCAGCCGCGCGGATGAACGCGGTCTGCTCGGACGTCTGCATCGTGCCGGCAAGTTTCCGCGGCAGCGCGTGGAGGTCGTGCGCAATGTCGCTGATGAACAGACCATCAACGAGACCTATTACCGCCGCGGCTGGACAGATGGGCTGCCGGTCGTTGCGCCTACCCTCGAGCGGATAGAACCGCTACTGCAGACGGTGCGCGCCGGCCGCGCCGAGGTCCTGGCGGAACTGGACCCGCTGCGCGGTCAGGCGAGTGTCGAAAAGGTCGCTGCCAACGCGGTGATGGCGGGCTGTGAGCCGGAACATTTCCCGGTCTTGTTGAATGCCGTGCGCGCGATCGCGGCACCCGAATTCAATCTGCGCGGCGTGCAGACGACCGATGAGAATGTCACGCCCGTGTTGATCTACAGCGGTCCGAACGCGGCCGCGCTTGAGATCAATGACTCCTTCGGTGCGTTGGGACCCGGCTGGCGCGGTGGTGCGGCGATCGGCCGCGCGCTCAGGCTTGTGATGCAAAACATCGGCGGCGGCTGGCCGGCGGCAGTTTCACTGGCGGGCCTCGCGCAGCCGGCACGCATCGGTCTTTGCTTCGCTGAACGCGAAGACGGCAACCCATGGAATGCGCTGCGGGTAGATGAGGGTTTCGCGCCAGACGACGATACGCTCACCGTGATGCGAGCCGAGACTGTGATCAACGTGACTGGCGGACTGACCGAACTCGCGTCCGTGATCGGTTCGTCAGCGTCGGCTTTTTCGATGGCCTACGGCGGTGAGGTAGCGGTCGTGTTGTCTCCATACACCGCTCGCCAGCTCGACGCACGGGGTTTCAGCAAGGCGGATGTGCAGCGCTGGCTGCACGCTCATGGACGCATGCCGCAAGCGGTGTTCGAAGAGCAGTGGCTAAAGCGCGAGATCGTTGCCGCCGGCCGATGGCCGGACTGGCTGACTGCTGTGCCCACCGGGTCGCCGCTACCCGTCGTTGAGCGACCGGAGAACATCCGCGTGATCGTGAGCGGCGGTGACCTGCCGATCGCACAGCAGGCCTATCTGCCGACCTGGGGATTTCCGCCGTGCTGGCTTACCCGGCGCATCGAATTCTGACGTCTTCTGCGCCGGCCCTTACCGCCTCAGGCCGACTGCGCGACGCGCGCGGTTTCGACGGCGTCCAGCAAAGCCACGAACGCATCGACGAACTGGGTGATGCCGTCGTCCAGGAGCTTGTCGGTGACCGCCCCTAAATCCACCCCGGCATTGGCGACCGCATCCATCGTTCCCGCCGCGGCCGCGGCGTCGCCCGGCAGCGCCGTGCGTGTCTCACCGTGATCGCGATAGGCGTCGAGGGTTGCCGGCGGCACGGTGTTGACCGTATCCGGACCCACCAGTTCTTCGATGTACAGCACGTCGCTGTACTCGGGGTTCTTGACGCCGGTGCTGGCCCACAGCAGGCGCTGCGGCATTGCCCCGGCCTTCGAGAGGGTTTGCCACGCGGGCTCGGCGGTCATCGACAGGTAGTCCTGATAGGCTAACAGGGCATTGGCGATGGCGGTTTTGCCCGCTTGCGCGGCGTGCGCCGTTCCGGCGAGGTGCGGGTCGACGCTCGCGTCGATCCGGCTGACGAAAAAGCTTGCGACGCTCGCGACGTGAGTGACGTCGTGCCCGTCCGCATGCCGGTCGGCGATGCCGTCCATGTACGCCCGGGCCGCGGCACGGTACATATCGCGGGCGAACAGCAGTGTGACGTTCACATTGATGCCGGCCGCGATAAGAGCACGAATAGCCGGCATACCTTCGGGTGTGCCGGGCACCTTGACCATCAGATTGGGCCGGCTCACCGCGGCCCATAGGCGTTTGGCCTCGGCGATAGTGCCGTCGGTGTTGCGCGCGAGGTCGGGAGAGACTTCGAGACTGACGTAGCCGTCGACGCCCTGCGTCTCAGCGTAAACGGGCGCCAGAATATCGGCGGCGCGTTGTATGTCGTCGATGGCAATGGCTTCGTACAGATCTTTGGCGCTGCCGCTCCCCGGTGCGTAGCGCTTGAGGGTGTCAGCGTAGTCAGCGCCCGAGATGGCCTTCTGGAAGATGGCCGGGTTGGAGGTCACACCTCTGACGCCGTCTTCCGCTATCAGCTTCGAGAGTCCACCTTCGAGCAGCGGCCGGTCGATATAGTCGAGCCAGATCGACTGCCCTGCCTCTGCCAGTTGGTTGATTCGGCTCATCTCCGTGTCTCCGGCTGCTCTGTGCGGGCGCTATGATCGCACGCAGCCGCGGGCTTGAACATCCGTTCGCGGCCATCAGCGGCTAGAATCGGACGAAGCTTGTCAGACGGAGTGTGAGATGAAGATTGCGGTCGTCGGTGCCGGAGCGATGGGTTCCGTATATGCAGGGTTGTTCGCTGACGCCGGGCATGAGGTCTGGGCCATCGATGTATGGCAGGCGCACGTCGATGCCATCAACGCGACCGGTCTGCGGGTAGAAGGCGCGAGCGGCGACCGTACGGTGCGGCTGAACGCGACCACAAATGCGGCAGACGCCGGCGTTTGCGAGCTGATCATCATCGCGACCAAAGCTGACGGCGTCGGCGCGGCAGCGGCCGGCATCGACCCGCTGCTGGACGAGCGCTCTGTCATCATGACCATTCAGAACGGGCTCGGCGCCGCGGAGCGCATTTCGCAGCATCGCGATCCCGGCAACATCCTGATCGGTGTCGCCGGTGGCTTCGGCGCAGCGATGCGAGGGCCTGGGCACGCGTTTCACAATGGCATGCAGTTGATTCGCGTAGGCGAGATGACCGGCGGTTTGACCGACCGTGTAGAAACCGTTGCCGAGGCATGGCGAAGCGCAGGATTCAATACGCAGGCCTATGGAGACGTCCACCAGCTCATCTGGGAGAAATTCATCTGCAACGTCACGTTCAGCGGTCCCTGTTCGGTGATGAAATGCAACGTGGGCCGGCTCATGAACGATACGAGCGGCTGGCCGATGGCGCTGGCCTGCGGATTGGAGGCGCACGCCGTCGGTGTGGCCAAGGGGATCAACTTCTCGTTCGACGACGCCGCGTCGTACATTCAGGCGTTCGGCGGAAAGATGCCGAACGCGAAGCCATCGATGTTGCAGGACCACGAGGCCGGCCGCCGGTCTGAAATTGACGCGATCAACGGCATGGTGCCGGTAGTCGCGGCCGAGGTTGGTCAGACGGCGCCTCGCAACGAGACCATCGCCGGGCTGGTGCGAATGATCGAGAACGGTTTCGGCTAGCGCGTGAGCGTGGCGCCGATGCGCCGCAGTCCGAGGGATGCGCAGATGCGTGCACTACTGATAGGCGGTACCGGCCCGACCGGGCCGCACATCCTGAACGGCCTGGCTGAACGCGGCTATGCCGTGACCATGTTGAACCGGGGTTCCCACGGCGCCGGCGTGACACTCCCGGACGGTGCGCGTCATCTGGTGGGTGACCCGCATTTCGCCGAAACGCTGCGCGATGCGCTCGGCTCGCAAACATTCGATATCACCATCGCGACCTACGGTCGCATCCGGTTTGTAGCCGAGGTGATGGCCGGGCGGACCGGGCAACTGATCACGGTGGGAGGAAGCCCTGGCATCCGGGGCTCGCGTCAGCCATCGCTGCTGTTTCCAGCGGGCCAGCAGACCCCGATCCCGGAAGACGCGGAACGGGTGCCGTCCATCGACGAGTTCAAGTTCGGCTACCTGGCTCGCATCAGCGAGGATGCCGTACTCGATCGGCACGCGGCCGGCGTCTATTCCGCGACTCATTTCCGGTACCCGCTGATCTATGGCCCGCGCCAGCTTCGCCCGGCCGAGTGGCCCGTGATCCGTCGTTTGCTCGACGGGCGGCGGCATATCGTCCTGCCGGATGCCGGCCTGACGATGCTGTCGCGCGGTTTTGCCCGCAATATGGCAGGCGCGGTGTTGCTGGCTGTCGACCAGCCGGACAATGCGGCGGGTCAGCTCTACCACGCCGCCGATACGCATCAACTGAGTCTCGCACAATGGGTGCAGGTTATCGCCGCGGCAGTTGGATCGGAACTCGAAGTGATCTCCGTCCCGGCGGCACTCGCCTACCCCGCGCGCAATCTGATGATCAGCCGGCGCACATCGCACCATCAGTTGTTCGACACATTCAAACTGCGCGCCGAACTCGGGTATGCGGATCTCGTGAGTCCGCTCGATGCGCTCGCCGAGACAGCACGCTGGTATGCAGAACACCCGCCCGAGGAGTCTGACCAGGAAGCGGCGCTGATGCGCGCGCACTACGACACCGAAGATGCGATGGCGCGCATCGTCAAGGAGGCCGAGGCGAATCTGCAGTCGGTGCCTTTCGAAGAGCCGGACTACCAGCACCCCTACGCACATCCGAAACAACCGGGGCAAGGCAGCGACCACCACGGCCGTTGAGCGCGGTCCAGGCCCCGATGCGTCACCGAACGGCGAGCATGCCGACAGCGCTCGCCGGCATCGGGATTCCACTCCTCCCCATTGGGCGATCGCAGGGATTGCCCGGGCCAGCGCGGATGGGCACACCGTGCACCCGGCCTCAAGCAGACCCGCTCTCAGCCGTTAAGGGTCCGGTAAGGCAGCGCCCGAGACGCTGCCATCAAGGGCAACATGTTCCGGCCGATAGACTCCTCAGGCTGCGACTCTACGGGTAGTGCGGAAGTTGGCGTGAAGACGGGCGAGAATCAGCATACTGACGACATCGGACCGGTCCAGCACCTGCACCGTCGCATCGTTGTGCTGACGCATCCGGTCAGCGCCGTATCCGAAGCGATGATCCTCGAACCCGTCTCTGGCGCCGTGCTGCGCCGCCTCGGCGCCGACAGGTTGATCCGACTGCCATGGGTGGCGCTCAACTGAGCGGGTGCCCCGCTGACCGGGTCTACTGGCCGCTGCGACGGTCGAGGTGTTTCAGGGCGTCCAGCACCGCATCGTAGACGTGCTCACCGGACACTGCCGGATTGGCGGGCACACACCTGAACCACGTTGCCCCGTCGAGCCGTGTCAACGACATCCAGGCGTCGGTGAGCAGCGGCCGGATCGCCTCCGCCGCGTGCGCGCGGCTCCTCCATACGACGACGCCTGTCTCGGGCTTCCCCCAGAGCTCCAGCGCTGGATCGCTGGCGACAGCTTCGCTCAGGACCTGTCCCTGGGCCATCGTGTGATCGATCCGGGCTGACAGGCCGCCGCGTCCCCACGCGAGCAAACTCGCTACAAACGGCAACGCACTGGCCGGTGCGCTGCCCAGCAGACCGACGTTGGGTACGGCCAGATAGCCGCCGCCGTAGGTCAACGGCGCTTCGGCCTCGGCGTTGTCTTTGAATAGCAAAACGGCGCTGCCCTTGGGTTGGAAGCACCACTTGTGCGCCGAGAAGCCCACCGAGTCAGCGGATGCGATGCCTTCCAGTTGCGCTGCGTATCGGTCGCTGAGCCTGAGCGGTCCGCCCCACGCGGCGTCGACATGCAGCCACGCAGCGCCGTGGCGCTCGAAGGCATCGACTGCTCCGGTAGCGACGGTGCCTGCGGTGGCAACCAGCGCCGTGTCCGGTGGCAGCGGATGCCTGTCGAGCTGAAGGCGGTGGCGGGCGTCGACCGGCATCGGCAGGTATTCGAGTCCGAGCAGGTCTGAGGCTTTGCGCACCGACAGATGGGATTGCGTGGAGGCCGCTACCCGCTTAATTCCACGCGCCTCCCTGGCGGCCCAGAGCGCGGTCAGATTGGCGACCGTAGACCCTGGCACCAGATGCCCGCCGGACATCCCGAAGTAAGGGCTCAGCCATTCGATCAGGCGGCGCTCCAGCGCCCGGGTCTGCGGCCCGACATCCGGATGGAGCTGATTCTGATTTGTAGCGGCCTGCCACATTGCCGCAATCCATGTGACCGCCTCGGTCGGGGGGTCCATATGTGCGAAATAGCCGGGGTGGCTCAGTCTGGCCGCGCCTGCAAGCACCGAGCCTGACAGCAGCCGAAGCGCCGCCTCGGCGCCGATGCCCTGGTCTGGCAGCGCGTCCGGCAGGTTGTTTTCGTCGATCTCGGGCACCAGCGCCGTGGCCTGGGCCTGACTGGCGCCGAGGAGGTCCAGTCCCAGCTCTGCAAGCGCACGGTTGGCGCCCACGGAGCACTTGTCACTGGCCTCGCCCGGAGGTCCGTCGTGGATGGTCATGCCTGTTCCTTGCGGGGATATGCGCAGCGACTCGCGTGATTCAAAACAGCAGCGCAAGCGCCACCGACGATAGCAGCAGGAGTGCGAACACCAGATTCATACCCCGGTGTGCCGTTGGATTGCGCATCACGCGGGCCAGCAGGCCGCCCGCGGCGATCCACCCCAGATCGCTTATCAGCATCGCCGCCAGTGCAATGCCCGCTTTGGTCAATGCATCGATGAGCGGACTGCCCGGTACCAGCACCCAGCCGGAGAACAGTGCGGCGATGGCGGCGTAGGCCTTCGGGTTGACGAAATTGATCGTGAACCCGCTCAGGAACGATGGCACGTGCCCGCCGTCTGGCCGCGTCGGGCCAACTGGCGCTGAGCCGATGCGCCAGGCGAGGTAGAGCATGTATACACCGGCGACGACGGCGGCGGCCGTCGCGGCGCCCGGGGCCGCAAACATCAGTGCTGAAATGCCGGTCGCGGTCAGCAAGATGATGCAACTCATTGAACTGAGCAGCCCCGCCATGACTGGAAGGCCCGCTCGCGCGCCATGGTTTGCGCTGGTCGCGGCCAGCAATAGAATCGCCGGCCCTGGTGTCGCAACCAGCGCGAAGCTCGCCAGGATGAATGAAACGTAATCGTTCAACGGCTATGCCGAAGCCGCGTGCGTTCGCATTCGCAGTGTCGGCGCGGCGGGGCGGGGGCCGATGCGTCCAAGCCCAAGGCGCTCAGACGTCGATGGCAACCCCGTAGCGCTCGGCGAGTCCCGTCAGCTTGTTCCAGGTGGCGTCTTCGATGTCCATGCCGTTCGCGAGCCGGTCCTGTTTGCGCAGGTGCTCGACTTCACCCGGGTAGTAGATCTCGCTGAAGCCCTCGGCCGTCGGCGTTTCTTTCAGATACCGGGCGAAGTCGGCGACTTCGGACTTGAATGTCGCGAGGTCGCGGAACGCATCGACTTTGAACACCGCGACGAAGCAGCCGTCGTTGTGCCGCCCCGTGGGTTCGACGCCGAAGCCGAGCCCGGTCAGCAGCGCGGACAGGATTTCGACCATGGTCGCCAGCGCAAAGCCCTTGAAGCCAACGTCGCCACCGAGCGGAAGCAGCGCTCCGCCGTCGCTGAGCGCGGCCGGGTCGGTGGTGCCGCGCCCCTCTTTGTCGATGACCCACCCCGGCGGTACCTGTTCGCCGCGAGCCTGTGCCAGTTTGACCTTGCCGGCCGCGGCCGCCGCGGTCGACAGATCGAAGTACAGGGGGCCGTCCAGATCGGATGGTACGGCGATGGAAATGGGATTCGTGCCAAGTCTTGCGAGCCGGCCGCCAAACGGCGCGACGGCTTTGGGAGATCGCCCGGAATCGGCGGTCATCAGACCGATCATGCCGGCTTCCGCTGCCATCAGCGGATAGTCGGCGAGCCGGCCTACATGTCCTTGACGGTATACCGTTGCGGCCGCGACGTTTTGCAGGTCGGCCTTGGCGATAGTCCGGCGCATGACTTCTTCGGAAACCACGTAGCCGAAGCCCCAGTTGCCGTCCACCACCGTCGTCGTCGGCGTATCCGAGACGATGTCGATCGGCGCGCCCGGCACGATGTGACCTTTTTCGATCCGGTCGATGTACGACGGGATCTGAATGATGCCGTGACTGTCATGTCCGGTCAGGTTCGCGGCCACGCTGTGGCGGGCAACGGTTTCCGCTTCGGCGCGGGGCGCGCCGG
>JBCCEJ010000007.1:0-123702 GCA_039030335.1 Pseudomonadota bacterium | reverse complement strand
CTCACCCCGGTACGGGTCCATCGGCGGCGCGTTCATGATCTCACGGCCGAGCATCATGCCGCCGACGATGGTCTCGCGGTCGACCTGGTCGTCCAGGAAGTTCGGCCGGATCGCCGGTGAGGCCAACGGCTCGGCCGTGCGGATATGGATGCTGCCGCGGCTGTTCGGACGCAGCTGGCAAGGCGCGATGGTCATGCCGGGGAACGTCTCCAGCGTGCGCTGCGGCGTGTTGTCGAAGCTGGCCGGCGTCATGTGGAACTGCACGTCCGGTGTCTCCACGCCTTCGCGCACTTTCGCGAAGCCGACGACGTTCGCCACACTGAGCGCGAGCACGCCTTCGCCCTTGTAGAAGTACTTCAGCACCTCCTTGGCGAGGTTGAGGCCGCGTGTGCGCTGGTTGACGCTGGGCGCGTTCCTGACCCACCAGGTCTGACGCGTGACGTAGTGGTCCTGCAGGTTGTTGCCTACGCCCGGCAGCGGATGCTGGATATCGATGCCGAAGTGCGAGAGCAGTTCCGGATCGCCGATGCCAGACAGTTCCAACAACTGCGGTGAGTTGACCGAGCCGCCCGACAGGATCACCTCGGCGGCCGCTCTCGCCGTTACCAGCTCACCGCCCTTGCTGTACTCGATGCCAACGGCGCGCTTGCCGTCCAGCAACACGCGAGTCGCCTGCGCGTTCGTCTCGACGTGCAGGTTCTTGCGATAGCGCACCGGATCGAGATAGGCAGCCGCCGTGCTGTGACGCCGGCTGCGCCTGACCGTCAGCTGACAGTAGCCGAAGCCTTCCTGATCGGCACCGTTCACATCGTTGTTCGCCGGAATCCCGAGCGACTCGGCCGCCGCGATCACCGCGTCGCAGACCGGATTGTCGCGCTCGTTCTGGTCGCACACGTTCAGCGGCCCGCCAGTGCCGTGGAACGTGTCTTCGCCGCGTTCCTGGTTCTCGGAGCGCTTGAAATACGGCAGTACGTCGTCAAAAGACCAGCCCTTGTTGCCGTACTGCGCCCAGATGTCGTAGTCACGGTGCTGCCCGCGGATGTACAGCATGCCGTTGATCGAACTCGACCCGCCGAGCACCTTACCGCGCGGGATCGGGATCGTACGGTTGTTCGTGCGCGCGTCCGGCTCGGTTTCGTACAACCAGTTGACGCTCGGATCGGACAACGTCTTGATGAAGCCGGCCGGGATGTGAATCCACGGGTTGGTGTCTTTACGACCCGCTTCCAGCAGCAACACGCGCGTTTTCGGGTCTTCACTCAGACGCCGCGCGAGTACGCAGCCCGCCGAACCGGCGCCCACGATGATGTAGTCGAATTCCATGGTCTGTCCCTCGGCCCCACGTCTGCCGTAGGCGGCCGGATATCACAATGTCGAAGGCCTGGTTGGCAGCCTGTGCGCTGCCGTTGGTTCAAGCCGGACTTGCTGTGTGCGACGTCGCTCGCAGGGCGGGCGGACGCCAACACGCCCGCGCGCTGCCGGCCCGCAGCGTCACGAACCGAATACGGCTGGCTGACGTTGCCAAACCGACTGACGGCATCGCCACGCTGGCTTGAGACATGGGCGCGATTCTAGCAGTCTGTTCCGCGATCGTACGTTTCGAGATCTTCCACCATGAATGCCGTACCCGCCGATACCCTGACCGACGTCTCCGCACCCGCCACGCTGTCCGCATCATTGGCGGACTTCGCGCTCCAGCTGCAATACGACCAGATCCCGGAGCCGGTGCGCGAACGTGCGCTGTCACTCATCCTCGATGCACTCGGTATCGCGCTCGCGGCGAACAGCTATCCGTTCGCCGATCAAATGCTGGCGGGTCTGACCGCGCTCGGGGGGAGCGGCGACTGCCGCGTGATCGGTCGCCCTGACAAACTGCCGCTGCGCGACGCCATCACGATGAACGGCGGCCTCATCCACGGCCTCGACTACGACGACACGCACATGAACTCCGTCATCCACGCAACCGCCGCGACGCTGCCGGCGATGCTCGGTATGGCTGAGCATACTGGCGCCAGCGGGCGCGAAATGCTGACGGCGTACGTAGCCGGCATGGAGGTCGCCATTCGCCTCGGTCTGGTGAAACCGTTCGGCTGGCACCACGAGGGCTATCACGCCACCGGCGTTGTCGCCCATTTCGCCTCGACGCTGATCTGCGGACGTCTGTTGGGCCTCGACGGCACGCAACTCGTGAGCGCGCAGGGCATCGTCGGCTCGACGGCGAGCGCCAGCCAGGAGTTCGCCGAGGAAGGCGCGTGGAACAAACGACTGCACCCGGGTTGGGGTGGCGTTGCCGGGGTGACCGCGTGCTATCTGGCAAAGTCCGGCTTTGTCGGACCGAGCAAGCCCTACGAAGGGCGCTATGGGGTCTACCGGATGCATCTCGGTGCCGAAGCGGAACTCGATCTGACGCAGCTGACGGCCGATCTCGGCGAACGCTACGAACTCGGCGAAGCGGCGATCAAGCCGTATCCAACCTGCCATTTCACGCACGCCGCGGCCGACGCTGCGCTGATCCTCCGCGAGCGCCACGGCCTGACACCCGATGACGTTGCCAATGTGCGCGTGTTCGTACCAGGCGACACCGTGCCGGTCATCGCGGAACCGGAGACCAACAAGCGCCGGCCGCGGAGCGAATACGACGGCAAGTTCAGCATGCACTACATCGCGGCCGCGGCGCTGGTGCGCGGGCGCTTCGGCCTCGCCGAGCTGGCGCCGGAATCGCTCGCTGACCCGGCCATCCTGGCGGTTGCCGATCGCACCACCTGCGCGCCGGATCCGGACACGCGCTTCCCGGCGTACTACTCCGGCGGCGTCGCCATCGAAACCCGTGCGGGCGTGACGCTCACGCATCACGAACCGGTGAACCGCGGCGCTGGAGACCGTGCGCTCAGCCACGCGGAGATCGAGGACAAGTTCCGCAACAACCTGAGTCTGGTCATGGACGAGGCAACTACGGAAAAGATGCGCACGCATATCCTGGCGATGCCGGAGAGCGACGGCCGCGCCTACATGGCTGGCCTCGCCTCGACCTGAGCCCGTATGACCCGCCGAGGAGAGAGCCCGTGCTCCAATCGATGATCGTCACTGCCCAGCCGGAAGCCTCCGAAGCGGGCGCCGAAGTCCTGATGCGAGGGGGCAACGCGATCGACGCGGCGATGACGGCCGCGCTCGTGCAAGGCGTGGTCGACCCGCAGATGTGCGGCATCGCCGGCTTCGGGTCATGCCAGATCTACATGCCGAAACGCGGCGTGCACACCTGCATCGACTTTCACGGCAAGACCCCGCAGGCAGCAACACCCGACATGTGGCAGGACATTGTCGAGGGCGAAACGCGTGATGGCTTCGGCTTTGTACTGACCGGCAACGTCAACGACCTGGGCTACCAGTCGGTCACGTCACCCGGCAGTCTGAAAGCCTACTTCGAGGCGGTCACGGAGTTCGGGACCTTCGACTGGGCGGACGTCTGCGCACCCGCCATCGCCGAGGCCAGAACCGGTTTTGTCGTGCGGCCGCACGTGTACTACTGGTGGACGCAGGGTAGTGACTTCGGCCGCGTCGACGTCACCGATCGGCTGGCGTTTTCGGCCACGGGTCGAAGCGCCTACTTCCACGCGGACGGCGCGCTCAAAAAGGTCGGTGAGCGGGTTCAGAATCCGGATCTGGCGACAACGCTGGAACGTATCGCGGCGGCCGGTCCGGACATCTTCTACCGAGGCGAGATCGCCGAACAGATCGTCGATGACTTCAAGGCGAACGGTGGCCTGCTCGGCCTTGCCGATCTGCGCGACTATGTGACGACCCGAAAAGATCCCGTTCCGATCGACTACCGTGGATATCGACTGACGACCAACCACCCGCCGGGCGGCGGCATCATGGTCGCTGAGATGCTGAATATTCTCGAGAACTTCGATCTCGCGAACATCGGCCACAATACCGTCGAGTACATTCGCGTCGTCAGCGAAGCCATGAAGATCGCGACGGCCGACAAAGATGCCCACGTTGGCGATCCGGCGTTCCTCGAGGTGCCTATCGATCGCCTGACCTCCAAAGACTACGCGGCCGCCGCCGCCGAACGGATTCGGGCCGGTGAAAAGCATCACGTCAGCCGTATCGGCATGCCGGAGCCGAAGGACACGACGCACGTCGCGGTAGTCGACAGCGACGGCAACGCGGTCACGATGACGCATTCACTCGGCATGCCCTCCGGCGTCATCACCGATGGCCTCGGGTTCATGTTCAACGGCTGTATGGCCGTGTTCGACCCGCGGCCCGGGCGCGCGGGCTCCATCGCGCCTGGGAAATCACGCTTCAGCTCCCTTTGCCCGACGTTCGCTTTCAAAGACGGGCAGCTGCGCCTCGCGATCGGCGCGCCAGGGGGCACACAGATCGCCATGGGCGTCACGCAGGCGATCCTGAACGTGCTGGATCACGGCATGACGATGACCGAAGCGGTGAGCGCGCCGCGCTTCTCGTCGACGAGCGACATCATCGACCTCACGAACCGCATCCCGCGCTATGTGCAGCGCGATCTGGAACAAATGGGTTACGAAGTGGTTCGCAACGCGCAGACCTTTGCGATCGCCGCCGTACACGGCGTTCGGGTAGGTGCAGACGGGCGCATGGACGGTGGCGCGGATCCCGGCCACGACGGCGTTGCGATCGGCGTCCAGCGCTCCTGAGGTCAGACGCCCGGAGCGCGTCTCAAGTGCCAGTCGGTCGCCTGCTGGTAGGCATGCCCGATGCGAAGCAGCAACGGCTCCGACCACCACGCACCTTCCAACTGCATACCGACCGGCAGGCCACCGGCGAATCCACACGGTACGGATAAGCCGGGAATCTGCGCAAATGCGCCGGCGTAAGTGTTACGGGTTGCGTCGCGGGTGGCAGCCAGCAAAGATTTATCGTCATCGATGAGCGGCACAGGCGTGTGCACCGTCGGCGACAGCAATGCGTCGACAGATTCGAAAACCCCCTCCAGTTCCCGCCGCCAGCGCATGCGCGCGGCCATCGCATCCGCATACTGCACGGCGGTCAGATCGAGTCCGACGCGCATGCGTTCGAGCACCTGCGCATCAAACCGCTCTGGCTGGTCGCGCATGCGTGAGGCATGAAATGCGCACGCGTCAGCGAAGATGACGACAGACGCCTGCTGGTGTTGTGCGGCAAACCCTGGCAGTTCGATATCGGTGAGCGTCGCCCCGAGCTGTTCGAGTTCTTGTGCCGCGCGCAGAACAGCCGCTTCGACCGCCGCATCCGCATCGGCAAAATGCGTGCGTCTCGGCACGCCGATGCGAACGCCCTCCAGGGTCCTGTCGAGACCTGGCAGGAAATTCTCGAGCGGGTGGTCGACGCTGAACGGATCCCCCGGGTCGAAGCCGGCCATGACGGCAAACAGCCGGGCCACGTCGCTGACCCGTCGTGCCATCGGACCGATCGTGTCCTGGCTCGGGCAGACCGGGGTCGAGCCCGTGTTCGGAATCCGTCCGTGGGTCGGGCGCAGGCCGCTCACGCCGCACATTGCCGCCGGCAGACGTACCGATCCGCCCGTGTCGGTACCGAGTGCGCCGACGCACATGTCGGCCGCCAACGCCGCGGCCGAACCGCCGCTGGACCCACCCGGCACATGCTCGTGACTCCAAGGATTATGGCACTGCCCGCCAACCGAGTTGTTGGAACGAATGCCGAACGCAAACTCATGCAGCATCGCTTTCCCGACGATGACGGCGCCGGCGCGGCGCAGGCGCTGCACCACGGGTGCATCCGCATTCGGTACGTGATCGGCAAAAAAACGCGCGCCGCTGGTCGTAGCAATACCAGCGGTATCGATGTTGTCCTTTACCGCGATCGGCATGCCGTGGAGCAACCCGCGCCACTCGCCCCGCTGAGATGCAGCATCCAGGTCGGCGGCCGTTTCGCGGGCCGCATCGATGCAAAGCGCCAGCATCGCGTTGATTTCGGGCTGAAGCCGCTCGATGTTGCCGAGCACGCGATCGGTCAGCGCGCTGGCAGTTGCAGCGTCGTCGAGATTGCTCATGAGGTTTCCTTTGCAGCCAGTTTCTCCGACGCCTGGCCCGGATCTGCACGCTGAAGTGCGTCAACGTCAGGCCAGTGAGACGCCAGACGGGCGAGTCTACTGCAGGCGTTCGAGGGTCCGCAGATTGTGCGCCGCGTCGGCGTTGTCCGGGTCGCGTGCCAATGCGGCCTCGTAAGCCGCTCTTGCGGCTTCCAGATCGCCAGCCCGGTGAGCGGCGATGCCGTAGAGAACATGCGCACTGCCGTCGACGTCCTCGTCGGTCAACAACGGTTCGAGCAGCCGCCGCGCCGCGTCGTATTCGCCCGCAGAAACCTCGATGGCCGCCCTGCGCCGCGCCGTGTCCCGGTTACGCGGCGCCAGCTCGTCGAGACGTATCAGGCTGTTGCGCGCGTCGTCGTACTGACCCGCCGCCGCGTAAAACTCGGCGGCCAGCTGCCAGAGCAGCAGGGATCTGGGCTTGCGGCGCAATGCTTCAACGACATGATCACGACCGATCGCCTGCTGGCCTAGCCGCTGGAGTGCCATCGCGAGAAACATATGCGACCGCGGCAGCAACTGCTTGTGGTCGATGGCGGCCTGGAAGTACGCGGCGGCACGGCCGTAGTCCTTGTCCAGATAAGCGTCCAGACCATCTTGAAAGAAGGCATTTGCGCGCCAGTCTGGAAACTGGTGTTTCAGCAACGCGTTGTGCGCGGACTTGCTTTCCCAGACCCGCACCTGCTGCTGCGCGACGATGGCGAACCCGAAGAGTGCCGCCAGCGGCAGTACGACGAGCGCACCACGAACCGCTGGCAAGGCTCGCGCCCGTTGCCAGCCGAAGACGACCAGCGTCGCGACGGTCACGCTGACCCAGGCATCCGGCAGATAGGCGTAGCGATCGGCGGAACTCTGAATGCCGACGTGCACCAACCCAAGTGCCGGACCGATGAGCAGCAGATGCATGCCGGCAAGGCAAAGCAACACGCCGTTCCCGCGCACCCAGAAGAAAACCGCAGCCACGCCCGTAGCCAGCAGGGCCACGGGCGCCACCAGGTTCGCTGGCTTCATCGAGTTGTCCAGCACTTCGAGCGGGTAGAGCGGCGCCAGTTCGAGCGGATAGAACCAGCGGCCAAGATAGACCCATACCGACCGCGCGGCGTTGATCAGGCGTTCGGTGGTCGTCAGCACCTCGGTGTTGTTGAGATAACCGCCGGTGCGCACAGCCAGGTAGGTGTATAGCGATACACCGATCGCGAGCAGGATGTACGGCAGCTTATCGAATCCTACGCGCAGCCACACGCGCCAGCCATCTCGAAACTGGAGGCGACGCAATGGGTAAATATCCAGCATCAACAGCGCAAACGGCAAACTGACCGCCAGCGGTTTCGACATCATGGCAAGCAGCGCAAATCCGACCGCCAGCGCGCGCCACCGGGGGTCGGTTCCCTGTCCACGCAGGTAGGCCCAGACGGTGGCCAGGTAAAACGTGGCAACGAGCACGCCTTTACGCTCCGCGAGCCACGCCGCGGTCTCGACGTTCTGGGGGTGCACGGCAAATAGCAGCCCGGCGAGTCCGGCCCCTACGGCCGCGGCGAGCGAATTCGCGCCACCGCGCGTCAGCACGAACCGGGCGATCGCCATGACGAGGAGGGCATTCACGGTGTGTAGCACCAGGCTGGTCAAATGGTGGCCAGACCCGTTCTCGCCCCAGAGCGCGAAATCGATCGCGTGCGTCAGGAAACTGAGCGGGCGCCAGTAGTCGATTTCCGCCGAGGCGAAAATCCAGAGAAGATTGTCCAGCGTGAGGTCGTGAAGGTACCGGTTGTCGAGGATATGGCGCTGGTCATCTCCGTCCAGAAAACCGAACTGGAGCGCCTGCGCATACACCGCAAAAACAGCTGCGGCGATCAGAACAATTGCCAGTATGCCGGCCGGAAACCGCGCACGAAGTTCTGTTCCGGCCTCGTTCCGCCGGATCATTGGTCTTCTCCCCGAATGATCTGTTCGCGCCGTAAGGATGCGTCCATACGCGTCAGGTTGTGGTTCGCATCGCGGTGTTCGGGATCGATCTCCAGCACGCGCCGGTAGAGTTCTACTGCGTGCTGCGTGTCGCGCGAAACCTGCGCGACGATCGCTCTCACCACCAATGTCTCGACATCGTCTGGCTGGGTCTCGAGCCGCGTATCGAGCAACGTTGCGGCACGTTCCGGCCGTTGCAGGCGCAGTTCTGCGAGAGCCAGATCGCGTATCGTCTGGCCGCTGTCCGGAAATCGCTTAACCAGTTCAACCAGAATGTCGCGCGCCTCGGCGGGCCGCCGGCCTTGCAACAGTCCGCTGGCCACCATCTGCATGATGACCGGGTCTTGCGGCGCGAGCGTGCGCGCCATCTGCAACAGTTCATAGCCGCGGCCGTGGTCGCCCACCCGCTGGAACGCGAAGGCCAGATACGCCGCTGCACGCGGCCGGGCTTCGTTGTGTGCGACGGCCTGCTCAAGATGACGTATGGCGCCAACCATATCACCCTGCTCGAAGGCACTGACGCCGGCTTGATAACGAGCAAAGGGTCGCCACTGCGGAAAGTAGGTCCTGACCAGATGATGCATGCTGCGGTCGGTCGCATAAACCTGCACATACTGATGAGCGGCCAGCGCCAGACCACCCAGCCACGACAGCGCCAGCACGCTGACCGCAGTGCGCGTGACAACCGGCGCACCAGCCCGAAACAACATGAACAGGAGCGTACCCAGCGCGACTGACAACAACACGTCCGGCAGATACGCATAACGGTCAGCGGAACTCTGCGGTCCGGAGCTGATGAGCCCCAGCACCGGCAACAGGATGACGCAATGCGCGACGAGCGCCGCAAGCAGGGCCCCGCGCCCACGCCGAAACAAACTTACCGCAACCGCACAGATGACGAACAGGCCGACTACGGGCAACAGGTTCACAACCGTGATGGTGTTGTCCAGCACCGCGATCGGATATACGGGCGCGAGCCCGACCGGCACCAGCCAACGCAGTGGATAAAGCCAGAGCGAACGGGCGGCGTTGACGATACGCTCCGCCGCAGGAAACATCTCCGTGTCGTTCAGATACCCACCTGTACGCACTGCAGCGTATGTGTACGCGGCCACTGCCAGGCTCATCAACAGATACGGCAGCTTCTCGAAGAAGAGTCGCAACCAGCGGGTGAGGTGGTCGCGCGCGCTGACTCGCCGGAGTGGATAAATATCCAGTGCCAGCAGCACGCCCGGCAAGGTCATCGCCATCGGCTTCGAGAAGAGCGCCAGTACCATCGTGAGGATGGCGATCATCGACCAGCCTCGGGACGGTGTCAGCGCCGCGTGCGCGCGCAGATACGCATACACGCAGATAAGCGAGAACATCGCGCTCAGAAGACCTTTGCGTTCGGCGAGCCACGCCGTGCTCTGCACGTGCTGGGGGTGTAGGGCGAAAGCCAGGCCGGCTAACAGGGCCGCGAGCTTGAGAGTGCCGTTCGCGCCAGCGAACGATGACACTTGCCCTGCCGCCAACTGCACACAGAGCGTGACGACGGCGACGACCAGGGCAGCGTTCACCCAATGAATCAACACGCTGGTGACGTGATGGCCGCCCATCCATTCACCGAACAGCTGATAGTCGAGTGCATGTGACAAGAAGCTGAGCGGCCGCCAGTAATCGACATCGGCACTCGTCAGCATCCACAACAGGTTTGTGGACGTCAGCTCGCGCAGGTGCGGATTCTTACCAATGTGCTCGACGTCGTCGCCGGTCAGCAGTCCGAAGGTAGTGACGTTCGCGTAAACGGTGAACAGCCCGGCACCCAACAGCAGCGCGGCGCAGAGCCACCAGCCGGTCGACCGCACCATCAGCGCATGCACGACGGGTGTCGAGGGAGCCCGTGACGACCGGACCACAGCATTGTGACGCGCGTGTTCACTTTCGCACAAAGCCTCCCGGAATCGGGTGATACGTTCCGATCCACAGTCGCCGACCCTGCACCGCAACGGCGGGAGCAGCATCAAACAAATAATCCTGTTGGCACTGTACGGAGGGATTCGCGGCTGCCCCGCGAACGGAGACGGCTTTTAGGAAATTCTGTTTAGAGAGTATCAACAATGAACGCTTCACTGATTCCCGCAGCCTTGAGTTCGCCCGCCATTGGCCAGTCTGCCCAGTCCTTTCAGCACTTAAGCACCGATACCCTGGCCGAAGTGCTCGATCTGCTGCAGATGGGCGTGATTATTGTCGACGCGAATTTCCAGATTCTGAACATCAATCAGACAGCCAAACGTATGGTGAGCCGGCAAGACGGCGTAATCATGCGCGACCTGACCAGCCTGACCGCGCAGCGCGACCACGATCAGGACAACCTGAACAATGCGCTCACCGCGGCGCTCGCCGGGAAGGTGGGCGCTGCAGCGCTCTGGCCGGAGGGCTCAGGACATCCCTATCTCGTGACCTGCGCAGCGCTCGGCAGCAGCGCTTTGCATACCGAAACCCGCATTCTGGTCACCGTGACCGACCCTGGAATGGTACCGGATGAAGCGGTGCTGAGCTGTGGCCGGGCTCTCGGTTTGACCCCTGGGGAATCACGCCTGTCTCTGGCGCTGGTGCGCGGAGACTCGGTTACCGATCACGCCGAGCGCCGCGGCGTATCCGTGCACACGGTGCGTTCGCAGCTTCGCAGCGTGCGCGAGAAACTCGGCCTGAAGCGCCAGTCACAGCTCGTGGCATGGTTATGCCGCGCAGCGTTGCTCGGTCCTTCCGCGCTACGCGCGGCCTGAGACAAGTGACTCACCTGAGGAATGGCCCGGCCGCCGGCAGGGCCATTCCGTGAAATTTGCGAGGCGTGGCGCAGCGAATTTCGACGGTACGCTGCTCCCGGCGTGCCGGTGCGGCCGGCGGCCTATTCCGTCTCCGCTTCGCGCAGCAATAATTCCAACGTGTTGACGTCGTTGATCTTCAAACCGTCGCCGCGTTTCTTGATCACACCGCCCTCGTCCAGATGTCGCATCACGCGATTCACGTACGAGCGGCCTGTGCCCGCCCTCGAGGCGATATCGGCGTCCGTGGGCGGGGGTACGATCAGATCAGGGTCGTCGGGCGAGGTCTGCGTCGCGTGCATCTCGAGCAGGATGGCGTATACGCGGCCGCGCACCTTGATGGCCGCGTGCAGCACGTAGCGATGCGCGAGGTGCCGCGACAAGCCAGTCAGCCGCAGCATGACCTGCCGGCCGAAGGCCGGATGATCGTGCACGAACGAATGGAATTTGCGCTGCGACAGGCACGCGAGGCGGGCATCCTCCTCGACCGATACGCTGGCCGTCCGGCCAAGGCCGTCGATCGCCGAGACCTCCCCGAACATCTCGCCAGCCGGCAGCACCTGAAACGTGATGTGCACGCCATTGGTATGGCACAGGTCGACACGCATCAACCCATCTATAATGAAGTAGACGTCGCGCGAGGCGTCCATGTGCGACACCACCTCTTCGCCTTTATCGCGATACGTACCAACCGCCTCTGACGCAAACGCTTCCAGCGCCGCGTCATCGAGTTCGCGCAGCGCGTCTACCTTTCTCAAAAGGTCTGGGGTCAGCGTCAACGGCCGCATCGGCCTTCTCCTAGCACACGGGTTGAGACAATGGCCACATACCGCAAGCAGTGTAGTTTTTGCCGGCGTTTTGCTCAACGCGACGCGTTGACATTGCGGCCGCGGCTCGAGACGAAACTGCCCACGCCGGCGCCACGATGCGGTGCTGACAACATGGTTGCCGGGAGCATCGCGGCCTACCTGCATTGAACAACGTCTATCCGATCGTCCGTGTACTGGTAGCGCTGGCACTCATCAGCATCAGCGGCAGCGTCATGTACTTCGCGATCGTGGCGCTCAAGCTGATCGCGTCCGATTTCGAGATTTCGCGCGGACTCGCGTCGATGCCTTACTCGGCGACGATGCTCGGGTTCGGTCTGGGCGGTATTGCCATGGGCTACCTGAGCGACAAGGTAGGGGTCATGCCAGTCGTGTTGATGGGTGGCTTCGCGATGACGATGGGCTACGGACTCGCCTCCCAGGCCGACACCGTGTTCGGCTACGCGGCATACCACTGTCTCCTGCTGGCGTTCTTCGGCGCCGGAACGATGTTCGCGCCGCTGGTCTCGGACATCTCGCACTGGTTCGACGCGCGCCGCGGCGCGGCCGTAGGCGTGGTGATCAGTGGCAGCTACGTAGCGGGCACGATCTGGCCGCTGGTCGCTCAGCACTACTTCGACCTCTACGGGTGGCGCGAGAGCTACAGCCTGATGAGCTGGTTTTGTCTGGTGAGCATCGTACCGCTCGCGCTGGTCCTCTATCCGAAGCCACCCACTGCTGCCGCCGACGCCGCGGTTGCAAACCAACCGAGCGGCGAGCGTCCGCTCGGCATGCGCCCAGCCGGGCTGCAATGCCTGCTGTGCCTTGCCGGCATCGGCTGCTGCGCCGCGATGGCCGTCCCCCAGGTGCACATCGTCGCGTTTGCGACCGACCTCGGCTATTCGGCCACTCGGGGCGCGGAAATGCTGGCCTTGATGCTGGGCGGAGGCATCATCAGCCGGCTCGTGTCGGGCTGGCTGTCGGACCGTATCGGCGGACTGAGCGCGCTCATTCTCGGCTCGGCGCTGCAGGGCATCATGGTCGCGAGCTTCCTGTTCGCTGATGGCCTCGTGATGATGTACGTGCTGTCGGCCCTGTTCGGGCTGTCGCAAGGCGGCATCGTGCCCTCGTACACGCTGATCGTACGGCGCTTCTTCGCTGCGTCTCAGGCGGGTTGGCGCATCGGCGTAACGCTGTTCTTCACGATGCTGGGAATGGCACTCGGCGGCTGGCTGGCCGGTGAGCTGTTCTTTCGCACCGGCTCCTACGACGCAGCGTTTATGATGGGCGTAGGCTTCAACCTGCTGAACCTGGTTATCGCCAGCACGCTGTGGCTGCGCGATCGCCCCAAACTGGAGACTAGAGGATCGTGAGCGAACGCAAGACAAGCGCCGATCTGCGCAGCCGTCACTGGTTCAACGACCCCGGCGATCCCGGTGCCACGGCGCTGCACATCGAGCGGTATACAAACTACGGACTGACCGTCGCGGAGCTGCGCTCCGGCAAGCCGATCATCGGTATCGCGCAGACGGGCAGCGATCTGGTGCCGTGCAACCGTATACACGTAGAACTCGCCAAGCGAGTACGCGAAGGCATTCGCGAAAGCGGCGGCGTTGCGATCGAGTTCCCGGTTCATCCAATTCAGGAAACGGGTAAACGACCGACCGCTGCGGTCGATCGCAACCTGCAGTATCTGAGCCTCGTCGAAGTCCTCTATGGCTATCCGATCGACGGCGTGGTGCTGACGACCGGCTGCGACAAGACGACCCCGGCGCTGCTGATGGCGGCCGCAACGGTCAACATCCCATCGATTTCCCTGAATGGCGGGCCGATGCTGAACGGCTACTGGCGCGGGCGACTGGCAGGCTCCGGCACGTTCGTGTGGGAAGCCCGCAAGCTCTATGCGACCGGCGAGATCACGGACGACGAATTCATGCAGATGATCGCCGACGCAACGCCCTCGCCGGGGCATTGCAACACGATGGGCACGGCGACGACGATGAACTCACTCGCCGAAGCGCTCGGCATGGCATTGCCCGGCACGGCGGCGATCCCGGCGCCGCACAAGCAGCGCGCGTCTGCCGCTTACGAAACCGGCAAACGCATCGTCGATATGGTCTGGGAAGACCTGACGCCGTCGAAGATCCTGACGCGTGAAGCGTTCGAGAACGCGATCGCGACGAACTCGGCGATCGGCGGCTCGACCAATGCCCCGATCCACATCAACGCGATCGCCCGTCACGTCGGTGTCGAGGTGGATATGTCGGACTGGCAAAACCTCGGGCACGACATACCTCTGCTCGTGAACCTGCAGCCCGCTGGCGAGTACCTCGGCGAGGCCTATTACGAAGCAGGCGGCGTGCCGGCCGTCATGAACGAACTGAAGAAGGCCGGGCGGCTGCATCTCGACGCCTTGACCGTCAACGGCAAGACCGTCGGCGAGAATCTCGAAGGACGTGACGCCACAGATCGCAAGGTCATTCGCGACTACGAAGAACCACTGATGCGCGACGCCGGCTTCGTCGTGCTGTCCGGCAACCTGTTCGACGCCGCGATCATGAAGACATCGGTCATCAGTCCGGAGTTTCGCGCCCGCTACTTGAGCAAAGAAGGCGACCTGAACGCATTCGAGGCGCGCGCTATCGTGTTCGAAGGCCCCGAGGACTACCACGCGCGCATCAACGACCCGGCTTTGAACATCGACTCCAACTGCGTGCTCGTGATCCGCTACGTCGGTCCGCTCGGCTATCCGGGATCCGCGGAAGTCGTCAACATGCAGCCGCCCGATGAGCTGATCAAAGCCGGCATCGGCGAGCTACCGACGATCGGTGACGGCCGGCAGAGCGGCACCTCGGGCAGCCCCTCGATCCTGAACGCTGCGCCCGAGGCGGCTGCGGGCAGCGGACTCGCGCTGCTGCAGACGGGCGACACCATTCGCGTCGACCTGAAGGACTGTTCCATCAACATGCTGCTCGACGACGCCGAGATCGCGCGTCGAAGGGCCGCGTACGTGCCGCCAGAGTTACCCAATCACACGCCGTGGCAGGAGATCTATCGCGACACGGTCGGGCAGCTCGATTCGGGCGGCATCATCGAACTGGCATCGAAGTACCAAAACGTGCGCGAGAAGATCCCGCGGCATTCGCACTAGCGCCCCACGCGCTCACCGGCCGTTTGCGGCTGACTCGATCAGGTCTGGGAGGGCATCGGCCAACGCCTGGTATTGGGCCCCGTCGTTGTAGATCTGCGCGGATACGCGCAGTAGCAGCCGATCGCGCGGCCCGGCCTGTACCGGCACCTCGAAACCCGCCGCACGCAACCGCCGATGGAAGGCATACGCACCGGGATAGGTGTTGGCGAGACTGGCCGGCAGGCTGACAGCCGCCATCGCACCCAACAGGTCAGGCCCGCAAACCGGTACGTCCGGTATAGCCTCGAGCAGGATCTCCCGCGCCTGAATTGCGAGATCGCGATTGCGTGCCCTGAGCGCGCCAACCCCGCCGTCGAGCCAACTGCCAAGCGCGGCTATCGCGGCGGGTACCGACAGTACTGCACTCGGATCGGAGGTCCCGGTCCAGTCGAAGGTGTCGTGAAACAGGCTCCGCCCGTCGCGACGCACGTTCCAGCCATGACTGATGGTGAGCGGCACGATGCCGTCCTGACGGTCAGCCCTGACATGCAGGAACGCAGCGCCTTTGGGGGCGCACATCCACTTGTGGCAGTTCCCGGTGTAGTAGTCGGCACCGATGCCAGGCAACGACAATTCCAGCATGCCGGGCGCATGCGCGCCGTCGACGATCACCTGCACGCCCTCGGACTGCAGCGCGCGGGTGATTTCCGCGACCGGCAGAACGACGGCCGTCGGACTGGTCACATGGTCGATGATGGCGAGCCGGGTACGCGGCGTCACAGCAGCCACGATGGACGCGACGATCTCGTCGTCGGACGCGATTGGCCAGGGCAGCGTCGCGGTAACGATCCTGGCGCGAAACCGCGCCGCGACATAGCGGGCGGCATTGGTACATGCGTTGTAGCCCTGGTCCGTCACCAGGATCTCGTCGTTCGGATTGAAGTGCAGCGAGCGCAGTACCGTGTTCACTCCGGTCGTCGCGTTTGGCACGAAAGCAAGCGTGTCTGGAGCGGTACCGACGAATCGCGCCAGCGCATCGCGCGCGGCGTCGAGCAACTCCGGATACGCGTGCAACAGAAAGTCGACCGGCTCCCGCTCGAGCGCAGCGCGAAATTCCCGCTGCGCGTCCTGCACCGACCGCGGGCATGCGCCGAAGGACCCGTGGTTCAGAAAGGTGACGTCAGGGTCGAGAGTCCAGCTGTCGCTGGCCGTTCCGGGGTGGTTCATGGCACGGCCTCAGGCGGATGCTGCTTCAGCGTCCTGCCGCTTCAGCCAGAGGTGGGCAAGCCATGTCGCGGCGCTCGCGACACCCGCCATCAGTGCCATCAGCATGAAGGTGGTATCGAGCCCGTGCTGGTCGGCGACGATCCCGCCGACGACCGGCACGGCCATCCCGAACGCGGCCTGCATGGTGAACAGCAGGCTGATGGTGGACCCGCCGAGTTCGGGTGGCGTCTGGTCCAGGGCCCAGCCCTGCACGACCGGACGCAGCGCCAGCAGAGACGCGCCGACAATGCCCACCAGCACGGCGTAGATCCAGAGACTACCGGCCGACGGCATCGCCGCGATCGCCACCGCGGCAACCGCCAGACCGGTCATGAACACAGGCCCGCGGCCAAGGCGATCCGACAGCGAGCCCGCGATCGGTGTCATGACCGCGCCGGAACCCTGGAACACGAGCAGAATCGCGCCGACCCACACAGCGTTGGCGCCGAGTTCATTGACGACGTACAGCGGCACGAACGTGCGCATCCCGACCTGCGCCGTGCCGCGCAAACCCGCCAGCGTGCCGATCACCCAGATCGTCGTCGAAGAGAGCATGCCGCGTAGTTTGCGCAGATAATCGATGAACGCCGTGGCAGCCCCGCCGGCGTCCGCCATGTTCGTGCGCCGTGCCGGATTCAACATCAGCAACACGATGATCGCGGCGACTAGCGGCGCGCTCGCCGCGGTGTACGTCGCCGCTTGCCAGCCCTGCCAGGTGACGACGGCGCCGATGGCGAGCGGCGCCAGTGCATCGCCAATACTCGCGCCGACGGTGTGGTACGAAAGTGCCGTGCCGCGCTGCTCGCGATAGCGATCGGAAAGGTAAGAGATGGCTGCCGGATGCCAGAGCGTGTTCATCGCCGCAAGGATGGCGGTCATTGCAGCGACCATCCAGAAGCTCGCAGAAAAGCCCATGACAAACATGGCTGCAGCCGCCGCCAGCAGGGATGTCAGCTGGCAAGCGACCCGCCTGCCCGTCATATCCACCACGGCGCCGCTTGGGATGTTCGACGCGAACGATGAGAAATGCACCACCGAGGCGAGCAAGCCAGCCTGTGCGTAGGTCAACTCGAGCGACTGCTGAATGAACGGCAGCAGCACGTAGAAAGTCGCCATCACCCAGTGCAGGCTCGCATGACATCCGGCCAGTAGAAACAGCGGTCCGCGAGACGGCGCGGAAGTTGCTTCGCTCATGTATTTTCCAGGTTGGGCCGGCCATGCGACCGGACCGGCGGGCGGCGGTGAACCTGTCGGGGTCAGCGCCGGTATGGGCAAGTTCAGCCCGGCATTGTACGTTGTCTCGCCCGCCAGCTCCCGGAGACCTGTCGTGATGTCCGTGTCGCCGTTTACATCCGCAACCGAACTTGCCCGCAACATCCGTGACGGCCTGGGTAGTGCGCGCGAGGCCCTGGAGCTTTGCGTCGAGCGCTACGAGCGTCTGAACCCCGACCTGAATGCGATCGTCCAACTCGATCTCGACAACGCACGCCAGGCAGCGGACGCAGCGGATCGCGCGGTCGCTGACGGCACCGCCGACGGCCCGTTGCACGGTGTACCGATGACCGTCAAGGAAGCTTTCGACGTCACCGGCTTGCCGACCACGTGGGGCTATGAAACGCACCGACACAACGTGGCTGACGCCGACGCGCTGGCCGTGCAACGCCTGCGCGCCGCTGGCGCAGTCGTGTTCGGCAAGACCAATGTGCCGGTCGCGCTGTCCGACTGGCAAACATTCAACCCGGTCTACGGCACGACGAACAATCCGTGGGATCCGACCCGCACCCCGGGGGGCTCATCGGGCGGCTCCGCCGCCGCTCTGGCGGCTGGCTTGAGCTACCTTGAGATCGGATCGGATATCGGTGCGTCGATCCGCAATCCAGCCCACTACTGCGGCGTATTCGGACATAAACCGACGTTCGGGATCGCCAATTCCACCGGGCACTGGGTCCCGCCGTGGACATCGACGCCGTTGCTGGACATCGCCGTGATCGGCCCGCTCGCCCGCAGCGCGGCCGACCTCGGCGTGACGCTCGACGCTATCGCGGGTCCCGATGCCATCGATGGCGCCGGCTGGCAGCTCAGGTTGCCGACCGAACCCCGCGGGAAGCTTAGCGACTTCCGCGTCGGTCTGATCCTGAGCGATCCGCAGGCCGAGGTTGACGCCAGTATTCAACGCTCCCTGGAAACGCTCGGAGAGGCATTGCGCAATGCCGGCGCCACTGTAGAGGTCGATGCGAAACCCGCCATCGATACTGCCGAGTCGCACCGCGTATACGTCGGACTTCTGCGGGCCGCGACCTCGCAGTACATGGCGCAGGCGGAGTTCGCAGAGCATCTGAAGATGGCCGCATCGCTGAACCACGGCGATAGCGACTACCCGGCGCGTATGTACCGATCGTCGACGATGCGCCATCGCGAATGGCTGGCGCTGAACGAAACCCGCTACCGGATGCGGCATGAGTGGGCCCGCTGGTTCGAAACGTACGACCTGCTGCTCTGCCCGGCGGCCACTACTGTCGCCTTCCCGCACAATCAATCGGGCGAACGCTGGGAGCGGATGCTGGACGTCAACGGGCAGCCGCAGCCGACTACCACGCCGCTCTTCTGGGCTGGTTACTCAGGCCATGTTTACCTGCCATCTACGGTCGCGCCGCTGCCGTTGACAGCCAGCGGGCTGCCGGCCGGAGTGCAGATCATAGGTCCGCAGTATCACGACCATCGCTGCATTCGTTTCGCAGGTCTCATCGAAGAACTGCTGGGCGGATTCGTCGCACCGCCCGCCTACGCGGAAAGTGCCGGCGCATGAACGCTGCGCGGCGCTACGGCCCGGGCGGCTCCGGCTGGCGCGCGGGCCTGCTGGTCCTGATGGCAACGTGCCTCGCTACACCGCTTGAGGCAAGCGCAGCTCCCGCGAACGGGACGTTCGAGACGAACAGTCGCTGTGCGATGTTTCAATCGAAGGCGCGCCGCACCAATCCCGGCGACGTGATGAGTGCATCAGGCCAGTCATACGCGGTGATCGAAGTGTTGCCGAACCTGCGCGCGGCGAAGTGGTATCGCGTCCGGGTGCCGGGCATCCAGATCCCCCGCTGGATCGAAGCGCGCTGCGGCAGTCGCGTCCCCGCTGGGTCCGCGGGTGCGAATGAACCGCCAGTTGCGCCGGAACAGACGCGCCCGATCTGTAACACCCCCGAACGTTTTGATGCGCATGTGCTGGCGTTGACCTGGCAGCCCGCCTTTTGCGAACTCAAGCGCAACGGACCGCCGGAGTGTGCTGGCATCGATGCGGACAGTTTTACGGCCGGGAATCTCGCGCTGCACGGCCTTTGGCCAAACCGCCGCCAGTGCGGCAAGGACTACGGGTTCTGCGGTGCGGTACGTTCCAAGCGCGCGTTTTGTGACTATCCGCGTTTACAGCTCACCGGAGCGACGCGCGCGGCGCTCGAACGCATCATGCCGAGTGCCGCGCAACCGCGCGGTTGTCTGCAGCGGCACGAATACTGGAAACACGGCACGTGCCGGGCCGGCGGGGCCGAAAGCTACTACGAGGTATCGATTGCGCTCGTCGGGCAAATCAACGCTTCCCGGTTTGTCACGCAATTCCTGCGCGGACAGGTGGGCCGGCGGGTGACCGTCCGGGACCTGAGGAGTGCATTCAATGCTGCGTTCGGGCCGGATACCGCGAACCGGCTCAAGCTGCGCTGCCGCAACGGAATGCTCGTCGAGTTGCAAATAAACCTACCGGCCAGGCTGAACGCCGACAGCGACATCGGCGCGCTCCTGGCGCGCGCCGCCCCTGCCGACCAACCCGGCAACTGCCGCCGCCAGTTCCGGATCGACGCGCCGTAGGAACCGGGCCGGTGCGGCCGCAACCCTGGGGAACCAACGGCGCCGGCCGCCGGTCTCGCCACAGTTAAGGCTCGAAGACAGGTCGGGCCGCGCCGGCCGCTGCCGCGATCGGCCGGGCAGAAAGGAGGAGGCAGCAGCATGCAGACGATTTTGAGAGGACTGACTTTGTTGACCGCATTGGCAACCGCAAGCGTTAACAGCGCCGAACCGGTGCGCCTGGACAGCGGTGAGCGTACCGCCGCGCTGGTCGAGCTGTTCACGTCGGAGGGCTGCCACAGCTGCCCGCCTGCGGACGAATGGTTGAGCGACCTGAAAGCCGACCCGAGGCTCTGGAAGACCGTCATTCCGGTCGCGTTCCACGTGGATTACTGGGATTACATCGGCTGGCCAGACCGGTTCGCCGTACCCGCGAATACCGATCGTCAGCGCAACCACCGCGTGCTCGGCAACGTGTACTCCGTGTACACACCAGGGTTCGTGGTCGATGGACGGGAGTGGCGCGGTTGGTTCAGGCGGCCAGTACTCAGCGATTCGGGCCGCTCGGCGCCGGGCCGTCTGCAGGCAGCGATCGATGGGGAGCGCATCGAGGCGGTGTTCGACCCGCATCGCAAACTACCGGCCCCGCTCGAACTGCACATGGCAATTCTGGGCATGGGTCTCTCCACCGACGTGGAAGCCGGCGAGAACGCGGGCAAACGCCTCGATCACGACTTTGTGGTACTGCGCCAGTACCGGTGGGCGCTCCGCGAAGAGGCTGATGGCAAGCAGTCGATGGCAAGCGACTTCCGCCTGCCGCGCTCCAATGCGCAGTCACTGGCTGTCGCCGTCTGGGTCTCAAGCCCGGGAACTCAGATGCCGTTGCAGGCCGTAGGTGGACCCTTGCCAACCCGTTGATACCGTCATCACGCTTTGCCCGGCTAGTCAGTTCGGAGACGTCAGCTCGTCAGGTCGGAGCGCGTGCTTGACCAGCAGGCGCCGCAATTGCTGATAGCCGAGCCCGAGACGTTCGGCAGCCACGCGCCGGTTGAAGGCCGCATCGCGAAGTGCGTTGGTCAGCAGCAGACGTTCGTAGGCGGCCACCGATGCGGTGAAATCGTCAGTCGCCTCCACGCCAACGACGGGCCCGGAGCCGGAGAAGGAAACTGGACCAGCAGCGGGCGACTCTGACAGCCGGTCCGGCGCGACCGAACGCGAAGCTCTTGGTGGGTCGTCGGCCAATCCCTCGGGCGACTGGACCGGCACCGAACCGGTCGCCCCGCGTGTGGGGCGCCACGGGCTCGCGAACGGATCGAAAACCTCGACGTCTACAGACTCTGCATCGGGCGCGCTCAGGTACACGGCCCGCTCGACCACGTTCTTCAACTCACGCACATTTCCGGGCCAGGCGTGCCGCTCGAGGGCCTGCGCGGCCGCGGCGCTGAAGCCGGGAAACAGGTCGCGTCCGAGCGCTCTGACCATTTCCATCGCAAATCCTTCAGCCAGTGGGAGGATATCCGCGGGGCGGGCGCGTAGCGGCGGGATGGTCACGACATCGAAGGCCAGACGGTCCAGCAGATCCCACCGGAATTCTCCCCGCGCCGCGGCCGTCGGCAGGTCGACATTGCTGGCGCCGACAACCCGCACATCGACGTCGATCACATCACGGCCGCCCACGCGCTGAAACTCACCGTATTCGACCACGCGCAAGAGTTTTTCCTGAACGGCGAGCGATGCCGAGGCAATTTCGTCGAGGATGAGCGTGCCCCCGTCGGCACGTTCGAAGCAGCCTTGATGGCGGCGCGTCGCGCCGGTGAACGCTCCCGCCTCATGACCAAACAGCTCGGACTCCAACAGCGTTTCAGCGAGCGCGGCGCAGTTGACCTTGATAACGGCGCGGTCCCAGCGCGGCGACAGGTAGTGAAGCCGGGTTGCGAAGAGTTCTTTCCCGGCCCCGCGTTCGCCGACGACCAGGCAGGAGCGCTCGATCTGCGCCACTCGCCCGAGGTGCTCCAACGCGTCCAGGAAAGCTGGATCTTCACCAGGAATTGGGGCGAGCGGATCCATGAGGCAGCCTATGACGTAAATCGTCACTAATTGTCTAATTTCAACAATCCATTATCAATATCGTTCATTCTTCGACCCGCCAGCTGAGGAAAATCAATGACTTAAAGTTGGCATGCCGTGTGCAATGTCCTCAGTGAACACATACGACAACAGGTTGAGGAAACGCGAATCATGGGCATCTTTTCCCGCTTGACCGACATCATCAACGCCAATCTGAACGCACTGATCGAGCGCGCTGAGGATCCTGAAAAGATGGTGCGGCTGATGATCCAGGAGATGGAAGACACGCTCGTCGAGGTACGCTCGCAGACGGTGCGGCACCTGGCGGACAAGAAGGACCTGGAGCGGCGCTCGGACCGACTTGCAGCCGCCCAGCAGGAATGGCAGAGCAAAGCGGAGTTCGCGCTGGAGAAGGGCCGCGAGGATCTCGCTCGCGGTGCTCTGGTGGCGCGCAGCAAGCTCGGTGAGCAGGCAGTGGTAGTAACGCGCGAGTTGGAACTGGTAGCGGAGGCGCTCAGCCGGCACGATCAGGACCTTGCCAAGCTGCAGGCCAAACTCGAAGAAGCCAAGGCGCGCAAGAAGGCCTTGGAAGTGCGCATGCAGACAGCCCGCGACCGGGTCAAGGTCAAGCGCGCGCTGCACGACCCACGGGTCGACGATGCGCTCAGCCGCTACGAGTCACTGGAGCGGCGTATCGACGAGCTGGAAGCTGATGCCGACGTGTTCGAACTGGGCAAGAGCCAGACACTCGAGCAGGAGTTTCAGGATCTGGAGGCCGCGGAGCAGGTCAGCGCCGAGTTGGAAGCTCTGAAGGCCAAAGTGCGGCAGCGCCAGTAACGACACCAGCTCTGCTGGTAAGGAGCGAATGTGAGTATTCCATGGGCCCTGGCCGTGCCAGTCATTGTGTTCATCGCCGTCGTCGGCCCGTTGTGGCTTCGACTGCACTACAAGACGCAATGGAAACGCCTGGAGGCAGGCGAGATCGGCACTGATCAGATCGCTGTGGACAAAGCGGAGCTGGTCCGTCTGCAGAAGGTTGCGGAGCGGCTCAACTCGCGCATCGACGCGCTCGAACGGCTGCTCGATGCGGAACTACCGGAATGGAGAAATCGATGAGTCACAAGAGACGTCGCCACCACCGACCCGCACGCACGAAGAGCGGCTGCGGAGTCAACGGCATCGTCAGCGGTCTGGCGCGACGCTTCGGCGTTGGCAAAGGAGTTGTCATCACGGGTTTCGTGCTTGGTTTCATTTTCGCCCCGTTGCTGACTCTTCTGATCGGCTTCGGTGCGTGGTTCTGGGTGCGCGACCCGGCGGAGTTCGAATCACGCATGCAAGGTGCGGCAGACCGCGCTCGCCGGGCATACCAGTGGACCTTTGGTTCGCGCACGCCAACAGACCCCAGCGCTGAAGCGGTCATGGCCGATCCGGTCCCTGAATTTCCGGCCTTGCGCCGTGAATTCGAACGTCTGGAGGAACGCGCCGGCTCGCTCGAGCAGTACGTGAGCTCCGAGGAATTCCGCCTGCAGCGGGAGTTCCGCCACCTGGATGGCGCGAGCTGATTTGCGGTTCAATAGAAGGCTGCCGTCAATGGCAGCCTTCGTCCTTCTGGCGACGTCGATCGCCGGGCATGCTACATCACCCCACCGGCCCTACGGACGCCCATCGCGACATGCGGTGAGGAGCCCATCCAGACGACGCGAAGGCTGTCAGCCAACTCAAAGCGGACTGGACGGTCTACGTTCCAGATCGCTTCTGATGTGCATTTAACCCAAGGTTCATCAAAGGGTTGCAAAGCACACCTCAACTTATATAATGCGCGCGCCTTCTCTGGCACGCCCCTCGAATTTCCAAACTCGGCCCAACAGGGCCCACGACGGTATCGATGATCGACACCTCACGGCCGGTGCGCGTTTTCCGCAACTGGAAGCGCGGCTGTTACAGCATCATGCAAGATGGACTCGTGCGCGCGTCTGCGAGCGCGGTGCGCCTGGATGACGTCGAGCTGCTGGTTCGTCCCAGCGGACGTGCGCGTATGCTGAAGACTGGCCGTAAGAACGTGCACGCTTATGCGATCGGCATTCTCATCGACTTCGTTAGCGTCGATGAACGGCGCGAGCTGGGCGAGTTTGAAGGGCGCGCGCTGTTCTACGACGCACATCGCTTCGATGCCTTCGTCGACCGCGACGACCACACGCCGCTCGGGTGGGCCGACCAGGTTCAGCTCGACCCGACGGGCGCTTTCTATAGCGTCATCGAGCCGGCACCGCTGCCGCTGGCAGAAGCCGCCTGAGCAGCGCGGAGCCCGCGCGCGGAATCAGTCGTCCAGGTCGCGCGCGATCAGTTCCTTCATGATCTCATTGGTGCCGCCGTAGATTCTCTGCACGCGCGCATCAGCGTAGAGGTGAGAGATCGGATACTCCGACATGAAGCCGTATCCGCCGTGCAGCTGCAGGCACTCGTCGATGATCTCTCCTTGCATCTCTGAACCCCAGAGTTTCGCCATCGAGCCGGTTGCCGCGTCCAGCTTGCCGGCTTCGTGTTGCGTGATGCACTGGTCGATGAACGCGCGCGTGACCTCGAGTTTCGTCTTGGCCTCGGCGAGCTTGAAGCGCGTGTTCTGAAAATCCATGACCCGCTGACTGAAGGCTTTGCGATGCTTCGCGTACTCGACGGTCTGTTCGATCGCGTAATCGCTCGCCCCTACCGCCATGATGCCGATGATGAGGCGTTCCCAAGGCAATTGCTGCATCAGCTGGTAGAAACCCCGACCCATCTCGCCGCCCAGCACATTGGCCTTCGGGACGCGCATCTCTTCGAAGAAAAGCTCCGAGGTGTCCTGCCCTTTAAGACCCAGTTTGTCGAGCATCCGCCCCCGGATGAACCCCTCGGTATGCTCAGTCTCTACCGCAACCAGTGAGATACCGCGCGCGCCCTCTCCGGGACCAGTCTTCGTGACGACCAGTACCAGGCGTCCGTTCTGGCCATTCGTAATAAAAGTCTTCGAGCCGTTGATGACGAGTTCATCGCCGTCGATGCGGGCGTTGGTTCGCACCGCCTGCAGGTCAGACCCGGTGCCCGGCTCGCTCATCGCTATGGCGCCAACCCATTCTCCGCTCGCGAGTTTCGGCAACCAGCGCGCCTTTTGCTCGTCGGTACCGCAGCCGACGACGTAGTGCGTCACGATGTTGTGCACGCTGAATCCCCAGGCCGTATCGCCGGTCAGCGCCTGCTCGTACATGATGACGGCATCCAGCGCATTGGAGCCGCCCGCGCCGCCATAGGACTCAGGAATTGAGGCTGCGAGCAGCCCGGCCTCGCCAGCTTTTTCCCAAAAGGCCTGATCGACGACGCCCGCCTTGCGCCAGCGCTCGATGTTCGGCACCAGTTCCTGCCCGAGGAACTTGCGGACGCTGTCGCGAAGCAGCAGGTGTTCCTCGCTCATCCACTGGGATGTTTCTGGGCGCATGCCTCACCTCGGCAGAATAGATGGTGCGCCGGCAGCGGCGCGAAGACAGTCAGAGTATCGCAGCCCACAAGGGTCTGGAAACGGCAGCGGGAACTCAGCGGACGCGGCAGAGCGCGCCGGCGCCCGGGGACAGGCAGGTGGCAGGCGCCGAGCCTGAGTGGAGCCATCGTGCCGCCATCAACCTCAGTAGGTGATATCGACAACCCAGTAAAGCCGGTCGCCACCCGGTGTCCGCACGCTCACTTCGTCTTCCAGCACACGACCCAGCAACGCGCGCGCGACCGGAGAGTCAATGCTTATCCAGCCATGCCCGGGATTGAATTCGTCCGAACCGACGATCCGATAAACAACCTTGTCCCCTTGCTCATCTTCCAGCGTGACGGCAGCGCCGAAGTAGACTTTGTCGACGGCGGCATTGCCGTCACGCCGCACCACTTCAAGCTCTGGCAGACGCTTTTGCAGATACCGGATGCGCCGGTCCATCTCGCGCAACTGCTTCTTGCGGTAGATGTACTCCGCGTTCTCCGACCGGTCACCCTCCGCGGCAGCTGCCGACAGATGCTTGACGACCTCGCGGCGGCGTTTCCACAGGTCGTCGGCTTCAGCTTCCAACGCGGCGAACCCAACGGGCGTAATGTAGGGCGAACGCTTTCCCGGCGCCGACCCGCTCATCTGGCCGAGGCCCCGTCACCCGGCACAAACGTGGCGTCGCCGCCTGTGCAGATGACGGGCACGTACATCTCGGCGCTGCTCAAGCCGCCGTGAGCACTTGCCAGCGGAAACGGCTTCTCACCCGGCACCCAGTCGCGAACCATCGCGTTGTGTGCTGGCAGCAGGATGAAGTCACCGATCCGGTTCAACAGCTCGGCATGGGCGGGGCCAGGCCCGAACCAGCCTTCCGCGTAAGCGTCGCGACTCGGTACGACGGTCAGGGCGGCGTCAAGCTCGCGGGCGATCCGCCCGGCAAAACCGGCGCGCGCCTCTGGCACAACCGCCGCGTACGCGGCCCGGGGCTCCCCGCTGAGAGCGCGTGAGAAGGTACGCTGAATCTCCGGATGCTCGTTCATCGTCATCGTAACTTCCGCGCCCGTGTTGATATGACCGTGGTCGGCGGTGAGCACGATCAGAGCGTCTTTGCTCCGGGCGACCTCCGCGAACTCACCAAAGCGCCGGTCCAGATCGACCAGCAGCTCGAGGGTTTCGTCGCCGCCCATGCCGAAACGGTGCGCGGTCGAATCGAGATCTGGCCAGTAACTGTAAACATAGCTCCGGGAGGCGCCTTGCACCGCCGCGAGCGTCAGTTCGAACATCTGCCGGAGGTCGTCGTAGATCGAAAGCTCCGCGGTACCACGAAGAGCTGTATTGAAAGGTGAGTTCGCGATGGGACGCGGCGATACCAGCCGCGTTCGCACCGGCAGGCGGTCGACGAACGGACGCGGCGACAGCAACGCGTGCACGTCGCTGCTATCGCGGTAGTACATCGGGCCGCCACGTCCGAAACCAGGCAGCACTGCAACGATCGCATCGAGCTGCTGGAGGTAGACGTGCCAACCGGTCAGTCCGTGTTCCACCGGCGCCATACCGGTCATGAACGACCCGACTCCGGCGGCCGTGGTCGATGGAAACACCGACGTGAGCGCGCCGCGAAGGTGTCGCATGAGATTGGGCGCCAGTGCACTGTGGGTCTGAAGAAATTCGTAACCAAGACCATCGACGACGATCAGTACGACGTGCCGGGCGGCCGCAACCTCTTCTGCCCTTAGCAATCGCGCAGCACGATACCGGCCCGGCGCGGCGTCCAGACCGATGGCCAGAGAAGCCATCAGATTGACGATACTGCGGCCATCGTAATCGGGCAGATGAACCTCAGTTGACCCGGTCATCGGACGGTTACACACATGCACAAGGAACGACTCCGGCATGGTCGGACTTTTGCGCTGTTGTCGCAAACGAAGCCACCTGCGCGTGAGCCCGACGACGCCGGCGCGCGGTCGGCCACGAAATCGTTGCAATTGGGCTTACCCATATTCGTCGCCGTGGTAGGGTAGGGACGTTTAACTGAGCGTCCGGAGTTGAAGCCATGCTCGATTTCGAGAGATTCGTAGAAGACTGTAAAGTCGCTATCAAACAGGAAGACAGCCGCGATCAGATTCAGGAACTGGTCACGAAGGCGGTTGAAGACCCGTCCGCTCTGCTCGCGGCGATCGGTGAGCCGCAGAAAGCCGGCATCAATCGCATCCACGTCGCCGACGACCTGACGATCCTGAACCTGGTCTGGGGCCCGGGCATGGAACTCTACCCGCACAACCACGAAATGTGGGCCTGCATCGGCCTCTATTGCGGCCGTGAAGACAACACGTTCTACCAGCGCGAAGAGGGTGAACTGGTACGCCACGGTCTCCGTGTGCTGGAACCCAGACACGTCGCCCGGCTGGGCAAGAACGCCATCCACTCGGTCAAGAATCCATTGCAGCAGCTGACCGGTGCGCTGCACGTGTACGGCGGCAACTTCTTCGAGACACCGCGCAGCGAGTGGACTCCGGACACGCTCGAAGAACAACCGTATTCGGTGGAAGGTGCGTTGCGGATGTTCGAGGAGTCGAACGTGCGTTGGGAGGAGATTCAGGCCGCTCGCGCAGGCGTAACCGCGATCGCCTGCTGACGGTCAACGCCAGGCTTCGGATCAGCTGTGCCAGTTACTTCGACGGACCAGTCAGGGGACGCCGCGGATCTCGCCGGGCGCTACTCGCGGGACGGGTTCATCTGCCCGCTGCCGGGCATCGGTGCGGACGCCGCGGACGGACTTCGCGCGGAACTCGAGTCCTTTGAGCAGCACGCGGGCGCAACCCTCGGCAAGTTGCCGGGTCAGTACCGGGCCAAGAGCCACCTGCTGTTTCCGTGGCTGAATGAACTCGCCCGGCACGACGCGGTGCTGAAGCCCGTGCGCGCCATCTTCGGCGATGACCTGCTCGTCTATCACGTCACCTGCTGGCTCAAGGAGCCAGGCGATGACAGCTTCGTGTCATGGCATCAGGATGCGACGTACTTCTACCTGGATCCCGCGGAGCATGTCACCGCCTGGGTAGCACTCACACCCAGCCGCCTCGACAGCGGATGTGTTGAGGTCATTCCCGGGACGCATCGCCGGGGACAGATCGAGCATGGTACGCGTCCCGACCCGGCCAATCTGCTGTCCAACGGCCAGACGCTCGCTGAGAGCGTCGACAAAAGCGGGGCCGTCGCGCTCGAACTGCAGGCCGGACAGATGTCGCTGCACGACACTTATCTGGTGCACAGTTCCGGTCCCAATACGTCGGGCCACCGGCGGATCGGTATTGGTATTTCGTACGTACCAACCCGCGTGAGATATCGTGGGCGAACGCGTGTCAGCGCAACGCTCGCCTGCGGCGAAGACCGGTATGGGCACTTCGACCCCGAGCCCGTGCCCAAGGCCAACGCCGACCCTGACGCAATCGCTTTTCACGCCGAGGCATGCGAGCGCTTCTTCAACAATCACGGCTACGCACGCGGTAACGCGAAGACCTGAAAGCGAGCCCGAAGATCCTCCCACTGCTCCAGACCCATCTCTCCGGAGTTACTGCATGACGCACCCCATTACCTGCGGCGAGGCGACGATGCGGCTGTTGGCGCGCTACGGCGTTACCACGGTGTTCGGCATTCCAGGCGTGCATACGCTCGACTTCTGCCGTGGCCTTCACGGCGACATCAAGCACGTGCAGGCGCGCAATGAAATGGGTGCGGGGTTCATGGCCGAAGGTTGGGCGCGCGCGACCGGGAAACCGGGCGTCGCACTGGTGATCTCAGGGCCCGGTGTGACTAACGCAGCAACGCCCGTAGGTCAGGCCTACGCCGATAGTCTGCCGCTGCTGCTGCTCTCAGCCGAACCACCGAGCAACAGTATCGGGAAAGGCTGGGGCGTGCTCCACGAAGTTACTGAACAGAAGAAGGTTACCGAGCCGCTGACCGCGCTGTCGGCCACCGCCATGCGACCGGCCGACGTGCCCGACCTGCTCGCCCAGGCCTTCACGATCTTCGCGAGCGGACGTCCGCGACCCGTGCATTTGTCCATCCCCATCGACGTGCAGGCCGAACTGGTAGATGACGTCTGGGAAGCCGTTCCCCCGCCTGGTCGGGCCGAGGCGCCATCAGCGCAGCTCGAGGCCGCCGCCGCCATGCTGAGCGACGCCAGGCGACCGCTCATCATGGTCGGTGGGGGCGCGGCCGACGCGGGCGCACCTCTCAAAGCCATCGCGGAATCGCTCGGCGCACCGGTACTGGCTTCGACGGCGGGCAAGGGCATCGTGCCGGACGACCATCCGTTGTCGCTGTCTGGTGCTACCGTGCGGCCGGAAGTACTCGCGTACGTCGCGAAAGCCGACGTCGTGCTGGCAGTCGGTACCGAACTCTCAGAAACCGACAGCTTCGTCGACCGGTTACCTCTGAACGGCCGACTCATCCGCGTCGATATCGAGCCCAGAAAGCTGACCGACCTCTACCCGGCCGACCTCGGCATCCTCGGCGACGCGACGGCCGCAGCTCGGGGAATATGCGAGGCACTGGCCGGGCATCGCTCGAACCGCCGCGGCGAGGCACACACGGAGGTTGCCGAACTTCGCGCCGCCATCGCTGGTGCGCTCAGCGCGAGCGAGCAACGCCATAGCCGGCTTCTGACCCTGATGGACGAGATTGCCCCGAGCGATATCACGTGGTCTGGAGACGCGTGTCAGCTGGTGTACACAGGCGCTTTCCGACTGCCGGTGCGCAAGCCCCGTCAGTGGTTCTACCCGGCTGGATATTGCGCGCTCGGTAACGCACTGCCGAACGCGATCGGCGCGAAGATGGCCAAGCCGGCCGGACCGGTCGCCGTCATGGTCGGCGACGGCGGGTTCATGTTCACGATGCCGGAACTGCTGACGGCGGCAGAGCTCAAACTGCCGATCGCGGTGGTGATCTGGGAAAACGACGGCCTCAAACAAATCCAGGACGACATGGACAGTCGCAACATCTCGCGCGTAGGCGTCGAGGGTATCAACCCGGACTTCGTTGCCCTGGCGCACGCCTGTCATTGCCATGGCGTGCGCCCGGATGGCGCCGACGCCTTCACGAGCGCCTTCAAGGGCGCTTTGAGCGCCGACCGGCCAACCGTCATCGTCGTGCGGGAAGACGCAGACTGGCTACAGGGTTGAACGTGCCGGCACCTGAGCACGGCCAGCCGACCGTCAGGCGGGCGCCGGCCCTCCGGCGGCCGGATCGACGCCCGCTGAAGCGGCGGCCGCCTGTTCGGCGGAACGATCCCGATCCGGCGTCTCGGGCACGTTTGCGCCGCTCGCTTCCACCACCACGCGGCGCACCGCAAATTCGATGTCGTTGTCGCGGAACAGCTTCTGGACATTTTGAAACACGTGCCGGCGCAGGATGAACTGCTTGCGCGGCTTGCACATGAACTTCGTGCCGATGATGACTGCTGAATCTTCGATCCGACGCACGCCCTGAGACTTCAAAGGTTCGATGAAGAAGTGCCCGTATTCCGGATTCTGCAGCATCTCCTGACCTAGTTTCTTGATGAGCTTGCGTACGCGATCGATCTCGATGTCGTACGGCAGGCGGAATTCCTGCTTGTAGATCACCCAGTCGCGGTTGTAGTTCGTTATCGATTTGATCTCGCCGAACGGAACCGTCTGCACGGGTCCCCGGTGATGACGCAATTGCATGGAGCGCACGGAGATCTTTTCCACTTCGCCGCGGAGACTTTCGATCTCGATGTACTCGCCGACGCGGAACGCATCGTCGATCAGGAAGAACACACCGGACACGACGTCTTTGACGAGCGCCTGAGCGCCAAAGCCAATGGCGAGACCGAGGACACCGGCGCCTGCCAGCAGTGGACCGATATTGATACCCAGCGCCGATGCCACCAGCATCAACGTCGCGGCGACCACGACCGCGAACACCGTCGCGCGCAGCAACGGCAGGAGCGTAAGGGCGCGCGTGCCAACTACCATGTTGCCGCCCTCGCCGTCGCTTTCGCCGTCATCCAGTGCGGCCTGCTCGGCTTTGATACGCTCGCTCTCGCTCGCCGCATCGATGACTGCCCGGGCAATGCCCCAGATGATGCTCGCGATCAGAACGGTGACCAGAGCCTTCAGCACGGCGGCGCCCACGATCGCGCCAACCGGGGTTCCGAACCAGGCCAGGACTTCGCCACCAGCCACTTCGATCAAAAGCACCAGGGCGACCGTTGCCATCAATGCTGCCAGCGTAAGGCGCAGCACCAGTCTGTAGACATCCCGGCCTTCGTACTCGAGCGCGTCGGTCTCGGGCCCGGCCGCGAGGCGGTCGACCATCGGCATGCTCAACACGATCGCGATGCTTGCAAATGCCGCGAGCGCCGCTTCGCGCAGCCCCAGCACCACGTTGAACATCCACAACGCCACGAGTACGAGCAGGTAGACAAACGAAATGCTCCGCCAACGGCTGAACCAAACGTTGGCCGAACGCGGGGCTGGCGCAAGGCACAGGATGTAAAATGCCAGCACCACGGCGAACACCGCGACGTTGCATAACCGCAACAGGGCGAGCGTCACATCATCGGCACCGATCAGTTCGAGAAATCCGCCTGAGAAAAACCCCAAGGACACGACGATAGTGCTGACCAGCAGCAGACCGGTGGCCCGGCGCGCTTCTCCATCGGTCATCGGCAACAGCCGCTGCGCTGCGGCCCGCGGAGCGAACAGCGCGCGCGCGACTACCCAGGCGAGGAACACCATCGCTGCAACGCTCATGTACGTCAGCGCGAACAAGCGCATGGGGTTGACGCTTTCGAACAGAACAAAGGACAGCGCCATCCCTCCGACGACGAACACGCCGACAGCCACGCAGTCCAGCAGCAGGCGTGCCAACAAGAAGCCGAAACGGCCGGCGAAAGCCCCCGTGCCCTCCTCGGCGAGACGCATCACGATGCCGCGCGTAAGCCGCAGAAACAAAACGGCCGCGAAGGCACCGGCAATGATCATACCGACCAACCCATACACGCCGGGCCAGAGCGCCTGAGGGCCTTCGAGGTCGGTCAACAGCAGGATCATGCGCTCGTAGGTGTCAGGCCAGCGCCCGGCTGCGTCGCGCAGTTCCTCTGTGCGGCGGCCCAGATGTGAGAGCGTGCTGCGAAGTCCGGTCAAGACGGCCGCGAAACTCGACCCGACCGAATCTGCGTCGGTCGCTTCGGCTGCCGACTCGAGTTGCCGTACAAGCAGCGTACGCGCCTGCTCGTCTGACAACGGCGCGACAAACCCACCCACATCTTCCCTGGCAAGTTCGTCGGGAACCTCGATCGGGACTGGGGCCTCAGGAGCGGGCAGATGCTGGGCGCAGACCATCGCGTTCAGCGCACACATCAACACGAACAGCGATGCACGTCCGAAGGAAAATGGCACTCGGCGTAGCCTCGTCAGAAAGCACTATGCGGATTTCGTCCCGACGGTAACGGGCGCGATGTCGTGCGCACGTTCTTGCAGGTTGAGCGGGAAGCCGCACCGGCCGGTGCGGCGAGCGTAGCATGGTTGCAGACCGCTCGCCGCGCCTGCCGCCAATCAGTAGTACTCGAGCGGCCTCGCCTTGCCGTGAAAGACGCGGTAAGCGATCGCCGAGTACGCGATGATGACCGGGATGACGATCACCGCGCCGACGAACATGACGAGCAACGATTCCGGCGCACTGGCCGCATCCCAGATCGTCAGGCGATCGACTACGAGCCAGGGGAACAGACTGTACGCAAGTCCGTGGAAAGCCAGCACGAACAGACCGGCCGCACACGCGAAAGGTACCCATATGCCGTACTCGTTCTGGTCTTCCAATCGTTTGGGCAAGCGCAGGAGCGCGCGGCGGATGATGAAGACCAGGGTGACCGTCATGACCGGGATCGGCCACATACCGAGCAGGTTCTCGAGCGCGAACCACTTGTCAAAAATGCGCTCGCTCACCAGCGGCGTTGCGAGCGAAACGGCCGCCAGTCCAACGGCCGTCAGCACGAGCGCCCGGCGCGCCCATACGACAGCCCGAAGCTGCAGCGCGCCATCCGTTTTCATGATGAGCCAACCGGCCCCAAGCAGCGCATACCCGGCCGCCAGGCCGAGGCCGATGCCGAGCGCAAACACGGCGGCCAGAGCGGTGTTCTGAAAGCCGAGCACCAGCTTTCCGAGCATATAACCCTGCGCCACGGCGGCGAGCGCCGAGCCGGCCGCGAATGCAAAGTCCCAGGCCCGCTTGAAGCGCTCATCAGCTTTCGAACGGAAGTCGAACGCCACGCCGCGCATCGTCAGACCGAGGAGCATCGCGGCAACTGGCAGGTAGAGTGCACCAAGAATGACGCCATGCGCAGCTGGAAACGCGACCAGGAGAATGCCGACACCCAATACCAGCCAGGTCTCATTGGCATCCCAGAACGGGCCGATCGACGCGATCATCAGATCGCGCTCGTCGGGCTTCGCGAATGCGCTCAACATACCTACGCCCAGGTCGTAACCGTCGAGTATCACGTAGGCGAGGATGGCGAGCCCCATCAGGATCATGAATGCCAGCGGTAACCAACCGGCCATCTCCGTCATGACGGGATAGGTCGTCTGGTCAAGCATGCGACACCTCCTGGCCGCGCCCGAGCAACGGTGGAGCGCGATGCGTTTCGTTGCGCCTGTTCAGAGGATTGGTGCCAGCACGACGCGCCAGCAGGTAGAGCGCGCTTATGTAAGCGATCAACAACAGAGCGTAGGTAACGAGGTAACCAGTGAGCGTGATCCCCAGATCCGAGGCTGGAACGGCAGCGGCAGCATCAGCGGTAGACAACACGCCGTGGACCAGCCAGGGCTGCCGACCGATTTCGGTCGTGTACCAGCCGCTCAACACGGCGACCCACCCCGAAAATGTCATCACGACCAACGCGCGTAGCAACCAAGCCGGCGGTTCCCGTCCGGCTCGCGTGAACCACGCACCCGTCCAGGCCAGGAAGAGCATGGCCAACCCCGTGCCCACCATGATGCGAAATGCCCAGAACACGGCCGGCACCGGCGGATGGTTGTCCTCGAACGCGTCCAGTCCGAGCAATTCGCCATTCCAGTCATGCGTCAGAATGAACGACGCCGCATTTGGCACTTCGATGGCGAACCGGTTCGTACGCGTTTCCGGGTCGGGTAGCCCGAACAGCACGAGAGGTGCGCCGTTGCGGGTTTCCCACAGACCTTCCATGGCCGCGATCTTGGCCGGCTGATGTTCGAGCGTGTTCAATCCGTGTAAGTCGCCTACGAAGATCTGTGTCGGTGCCAACACGGCCGCCAGCAGGAGCGCAGTGCGCAATTCGGTGCGCACTGCCTCGTCGCGCTGGCCGCGTAGCCACCGCCAGGCACTCATGCCGGCGATCAGAAATGCGGCCGTCAGGCCCGAGGCCAGCAGCGTGTGCGTGAAGCGGTATGGGAAGCTTGGATTGAAGACGGCGGCAAACCAGTCGGTGACATGCGCCTTACCGTCGATCATTTCGAATCCCGCCGGCGTATGCATCCACGAATTCAGCGCCAGGATCCAGAACGCCGAGAGCGTGGTGCCGATCGCAACGAGTGCAGTCGCAGTGAGATGCACTCGCGTGCTGACTCGATTCATGCCAAACAGCATGATGCTCAGGAAGGTCGCCTCCATGAAGAATGCCGTCAGCACTTCGTAGGCCAGGAATGGCCCCGCGACATTGCCGACCGTCTCCATGAAACCTGGCCAGTTGGTGCCGAACTGGAAGCTCATCGTAATGCCGCTCACGACCCCCAGGGCGAACGTGAGTGCAAACACCTTCACCCAGAGTTGATACGCGCTCAACCAGCGCGTTTGTCCGCCGCGCGCGTACCGCCAGCGAAAGTAGAGCAGCACCCAGGCCAGCGCGATGGTGATCATCGGAAACAGGATGTGGAAGCTGATGTTGGCCGCGAACTGAACACGCGCCAGCAACAGAGGATCTACAGCGTCCATCACAGACCCTCCAACTCGTTGTCGATATCCGGATCAGCCCGGCGCACACTCCGGCCGAGCATCAACAACCGCTTGACGCCGCCGCCGAGCTTCATCAGTTGAAGCACGGTCTGACGGTCGAGCGTCTGCACTTCGTCGAGCCACTGCGTCAGCGATTCGATCAGGTCGTGCATCTCCTGCATGCGTTGTTTGGCATAGCGGTCGGATTCGTCGCTAACCTCTTCGAGCAGCGCCCCGCGTAGCATTGTCAGAGTCGGGTCGATCTCGCGGCGCCGACGCTCGACGACCAGCGTCTGCAGGATTTCCCAGACGTCTTCGGGTGTAGAGAAGTAGTCGCGGCGGTCGCCCGGACGGTGGTGCAACCGGACCAGGCGCCAGGCCTGCAACTCCTTCAGCCCCATGCTGACGTTCGACCGGGACACCGCCAGCGCCTGCGTGATCTGCTCTGCGTTCAGTGCCTCTTCGTTGACGTAGAGCAGCGCGTAGATCTGGCCGACGGTGCGATTGATCCCCCACCGATTACCCATTTCCCCGAAGTGCAGGATGAAAGCACGCTGATAGGCTGTGACGTCCAATTTCTTCTTCTTTAGTAATTTCAGAAATTACTGAAATTATATGAGCGCCAAAACCGTAATCAAGCCCTAAATGGCTTCCTCGTAGACTTTATCTATCTTTCTCGTTGCCGCGCCAGCTTCCTGTAGGCCGACGCCTACGCGAATCGAGGGCTCTTCCCTACCCGATGTGAGGCGGCGCCCGACAGCCGGCGCGGTCAGTCGTAACGACACTGACGGCTTCGAGTTCAGGAGGAACTACGTGGGCACAGCTGTCGACATCGTGACGCAATCCGACCCTGGCAGCGCCTGCCTCGCCGCGGTTCTGACCTTGCAGGGGTTTCCTACCCAGCCGGCCAGACTTCAGCGCCGGTTCGCACCGGACGGCCAACTGGATGCGGTTGGCATCGTGCGCGCGGCGCGTGAACTCGGTGCGAGGGCCAAACTCGCCAACGCTGGCCAGGATCGGTGGGAAGTCCTACCGACGCCATGCATCGTAGAGGCGCGCGATGCGACTTTTTTGGTGCTGGCCCGTGTGCAGCGCGGAGTCGCCCTGATACAACGGCCCGGTCGTCCACCCGAGCAGATTCCAACGCCATCGCTCGGCCTCGAAGCGAGCGGACGGGTGATTCACATTCGGCCAGGCGAGAGCCGCGCCGGCGCGGGTAATGCATTTGGTCTCCGGTGGTTTGGCCCGGCCCTGTGGCGCTACCGGAAACTGCTCGCAGAAGTGCTGGGGGCGTCGGCCATTCTGCAGCTGTTCGCGTTGGCCAGTCCGCTGATATTTCAGGTGGTGATCGACAAGGTGCTGACGCACGGGGCGCTGACGACCCTGGACGTCCTCATCATCGGACTTGTCACGGTAACCGTATTCGACGCACTGCTCGGCGGTGTGCGCAGCGCGTTGCTGGCCCATACGACGAGTCGCGTCGACGTCGAACTGGGCGCCGGATTATTCAGGCATCTGTTGTCGCTACCGGTGGGGTATTTTCAACATCGGCCCACGGGGCAGACCGTGGCCCGCGTGCGCGAGCTCGAAAATATCCGCCAGTTTCTGACGAGTTCCGCCACCACGGTGACGATCGACGCCGTCTTCTCCGTGCTTTTTCTCATCGTCATGTACGCCTACAGCCCGCAGCTGACGCTGGTTGTCGTAGCGAGCTTCCCCGCCTACATCGCACTGTCGGTGCTGGTCACACCCGCGTTGCGCAAGAGCATCGACGAGCGTTTTCAAGCCGGTGCTGAGAGCCATGCGTTTCTCGTCGAATCGGTCGGTAATGCCGAGACCGTCAAGGCGCTGGCCGTCGAGGCCCAACAGCGCAGGCGCTGGGAGACGTTACTGGCCCGGTATACCCGGGCCAGCTACCGGGCGGCAGTGGCGGCACTCGCCGGCACCCAGGCGGTGCAGTTCATCAGCAAACTCTGCAGCGTGGCCCTGCTCTGGTTTGGCGCCAGGCTCGTGCTACAAGGGGACATCTCGGTAGGCCAGCTCATCGCTTTCAACATGTTCGCCAACCAGCTGACCGGGCCTGTCGTGCGTCTGGCCCAGCTGTGGCAAGACGTGCAGCAGTTTCGCCTGAGCATCGCGCGCCTTGGAGACGTTCTGAATACGCCGGCGGAGCCCAACCTGCCAAACGCTCGCGGTTTACCGGGACTTCGGGGGGAGCTCGTGTTCGATAACGTGGTGTTCCGCTATCGGCCCGAGCAGTCGCCGATACTAAACGGCTTCAACCTGCGCATCGGCGCGGGCGAGGTCGTGGGCGTGGTGGGACGTTCGGGTTCCGGTAAGAGTACGCTGACCCGCCTGCTGCAGCGGCTCTACAGCCCCGAAGGCGGCCGCATCACGGTAGACGGGCACGACTTGCGCCATCTGGACTGCAACAGCTGGCGGCAACAGGTGGGTGTGGTACTGCAAGACAGCGTGATGTTCAGCGCATCGGTGCGCGACAACATCGCAATCGGCACGCCGCAGGCGCCCCTCGACCGCGTGGTCGCAGCCGCGCGCCTCGCCGATGCACATGATTTCATCTGCGCGTTGCCAGAAGGTTACGACACGCCACTGGAAGAGCGCGGTGCCAACCTGTCGGGTGGCCAGCGGCAGCGGCTCGCGATCGCGCGAGCATTACTGGGTGACCCGAAAGTGCTGATTTTCGACGAAGCGACGAGCGCGCTCGATTTCGAATCGGAACGCACAGTGCAACAGAATCTCCAGGCCATCAGCCGGGGACGCACGGTCATCATCGTCGCACATCGTCTGAGTACGGTACGCAGCGCACACCGCATCGTTGTGGTCGACGGCGGCACGATCATCGAGCAGGGCGCACACCAGCAACTGGTTGCCCGGGGCGGCGCTTACGCAAACCTGTGGCAGCAACAGGCGGCCTGAGATGACGCGCGAGATGGGGAGCAACCGCCTCGCCGTCGCACGCACGGCCACCGAGCTCGAATTTCTCCCGGCCGCGCTCGAAGTGCTGGAGACGCCGCCACCGGCATCCAGTCGGATTCTCGGCTGGCTGGTCGTCGTGTTGTTCGCGTTGCTGATCCTGTGGCTGTGCCTCGGCAAGGTCGACAGCGTCGTCACCGCGGACGGCGAACTGACACCCGCCGGCAACGTCAAAGCCATCCAGCCGGCGCGCAGCGGCACCGTCGCCAAACTCCATGTCACTGACGGGCAGACCGTCGCAGCCGGCGATGTGTTGCTCGAGATCGACGCAGCGGACACCGACGCCCAGATAATACGAAGCAGGCGCCAGCTCGCCTTTGCAGCACTCGAGTACAGCCGCGTGGCGAGCCTGATGCGCAGGCTGGATGACGACCTGGCTCCGATCGAGCTCCACGGCGACGTGCCGCCGGAGATGCGCCGCATGGCACGCGCGCGATTCGATGGCGTGCTGGATCATGTGCGTCAGGAAAGTCGGTTCCTGAACGCGGAAATCGAACGGGCCCACGCACGTCATGCAACGGTTTCCGCCCGTCTTGCCAAATCGCAGGCACTACTGCCGGTGAGTGTCGAGCGGGAAGCGCGAATGGCCTCGCTGTTGCAACGCGGCGCCGTCGCGCGCCCGCAATGGCTGAGCGCACAAGAGAATCTGATCGCGTTGCGTCACGATATCGATATCCAACGCACGGAAATGGCCACATCAGTAGCGGCCAGGAAGTCGGCCCAACAGGCGCTGACGCGATATGAAGCGAGAATTCGACGCGACCTGATCGGCGAGTTGAATACGCTTGCCGAACAGCGGGCCGCGCTCTCCGTCGAGCTGGCTCGGCTGGCCGTGCAAAGGCGTCAGGCGGTGCTGAGCGCCCCGGTCTCAGGCCGGGTGCACGAACTCGGCGTACATCACGTCGGGGCCGTAGTGACGGCCGGCAGCGCGGTCATGCGTATCGTTCCGGCAGACGCCGCACTGACCGCGACTGCATGGCTTGATAACCAGGACGCCGGCTTTGTCGCGCCGGGCCAGGTGGCCGAAGTCAAACTGCACGGATTTCCATTCACCCGCTTTGGCGCCCTCGGAGCACGCGTCGTGGACGTCGCCCCCGACGCCGCCAGGGGCGATGCACATCAGACCCGCTATCGCGTGCGTGCCGGCATCGATCGCCAGCACCTTAGCGTAGGCCCCGATTCCGTCCCGCTCACCGCAGGTATGCAACTGTCTCTGGAGGTCAAGATCAGGCAGCGGCGCATCATCAGCTACCTGCTGGAACCCGTGCTGCGGGCTCTTGGCGAAGCGCTGAAAGAGAGATAGCTCCTGGTGTTGTTGCACATACTGTTTTTATATACAGTATATGCATGATCACGAATACCGCGTTGCAGTTCTCGTTGTTTGGTGCCGGCGAACCGGCGTTTGCTGAGCGGTTCCCGGATGTGCGAAGGCGCACACTCGCGCACGGCGCATGGGTGGAGCATCTGCCCGGCTGGCTTCAGGGTCACGAACAGGTATTCGATGCACTGACGGGTGAGGCCGCGTGGGAGAAACAGCGGCGGCGGATGTACGACCGGGTCGTCGATGTGCCGCGGTTGGTCGCCCGGGCACCGGAGCGCACCGAGACGGGCCGCATGCTGCGCCGCATGTCCCGCGCGCTCTCGGTAAGGTACGGCCTTGCGCTAACCAACATCGCGCTGGCGTGGTATCGGGATGGCAATGACAGTGTCGCGATGCACGGAGATAAGATGGGCGTGCTGAGCGACGACACGGTCATTGCAACGGTATCGGTAGGTGAACCCAGACGATTTCTTATGCGGCCCGTCGCGGGCGGCGAATCTATTGCGTTCGAACTCGGCTGGGGCGACCTGCTGGTGATGGGCGGAAGTGCGCAACGCACATGGCTGCACGGTGTGCCCAAGCTCCGGCGTGCGGGCCCGCGCATCTCGATCATCTTCAGGCCGCATGTACCCAACCGAACGCGATAGTCCGAATCCTGGCGCCAGTCGCGATAGCAGATCGCGTCCGCTGCGCGCGAGCGTGGAAGCGACGGCATTTCGCTACCAGTCAGCGCCCGCTATGCTGGCCGCTCAGTCTGGGTCGGCCGGTATGCCGATGCAGTGCAAAGTCGTTAATGGAGAGACTTCATGAGCAAGCCCGCAAAGGCACTGGTGGTAGGTGTTAGTGCAAAAGCCGGCCTGGGTGCGGCGCTCTGCAGAAAGTTCGCCGCCGAGGGGCTGCACGTCCTGGCCGCCGGCCGCTCGGCCGATCGGCTCGGCGAACTCGTGCAGGACATCGAGGCCGCCGGCGGACAGGCTCAGGCAGTGGTCATGGACACCACTGTCGAAGCGGATGTGACAGCCGCGTTCGACCGCGCGTTCGAAGACGACGCACAGTCGGGACCAGCCGGGATCGTGGTCTATAACGCGGGCAACAATGCGCGCGGTGACCTCGGAGAGATGACGAATGAGTTCTTCGAGCAGGTGTGGCGGGTGACCTGCCTGGGCGGATTCATGGTGGCGCGCGAAGCCACGCGCCGGCTCCGCCAGATCGGTCGCGGTACCGTGATCTTCACCGGCGCCACCGCGTCGCTACGCTCGCGCCCACCCTTTACCGCCTTTGCCAGTGGCAAAGCAGCTCTGCGCGCCGTCGCGCAGTCGATGGCGCGAGACATGGGTCCTCGCGGTGTCCACGTCGCGCACGTGATCGTCGATGGAGGCATCAACGGCGAGCGTCTGCGCTCCGTGGCACCACAGCGTGCCGAAGAGCTGGGCGGCACGGGATTGCTGGATCCGGATGCCATCGCGGAAGTGTATTGGCACCTGCACATGCAACATCCGACAACATGGACCTTTGAACTGGATGTGCGCCCTTCGGTGGAGAGTTTCTAGGAACGATGCCGGGCCCGCTGTAGCCGCCCACTGCCGCCGGGCCGATGCGACCCGGCAGCTCTGGTTGGATAGCGAACCGCCTGTTTGTCGAGCTCAATCGAGTGCGCGATTACCGGCGGACCCGCCATCGACAGCCAGAATCGATCCCGTCGTATAGCTCGACGCGGCACTCGCGAAATAGAGCGCCGCACCAACGATCTCGTTTGGCTCACCGCCACGCTGCAGCGGGATACCAGATCGGGCCCGCTCATTGAAGCGTTCCATGTCCCAAGCCTTCGCAATGTCAGTCAGGAATGGCCCGGCCATGATGCTATTGACCCTGACCTCGGGCCCGTAGGCACAAGAGAAAGACCGAGTAATGGTGTTCAAACCCGCCTTGGCCGCACCATACGGCTCCGCAGCCGGGCTCGGTGTAACCGCGGCGATGCTCGAGACGTTGATGATCGACCCCCCTCCTTCAGCCTGCATGCGTTTCCCGATCAGCGCGCTCAATCTGAACGGGCCCTTGAGGTTGAGCGCGATCACCTTGTCGAACAAGTCTTCGCTGACCTCATCGAGCGCCGGATACAGCGGTGACAAACCGGCGTTATTGACCAGGATGTCGATCCGTCCAAAGGCATCGTAGGCGGCGTCGACAAGCGCCCCGAGCTGATCCCATTTGCCCACGTGGCAACCATGTGCGAGTGCGCGCCGCCCTTTGGCCCTGATCTCCGCAGCCACGGCCTCGCAGTTGTCCAGCTTCCGGCTGGCGACAACCACGTCCGCACCGTGGTCGGCAAAAGCCAACGCCATTGCGCGGCCGAGGCCCCGACTACCGCCTGTTATCAGCGCTACCTTCCCCGTGAGATCGAACAGATTGGTGGTCATCGCCGAGCGCGCTCCCTATCCTGAATTGGCTTGCCGTGGTCTGCTGTTTTAACACGTGCATGGCGGGTGCGGTTTGCGCTGGGCACGAAGGGCGGCCAGCGGGCGGCGCGCCATGCGGGGATAATTACGATTGCGAGATCGAACACGAAACCGTCACGCTGACACGGCCCGGACGCCGCCAGCGCGCAGACTCGCCGACCGATCGGCCTCCAAATGCCAACTGGCACAACCACCAGAGGAATCATCCATGTCCACTCGTTATTTGCGCCTGAGCCCCAGCGAGAGCATCGTCATTCAATGCGCGAGCACCATCTACGCGGCGTATCAGAACGCCGGGCGGGTGCCAGATGGCCAGGAGACTGCGTGGATGGACCGCTGCATTCGAGAGGCCTTCTACATCGCTGACACGGCAGACACAGCCATCACCAGCGATGACGAGATGGCCGCGCCGAACCGGGGCGGCTGACAACAGGCTTCCCGTTTCGGGCAACGTAACGCACGCGCCGCGCCAGCCTTCGGATAAAGCACGCGCGCTTGCAGCGATCTCCGACATTGTCGAGATCCGGATTTGTCATGCCTTTGGGCGAGACTGCCCGACGGCGTCAGAACCAGCTGGCTGACTGCCAGCACTTCACGAGACCACAGAGATGAACGTAGGCTTTATTGGCGTTGGCAACATGGGCGGACCACTGGCCTCACGCCTGGTGAAACACTGCCAACTGCACATTTGCGATCCGTTGGACGACAACACGGCGCCGCTGGTCGCGGCCGGTGCGACGCGTGCGACCAACCCTTCAGAGCTTGGCAAAGCGTGCCAGACGGTTCTGCTCTGCCTGCCGACATCGGCGATCGTGGAGCAGGCATTGTTTGGGCAGGACGGTCTCGCGCAATCGCTGCGTGAAGGCAGCCTGGTCGTCGACATGACCACCGGAGATCCCAATGTGACCCGGCAGCTCGCCGCGCGGCTCAGCCAACACGGTTCCGACCTGATCGACGCGCCTGTCAGCGGCGGACCGCGAGGCGCACGCGAAGGCACTATCGCGATCATGGCCGGCGGGTCCGAAGCGCAGTTCCGGCGTGTCAAGCCGACACTTGACCTCATCTCGGTCAACGTCATGCACGCGGGTGCCGTTGGTGCCGGCCATGCGATCAAGGCAGGTAACAATCTCTTGAACCTCATCTGCCGCCTGGCATCGTTCGAGGTCGTATCGATGCTGGTCAAAGACGGTGTAAACCCGGACAAGGCAGTGGAGATCATTCAGAAGAGTTCCGGGCGCAACTACGCCACCGAGATCACGCTGCCGGACAACATCCTGTCTGGGAAGATGTTTCAGGGTTTCACGACTGCCTTGATGCACAAAGACAGCGGCGTCGCCCTGGACATCGCCACGGCCAACGACGTCGACATGCCCTTTGGTCTTCTCGCGCGAAACCTATTGGAGGCTATCATCGAGGAGCACGGCGCGCAGGCGGACATGAGTGCCGCCGCACTCACCTTTGAACGTCTGAGCGGAGCGCGCATTCGCCCGCCTGAATCTGATCCGGCAGGCTGATCAGTCTTGACCCGACATCACCGGAGAGGTGCGTGTCACAAACTTTTTGTAGACCCGAGGAAGAACAGATGGAGAAGTTGAAGACGCCTCGTAGATCGATGCTGCTCCTGTTGCTCGCGATGTCGCTCGGTGCGGTGCTCGCTCCATCGCAAGCAACCGCGCAGATGTCGGGCAACTGGGTAGGTCACTATTTCTACCCGAACAACAGCAACACCCCCGTACCGTTCCGGTTTCGTGTGACTCACAATCCGGCGCCACGTTTCGCGGCCCGCACCAGCGAACCGGCAACTTTCGGCGACGGTACGGCCCGACGTCTGACCGCGAACGTTACTGGCCAGATCAGCAAGAGCGGGATCGTGAGCTTTGCGAAGACCTACGACGGCTCCGGCGGCCAGACGCACACCGTTCAGTACGAAGGTCGAATGCGCGGAGAATGGTTGATAGACGGCAGCTGGCGCATCGGGCAAACCAAGGGTCGGTTCTATATGGTGCGTTACTGATCTTCTGCCCTGAGCCGCACCGAGACATGCAACACGAGCGATCGTATGAAATCTGCCTGGGGAACTGGGAAGACGTCCTGCCACAGGTGTGCCGCGCGATCGGCGCGCCGTACGATGCTGAATCCTTCGTGGCGGCCGACGACCGGTGCCAGTCCGTTGCTGGCGCAATGCCCTGGTCCGTGACGGGCACGTCCGACTGCACGTTGACGATTCTCTTGGAACGACATGAGGGCTACTTCTTCGGCACCCTCACCGGCTCGGGGGCAGCTTTTGCCGAGGCCGCTCAGATGCTGTGGGACGCCTACCTGGCATCCGGCGGGGACGCGCAGGTAAGACCCGCACCTCATGAAGCCTGCACCAAACCAGGCTGATGTAACCGTCTGAACGTACTAATCCACGGGCACTTTGGCCCCAGGTGAAAGATGCAAGGATCGCCCTGCCGGTGCCATCAGCCGGTTTGACGGCAATGGCCCCCGGTTGCCCGGGTTCGCGGAACTACCAGCCGATCAGGGGCGCCCGCCGCCAACGCGGATATTGGCCCCGGCGACATAGCTCGCCTTATCCAGCGCCAGCCACAAGATCGCTTCCGCGATCTCTTCCGGTTGTGCGGCACGGCCCATCGGCAGGTTGGCGAACGTCCCGGGTGCCGTGTCGCTCGTCATGTCGGTGGCGGTCATGCCGGGACTGACCGCATTCACACGGATGCCCTCGGCCACCAGCTCCTGCGACGCACCTATGTTGAAACTGTTAAGCGCGCCTTTGCTAATCGCGTAGTGAACGCCACGTCCGGCATTACCGATGTAGGCCGAGCCCGACGAAATGTTGATGATCGCGCCGCCCTGGCCGCCGTGACGCGTCGACATCCGTTTGATGGCCTGCTGCGCACACAGCACCGATCCCGTTACATTGATCGCGAGTACGCGTTCCAGATCGGCGTGGCTCAGCTCATCAATGCGGCATCGGGGGCCCGTGATCCCCGCATTGTTCACCAATACATCGAGCGTACCCAACTCCCCATCCACCCGCTCGAACATTCGCGCCACGTCGTCTGGCGACGCCACGTCGGCTGCCACCAGAAGCGCCCTGGCACCGGCACGGGTTACGGTTTCGGCAACCGCGGCAGCGGCGTCTTCACTCGCCTGATAGTTGAGCGCGACGTCGAATCCGTTGGCCGCAAACAAGCGTGCCGCCGCAGCCCCAATGCCGCGACTCGCGCCTGTGATCAAAACGATGGGACGAGTCATGGATCACCTCCAAAACCAAGGCGCATGAAGTTCCGGTACAGCGTGCGGCTCGCCGCCAGAAATCCCGGCATGTGGCGCTTCGCCTTCGCGCGCATCGTATCCAGCGCGTCCGGACCGGCACTGTGCGCCAGAGCGTGCGCATACTCGGGAATGGCCGCCCACTCGTCGATCGTGACCTCGGTCAGCTCAACGTGGTACTGGAAACCGAACGCGCATTCGCCGACGGCCATCGCGTTGACGGCACACGCGGGTGATGTCGCGAGCACGGTCGCGCCGTGAGGCAAGGTCTTCACCTCCGCGCCGTGCCATTGCAACGTCATGCTGGGGTCGTCAATATCCATCAGCACCGGGTGCGCGCGCCCAGCCTCGGTCAGGTCCACGGGCATGATGCCGATCTCGGGCTCCGCGGCCAGTCCGACGCTTCCGCCGAGCGCGTCAGCGAGCAGTTGATGGCCAAGACAAAGGCCAAGGTACGGGCGACGCAGTTCCGTGACCCACCGCCGGATCGCGGCTTTTTCGGCGGCGAGCCAAGGATGTTCGTGTTCTTGCCACACATCCATTGGCCCACCCATGACCAGCAACGCATCGAAGGCGTCGAGCGGCGGTATTGGCTCGCCCTCATCGAGTTCGACCGCCGTCCAGTGAACGCCGTCTTCGAGCATGCAATCCCTGAGCGAACCCGGGTGCTCAGCAGCAATGTGCTGAAACACCAGGACGTGGGGACTGTTCACATTCACCCGCCTCCGATGGCGGGCATAAACGTTACTTCAGCACCTTCGGGGATGGGCTCGAACCAGGTGTCCTGAAAGATCTCGCCGTTGATGGCAACGGCGAGCCCTTCCTCGAGGTGTGGTGCGACGTCCGGATGGAGTCGCACCAGTTCCTTCATGACGCCACGGATGTCGCGGGCGTCGAACTGGAACTGTGTCTGACCACCAGTGAACTGACTGAGATTACCGGTCAGCAGCACGTTGGCCAGCGGCACGTCGACTACTCCGCGGCTTCGGGCAGTGCGGCCTCATCGAGCGCCTTCAGGACCTTCGGGGGCGACATCGGCAACTCCGTAAACCGGATGTTGGTCGCCGCGGACACCGCGTTGGCAATGGCCGCCATCGGCGGAATGATCGGCGATTCGCCAACGCCCCGCACGCCGTACGGATGGCGCGGATTCGGCACTTCGACAATCTTGGCGTCGATCATCGGCACGTCAGAGCACACCGGCACGCGATAGTCGAGGAAGCCCGCGTTCTGCAGCGTCCCATCATCGCCGTACACGTACTCTTCGTTCAGGGCCCATCCGATCCCCTGCACCACACCGCCCTGCACCTGTCCTTCAACGTAGCTCGGGTGCACAGCCCGCCCGGCATCCTGTACTGCCGTGTAGCGCAGGATTTCGACGCGCCCGGTACCGGGGTCAACTTCCACGTCGACCATATGCGCCGCGAATGAGGGGCCCGCGCCCTGCGCGTTCAGCGCCGCGGAACCGACCAGCGGACCGCCCGTTTTCGCCATCGTACGGGCGATATCGGCAAATGACAGCGGCTCGAACTCACCGGCGTTAGAACTGGCCGGCCGCGCATGCCCGTCCTCCCATTCCACCGCTTCGAGAGGGATGTCCCAGGTCTTGGCCGCCCGCTCACGCATCTGCTCGATGATGCTGCGCGCGGCCTGCACCGATGCCATGCCGCTCGAGTAGGTGGCGCGCGAGCCACCGGTAAGGAATGTGTAACCCAAAGAGGCCGTGTCGGCGATCATCGGGCGAACATCCTTAACGTCGATCCCGAGTTCCTCCGCCACCATCATCGACATCGACGCGCGCGACCCGCCGATATCCGGCGTACCGAGCGCCAGCGCCACCGTGCCATCGTCGCTCACGTTGATGTTGGCACACGTGTCACCGCCGATGTTGAACCAGAAACCGCTGGCGATGCCGCGTCCCTGGTTGGGGCCGAGCGGTTGCTGCATATGCTCGGAGTTCTGCAGAGCGAACAGGGTCTCTTTCATGCCGATCGGTCCGAAGCGCGGACCGTAGGCGGCTTGCGTGCCTTCCTGCGCGCCGTTCAGCAACCGCAGTTCGATCGGGTCCATGCCGATAAGCAGTGCGATCTCATCGACAACGCTCTCCACGCCGAACTCGGAGATCGGACCGCCAGGGGCCCGGTAGGCCGCGACCTTCGGGCGGTTCGTGACGACGTCGTATCCAACGGCTTTGACATTTTCGAGATCGTAGGGCGCGAACGCACACATGGCACCGGGCTGCATCGGCGAGCCCTGAAAAGCGCCGGCCTGAAACTTGAGCTCACACTGCGCGGCCGTGATCGTGCCGTCCTTTTTGGCACCCATCTTCACCCAGACCTTCGCACCAGAGGTCGGGCCGGTGGCACGGAATACCTCTTCGCGCGACATGACCATTTTGACCGGGCGATTCGCCTTGCGCGACAAGGCCAACGCGAGCGGCTCCAGATATACGACCGTCTTACCGCCGAACCCGCCGCCGATCTCGGAAGCGGTTACGCGAAGCTTGGACACTTCCATGCCCAGCAGGCGAGCGCAGTAGCCGCGCACCACGAAATGGCCCTGCGTGCAGCACCAGAGTTCGGCCTGACCATCCTCCGAGAAGTTGGCTACGCAGGCGTGGGGCTCGATGTATCCCTGGTGAACGGTTTCGGTATTGAAATCGCGCTCGATAATGATGTCAGCCGCGGCGAACCCAACCTCGATATCGCCGAGCTTGAATTCGACCCGCTTGGCGATGTTGCTCGGCTTCTCGGGCTTCGGCTCCACGCCAGCTGTGAACATGTGGTCGTGCAGGACTGGCGCATCGGGGGCAATCGCTTCGTCGACATCGATGACATGCGGCAATACGTCATATTCCACTTCGATGAGCTTCAACGCCTGCTTGGCGATTTGCACGGATTTCGCCGCGACCGCCGCAACCGCATGACCGTCGTAGAGGACTTTTTCGCGCGCGATGACGTTCCGACACATATCGCCGTAATTGACCATCGCCTCGCCGGCCGGCACGAACTCGGACGCCAGTAGCGGCAGGTCGGCGCCGGTGATAACGGCGTGTACACCCGGCAGCGCTTCGGCTTTGGACGTATCGATGGAAACGATGTGCGCGTGTGCATGCGGACTGCGCAGCACTCGACCGTGGAGCATATTTGGCAATGTGAGGTCGGCGCCGAACTTCGCGCGGCCCGTTACCTTGTCGACGCCGTCAGGCCGGTTGGGCCGTGAGCCCACCCACTTCAGGGTCTTGTTTTCATCGTTGGTCGTCATGCGGCAGCTCCTCTCATATCAGCGGCAGCATCGAGCACGGCGCGGACGATCTTGTCATAGCCCGTGCATCGACAGAGGTTTCCGGCGAGCCAGAAACGCACTTCGATCTCGGTCGGATCCGGGTTGCGCTCGAGCAGCGATTTTGCCGCGACCAGCACGCCCGGCGTGCAGATACCACACTGGAGTGCGGCATGCTCAATGAACTTGCTCTGCAGCGGATGCAGGCGTTCACCATCGGCCATTCCTTCGATGGTAGACACCTGTTTACCTTCCAGTTCCACGCCCAGCATCAGGCAGGAACAGACCAGACGGCCGTCTACCGTGACGCTGCATGCGCCGCAGTCGCCGGTGGCGCAGCCCTCTTTGGTGCCGGTCAGGTGCAGTTCATCGCGCAATACATCGAGCAGGGTCTGCTCGGTGTCACACAGGAACTCGACTTCGTCGCCGTTGATGTGCGTCGTAATGTGATGACGGGCCATTTATTCCCCCTTGGCGCGCGAATACGCGATCTTTGCGGTGCGCTGGGCGATGACGCCGGCGACCTTGGTGCGATACTCGATGGTACCCCGCTTGTCGTTGATCGGATTGCAGGCGGCGCTGGCGGCAGCTGACAACGCCTGCAAAGCGACGTCATCGAGACTGGTGCCCACCAACGCGCTGGAACAGTCCTGAACGAGCATGGCTGTGGGGGCCACCGCGCCGAGTGCCACGCGCGCCGCAGCTACCACGCCGCTTTCGTCCAAAGTCAGACTTACGCCTGCGCCGACGACGGCGATGTCCATTTCCGTACGTGGAATAAACCGGAGGTACGCATCGCCTGAGCGGGCGGGACGTTCCGGCAGGAAGAAAGACACGATGAACTCGCCGCTACCGAGCGACGTGCGCCCCGGGCCGGTGCATACGTCTTCGACCGGCAGTTCACGCCGACCTTTGGGACCGGCAACTGTGGCTATGGCACCTGCCGCGATCATCCCCGGCACGCTATCCGCAGCCGGCGAAGCGTTGCAGAGGTTGCCGCCCATCGTCGCGCGTCCCTGGATCTGGACAGAGCCGATGAGATCGAACGCTTCGGCAACGCCCGGCCAAATCTTGGGCAGCCTCGGGTGTTCGTTCAGTTCCGCACCAGCAACCGCGGCGCCGACGCGAAAACCACCACTTTCCTCGGTGATAACACGGGTTTCTTCGATCTGTTTGATATCGACGACGAGTTCGGGCTCGAGCATGCCCGAGCGCAGCTGAACCAACAGGTCCGTGCCACCGGCCATGACGCGCGCTCCGGCTCCGCCATTCGCCAGCAGGCCAATGGCGTCGTCGACGCTTTGTGGAGATTCGTATCGCATAGGGGTCAGGACTCCTCCTCTAAGAACCGATTTCCCGGCAGGGTCAGGCGCAGGAACCAGTCGCGATTTCCGGGGACTCTAGACTCTTGATTTTGACCGAATGCGCAAGACCTGACAAAGGTCCCGGTCATAGACGAGCGGAATATCGGCAACCTGAGTTTGGCATTCGGTTAACATCGTTCCAATGTTACCGGGGTTGTCCGCGCGCGGACTCTTGAGGATGTGATGAAAATTGGCCTGATCGCAACCGGCCGCATCGCCGAAACGCAGCTGGCGCCAGCTATCAATGCCGCGCAAGGCGCTGAATTATGGAGTGTTTTCAGCCGCGACCAAGCGCGCGCCGCAGACTTTGCCAGCCGGCATGGAGCCAGCGCGCCCACGCCGGCGCACGCCGACCTCGATGCCATGTTGGCGGACCCGGACCTGGACGCAGTGCTGATCGCCTCGCCCGATAAGCTGCATGCTCCCCAAACCATCGCGGCCGCCAGGGCGGGCAAACACGTCTTGACCGAAAAGCCGATGACGGCGGATGCCGCCTCGGCGCGCGAAATGGTCCAGATCTGCGCGGAGGCCGGGGTAAAACTCGGCGTGGCCTACCACCTGCGCTGGCACGATGGTCACCGGAAGCTGCACGCAGCCGCCCAAAGCGGATACTTCGGCACGCTCCGCCACATGCGGGTGCAGTGGCTGATGCAGTCCGGCCCTGAAAACTGGCGGGCGCAGGAAGAACTGGCAACGTGGTGGTGCCTGTCTGGCGTTGGCACCCACTGCCTCGATCAAATCCGCTGGTTCATGCGGCCCTCGCACGGCGAAGTCGTGCGACTACTGCCGCTCATCACCAAGCGCGTCTATCAGGGCCCGCACGAGGAAACCGCGGTCTTGACGATGGAGTTCGAGTCGGGCGCCACCGCCGAGATGTGCAATTCGGTGCTGTTCCCGGGTCCGCTCCGCATGGAGATCTACGGGTCGGAAGGCTATGCGCTGTGTGAAGGTACCCTGGGCGCGGCCGGCGCTGGCGACATCGTGACGCACAACGGCGCGTTCGAGTTTGAGCAGCGCAACCCCTTCGTGGGTGAGGTCGAAGACTTTGTAAACGCAGTTGCCGAAAATCGCGAGCCTGAGGTGCCTGGCACGGAAGGGGCTCGAAACGTCGAACTGTTGCTGGAGGCAATCGCCTGACGCGCGACGCGCACGACGATCAGCGGTCGGCCGGCGGCCGGTACTCGCACAGGAAGGCATAAGCGCCGAGTCCGAGCGGCGTCAGGCCGGCCTCACGGCAGGCCGTGGCCAGCCAGTCGGCATTGCGCTCAGCGTCGCCGACGCGCAGGCAGTCGAGTACCACCGCCGCGTCGATTTGGCGGTCCGGCTCGCCGCGCATGCCGGATTCGGTCGAGTCGGGGGTCCGCGGTGTTTCGTTCACCCAAACCTGAGTGGCGAGCACGTCCGCTTCTCCGAACGGACCATCGCGGTGCCCCTTGCGCAGCGCCGCATCGGCCAGCGCTAAGAGCTGTCGCGTCTGCGCGGCCGCGTCGAATCGCGCCACGACCACGCAGGCGCCGGTAAAGTCACCCCGGCGCTCCCACAACGCGCAGCTCGTGCGCGTCATGTTTCGCCAATGGCGCATGACCCGCTCGGTCTCGGGTGTAGGGTCGTTCAGCCGCGCCAGGTACGCGTCCGAGTACATCGCGTCGACCGAGTCCATCTCGTAGTAGGTGAAAAATCGCGGCCCTGTAGCGGCGTCGCCCAGTCGCTCGTAGCGCCGGCCGAAACGCCACCCGGGCAGTGCGACGCGCTCCAGCAGATGTTGGTGGACGTACCACTGTTCATAGAAACCGTCGATCTCATCGTCACGATCGTTCCAGATGGCGAGGATTCCGGGGCGCTGCTCCATATCAACTTCTCCCGACCGTCGTATCCGCGCGCCGGCGCGGTCGTCAGCCTATTTCTGCCGAAAGCTACGCCCGATCAGCTGGCGGTGCACCTGATTCGTGCCTTCCCAGATCTGCGTGATCTTGGCGTCGCGCATCAGGCGCTCCACTCGGAAGTCGCGGGAGTAGCCGTAACCGCCGTGCATCTGCACCGCCTCGGTACTCATGCGCATCGCCAGGTCGCTCGCCCGTAGCTTCGCGACTGACGCCTCCATCCCGAAATCTGACTCGCCGCGGGCAACCAGCTCGGCCACGTAGGCGAGCCATGTCTCGACCATGGCAAGTTCCGCGGCCAGATCGGCAAGCAGGAACTGGTTGCCCTGAAACTCGATGACACGCCGGCCCGACTGCTCGCGCTGGTTCATGTAGTCGGTCATGTCGGCGAATGCCGCGCGCGCGATGCCGAGAGCGTGCGCGGCAATACTCGGCCGCGAGCGGTTCAGCGATTCGAGCAGAATAGCGAGACCTGAGCCCGGTTCGCGCAAGAGGTTGGCGCGACTGACCGGCATATCCGTGAACGTGATGGTCGCGGTAGACGATGCGCAGTGTCCGAGCTTTTTCTCGAGGCGATCGACCGCGAATCCCGGCGTCCCTTTTTCGACGATCAGAGCACTTATCGCTTTGCGCGAATCGTCGATGCCGGTCCATTTACCAAACAACAGGATCCGATCGGCGACGTCACCGCTCGTGATGAACGTCTTCTGACCGTTCACGATGATCCGGTCGCCGTCGGGACGAAACGAGGTGCGCATGCCGGTCGCGTCGGAACCCGCGTGCGGCTCCGTGATGGCGAGCGAACCCAGACCACCTGCGGCGATACACGGCATCAGGCGCGCGCACTGGGCCTCGGTGCCGAACTCGATGAGCGGCTTCATGCCGTGGAAGTTCGTCGCGTAGATAATGCCAGTCGAAGCGCAGGCTTGCGCGATCAGGGCCACGCACTCCAGATAAAGCGCGTACGACATCGGCGCACCGCCGTAGGCTTCCGGCACGAAGATGGCGTTCAAGCCGAGCGCATTCAGCGCTTCGACGTTCTCCCACGGAAACTCCGACGATTCATCGAACCGCGCCGCGTTGGGCGCCAGCACGTCATCGCACACACGCGCGACCTGCTCGAGCACAATACGCTCATCTTCCTGCCATTGGCGCGATGCCCGCGCCCGCTCCACGAGATTCAAAGCTAGATGGTCTCCTGTGCTGTCATCGGACCGGTCTCACCAGGCCGGGTCCCGTCGACTTGGTTACGGCGCTCACTGGATTTGAATTCACCACGCGGAATTCGCCCGGTTGGCTGTGCGATCTGATCTGGCGCCGCCCCGCTCGCGCACCTTTGCCGCAGCGCCTAGCGATCGCGGAAAGCCGCCTTGCGCTTTTCTTCGAAAGCAGCCATGCCCTCTTCGGCATCCTCGGTCTGGAATGCGAGGGTCGCCAGGTCAGCCTCAACCTTGAGTCCTTCGTTCACCGGCAGGTCTAGCGCACGCTTCACCGCATCGCGCGCAAAGCGCAGCGCAGGCATGCTAAACCGTGTGAACCGGCCGGCAAACGCCTTGGCGTGCGTCATCAGATCGTCGTCGGAAACCGCATTCACAAGCCCCATGCCAAGCGCTTCGTCCGCGGTGATGGCACGGCCGGTCATGATCATTTCCAGAGCGCGGGCCTCGCCTACGAGCCGCGGCAGCCTCTGGGTGCCGCCGTAACCGGGCATCAAACCCAGCGTGATCTCCGGCAGGCCCATCTTGGCGGCACGGCTTGCGACACGAAAATCACAGGCCATGGCGAGTTCCAGGCCACCGCCGAAAGCGTAACCATTGATACAGGCGACAGAGGGCATTTCGAGCGCGGTGATGCGATCGAAGGTGCGTTGCCCAAGCTCGGCACCCCGTTTGTGCGAAAGCAGCGAGCGATCGCGCAATTCCTTGATGTCAGCGCCCGCACAGAACGCTTTCTCACCGGCCCCGGTCACCATCAGCACGCGGGCGTCGCTGGCTGCCACCTCGTCGAGGGCGGCACCGATCTGCTCGATTATCGAAAACGACAGGGCATTCAGGGCATCGGGCCGGTTCAGCGTCATGATGACTACGTCTCCATCCCAGTCGAGTTCTACGCTCACGGTCTTCTCCATCGATGTTTGAGGTAAGTGGCAAAATTCGGTTTAGACCGGACGCAACGTCGGCGCCGCGGACACGCTCAGATCAGAGACCGCTACGAGCGGCGCGAACGAACCGTACGGCGCGCGGGCGCAAAGTGCCGTTCCTGACCTGCTCGATCAGGTCGCGTTTCAACACTTTACCGCTTGCCGTCAGTGGAAAGGCGTCCAGTGTGAGGAAATACTCAGGCATGTCATGGATCGATAACCCTTCGCGATCGAGGTGGGTCAAAAGACTCTGCGCGTCGTGTTCACCAACGACCGCCAGACAGACCTTCTCGCCGAGCCGTTCGTCGGGAACGGGGATCGCGGCGACCCGCTCCAGTGCTGGATGGCGCAGCGCGAGCGCCTCGATATGCGAAGGATGGATATTGTGCCCACCGCGGATGATCAGATCCTTGGAACGACCCGCAACGGTCAGGTTGCCGTGCTCATCCACGGCACCGAGATCGCCGGACATGAACCAGCCGAGCCGGTTGAAACTCCCGGCCGTCGCATCCTGGTTACCAAAATAGCCAAGCATCAGCGCCGCACCCTGCCCGCCGATCTCGCCGATCTCACCGACGGGTAGGGCCCGCTCCTTGTCGTCCGGGTCGAAGATCCTGATCCGGTACGCGTCTCCGCCGCGCCCGCAGGTGTTGATCGCAATCGCATGATCGTCATCCGGGTGGGTGTACTGGTGGGACGAATTCTCCGTCATCCCGTACACGTTCTGCGGCTTGATGCCTTGCTCTGCAAACGCTTGCGCGACCGTCGGTGGAATTGCCGAGCCGGCGATGTAGAACATGCGCACTGCGCCCATGCGCCGGACGCCGCGTTCGCGCTGCAAAGCCAACACGTCCATCGCGTGGGTCGGCACGCCCATGATGTAAGTGGCGCCCGTGTCGATGATCCAATCCAGGCGGTCGCGGCCTTCGGGCGGGTCATCGGTGAAGTACATACAACCTGACAGCAGCCACTGACTGACACCTACCCACGCGATATGGTGTGACAGTGGGCTAAGCGTCAGCAGGCGATCATCAGAGCCGAGTTGCCAGTCGCGCACCATATTGCGCGCGTTGGCCAGTAGCGAGTTGCATGAATGCATGACGCACTTCGGGGCACCGGTCGTGCCCGAAGTAAAAGCCATGTACGCGACCGAGTCCGGATTCCGGTGCGCGGGCCGGTCGAACCCGGGCGGGCACGCGCAAGGCAGTTGCGACGGATGCGGAAAGAACCTGCGCATGGACGGCAGGTCCATGATCGATGTCTCCAGGTGCCCGCCGTCACCCCGGTCTGCGCCCCAGCCTGGTTCGGTGATGAAAGCGGCGCTGCCCAGGCGTTCGACCAGGGACAGAATCTCCGCGGTGGTGTACGTCCGATGGAGGGACGGATTGCACGCATAGCCGCCGCGCGAGCACGCGATGAACGCGACGACGGCGGCCGCGTGGTTACCGAGCCATAACGACACCCGGTCGCCAGGAACCAGACCAGCGCCGTGCAGGTCAGCGGCGAGCGCGTCGGCGCGGTCGCAGACCTCGCGCCACGACCAGGCAAATTTGCCGTCGGCCAGTGCCGGCGCGTCGGGTCGCTCAGCGGCATGACGTGCCGCCAGTGAATAGAAAGTGTCGTCGGACCAGAAGCCGGACGCGTAGAAGCGCGCGGCTGCACCCGGATCGTGCAGCGTCAGGAACGGTCGCATCAGTCGTCGCCTTCAGCCGTCGGGCAAGCGGTTTTCACGCGGCCATTCTGGCCAAGCGACCGGGCCGCAGCAATCCCGCGATATCCCGTCAGCGCTCGGGAGCGCGCGGTTTGGGGCCGCGCGGTTCAGGCCACAGGCATCCAGTCGCCGCGGCCGTCGGGCGTCAGGTCGAGGAAGTGCCAGACCGGGCTGAGCAAATCCATGCCCCGAAACTCGCCGTCGGCCATCATCGCGTTCTGCGAGTAGTGATGGATGAGATCACCGCCGCGCGTTCTAGACAACACCGTGACCCCCGGCCCCTGACTGCCGTCTTGCGTCTCAAAGCCGAGATCGCGTTTCAACGTGGCATGGCCAGTCGACACGATGCGCAGCCGGTCCCAGCCCCGCGCTGCCGCGATTTCAGCGAAGTGCTCTGGATCGCCGGCGATCAGTACCACGAAGTTCAAACGGGCATTCAGATGGTGGGCGATCGCGTTGTAGCCGTCAGCCCACATCGCGCACATCGGGCAGAGCGATGCGTGCTGACCGAACATGAAGTGCATCAGAACAAGCGGCTGGTCGGGTGCTTCGAACAGCGCCGACAGAGCCACATCCTGGACCACACCGTCTCGCCGCTCCACGAACACCTGGTCGGCCACAACGGTATCCGCGGGTAACGACCGGCGTAGCGCCGCGACGCGCTCGCGCTGATCGCGCAGCGCGAGTTCCGCCACGTTCAGTTCGGCGCGCAGGCGCCGGTACGTATCACTCTCGTTATCCAACTGCGTAACAACCATGATTTCCCCTCACAACGCCGTCTCGTCTTCGGGCTACTTGCGGTAACCTCTGCCAAATATATTCAACCATTTGGTTTATAATTAGTGCAAGCAGAACAGGGCGTGGGCCAGCGCGGGTTCGCGAGCGCGGTCGTGCGGTCAGCCGCCTGGAGAACCCTCGTTCAATTGGCCCGCCCAGGCGCCCTGCGGTCTCAACACGAGACAGTGGGCAGGTTACGGGCCCGTGCGGCACACTAGCGGTATTCGCACTTGGCGTTTGTGACCGTGGCCGGCGCCGTCGAACGGACGGTCTCGTGGTTCCGGCCACCCGGACGTCAACCTCAAACACGCAGGCAACACCCCCTTTGCGCGCTCTGATCTTCGTCGCGGTCTACTACGCGATATTCGCCTATCCGTGGTTGCGCGTGTCCGGTCAACTCGATCTCAGGATATTCAGTGGCCCGCTGGCACTCGCAGTTCTGCTCTGCGCGCCAGCGGTCGGCTGGATCCTGTCACGCCGGATCGAACCGCCGGGACGATACTGGGTGGCGCGGTCGGTGTACGTCTGGTCAGGAGTCAGCTGGATCGCATTCGCGCTCAGCGTGCCGTGGGAACTCGTCTACCTGCTGACTCCCATCCCAACCACTACGGCAGCGTCGCTCTGGATCGTCGTTCTGGCAATTCTCACCGCCTGGGCGGTCTTTAACGGCAACCGTTTGACAGTCAGAGCCGTACCGGTCCCGTTGCGCGGCCTCGAGAGGCCAATTCGGGCGGTGCAATTGAGCGATGTGCACGTCGGCTCGCGGAGCCCGGCGTTCCTGCAGCGCGTGGTCACGCGCACCGCGGCGCTGGATCCGGATGTCGTGTTCATAACCGGCGATCTCGTCGACGGGCATGGCGTTTCCGGCCAGCAGCTGAGCGCGCTCGCATCGCTGCCATCACCGGTGTGCTTCGCGATCGGCAATCATGAACGGTACGTGGACTGTGACGCGATCTGCGCCAGGCTCGAATCGCACGGCATCATCGTACTCAGAAATCACACGACGGAAGTGCTGGTGGCCGACAGCCGCCTTACGGTGACCGGTATCGACGACGCTGACGACCCGGCGGCTATCGCCAAAACCCTGCCGTCTCTTCCCGACGCCGGTCGAGGCTGCTCCGTGCTGCTCTATCACCGCCCTGACGGTCTGGAGGACGCCGCCAGTCACGGCATCGACCTCATGTTGAGCGGCCATACGCACAACGGCCAGCTCGTGCCGTTCAACGCCCTGGTGCGCCGACGATTCCCGCGCATTCAGGGCGTCTACACGTCCGGCAGCACGGTGCTGCACGTTTCGTCGGGAACCGGCACCTGGGGCCCTGCCATGCGGCTCGGGTCGGCCAATGAAATCACGCTGCTCGAGCTCGCGCCTGCCTGAGGCTCCGCTTCGTCGGAAACGCCGCCGCTGCGCTCACGCGTCTGCGCAGCGCACGCATAGCGGCACCGATGGATCGAATTCGAGCCGCGCCGCGGCGATCGGTTCATCGCAGCGCAGACAGAAGCCGTAGTCGCCAGCGTCCAGCCGCGCCAGCGCGCTGTCGATACGTTTCAATTCCACTTCGCGCCGACGATTCGACTCCCGGGCCATCGCCTGCGCCTGTAGAGCATCCATACGTGACAACCGGCCTACACGCGTCTGGTCCAGTTCTACGGTCGCCCCCGCGTCGGCCGCCGTGTCAGCCACGGCCGCGAGGTCCGCCTTACGCGCCACGAGACGGCGGCGGTATTCGGGGTGGGACGTCGGGTCCGTCGGGTCGAGCATGGCGACGCTCCGCAAGCTGACTGGAATTGTTTGTCCACGCCATACCGTACGCCTCGGGACAGCGCGCCGCACCACGCTTCGGCACGATCAGGAACGCCTGCGTTGACGTTTCGGACCGCGATGTGGCCGCGCGTTGGCAGGGTCTTCGGGCCACGCGTGCTTGGGGTAGCGTCCGCGCATCTCCTTGCGCACGTCGCGATATCCGTCGGCCCAGAACGAGGCAAGATCGCTGGTCACCTGTATCGGTCGGCCAGCGGGCGACAGCAGTTCGATCACGACGGGGACGCGCCCGTCGGCAATCGTGGGCGAAACCGGGGTGCCCAGCATCTCCTGCAATGGAACCGACAGGACGGGCGCCGCGTCGGGGCGGTAGCGCAATCCGACTTCCCGACCTCCAGGCACGCGCAGCCGGCCGGGGGCATGGTCGTTCAGGAGCTGCGGCTGCGGCCAGACCAACAGGCTCCCCAATGCCGGACCGAGATCGAGTCTGGCGAGGTGAGTGGCCCGGCGTACGCCGACCAGATAGGGGCTCAGCCACTGCACCAGATTTGCCCGCAGCGCGGCGTCGTCAACGGCTGGCCAATCCGTATCGCCGATGCGCTCGCGGCGGAGCAGCATGACGCGGTAACGCCATTGCATGAGCGCCTCGGTCCACGGCAGCGCGGATATCCCCATCTCCCGTACGCCGTTCAGCATCGCCGCGACGACCAACGCTTCTTCGACATCGCTTAGCGCACGGCGGTCCAGCTCTATGGCTCCAAGGTGCCGCACTGATGATGCGTCAACGCTGCGCTCGCGGCTGTCCCACACCACGTCGTTCGTCTGCCGAATGGCCGCACCGCATGCGCTTTCTACAATCGGCACAGTGGTCTCGACCGCGGCTCTCACCCGTGCTTCAGACCTCCCGTCGGCACGACCGCCGGCGTCGACGACCACCAGCCAGCGGGCGTTGGCGAGCCGCGCCTCTGCCGGCACCCGAACGGCCCGTCCGTTGGCCATGAGAAAGCGGCCATGGCCACCTCTCGCCCGGGCGACCCGGTCCGGATAGGCCTTCAGCAGAGCCCGCGCCACGGCCTCTCCGTCGACCGGTTCCGACTCAGATGCACGAGGCGTTGCGCCGAGGTCCGGAGCCGTGCGTTGTCTCACTCGGCCGACCAGCGCGGCTTCGACCTTACGCAGACGTTCCAACCGCTGACGATCGACAAGCGCCCTGTCCACGAGGCCGTTGTCGGCGCCATAGAGCAACTCCAGGCTTTCCACCAGATCCACGGGCTGCCGGCTTCTCAGCCCACGCTGCGGCCCCCCCTCTTCGATCAAGGCGGCAAGCCGACAGCTGAGCATATGGTCGGCGGCATCCTCACTGCCCGCAATCATGGCGGCCAGCCGCGGATGCACAGGAATCTGCGCCATGGCACGGCCCCGTGAGGTCAACCGGTGCTGATCGTCGACGGCGCCCAGGCTGCGCAGCAGCGACCACGCCTCACCCAAGGCGCCGGCCGGAAGCGGGTCCAGCCATGCGAGATCGCCCGGGTGCCGGGCACCCCAAGCGAGCAACTGCAGGGCGAGCGGAGCTAGATCGGCACTCAAAAGCTCGGGAGGATGGTACGCAGGTCTCGCGCCTTCATCGCTTTGCGTCCACAGCCGATAACACCGCCCTGGCGCGAGCCTACCCGCCCGACCGCGGCGCTGATCGGCGGAGGCCCGGGAGATGCGTACGGTCTCGAGCCGCGTCAGAGAAGCGTTCGGGTCGAACACGGGTACGCGGGCACGACCCGTGTCCACGACGGCGCGCACGCCGGGGATGGTCAGACTGCTTTCCGCGATATTGGTAGCCAAGACCACCTTGCGCCGCCCTTCCGGGTCCGCCTCCAGTGCCGGTTGTTCCGCCCCTGGCCCCAGCTCTGCATAGAGCGGGCATACGACCAACGCATCGTCCGACTCAAGCGATTCGATCTCTTCAGCCGCCTGGCGGATCTCGGCCGCGCCCGGGAGGAACACCAGAACATCGCCTGACCCTTCCCGTAGAGCCCGCGCGACGGCAACGCGGACCGGTACCTCGCGACCCAGGTAGTGCGTTGCCACCGGGAAGGCTTCGCCGACGACTTCGAAGTAATGCGGCGTATTCAGAACGGCCGCGACCTTGCCGGCGTCGAGCGTCGCCGACATTGCCAGTACTCGCAGGTCGGGCCGCAGGCTGCCCGCAGTGTCCAGCGTGAGCGCAAGCGCGAGGTCAGTATCCAGATGCCGCTCGTGTAATTCATCGAAGACGACGAGACCCACGCCCGCGAGTTCCGGATCCGACTGCAGCCGCCGGACCAGTAGCCCCTCGGTGACTACCTCGATGCGGGTACGCGGTGACACTCGGGTATCGAACCGGACCCGGTAGCCGACCCGCTCGCCGACCCGTTCCCCGAGCAGAGACGCCATGCGCCGCGCGACCGCGCGAGCCGCTACTCGCCGCGGCTCTAGAAGCACGATGCGCTGTCCGTCGAGCCACGGACAGTCGAGCAGTTCAAGCGGCATTCGGGTTGTTTTGCCCGTACCCGGCGGCGCGCTCAACAGCGCGCGGGCACCGGGCTGTGACAGTGCTCGTTTCAGCGGTTCGACCGCGGCGTGCAGCGTTGGAACCGACATCAGCCGACCAGGCTAGGGCGTACGCCCCTCGAAACACGACGCAAACCGGTCATCAGCCGGCAACCCCTAGGGCGAGCCCGTCGTGGCGTGCGCCAGGCGGTTCAGCGTCTGGCTGGCCGGCCATCTCCCGGGGTGCTTCGCTAGAGCTTCTTGAAGGCGTCCGAAAACCGCTCGGCCAGCAAAGCCCGCTCGCTTTCCACTCCCACGCTGATCCGAATACAGCGATCCATTGGCGCGATGCCCGGCATCCGGACGAACACACCGAGCTGCTCCAGGCACGCGAGCATCCTGCGCGCCCGCTCACCGTCGCCACCCATATCGATGGCGACGAAGTTCGTTGCGGACGGCAGACTCGCGAGATTGTGCTGGCGGGCAAGCGCGTAGTAGTCATCGCGCCCGCGCGCGACTTCCATTGCCACCCGCGAGACGAAATCGGTGTCTTGCAACGAGGCGAGGGCGCCAGCCATGGCGAGACGGTTGACGCCGAAGTGATTGCGAATCTTGTTGAAGCCGACGATCAGGTGCGGTTCCGCAACCGCATACCCGATTCGCGCGCCGGCCATACCGTGAGCTTTCGAGAACGTGCGCATGCGGATGACGCGCGGGTCGTCCTCGGTAAGCGGCCAGGTTGTCCCGTCCGGTGCGAACTCGATATAGGCCTCATCGAGAATCAAAACGGTCTGTTCGGGCAATCCCGATATGAAGTCTCTGACCGCGGCCGCCGAGTGCCAGGTTCCCATCGGATTATCTGGATTGGCCAGATAGACGAGGGGTGCGCCATGTTCGTGCGCGGCCGCCTGCACGGCGGCCAGGTCGATGTGGTCATCCCGATACGGAACCTTGATGAGTTCGCCGCCAAAGCCGTCCACGTGGTAGTTGAAGGTCGGATAAGCACCGAGTGAAGTGATCACCGGCGCCCCGGGTTCGACCAGCATGCGCACCGTTAAGCCGAGGAGTTCGTCGACCCCTCCAGCGAGACACACGCGCTCCATGGTCACACCGTGGTGCGCGGCGATTGCGGCACGCAGGTCGTACCCTTCGGGATCTCCGTACCAAGCGATGTTGACAACCGCCTCGCGCATCGCTTCGGCCGCCTTGGGCGAGACGCCGAAGGCGCTTTCATTCGCGCCAACGCGCACCTCGAATGGGCTGCCGCGACGGCGTTCGATCGCTTCTGGCCCCACAAACGGAATGCTGCTCGGCAGGCTGCGCACCAGCGCGGTAAATGGCGTTTCGGCTTCGTTCATGGCTCGGCATCCGACTCGATTTGGAAGGTCCCGGAATCCGCGGCCAACCACCGGACTGGTCGCCGGCCCGCAGGTGGAGAACTGTAGCCGATTTAGCCGCGTCGCGGCCGGCCCGGTTGCGACGACGCCGGCGGCCGCATGGACTTACGAACGAGCAGGTCAGGCGCGGATGCGCCGTCTGCCACCAGCGAATACACCTGCAAGGCCCGCGCACATCAACAGCCAGGTACCGGGTGCCGGAGCAGTCGCGGTGCTGGCTGATGCCGTCGAGGTCAGCGCAGCTACCGCGCCAGCGACGATCTCGAGCTCCAACCCAAAACCACCATCGCTGTTGATCATGAAATCAAGACCGGGTTCCAGTCCGGTCACGCTGACGGTGACCTCGTCGAGGCCGAAATCCGCATCGTCGATCACGCCGCTGCTGGCGAACAGGAACTCGAACGTGTCGCCCACGGCAGGGGTAAATCCGTCGATGAACGAGATCTGGATTTCGCCGCCGCTCAGCCGCGCTTCGCCACCGCCGAGCACTTCGATTCGGTCGAACGCGCCCAGAGCGGTACCGCCGATCTCAATTTCGAGGACCCCGGCATCCATGACGTAGTCACCGCTGAGAATCGGCATTATGCCGGGAGAATGCCCAGGGACCAGCCGGCCGGTGCCTTCGAGAATCAGTCCGCCGATGACCGGGTCGGTCCCGCCGTGCACATCGCCATCAGAAATCCGCAGCGGCGTGAGCGTAACAGGCGATTCGGCAGACTCAGCGTCCGCAGTCGTCGCCGCGGGTTGCGCAGAAGCGGCCGTGGCGGCACCGGATACGGCGGTTGCTGTGCTGGCGACACTCAGAGGCAAACCGGAGAACGGGTCCGTGACGATCAGCGCGGCGCCGGAGTGCCCCGCGGCCGGACGCGTCGCACGACCGGGCGCCGGCAACCGCAGTGGCGCGACGCCCACGAGGTCAGCGCGCAGCGCTGGCGTGCCGGACTCGATCACATCATCGGCCGACGGCGCGGGCAGCGGCAGCAGGTGCGGCGTTGCCGGCTCGGGCGATTGAGTGATATCGGGTTCGCGCGGATCGCCCGGCGATGCGGGCGAGCCCAACTCATCCTGGTGCGCGACACTCAGCGCGAGGTCGGGCTCAGGCGGTTCGTAATCAAAGGTGCAACCGAGGTGGTCGCGATCCCGGAGCAGGGCCGCGCGCTTCTCGCCCAAAGCCAGGACGTTGGCAGACACCGGCCGCTGCGCCGGACCAGAGGAGGCGCTGTGCCCAACTTCCAGCGTATCGGCGAGCGACTGCGCGGGTCCGGCATCGGTCGCGGCCTCGCTGCCTGGCAACATGTGGTAGAGCGTGAACAGACCCACCGGCGCCGCCGCGACCGCGCCCATCGAGAGCGCAATGAGCAGTGCCATCCATCGCCGGCTCAGCCGAGGTGACGAACGCGTTCGACGCCGGCGGCGTCTGCGAGTCACTTTGATCGATGTTGTTTTCATGGCGGCTGTCGGGTTGTGCGCTGCTGCTGTTGGCGCAGCGTCTGTTTTCATACCTCCCCATGCAGATTACGTGCCATGTCTGTGGCCAGTGCCGTGCCAAATGTCGATAAATAGTCGTAAACATCTGTTTTTATTTAACTTATTTTCCAGTTTCGAACAGGCTTATGAAGCCCAGACGAACCACCGGACCGGATCGGCGCTAACACGATGCCCACGGCCTGCCGGGTCACTGTTGCGCCGGGGAAGAGTGAAAAAGACGAAAATTAGCGCTTTTATGGAGTTTCTAAGCAAATTGATACCTACGTTCGCCCATGGTCGATTCTGTCGGCAAACTTGACATCGTCGAGATCTTCAAATTTATCTATTAAAATCAATATCTTATTTTCGTAGTGGAGGATCTGACTCGCACACCTTAGCGAAAAAATGCGACTCGCTTCACACTCTACAACCCAAAGAATTCGCGTTTCTGTCGGGCCGCCTTACAGCAATCGGGGCGAACCCGGGCGTGGCATAATCGCCGTCGCTGTACTTTTTCAGCCGGGTTCAAGACAACGCGGGGGCCGCTTTCGAGGTCGCTTGCGCATCGCGCACCCAAGCGTCAAGCATCGGACACCGTCGGAGGGCTAATGCCTACCATCACGACCGTTCTCTGGGACTTTGGTGGAGTTATCACCAGCAGTCCCTTCGAAGCGTTCAACCGGTACGAAATCTCGCGCGGGCTCCCAACCGACTTCATCCGCACTGTCAACTCCCGAAACCCCGACACGAACGCCTGGGCGCAGTTCGAGCGCAGTGACATCGATGCCTCGGCGTTCTCCGAGCTGTTTCGGGTTGAAGCGGCGGCGTTGGGTCACGACGTGCCGGGCAGCGATGTGTTGGGGCTGCTGTCAGGCGAGGTACGCCCGGTGATGGTCGCCGCGCTCCGCGAGCTGCGTCAGCAGTACCGGATCGCGTGTCTGACCAACAATGTCCGCTCGGGGCGCGGCCCGGGTATGAGCGCCGACCCGGCGCGAGCTGCCGCCGTAGCCGATGTCATGCAGCTCTTCGAGGTTGTGGTCGAAAGCTCGAAAGTCGGCGTCCGCAAGCCCGAGCTCCGGTTCTACGAGTTCGCCTGCGAGACCCTCGGCATCAAGCCGGAAGAAGCCGTCTACCTGGACGACCTGGGCATCAACCTGAAGCCGGCCAGGGCGCTCGGAATGCAGACCATCAAAGTCACGGAGCCAGGCCAGGCACTCGGCGACCTGGCTCGCGTGTTGGGACACCCGATCGCGGCTTCGATCGCCTGACAAGAACTGGAATCCCAGGTGACCTGAGTCCTTAAACCCCGTTCTGTCACATAGCGCGTTTGAGAATCGAGCCGTCTTCAACGGCGTGACCGCGGCGCTGCCGTGAGGTGTCGTCTGTTCGATCGCCCAAGGATCGCTTGATTCATGCGAATCATGAGTCAGACTAAAGGACTGGGTTGTTGATCCTGCAGCTGTATTCCGTGCCTTCATCGCCTTCAGTGTCTACGCGCACGGCGCCGCCGAAGACCTTCCTCAAAGGGTGGTTGGGCGCGCTGATCGTCGCGTGCGCACTCGCCACGTCGATAGCACCAGCCGCGGCGCAAAAAGTCGAGATCGAGGATCTGGAATCGACCGTAGCGCGCGAGGAAGAAGATGCGCGCAGGGCGGCAGAGGAGGCGGCGCTGAAGGCGGCCGAAGACGCCGCCGCTGAAGCAGCGCAGGAGGCTGCCCGGATAGCGGCCGAAGAGGCGGCCGCCAAGGCAGCCGAAGAAGCAGCGCGCATCGCTGCCGAGGAGGCGGCTGCCAGAGCTGCCGAAGAAGCCGCCCGTAAGGCTGCCGAGGAAGCGGCCCAAAAGGCCGAGAAACCCGCTCCCGCGCCGGCCCCGGCCCCATCTCCTGCGCCAACACCGGGTCCCGCACCGACACCGGGCAACGAGACCGGCAAAACCAACAACGAATCGGGACTTTGGATCGCGCTCAGCGCGGGCGCCGCGATCTTCGTCATTCTGGGCGTCGCCGCGTGGCTCGTGTTCCGTAAACCGAACACCGACAAGCCGGCGGCCAGTGGTCAGGCCGCTGCACCGAAACGCCGCCGACCCACCGATGGCCGGACCGTCGGCATCCTCAAAGACCTGAGCAACACGACCGGCGAAGCCGAGCACGAACTGCTGGCCGATACGATTCAGATCGGGCGCTCGAAAGCCCAGGCCGAAGACGTGCAGAGCATCGTCGTACGAATGAAGACCGTCGGGCGGCGTCACGCAGTTATCGAATACCGGCAGGGCGGTTACTGGCTGGTCGACCAGGGTAGCCTGAACGGCACCTTCCTGAACGGTGAGCGACTGCACGGCGAGCGGATGCTGCACCACGGCTCACGCATCCAGCTGGAGAGCGCCGAGTTCGAATTCGCGCTGCCGGGTGCCGAAGACATGTCGGCGACAGTCGGCGTAGATCCGAACGCCTTTATCGAGACGATGGTCGCGACGGGAGAGCAGGCAGCCGCTTTCTCGCCCGCAAATCAGGATGCCCGACCGCCAGGGAAAGAGTTTGCCGAAACGGTCGTGAACGAGAGTGCCGTGCCGCCTGCAGAAAGCAGCGAGGAAGATACCGTGGATACCGATCAGGTCGCGACGGACGGTACGGTCGACTTCGATGTGTTCGGCGGCGCAGAAGAAGAGCCGCGGAAGCCCTGACGGTACTGGCGCCTTTGCCGCCCGCACCGTCGGGCACAAATCAACGCAGCTCGCGCACCAGCCGGAATCCAAGTTGTTTGGTCACGCGCGACTGCTTGAACTTCAAGCGGTTGGCCGAGCGCATCGCGGCCGGAAACAGCACCCACGAACCACCTCGAATCGCGCGTTCCGCACAGTTTCCAGCCATCCATGCGGTGCCGTCCGCGGGGGCACCTTCGTAGCTCGGGTTCCAGCAATCGGCCGTCCATTCCCAGACGTTACCGAGCATGTCGTGAACGCCGAAAGCATTGGGCTGAAACGTCCCGACCGGTGCAGTGGTTACGAACTTGTCGGCACATTGATGGACGGGCTTGGAATATCCGGTTGCATCCTTTAGCGTCTGATCGGCGACGTTGGCGTAGTTGCAGGCCTCATCCGCATCGTCGCCCCAGAATCGGGGGGTCACCGTCCCAGCGCGAGCCGCGTATTCCCATTCGGCTTCGCTCGGGAGCCGATACCGAAAGCCGGTCTGGCCGGATAACCACTTGGCGTAGTTGGCAGCATCTTCCCAACTGACGTTGACCACGGGGCGCTTACCCTTGCCCCATTGCTCGTCGCCAGGAATATCGACTCCCGCTTCCCGCGCGTAGAGTTCGTACTCGTCGAAAGTGACCTCATAGCGGCTCATCGCAAACGCTGCCGAGATCGTGACATCGCGAACCGGCTGCTCATCAGAATCGCCAGAACCGCTCAGATCACCCATCCGGAAGGAGCCGCCGGGTATGGCGATCAGCGACGGGCCCACCGCATCTGAGGCAACCTTCAAGGTATCGTTGAAGGCCAGTGCCCCAACGTCGAGCTTGCATTGGCCGAGACGCTGCGAAGCTGTCGCCAGCACGGAGGAATCCGGTGCTATCTTCGCGCCGCGGCGAACGTACTGCACGGCACGCTTGCATTTCCGGCCCTTGACGGCGCGCTCGGCCAGCACGAGATAGCGATCGACGATCGAGTCAAAACCGGCCAGCGCCTCGGCATTGGCGTCCGGTGCGAGGTCGCGTGCCTTCGTGAAGTGCTCAAGCGCATTGTCTCCGGCAGGCGTGGTCAATCGAAAATCGTTGATCGCCTCGGCCCCCCTGGCCAATAGCGCTTCGTACGCCTGGCGCGTGGCGTCGTCGAGCGGCGCAACGGCAGCCTCTACCGTCGCTGGCGGTTCAGCTCCGGCAGACGAGGCGGTCATCTCCGTACGCAGACGTTCGATCTCATCCTGCAGCGACGCGACCTCCGAGCGCGAAGCGTCGAGCTGGCCCGTCAGACGAAACTTCTCGTCGGTCAATGCCTGCGCGCTGGCCGTGGCCTGAGCCAGATCCCTGGAGGCACTGTCCCGCGCCGCTTCGGAATCTTCCAGCTGCGCGTTCAGCCGGGTGACCTGTTGGGCGATCCCGGCGTTTTCCGAACGGGCCGCCTCCACCGCCGACCGCGCCCGGTCGAGTTCCGACGGATCGACGCCGCCGACGATGCCAGCGGCCAACAGTCCCGCCCAGGCCGCGGACGCAACCGCCGCGCCGCCGAGCAGCCCGGCCAGAGTCCATTTCAGCCCGCCACCGGCGCGGCCTTCGCTGACGCTTTTCTCTGGCTCCCCGGGTCCGCCAGTCTCGACCATGGGCATCGGCGACGTCCCGACCGCTCCGGGGGGCGGCGGCAACATCTGACGCCACTCTTCGACCGACTGTGGTCGATCTTCCGGCTTGAACAGCAGCGCCGCGTCAATGGCGTCCAGGAATTGCTTCGAGAACCCGGGGGCAGCCTTATCCGCAACTGGCGGGAGCGGGTCGTCCTGCTTCGCGACCCTCGCCCGGTTGCGATTGAAAGCATTGACCGGTGGTCGCGTCGTGACCGCCCGGTATAGCGTCGCGCCCATCGCGTAGATATCGGTCCAGGGCCCTTGTTTGCCCGTGCCGAAGTCATACTGTTCGTACGGGCCGTAGTCTTTGGTCATCAGTACCGTAAGGGGCCGGGTCGCGACGCCGATCGCAAGGCGCGCCGCGCCGAAGTCGAGCAGTACCGGCGACCCTTCAGGACGAACGATGATGTTGTCCGGCTTGATGTCGCGGTGAATGAAGCCTGCCGCGTGCACCGCCTCGAGCGCGTCCAGCAGCGGATGGATAACGCTCAGCAAGCCGGCTTCGTCTGCCATCTTGCCCTTGCGAAGAATCCGCTCGAGGCTTTCGCCCTGTTCGAAATCCATGACCATATAGGCCGTGTTGTTGGCTTCGAACACGTCCTGCACGCGGACGATGTTGGCGTGCCGGAAGCGGGCCAGAATGACGGCTTCTTCGACGAACCCTTCCAGGTGCTTCTGGTAGAGCTCAACGTAGTCTTCGTCGGTTGGGGCGACGGTGGTTGCGCCTTCATCGCGCGCCGCCACTTCGAACGGCAGGTACTCCTTGACCGCGACGTGATGACCCAGGACCGAATGCTGAGCCGAATAAGTGATCCCGAAACCGCCCTGTCCCAGGGGCGAGCCGATTTCGAAACTGCGCAGCTTGAACCCTAGGGGCAGTGCGTCTTTGACCTTAGGTGCCATGGAGTCCCAACATCCAGTAACGCATCACGGGACCGGCGTGATGCAATACGTTGTACCCAGTATTGAAGCACATAAGCCGGAAACTGCTTTGTAATCTATTGCACAGGCGTTTGGGTGTGGCCGCTGATCGGAACTGTATTCCCCGAAATGGAGTAGTCACCAGAAATTGTTTGCCGCCGCCGATACGACAGCTGGCCGCGTGCGTGCGCTAGCGAGTCAGGTAGAGGTCATATTCGATCAACACGCGGAAACCGATGATCGGTTCATCGGCCCACTCTCCAGTACCTACGGCGAACGTGCGCCGGTCAACCGAAACCTGCCCGCTCAGGCGTGCACCAGTGCCCGCCGCGCGCCAGGTGAACTCAGACGACAACGGATATTTCCTGCCTTTGATTTCAAATTCAGCGTCAACGGCAAACCGCCCGTCCCCTAGTGGGCGGATTCCCAGACTCCGGTATCTGGCGGCGCCGAAACTCGCGGTGTCGAACCACTCTTCGCTTCGTATCCCGGCGTCGCGGTCCTGGCTCTTCGTGTCGACACTCGCCATGTCGACGTCTACCTCGAGACGGCCCTGTTCCGGCGCTGACGGGTCGAACGCGATAGCCGCCTGCCACTGCCGGAATGTGCCGGGAAATTCGATCGAATCGTAGCTCGCGACAAAGCCGACGCGGCTCCGCTCCTGGTCGACTCGCCAGGTATCCGCGGACGCGACGCGCCATGCGCACGCACAGAGCACCAACAGTCCGAGGATCGCCATCCGGCTGAGCGCGCTGCCAGCGCGATAGCGCACCGCAACGCCATTGGGCGACCTCATTTCGTGCGTTGTCATGATTTTCTCCACATCCGTTTCAACAGATCGTCGCGGCGCACGAAATGGTGGTGCAGCGCGGCGGCCACGTGTCCAATCACGAGTGCGGCGAGGACACTGCCAGCAATGACATGAGCCCATTCTCCGACCAGCTGCCACTGCTCGTCGGACGCCATCAAGGGCGGAATCTTGAACAGTCCGAAGACGTTCAGCGGGAATCCGGAGGCCGTGTTGATCAATAGCCCGCTCAGCGGCACGACCAGCATCAACAGATACAGGAGCACATGCGTCAGACGGGCCAGCCGGCGCGCCGCCCGGCCCATGCCGTCAGGCAGTTGCGGCCGCTCGTCGATGACACGCCACAACATGCGTATCAGCAACAACGCCAAAATGGTCACGCCGATCGACTTATGCCAGGCGTAGAGCTTGAGCTTGGTCACCGACATTGGGTATTCGACCATGACGTGCCCGAGCACCAGCATGCCAACGATCGCGGCCGCCATCAGCCAGTGCAGACCGCGCGCGGCCAGCCCCCAGTTCCCCGAATCCGACCGGAACATCACAAAGGCGGGTTCAGTCTTGCCGCGACGGCTGCGCAAACAGACCGCGCGGCGTGGGTGGAGCGTGCATGCGTCATGGGTCCTTTGACACGCCGAAGCGCACCGCGGTTCGCGTTCATCAGACCCTCAACGGGCGAGCGACCCGCTGACCCGGGCTACCGGCCCGCACCCGCTCAGGGTTACCATCATGGATTCGGACAGAACCCGACACGGTTCTTGAGCCCACGGCTACCACGCTGGCAAGGTCCGCAATTTCATCGCATGAGTAAACAAGAATCCGAACTCTCCGAGGCCTTTATCTATGCGCCAGGGCGCAGCCTCGGATATTTGATCCGCGACAGCTACCGCGCCTTTACCAAGGTTTTGCACGATCTCATCGAGGCGCATGGAGTGGCGATCGGACACTGGTACTTCCTGCGCGAGCTGTGGGTTGAAGACGGCCTCACCCAGCGTGAACTGAGCCGGCGTGCAGGGATCATGGAGCCGACCACGGCCGCGGCCGTCAATACCATGGAAGAGAAGGGCCTCATCAGCCGTGAGCGCAACCCTGACGACCGCCGCAAGGTGAATATTTTTCTGACCGATGCCGGTCGGGCTCTGCAGGACGAGTTGCTGCCGTATGTCATCGAAGTAAACGAAGTCGCGGCGACCGACTTCACGCCCGAGGAAATCGCACAGCTCCGGCACCTGCTGGAAAAGTTCAAGCACAATCTGGGCGCTTCCGAGGTCGATGCCGCCGGGCAGCTCCAGTTCCATCCGGACGAACGACTGCCATGACCGAGACGACGCCCGCACGCCCGCTCGAAGGAATTCGGGTGCTCGACCTCGCCACCTTTCTGGCCGGGCCATTCTGCAGCACGCTTCTGGCCGAGTTTGGCGCCGAGGTGATCAAAGTGGAGCAGCCCGGCACCGGCGACCCGTTGCGGCGCTTCGGCACGATGACGGACTGCGGCGACTCGCTGGTCTGGCTGCAGGAGTCGCGCAACAAACGCTGCATCACGATGGATCTGAAGTCTCCGCGCGGCAAAGAGCTGATGGAGCAGCTGGTTTGCCAATCGGACGTACTGGTCGAGAACTTTCGCACCGGTACGCTCGAGAAGTGGGGTCTCGGCTGGGAACGCCTCCACGAACTGAATCCCCGCCTCGTGATGCTGCGCGTCACCGGTTACGGTCAGACCGGCCCGAAAGCGCGCGATCCGGGTTTTGCCCGCATCGCCCACGCTTTCAGCGGCCTGACGCATCTGGCTGGCGAGCCGGACGGTCCCCCACTGATGCCCGGGTCCACGACCCTTGCCGATTACCTCTCGGGCACTTATGGCGCATTCGGCGTCATGATGGCGCTGCGTAGTCGGGACCAGACCGGCATCGGCCAGTACATCGACATCGCGCTCTACGAGCCGGTGTTTCGATTCCTCGACGAAATGGCGCCGGCTTACGCCTTCAACGGATTCATCCGGGAACGCATGGGGGCCGACACGGTCAACGTCGTGCCACATTCGCACTACCCCACCGCTGACGGAAAATGGGTTGCCATCGCGTGCACGAGCGACAAGATGTTCGCGCGCCTCGCCGATGCGATGGAACAGCCGGAACTCGCTCACGAGGATGCTTTCGGGCGCATCGAGCGACGGCTGGCGGAGCGGCCAGAGGTCAACCGGATCGTCGGTCAGTGGACTTCGAGTCTGCCGCAATCGGATCTGCTCGAGCGCCTGAAGTCCGGCGAAGTTCCGTCTGGTCCTATCTACAACATCGCGGATATCTTCGCGGATGCACAATACCAGGCGCGTGAGGATCTGGTAACGATGGGCGACGAACGCATCGAATCGATAACGATGCCGAACGTATTCCCCGTGCTGTCGCGCACGCCCGGAAAGGTCGAGCACCTGGGACGGGGGCTCGGCGCCGATAACGACACGGTGCTCGGCGACCTGCTGGGTCTGAATGAAGCCGAGCGGCAGGCACTCAAGGATGACAACGTCATCTGAGCCCCGACGACCTGCCAGGGAATACGGGTTTGAATAGCCCGGGCAACGGCGGGAGCAAACCCACGACCGGGGCAGGCACCAGTATCGCCTCCGCACTCAGCGAGGCCGCCGCCACGCACCACGGTCGCATAGCGTTGCCAGCGAGGGCAGAGCCCCTGCGCTTTGCCGAACTGCATGATCGCGGGCTGCAAACGGCCGCCAGGCTGAGCCAGGCAGGATTCGCACCGGGCGAAACGGTTGGCCTGCTCTCCAGCAACAACGACGATGCCGTTATCGCGATGACCGGGCTCATCTACGCCGGATGTAGCATCGCGTTTCTCGACCCGTCCCATCCCGATCGACGACTCGAGGCGATGCTCAACTTGAGCGGCGCGGCCGGTGCGGTTGCCTGCGATGCGAACTGGCACCGGCTGGCGGAAGTGGCACCGGAGCTCAGGCACGCGGAGCCGCTGGGTAGTCTGGTGAAGCCAGGTGCAACGACCGGCACAACGACGGCCGCCGCGACAAACGCCGCCGAAACTTCCGTGGTCACCTTCACGTCGGGAAGTACGGGCGTGCCCAAAGGCGTGATCGAAAGCCACGCCGACTCGCTGACCCGATACCGCCTATGGGCAGACGGCCTCGGCGTGAGAGCCGGAGACCGTGTCGCAACGGTTGCGCACCTCGGCGGCTGCCGCATGGAGATTTTTGGCGCTTTGCTGCAAGGAGCCGGCGTTTGCATCTACGACACCCGGCGCAACGGCATCGCGGCCTTGCCCGAGTGGCTCGCCAAGCACCAGATAACCGTACTCAGACTCTTCCCGAGCATGTTGCGTACCCTTGCGCAGCTCGAGCTGGCCGATGGCGCGCTCGGCAGCCTGCGCTGTCTCTACCTGCTCGGCGAAGCGCTGTGGGGGCGCGACGTACGGACAGCCAGAACGCTATGCGGGCCGGATACGCGGGTATTCAACGCATACGCCAGTACCGAGGTGGGTCCGTGCGCGATGCTCGCCCTGGATACCCTCGAGCTGCCCGACGACGCGCCGGTGCCGGTTGGCACCGGTTTGCCAGGGCGGCATCTCGCGGTGCTCGATGATGAGGGCAACGTACTCGGTGATTACGCACGGGGCATCCTGCATATTCAGGGCACACAGCTCTTTCAGGGTTATTGCCAGGACCCGGACAGTACGAGCGCGGTGCTTGAGCCGGCTGCCGCAGGCCTCTCGTTTCAGTCGGGCGACGTCGCGTCCAGGGACGCGGCGGGGCTCATCACAATCCACGGCCGCGAAGACCAGCAGACCAAAGTCGCCGGTCACCGCGTGCAGCTGGACGAGGTAGAAAGGTGCCTGCAGGCGTGCGCCAACGTCGCCATGTCGGCCGTAGTCGCGCAACCGCACGAGCTGATGGGTAATCAGCTGATCGCATACGTAGTGCCGGAGCCGCACACCCGCCTGCAGCGCGGCCCGTTGCGCACGGAGCTGGCGCGTTTTCTGCCGCTGCACATGTTGCCGCGCCGTTTCGTTTTCCTGGCCGACCCGCCACTGACCCTGAACGGCAAGCTCGACCGCAACGCGCTAACTCCGCCCGCCGCGGTCGCGAGCCCCGTGACCGAAACCCCGGGCGCAACGGAGTCGGTCATCGCATCGGTCTGGTCCGAGTTGCTCGAATCGGATGCGTTCACTCTCGACGATGACTTCTTTGACGTCGGCGGGACGTCGCTGCTGGCGGCGCTCGCGGCCATGCAAATCGAGCGTGCGCTGTCGGCACCGGTCCCGCTGTCCCTGTTCGGTTCGCAAGGAACGGTACGCACGATGGCCGCGGCACTGGACCGGCACGACGCGCCCCGACAGGAGCCGTGCGTCGTCAGCTTGAATTCAGCCGGCACCGCCGGCCCACTCATTTGTGTTGGTGGCATTCGCGGCCACACGCTGCGCCTTTTACAGCTTGCACGAGACCTGCCGGACGATGTGCCCGTGCACACACTGCAACCGCCCGGACTGGACTGGTCGGCGTCGCGACTCACGCAGCTCGATGAGTTCTCGCGTTACTACCTGCAAGAGTTGCGGCAGGCGGCGCCGCGGGGTCCCTACCGACTGCTTGGTCCCAGCTTCGGCGGCGCCATCGTGTTTGAAATGGCGCTGCAGCTGGAAGCGGCCGGGGAGCACGTGGAGTGGGTTTGCCTGCTCGACAGTGCGCTGCCGATCTTGAGCGGCATCACGGAACCGGATCTGATCGGCGACCAGGACGATCGCACGGCGCTCGCGCGGACGCATCTGACGGCGCTCTACGACTATCGTCCCGAACGCCCGCTGCGCGCACCGCTACATTTGCTGTTATGCACGGGGCGCCTTATCCGACCCGTGGACAAACGAGACTGGTCGGCGCTGGTCGCCGGGCCGTTTACCGTCGGCCTCGTGCCTGGTGTTCACGGCGCTTTCCATACTCAGCCGCAACGGCCGGTCGTCGCTTCGACGCTCAAGACGATGCTGGCCGGGGATTTCGGCCAGGTGATGCGTCTGCCGCCCGAGAGCGTGTTTTTCGACGCCGAACTGCGAGACGACGAAGTGGTCTGTTTCAACCGCTCGTGGCCGCTCACTGCGGCTGATGCCGATGCAGCCGGCACCCACACGGTCACGAGGCGAGAACACCTGGTCCGGGTCTCGGGATGGTGCCGCTATCCGGTTGGGGGCAGCCCTGGGCACATCCTGGTCGCCGGTCTGGACGATCGCCGCCTGCACGGGTGGTTTCCGCCCATGGGCACGCGATACCGCACCGAGGGTGAATCAACCGAGCGCGGCGAGTTCTGGATAGACCTGCCGCGCACCCTTTTCGATACCGGCCTCAGAATGCTGGCTCTAGACCCGCTCCGGCGGGTCGCGCTCAGCTTTCCGGTTACTTGACCTCCAGCAGCTCGATCTGGAAATAAAGTGTCGCATTCGGCGGGATGGTGGGCGGGGACCCGCGTTCGCCGTAACCCTGATCGGGCGGAATCCAGGTTTCGACCTTCGTGCCGGCTTTGATACTCGAAACCACCTGGGTCCAGCCCGCGATCACCTGATTCAAGCCAAACGTCGCCGGTTTGCCGCGACCGTACGAGCTGTCGAATTCCTTGCCGCCCAGCAGGGTGCCGCGGTAGTGCACGGTGACCTGATCGGTCGCTTTGGGCTGCTTGCCGTCCCCTACTTCGAGGATTCGGTACTGCACGCCGGACGGCAGCGTCACGACGCCGTCCTTGTCTTTGTTGGCCGCCAGAAAATCGAGCCCAGCCTGCAACGTTTCGCGCGATGCTTCCTCAGCCTTTTTGCGAAGCATCGCGACAACGGCTTCTTGTGCCTTTTGAATTTCTTCCGGAGTGACCCGCGATGGCGTGCCGGCAACGGCGTCCATTACGCCGAGCGCGATCGCATCCGGGTCGACATCCGTAAGGCCCTGCTGTATCAGCTGAGCAGCAAACCGCTGGGCCAGCGCGTAGCTGAGCTTCTGCATGTCCGTGGCGAGTTGTGGCGAGCTCTGCGCCGCTGCACCCGGTATGGCCGTAACTTGAATGGTGACCAGCGCAACAATCGCGAGCAGGCGCGAACGAATCGACATCGGAGCTCTCCTCCTGTGTGGGGCGCGCATCATCGCACAGTTGACCGTGAGCGTCGCGTGAATTGACCCGGCCTGCGACGGGGTTCGCGCAACTACACTCGTCGCACTGCTTTTCTCTACATTGCTCTGCCTTCGAATCAGGCACAATGACCGGATCTGAGCAATTCCGGGAAGAGCGATGGCTGGCCGGCTGGAAGGCAAAGTAGCGGTGTTGACGGGTGCGGCGGGCGGCATCGGCCGGGCGCTCGCTGAAGGGTTCTTACGCGAAGGAGCCCGCGTCGTTGGCATCGACGTCAGCGAAGCGGCACTCGCCCGACTGACCGCTGACCTGGTCGAACTCGATCTGATTCGCGACCGTCGATTCATGCCGTTGGAAGTCGATGTCTCCGATTCGTCGGCCTGTGCTGCCGCGATCGAATCCACGATCGAAACCTACGGACAGGTCGACGCGCTCATCAACAACGCAGCGCTCGGCATGGGACTGGTCAGACCCGATCACATGCAGAAGCCCGTCAGTACCGATGAGCTGTCGCCGCAGCTTTGGGATCGCATCCTGCGAGTGAATCTGTCCGGCGCCTGGTACCTGAGCTACGCCGCCCTGCCTTCGATGCTGGCCCGCAAGTACGGCCGTATCATCAACGTCTCGACGTCATTCTTCACGATGCTCCGACCCGGCTTTCAGCCTTACGGGCCGGCGAAAGCGGGGCTTGAGGCGATGTCAGCCAGTCACGCCGCCGAGTTCGCAGGCACCGGAGTCACGGTGAATGTCGTGGTGCCGGGCGGACCCGCGGATACACCGATGGTGCCAGACGAAGCACCGTTCGAGCGCAGTGCGCTCATCCCGCCGGCGCGCATGCTTCATCCGATACTGTGGCTGTGCGGGGAAGCGGGCGACGAAGCGACCGGACAGCGCTACATCGCGGCGGACTGGGACCCGGATGCCGCCCCCACCGACGCTGCGGCGGCCGCCGGCGCACCCACCGCATGGCCTGAACTCGCGCAGAATCCGGTGTGGCCCGGCGGCAAACCCGGCTAGCGGCATGAGCGACGCTGACCGCGAGCGTTGGAACCGCCGGTACGCGGCCGGCGAATACGCGTCGCGAACCCATCCGACCGGACTGCTGGAGCAGTGGCTGGAACAGGTGCCGCGAGGTGCAGCGCTGGACCTCGCGTGCGGCGCCGGCCGCAATGCCCGTTTTCTCGCCTCGCAAGGCTTTCAGGTCGACGCGGTGGATATTTCGTCGGTGGCGCTTGAGCGCGCCGCGAAAGATGCGCACGCGGCAGGCGTCGCGGTCAACTGGGTCTGCCAGGACCTCGAACTGGCACCACTGCCGGACGGGCCGTACAACCTGATAATCGTCAGCCGGTTTCTGCAACGCAGCCTCGCTCCGCAGATCGTCGAAGCTCTGTCTCCCGACGGCTGGCTGGTTTACGAACAGCATGTCGTCACGTCCGAGCCGGACGTTGGCGGCCCATCGAATCCGGACTTCAGGCTGCATGAGCAGGAGCTGGCAGCACTGTTCGCCGGCCTTCGCATACGCTTCTACCGCGAGGGTCTGGTAACCGATCCGGATGGACGCCGCATGGCCCTTGCCCAGCTCGTCGCCACCGCGCCGACGGCTCATCCGTCCGCTACGGACCCCTCGAGCACGTGACGTTCCAGCGCGAAGACGTGGGGATCGTCGATCTGGTGCGCGCGCAGGGCATCCGCCAGAGCCAGTAAATAGTCGACATTGCGGCCGCTCGGGCCGATCGAGCGTCGAATCTGCCGGGCAATATCCGCGTTGCTCGCGGGCCCCAGGTAGGCGAAGTTGCCTTCGACTGCGATGTAGACCAGTGCGTGTACGGTACTGCCGTCGCGGCAGGCCAAGTCGACATCCCGGCGTTCGTAGCCATTTTTCTCCCGATGATCGAGAGCGGCGAACGTATCGTGCGCGGTCTGGCTGTCGATCCGGAATGCGAGGCCCTCGCAGCTTTCGCCGTGCCGCTCGATGAGCGTCACGACCCGTCCGGGCTTCTCAGGCACACCCCGATGGTCGTGCGATCCTTGCCAGAACCGGCGCATCCAACCGTCCAGTCGCGCAACCCGCGATTCCAGTACGGGCATGTCAGGCCGCCAGATGAGCGATCCGTAACCGAAGACCCAAACGTCTCGGTCGGCTGTGTCGGTCATATGCACGACGGGCAGATGAGATCTCGCGAGGGACTGTTTAGGGCCGCAGTACGACGCCTTCGCGGCGCGGGTCAGCGCCACCTTCGAGCCCGTCCGGACTCAACAGGATCGCGTGCAGTCCGCTCGTGAGACGCCGGGTTTTGATCTCGTGGCCAAACGCCTTCAATGCGCCGGCCATGTCAGCCGTCGCCGTGCCCTGTTCCAGTTCAAGCGCTTTACCGTTGCGATGTACGGCATGCCCGAGGTCGATTGCCTCCTGCGGCGAGAGGCCGAGATCGAGTATCGCGACCAGCGTCTTGGCCACGTAGCCGATGATCCGCGATCCGCCTGGTGAACCAACCAGCAGGTACGGTTCACCGCGGCGCAATACGATGGTCGGCGACATGGAGCTCCGCGGGCGCTTGCCACCCTCGACGCGATTGGCCACCAGACGGCCATCACGCTCGGGCTGCCGGTCGAAGTCGGTCAGCTCGTTATTCAGCAAAAAACCGGCCGCCATGACCCGGCTGCCGAAGCCGCTTTCGATCGTCGTGGTCATGGATACGGCATTGCCCTGCGCATCCAGCACCACAAAATGGCTGGTTCCAACCAGCCCCGGTGCCTCGCTGGGTGCCCAGGCGAAGTTCTCGGCGCCTGGCGGGTTGCCAGCCTGCGCCACAGGGCCAGCCTTGGCCGGGTCGATCAGGGCCGCGCGCTCTTGCAGGTAGGTGCTGTCGAGCAACCCGGCCGTTGGCATCTGCACGAAGTCGGCATCCGCCATGTAGAGCGCCCGATCCGCATACGCGAGTTTCTCGGCCTCAGCCAGCAGATGTACCAGCTCCGGACCCCAGCCGAGCGCGCCCAGATCGAAAGCCGAGAGCATGCCGAGGATCTGTCCAACCGTCAGCCCGCCCGAAGTTGGCGGCCCCATCCCACATACATCGTAACCACGGTAGGGCTGGCACACCGGGAGGCGCACCTTGGCGCGATAAGCAGCCATGTCCGCGAGCGTAATGTTGGTAGTGGCCCATGAGGTTGCGGCCGCTGCGTCGACCACCGCCTGCGCGATCGGGCCACGGTAGAACGCGTCTGGCCCACCTTCCGCCAGCTGGCGGAGCGTGCCGGCGAAAGCCGGATTGCGTAAACGCGTGCCGGCCGCCCTCGGCTTGCCGTCAGCGTCGAAGAAGTAGGCCCTGGTCTTCTCGAAGCGATCGAGATGTTTAGCACTCTCGATCGAGCTGGCAAGCCGCGGCGAAACCTCGAAGCCGGCATCAGCGCGTTCGATGGCCGGCGCGAGCAGCGTCGCCCAGGATTTGCGGCCGAACAGCTGATGGAGCACGCCGAGACTCTTGACTGTACCCGGCACCCCAACGGACTGCCCGCCGACCATGGATTTCCACCAGCCGAGCTTCTTACCGTCTTCACCGACGAATCTGGCCGAGGTGGCCGCGGCGGGCGCCGTTTCCCGGCCATCTATCGTCAATAGCTGGCGGGCACTGGCGTCCCAGTGGAGGATGAAAGCGCCGCCGCCAATACCAGACGACTGCGGTTCAACCAGATTCAACATCATCTGGATGGCGACTGCCGCATCCGCGGCGCTGCCGCCATCGCGCAACACGGCCATGCCAGCTTCGGCGGCCAACGGGTTGGCCGCAGCCACCATCCCGTCGCTGCGTGCCGCGACCGGCAATGCGGCGAAGCAGAGCAGCGCAGCCGCCAGCGCGACCCCAGCCGCGCACCGTGCCCCGAGCCGCATTCGGCCTGAAGTCACGTTGCGGCCTGGATCTTGCGCCATCCCACGTCATCTCTCTGCGAGAAATCGGCCACCGTGTCGCGCACCAAGGTACTTAACGCCTGTACTGCCTTCGAAGGCGGTCGCCGGTTCGACTGCACCAGATATAGCAGCCGCGCTAACTCCGGCTCTACGACCGGCCGCGCCTGCAGTCGCCCGTCAGCGAGTTCGTTGCGCACCGCGCCGATCGGCATCACGAGACCCGCGACACCATTGAGCGCCAGTTCCTTCATCGCCGTGACGGAGTCGACTTCGAATACGACTTTTGCCTCCGAGCCTATCTCGTTGGCCTTTTCGTCGACCAATACCCGCAGCAGGTGAGGACGGCTCGGAATCGCCAGTTCCTTGGTGACGACTTCCGCCATCGTGATCGGTTCGACTTCCGGGGTCGGTTCGCCGCTACCGCGTTCGATGAAATACAGCACTTCCTCGACCAGAGGTTCGCAATCGAGGCCGCCGTGTTCGCGCTTGTTGTACGACAGTGACAAGTCGATCTCGTCGTCGTCGACCCATTCGATCAGGCGTTCGCTCAGGCCACCGGAGATGTTCAACACGACATCCGGATACTGTTCGCGGCAACGCGCGGCCAGTTCGGCAACCAGGACGGAATTGACGGTCGGCGTGAGGCCTATAGCCACGCGCCCGTGCGGGGACTTGGCGAAGTCGAGCAGTTCCTGGCGCGCTCTGGCGAACTGGCGCAGGAGCACGCGCGCGTGCTGGGATAGCAAAACCCCGGCCTCGGTGGCGGTGACGCCGCGCGAGTGGCGCACGAACAGTTCGACGCCCAGTTCCTCTTCGAGCTTGCGAATCTGCAGCCCCAATGCCGGCTGCGCGACGTACAGCTGCTCTGCCGCCTTGGTGATGCTCTTCGCTTCGAGCACCCCCATGAAGTAGCGTAACTGTTTAATATCCACGCATGCTCCCCAATGCTTTCCAGACTCGGCAAACCGTCAGCGATATCCTCAGTATATGACAGAAAGATGCGTTCACGTGCACTTCCATACCTTTTTGTGCTTGCGTTTCCGGACTGTGGCGTCCCTTGAGGCCCGGCGCGGTCGACGCCACCTGATGTCCAAAGGGCGGCGGCGTGGTACTCCGGCAGTCCTGCTTGCCGGCTGAGAGAGCAATACGTGATGCAACCACCTCCTTCCAGACTGATCGTCGGCGTCAGCGGTGCATCGGGTGTTATCTACGGCGTGCGGACGCTTGAAGCCCTCCAGGAGACGACCGTTGAAACCCACCTGGTCATGTCTAAAGCCGCCGAATTGACGCTGGCTTATGAAACCGACCGACGCGGGTCGGATCTGCGCGACCTGGCCGACGTGAGTTACCCGATCGGTGATATTGGTGCGTCCATCTCATCGGGATCCTTCAAGACGCTCGGCATGCTGATCGCACCCTGCTCCGTTCGGACCATGTCGGAGATCGCGAGCGGCGTAACGACGACGCTGCTGACCCGCGCAGCAGACGTGGTGTTGAAAGAACGCCGGCGCCTCGTGCTGATGGTGCGCGAGACGCCGCTGCATACCGGTCACTTGCGCACGATGCTGGCGCTGTCCGAGATGGGTGCCGTGATCATGCCGCCGGTACCGGCGTTCTACGCACGCCCTGGCTCGCTTGAAGACATGCTGCGGCAGACGGTCGGGCGGGCCCTGGACCTATTCGATATCGACACAGAGTCGGTACGGCGGTGGGGTGAGGATCTCGCGACGACACCCAGAGACCGCAAGTGACTGAGCGCAGACGATGACAAGGCCGCAGCACGGCACCCACCGTTACACGCTGGTCCAGCTCCTTCTGGCCGGTGCGCTGGCCATTGGTCTGGCAGCCTGCACTGGCGTGGAATCGACGTCACAGAATGGCCGTGCCGAGCAGGCCCCTGACACCCCGCAATTGACGGCGATCGCCGGCGAAACGCTGCTGGCGATTGACCGGGATGCCAGCGTTGTACGCATCTATACCTACCGCGGCGGCAAACTGGCCAAGTTCGGGCACAACCATGTCATCACAGCAGTGCCCGCCGGCGGCCGGGTCGCAGCACGGCCCGGCCTTTCCGGCTCACGCTTCGAATTCTCGATCGACCTCGACGAGATGGTGGTCGACGACGCGGCCGAGCGCGCGGCCGCCGGGCCCGAGTTCAGCAGTCGACCCAGCCCGGACGACATTGCGGCCACCCGGACCAACATGCTGGGCGCGGACGGTCTGGATGCCGACCGTTTTCCTCGAGCGCGCATCGTTGGAGAGGTCGTAGCGGCAACCCGAAACGGCGCCAAGCAGCAGGTGAACCTGCGGCTAAACGCGACCGTCCACGGGAAGACGTTGACCCTGAACGTACCTGCTGAAGTCGTGCGCACCAGCCGGGGACTGCGCATCCAAGGGCGAACGCGGCTGTCCCAGCAGGCCTTCGGAATCACGCCATTTAGCGTCTTGCTTGGCGCGTTGACCGTGCTCGACGACGTAGACGTCAGCTTCGACCTGCTGGCACGCCCTGAAGAGAGCTGAGCAACCCCGCCGTCAGCCCCTCAACACCTCGCCATCACCGTCGCGATGGGCAGACCCGCGTCGCCTTCGAGCACCTCGGCCGAGACGATTTCAGCCGCATCGCCAATGACCGGGGCAGCCAGCAGCGAGAACTTCTCGGTCAGACGCCGCTGCTGATGATCGAGGTCGGTCTCGGCGATGCCGACATTCGCTTCGGTCCGGTGCACGACACCGTCCAGCATGTGAATGGAGGCCGTCGCGACGGCCTTGAACTGGGCTGGGTCTGGAACGACGTTGACGCGCTCTCGGATCGAGACGACATCGGCCCGGCGGCAGGTCGCTTCGCTGTAGCTGTCGACGTCCCCGGTCGCGACACCCGAGAGCGCCATCGCTGAGGTCATCGTCATGCTGAATTTCGCTTCCAGGCCTGTCGACGGCTGCTTGATGTCACAGATGCGCAGATTCTCTTCAGGCACGGTTAAATCGATGCGCTCGACCTGCTCGGCCTGCAAACCCAGCTCGTTGCGGGCTTTCAACATCGCGTCGATGCAGGCGTGCGTGCCGTAGCAGGCGGCGTGATATTTGAACAGCACACCACGGATGGCGCTGTCGCCGCCAAGTCCGTTCAGCGCCGCGGCGGGATTTGGCGTGCCGGCGAACGCGGCAGCAAAACCCTGATCGCATTCGAGCATATCGGTGCGCGCCGTGAAGCCGCGTGCCGCGAGAGCCGCCGAGAGCAGGCCGTTGTAGGCCGCGCGCCCCGCGTGCATCGGTTTGCACATGGTGCCGAACATCGACTTGAGTCCGCCGCATTGACTGATTGTGAGCCCCAGCGCCCGTGCGGTGGCGTCAGCGTCGAGACCGCGAAGCCGCGCCACCCCGGCCGCCGCACCCAGCGCGCCGACGGTGCCAGTTCCATGCCACCCTTGCCGGTAGTGCGTATGAGTCATGAAGCGCCCAACGGCGCAGGCTACTTCCACGCCTGTGACCAACGCAGCCAGCACCTGCCCGAGCGTCGCACCATCTTGCTCCGCCGCGGCCAGTACGGCGGGCAGAACGGCGACGGTCGGGTGACCGGGAATGTCGAAATGCACGTCGTCGAAGTCGAGCGCGTGGGCAGCCGTGCCATTGATCAGGGCCGCATCGAGCGGACGAGCCTGACCTTGGCGTCCAACGACCGTGCTGGGGCCAGCAGCCAGCGCGTCGCCCCCGGCGAGTTCGGTGCGCAACATCGCCACCCCGTCCTCGTCGGCGCCAGCAAACCCGACGCCCAAAAAATCAAGCAGACAATGGCGGGCAAACATCAGCGCTTCGGGCTCGATGTCGCCATCGCTGCGCCCGGCCGACCAGTTGGCGATTGCGAGCGTCAGACCAGACGCGTCCACGGTTTCGACTGCCCGGGTATCGGGCGCGGTTTGTTCTGACATGTTCCTGACATCCTCGCGTAACAGACTGTCGAGCGCAGTCTAAACTCAACAGTAACATCACCAGCACGGTAGCTTCGGCGGTGTACCGCAAATCGCCAGATCGATGAACGCAGCCAACCAGTCAGAGATTCTTCAGCCGGCCGGCGACGCGGGCGGCGCACAGCCGGACGCGGGCGCTCCCGAACACTTTGTCAACCGCGACCTGTCGCTGCTCGAATTCAATCGCCGCGTGCTGGAGCACGCGCTGGACCCCGACACGCCGCTGCTGGAGCGGGTGTTATTCCTCTGCATCTGCTGCAGCAATCTCGACGAGTATTTCGAAGTGCGCGTGTCCGGCGTGAAAAAGCGCGCCGAATTCGGCTCAGCCCGTCCGGACCCGGACGGGCTGAGTGCTACTCAGATCCTCGCGCATATCAGCGAGGCGGCGCACGAGCTGGTCGCGCGCCAGTACCTGCTGCTGAACGAGGAGCTGCTCCCGAGTCTGGAAAGCGCGGGGGTGCGTTTCCTGCGGCGAGAGCAGTGGAGTGCTGCGCAGGCCGAATGGATCAAGCGCTACTTCGATGAAGAGGTGCTCGCCCTGCTGACACCAATGGGCCTGGATCCGGCACATCCGTTTCCCATGGTGCTGAACAAGAACCTCAACTTCATCGTCACGCTGTCGGGCAAGGACGCATTCGGCCGCGCGATCGACCGCGCGATCGTGCAGGTGCCGCGTTCACTGCCCCGACTGATGATGCTGCCGGACGAGGATCCGCGGCAAAGCCGTAAGGATCTGGTGTTTTTGTCGTCGGTGATTCATGCCCATGTAAGCGACCTGTTTCCCGGCATGGAGATCACCGGCTGCTACCAGTTCCGGGTGACGCGGGACGCGGACCTGCTGCTCGATGACGAGGAAGTCGAAGACCTCATGCGCGCGCTCGAAGGTGAATTGCCGGAGCGTCGTTTCGGGGAAGAAGTGAGGCTCGAGGTCGACGAAAAGATGCCGGCCGAGCTGCGGGAATTCCTGCGCCAGCAGTTCAGTCTCAGCGACGATGAGGTGTACCAGGTCAACGGTCCGGTCAACCTCGGCCGACTCCAGGCCATCTACCGGATGCTCAATCGTCCCGACTTGAAGCATCCGCCATTTACACCGGGTATGCCCGGGCGACTGGGACGCAGCAGCAACATCTTCGAGACGATTCGCGCCGGTGATCTGCTGCTGCATCATCCGTATGAGAGTTTTTCCCCAGTCGTCGAACTGCTGCGACAGGCAGCGGCCGACGACAACGTGCTGGCGATCAAACAGACGCTTTACCGAACCGGCCCGAACTCCGTAATTGTCGACGCCCTGGTCGACGCGGCGCGCGGCGGCAAGGAGGTCACCGTGATCATCGAGCTGCGTGCGCGATTCGACGAAGAAGCGAACATCGACCTGGCGAACCGTCTGCACGCTGCGGGCGCGCACGTTGCCTACGGCGTAGTCGGTTACAAGACTCACGCCAAGATGCTGCTCGTCATCCGGCGTGAAGCGGGCGAGCTGCGCCGCTACGCCCATCTGGGGACGGGCAACTATCACGCCTCTACAGCACGCCTGTACACCGACTTCGGTTTGCTGACCTGCGATGTCGAGATCACGCAAGACGTACATAAGCTGTTTCAGCAGCTGACCGGGCTCGGCAAGATGAGCAAGCTGAAGAAGCTGCTGCAGTCACCGTTTACGCTGCACAAAGCGATGCTGCAGCATATCGCCCGCGAGGCTGACCATGCCCGCGCTGGCAAGCCCGCCCGGATCATCGCGAAGATGAACGCGCTGACCGAGCGCGAAGTCATCGAGGCGCTATACCGGGCCTCGCAGGCGGGCGTGCAGATCGATTTGATCATCCGCGGCGCGTGCTGTCTGCGACCAGGCATTCCGGGCGTGTCGGAGACCATTCGGGTCCGTTCGATAGTCGGGCGTTTCCTGGAACACACGCGCATCTTCTATTTCGAGAACAACAAGGATCCGCAGGTCTTCTGTGCGAGCGCCGACTGGATGGATCGCAACTTACACCTGCGCGTCGAGACCTGCTTTCCGATCCCGGAGAAACGGCTGCGCAAACGGGTTATCGAGCACGGCTTGATGGCGTACCTGAGGGACAACACCGAGGCTTGGGAAATGCGCGCAGATGGCTCCTACGTGCGGCTTTCACCCGATGCGGATGAGCCGTTCTCGGCCCAGCAAACGCTGGTTACGGAACTCAGCTGACCAGCGGCCCTGGTCAGCTGAACCGCAGTGTGAAGCCCTGCGCGCGCATGAAGGCTGCCTCCTGATCCAGGTCGGCGCGCGTCAGCGGATGCTCATCCAGCCAGCGCTCGGGAAACTCGAGCGTCAGCTTCTGGCTGTCGGGATCGGCGTTCGCGAGCGGTACCGGCGCGTCCTCGCGACTACGGTGGAGTACCACCGCGACTCTCAATAGTGCTGCCAGCCGCGCGATCCGGGCGCGCAGACGATCATCGAATTCGCCGAGAACACCGAGTGCGAACTTGCGCCGGTGCAGCCGCACCAATGCCCCCATCAGACTCTGTTCACGCCGCGAGAACCCGGCGAGGTCGCCATGCGTGATGAGGTAGGCGCCGTGTTTGTGGTACTGGTTATGTGCAACGAACACGCCGATCTCGTGTAGCTGAGATGCCCACGCCAGCAAAGTGCCCAACATGTCGTTCTGCAAGCTCCAGGCTTTCGCCACCTGGGCCCGAAGATTGAGTGCGGTGCGCTCTACCCGGCTCGCCTGCTCTACATCGACGTGATAGTGACGCATCAACTCGGCGATCGTGTCGTCACGCATATCCGCGTGGGTGAACCGGCCTTCCAGGTCGTACAGCAAGCCTTCCCGAAGCGCGCCATCCGATGCGTGCATCCGATCGATATCGAGCGCATCGAACACCGCTGAGAGGATAGCGACCCCACCGGCGAACACAGTGGCGCGGCGCTCATGCATGTTGCCAAGGCCGTCCAGATTCGCGCTGTGCCCGCGCGCGACCAACTCGGTGCGCAGCCGGTTCAGGGACGCGCGGGTAATGCCATCATCGCTCCACCCCCGTGCCCGCACGGCGTCGCGCGCTGCCAGGATGGAGCCTGAGGCGCCGAGGACATGCCCCCAGCCGACTCGGCGGTAGGGGATCTGGATGGTCTCCAGTTCCTGCGCGGCGTGCAGTTGCGCATCGCGCATCCGCGCCTCAGTGATGGTGCCGTCGGGAAAGTGCCGCCGACTGGTCTCGACACAACCCATGTAGAGGCTCTCCATCATGACCGGGGTAAAGCGCCGGCCGATGATGCACTCGGTGCTACCGCCGCCGATATCGACGACCAGCCGCTGCTCGGCCACCTCCGCACTGTTGTGCGCCACACCCAGGTAGATGAGCCGCGCTTCTTCCCGCCCGGCGATAATCTCGATCCGGAAACCGAGCGCATCCTCTGCGCGGCGTAGAAACGCGTCGGAATTGTGCGCTTTACGCAGTGTATTCGTGCCCACCGCACGAACGCCTTCGCGTGGAAAGTTCCGCAGCCGCTGGCCAAAGCGCGTCAGCGTCGCCAGCGCACGCTCCTGCGCAGCCGCATCGAGCTCGTTGTCATCGTTCAGTCCGGCCGCCAGCTGGACCATCTCCTTGATCCGGTCGACCACGCGAATCCGGCCACCGACACCGCGGCCGACCACCATATGGAAACTGTTCGATCCGAGATCGATCGCAGCGACAGATCCCGGAACCTCGTTGCGCATTGACTGACCCGCTTCAACCGACGCTGTTGACACTCTCATGTTGACAACGCTTATCTTATAGCAATGCTCGTCGTTCCCCGGCCGGGCTCACCAGCAGCGGGCCGTCGAAGCTGCCGAACTCCGGTGCACTTCCCGTCGGCCCTGTTCTCTTCTCAACTTCGGCCGAAGGTAGCGGTTATGAAGCGAACCCTGATCCTGATGCGGCACGGCAAATCGGACTGGGGGCCGGAGTTTGTCCGGGATTTCGATCGCCCCCTACGTCCACGCGGGCAGCGCGCGGCAGCCCGAATGGGCCGCTGGCTGCGCGAAAACGCGTTGGTCCCAGATGTTCTGGTGACGTCGACGGCCAAACGCGCGTGGCAAACGGCGCTACTCGTCCAACCGGAGGTCGAGCTGCCGTGCGAGTCGCTGATCCGGGACGAACGGATCTACGATGCATCGCTCCAGAGCCTTCTCTACACCATCGCCGAACACGGTGGCGAGCGGGCGCGCTTGATGTTGATCGGCCACAACCCCGGCTTCGACTACCTCGTGATGCACCTGAGTGCGGTGCTGCCAGCGCTCACCGCGAACGGCAAACTGATGACCACGGCCGCAGTGGCGGTCCTGGAATCAGGCTCTGCATGGGACGCGCTGGGTCAGGGTTGTTGCGCGCAGGCGAGCGTCACGCGGCCGCGCGAGCTCGAGTGAGAGAGGCCGGGGCACCGGCTCGAGGCATTGCCTGTCGGCCCGTCGCCCCCACGTTCAGCAGCTCCGGTACAGTGTTTGCGATGTCCACTCCAAGCTATCGGAAACCGGTCGCCCGAATCTGCCCACAGGAGTCCTGCCCATGATCACCGCCAGCGTTGGCGATCTGCTCAATGGCCGAATCACTACCGGTTCGACTGTAACGGTCCGCGGGTGGGTACGCACGCGACGCGACTCAAAGGCCGGATTCTCGTTCGTTCAATTGAGCGACGGATCCTGCTTCGATGCCATTCAGTGCGTGGTTCCCGGAGAGCTCGATAACTACCAGGGCGAGATCCTGCGGCTGACAGCCGGATGCGCCATCGCCGTGACCGGCGAGCTCTCGGAATCTCAGGGAAAGGGGCAGACCTTCGAGATTCAGGCGGCTTCGGTCGACGTCGTCGGCTGGGTTGAAGAGCCGGACACCTACCCGGTAGCCGCCAAGCGCCATACGTTCGAATACCTGCGCGATGTGGCGCACCTGCGTCCCAGGACGAACACGTTTGGCGCCGTCGCGCGGGTCCGGCACGCATTGTCACAGGCGATTCACCGCTACTTCCACGACCACGGTTATCTGTGGGTGCACACCCCACTCATCACGGCGAGCGACTGCGAGGGCGCCGGCGAGATGTTCCGCGTTTCGACCCTCGACCTGGCCAATCTGCCGCAGCGTGACGGTCGGGTCGATTTCGACCAGGACTTCTTCGGCAAGGAGAGCTTCCTGACTGTCTCCGGACAGCTCAACGTGGAGTGCTACTGCCTGGCGCTGACGAAGGTCTATACCTTCGGGCCGACATTCCGGGCCGAGAACAGCAACACGAGCCGCCATCTGGCCGAGTTCTGGATGGTCGAGCCGGAACTCGCCTTTGCCGATCTGAACGACAACGCCGATCTGGCTGAGGACTTTCTGCGCCACGTTTGCAAGGCGGTACTCGATGAGCGTTCGGACGACATGGCGTTCTTCGCACAGCGAATCGATAAAGACGCTGTTTCACGGCTCGAACAGCTGGTCAATTCAGAGTTCGTCAGAATGGATTACGGCGAAGCCGTGGATATTCTGGAACGCTCCGGCAAATCATTTGAATTCCCGGTCAGTTGGGGCGCGGATCTGCAGTCGGAGCACGAACGGTATCTGACCGAAGAACACGTCGGGCGCCCGGTGATCGTCATGAATTATCCGAAAGCCATCAAGGCGTTCTACATGCGCGCCAACGACGACGGACGTACCGTCGCCGCGATGGACGTTCTCGCGCCGGGCGTGGGCGAGATCATCGGCGGGTCGCAACGTGAAGAGCGCCTCGATGCCCTGGACGCGCGGATGGCGGAGACCGAAGGCGCAGACGATCTGTGGTGGTATCGCGATCTTCGTCGCTACGGCACCGTGCCCCATGCAGGCTTCGGCCTGGGACTGGAACGGCTGACCAGCTACGTCACCGGCATGAGCAACGTGCGCGACGTTATTCCGTTTCCGCGCACACCGCGCAACGCAGCCTTTTAAATGCGCACGCGGCGACGCAGTCAGTCGCGCCCGGCTGCGCCGAGCCGGTAGTAACCACGCTCTTCGTACGGATAGTCCCAGAGCTCGAAGTTCGTTTTCGGGTAAGCGTCGTGCCGGTTCATGTAATAAGCCCGGATTTCGGCGATGAGGCCTTCGCGGAACACGTACCATTCGGCGCCGCGAATGAGCTCGCGTTCCGCACCGGGTTTGGGCCGGTATTCGAGACTCCATTCGATGACGCATTCATCACCCTGAACGATACCGTGGTCGACCGTGAAGTGATCTTCAAATCGCGCGGCCACCTTGACCCAGAAGTTAGCGAGCGTGTCACCACCAGCGATGACCGGCGCGTGCGTGAAATAGTGCACCACGTCGTCGGTAAAGGTGGCCCGAATGGTCTCGAAATCAGACCTCGAGCACCCGTCGTAGTAACTTCGGATGGTTTCCAGGAACGGATGATGATTGTCCGACATGAGTGCACTCCCGCTGCGGCGTTCCAATCGTGCGTCATACCTTCGACAATCCCGGGCTCCGCGTCCAGTCGCCGCGGTACGCGTGAAGTGACTGGACGAGGGCTACAATGATCCTCAGCGCCGGGCTCTCCCACCGTCATGAGCGAATGCGCCAACCCGAGGGAAACTACGTTGCATAAACCCACGTCCACCGACGTCCTGTTCCACCACTACCCGCAGTCGCCGGTATCGGAAAAGGTGCGTGTCGTGTTCGGCATGAAGCAGCTCGCGTGGTACTCAGTGGAGATCCCGCGAATTCCGCCCAAGCCCGATCTGATGCCGCTGACCGGGGGTTACAGGCGCACGCCGGTCATGCAGATCGGCGCGGATATCTATTGCGATTCGATCGGGATCATCGCTGAGCTGGAACGACGCTATCCCACCAACCCGATCGTCGACTCGGGACAGGTAATGGCTGGCTGGGGCGCCAGTCGTTGGACGGATGGCGAGCTGTTTACGCTCTCGGTCGGTGTCGTGCTGGGTTCGGCGGTTGCCGACCTGCCGCCGGAGTTCGCCAACGATCGCGGACGCCTTTACTTCGGTCCGGATTTCGACCTCGCCGCCGAAGGTCAGGACCTCGCCCATAAGCTGGCTCAAATCCGCGCACGGCTAAGCTGGATCGAACGTGACCTCGCTGACGGTCGAGCCTATATCGGTGGCGAACGCCCGCGACTGGAAGATGCGCTGACCTATTACATCACCTGGTTTCTGCGCGGTCGCTACGCCGGTGGCCCAGCACTCCTCGAGGCCTTTCCAAAGCTCCTCGCCTGGGAACAGCGCGTGCTGGCCCTGGGGCATGGCGACAGCACCTCACTAAGCAGCGCCACCGCGCTTGAACTGGCCGTTGCCAACGAGCCGCAGACAGCGACGGAGGTGCTGGCCGACGACCCTCTAGGGCTCGTCGCCGGGCAGGCCGTCATCGTCGTGCCGGACGGTGACGGCGGCGATCCCGCGGTACGCGGTGAACTGGTGGTCCTGAATCACGACACCATCGCGATCGCCCGCCACGACCCGCGTGCGGGCAACCTGGTCGTACATTTTCCGCGGGCCGGTTATCGGGTCAGCGCAGTCTGACATCAGCGGCCAGGTGCCCGGCGTCGGTTCTTGAGCCTCCGGTGTCCGCAGGCGCTGCTCGATTTTCTGAGTGAAGCGGACATCGACCACGCAGGATATTTCGAGTGTTCGCCCGGGTCGGACCGGTGTCGCCCGTGATCATCGACGAGACGGATTCCGACCACGGCGCCTCCGGCCGGACCGAATGCCAGGCTCCCGACGCCGATGGGCAGGTCATCTGTTCCGACGGACACCTGTTGACGCCGGGAGCGGCGATCAGGCCTTCCCGCCAGTGGCGCGAAGGTCGCCTTCCAGGTGCAGGTCGCAGGCCAGCAGTTCCACTTGCCATGGTGGGCCCTCGACACGGGTCAGACACGTATTCATGAAAACCGCGCTCGAATAGTCGACATGGCCAGCCAGCGGCAAAACGAACTGCGCGATCGAACGTAGCACCAGACCGTGCGTTACCACGGCGAGGTCGCCTTCCACCTGTGCGGCGTGCACCAACACTTCGTCCCAGGCACGGCGCGCGCGCGCGTGGAACACCTCCGGTGATTCACCGTTCGGCGGGGTGTATCCGTCCGCGTACGGATTGACATCGAGCTCGGCAAACGCCTTCCCGCGCAGATCCCCGAAGTTGCGCTCGCGCAGTGATTCGAGCACGTGCATCGGTGCGCCCGTGGTGCGATGCACCGCCGTCGCCGTCGAGTGTGCGCGTGCGTAGTCGCTCGTCAGCACGGCGCCGACGGGGGCCGTCGACAGCCGCTCGGCCAGCTTTCCGGCCTGTGCCTCGCCACGCTCGGAAAGCGGCGTATCTGGAAACTGAATCACGCGCCCGGCGTTCAGCGGCGTCTCGCCGTGGCGGATCAGATAGATCGACATCTGAATGGCATCCTTAACGATTGACTGATACGTCATTATGCCCGGGCCGGACGGTTGACGTTCGGGCCGACAGGGCCAATTTCTGCTATCACTAGATAGCCGTTCCACGCGGCGCGGCAAGTCCGGCAAGCACGAGCCGGCTCGGCCGGCGGCCGGAACGGCGATAGAGCGCTCGAAGATAAACCGCCGGGGCATACCGGAGCGTTTCAACGCGTCAGGTGCTTCGAAGTGCCTTGCACGACCGCACGAATTGCCTGGAGGCAAAAGTTCAGCATGCGTGGTTTTACGCGGGTCAGCGCCGCCATACCGGCTACCCGGGTCGCCGATTTCGACGCCAATACCAATGCCACACTGTCGCTCTGGCGCGAGGCAGACGCGCTCGGCAGCGCGGTCGTGGTGTTTCCGGAACTCGGCCTGACCGGCTATTCGACCCGCGACCTGCTTCACGACCATCTGCTCATCGAGCGCGCGGAGAAAGCCCTGGGACAGTTGGTCGCTGCGAGCACTGCCCTGGCCGGTGTGGGGATCGTGGGACTCCCGATCCGCCTGCCGCGCGGACTGTACAACGTGGCGGTCGCAATTCAACGCGGCAACGTGCTCGGCGTGGTACCCAAGGCGTACTTGCCGAACTACCGCGAATTCGAGGAAACGCGGTGGTTCCGACCCGGAACTGAAATCGCCGGTGGCGAGGACATCGAACTGTTTGGCCGCACCGTGCCGTTCGGTCTGGACCTTCTGCTCCGCGCTTCGAACCAGCCCGACGTCTGCGTTGGGATCGAGATCTGCGAAGACTACTGGGTCCCCATTCCGCCGAGTACCTATCAGGCCATGGCGGGCGCGACGGTTTTGTGCAATCTGTCTGCTTCGAATTTCATCGTCGGGAAGGCCGAGCTGCGCCGGCTGCTTGCGAATTCGCAATCTGACCGTTGCAAGAGCGCCTATGTGTACGTCGCGGCCGGCCCGGGGGAATCTTCGACGGACGTCACGTTCGACGCCGATGCAGCAATCGCGGAAAACGGGCGCATACTCGCCGAGTCGACGCGATTTGCACGCGAAAGTCAGCTGGTAACGGTCGACATCGATACCGAGCTGCTGGTGCACGACCGCATGGTGTCGAATACCTTCGGGGACTGCGCGCGCGAGCATGCACGCACCTTCCGATACGTCCAGTTCGACCTGCCTGCCCCGGCGCCAGAGCTGCTGCGCGAAGTGAGTGCGCACCCGTTCCTGCCCTCGCACCCCGAGACCCTCGCCCGGCGCGCCTGGGAGATCTACGAAATCCAGACCAACGCGCTGGCGACCCGCCTTGCCGCCACCGGCATGGAGCGCCTGGTGCTCGGCGTCTCGGGCGGCCTGGATTCGACGCAGGCAGCGCTGGTAGCCGCGGGCGCGCTCGACATGCTCGGTCTGCCGCGCGAGAACCTGTTGACCGTCACTATGCCGGGCCTCGGCACCACGGACGCGACTCGCGACAACGCTGAGACCCTGGCCCGGTCACTCGGCGCGTCGTTTATGGATATCGGCATTTCCGAAAGCTCGCGCGTGGTGCTTCAGGCGGTTCGCCATCCGGCCGCGGCAGACGCCGACTCGGTCGCCGCACTGCTCGCCACGCTGCGCGCCAATCCCGGCCTCGGCGACGTAGCGCTGGAGAATGTCCAGGCCCGACTCCGCACCCTCTTCCTCATGACACTGGCCAACTGGCATGGCGGGCTGGTGGTCGGCACCGGCGACCTGTCTGAGAAGGCGCTCGGCTGGAGCACCTATGCCGGCGACCACATCGCGATGTACGACGTCAATGCAGGGGTGCCGAAAACGCTGATTCAGTTCGTGGTCCGTTGGGTGGCCAATGAGCGCGTCGACACGTGGACGGCCGGAGACCCGACGGCATTACGCGAGACGCTGTTCGCTATCCTCGACACGCCCATTTCTCCGGAGCTGCTGCCGCCGGACCCGGATGGACAGATCGCACAGCTGACCGAATCGACCATCGGCCCCTACGAGCTGCACGACTTCTATCTCTACCATCTGGTCCGTCACGGTGCGCGCCCCGAGCGCATCCTCGATCTTGCCCTCGCCGCCTTCGGTCAGCGCTACACCCTCAATACGCACCAGAAATGGCTGGCGACGTTCTACCGGCGCTTTTTCAACCATCAGTTCAAGCGCTCGTGCACCGCCGATGGCCCCAAGGTCGGGATGGTTGCGCTGTCCCCGCGAGGGGACTGGCGCATGCCCTCTGACGCGCAGGTGCGTAGTTGGCTGGACGCGGTCGCAGATTACACCCCGATAAACACCGCGGAGAACACCGGATGAATGTGAGTCTCGAACAAGCCCGCGCTATCGTGCGAGGCGCGATGGCCGCCGGCCGCGAGCACGCGATGATGCCGCTCACCGTCGCCGTGCTCGATGCCGGAGGCCATCTGGTGGCGCTTGAGCGCGAGGACGGCAGCGGCATCATGCGCGTCGAGATCGCGACCGGCAAAGCCTGGGGCGCGCTCGGCATGGGGCAACCGAGCCGCGTCTTGCGCGATCGCCTGACCGACCGGCCGCATTTCATCGCAGCCCTGACAGCCGTCTCCGGCGGACGCTTCGTGCCGGTGCCGGGGGGCATATTGCTCGAGCAGGACAAGCAGGTGATCGGCGCAGTGGGTGTCAGCGGCGACACATCGGAAAAGGATGAATTCTGCGCCATAGCGGGAGCCGGCGCGGCCGGACTTGCAAGCCGGCCGGAAGCACCCGACCCTGGCTGGCAAGGCTCGAAACTTTGAGGGAGCAGGATGCGTCGGGCTCGCGCGGCGGACGTTGTCCGTCCGTTCTTCGTCGCAGCTAGGTGTAGTCGAGACGATAAGCCGCCGGTACCGCTTTGGGCGGTTCGGTGAGCGGGACAATACCGGTCACGCGCGGCTCCGCGGCGGCCGTTTCCCGAAGTGCTTCGGTTACCAGGATCTCGTAAGCCTGCGCAGTATCTTCGCCGAGCTTGCTGGCGGCGTTGACCTCTTCACCGAACACGTCGCGATCGCCGATACGAAGCATGTCTCCAAAGCCGAGGCCCACACACAGTAGAACCTGATCTTCGCCTGCGAGACCTTCGTTCCAGGCGCGCAGCCGCTCCTGCATGTCGAGCGCAGCAGCGAGCGCCTTGGCCGGCTTGCGAAAAATCACCAGATAACTGTCGCCCTCGACTTTAAGTAAAACGCCGTCGTGCGCTGCGATGATCGGCATCAGCAACTGCTCTGCCGAGTAGAGCACCTGCAGGAAATGCACGATGCCGAATTCCGCGACCTGCCGCGAGAAACCCGACAGATCGGTGAACATCACTGCCCAGCGCTCGCCGAAGAGATCCCAGATGCGCTGATCGATGACGGCCCGATCGGCATTCGGTGCCGACCGTTCCTGCATCAGCTGCGCCAACCGCTCCTCCGAAGCACCAGCGTGCAATGCTCTCCTGAATTCCATGGCTCCTCGACCTCGTAGCGATACGATGGTGCATTGTGCCTGATGGCGAATGCGGTGCTAATGAACGAGCGCACACCGCCGTGGTGCGCTGGAAGAATTCGTTTGACACTGACAGCTTCGTTCCGTAACGTGCCCGGCATGTCGCGAATTATCGTAGTAACGCTAGTAGTACTGTTCGGACACCGAGAGGTGGCCGGCACGGTTTGACGCGTTACGCCTAAGCGCTCCAAGAGACAAACCAAAGCCCGCCACCCTCACAGGTGGCGGGTTTTTTTTTGGCCTTGATTCGGTGCCACCAACATCAGCGCACCCGGCTGGCGTCAAGCCCCGTCTGCGCGACCGAACCAACGCACAACCAAGCGGACTGAGAGCCGAGCTTAGAACCAGAGCACTCGCCAAAAGAAGACTTTCAGATGGACACAGACATAAGCCAGCCAGATCTCGACCACGAACCTTCGGTCTTACCGTCCCCAGTGAGAATCACTGGAGCGGAGGCGGTAGCGGCAACGCTGGCGGAGCTCGAAGTAGACACGATCTTTGGCTACCCCGGCGGCGCCATCATGCCGATTTACGATGCGCTCTACGACCACCCGGAGCTGCGCCACGTCCTGGTCCGTCACGAGCAGGCGGCCGTGCACGCAGCTGAGGGGCTGGCGCGCGCAACTGGCAAACCCGCCGTGTGCATGGCGACTTCCGGGCCGGGTGCCACCAACTTCATTACCGGCCTCGCGGACGCTCTGATGGATTCGACGCCGGTTATCTGCATCACCGGGCAAGTCTTTTCTGACCTGCTGGGCGGCGATGCTTTCCAGGAAGCTGACGTCGTCGGTATGACATTGTCTTGCACGAAGTGGAACTGCCAGGTTGCCGACCCGGCGGACATTCCGCTCGCGATACGTACCGCCTATCGGGCGGCGATGGAAGGGCGGCCAGGACCGGTTCTGATCGACATCACCAAAGACGCCCAGATCAACACGCTAGCCGCAGAAGCTGACGGGACGTTGCCGCAAGGTGGTGTCGAACGGTCTTCGAGCGTCTATTACCAGAACTGGCATTACGCCGCGCGCCAGCGCGATCTGAACGCGGTTGAGCAGGCGGCGAGACTCATCAACGAAGCAGAGCGGCCCCTGCTGCTGGTCGGCCAGGGGGTCCAGATCGCGGAGGCGGAAGCCGAGTTGCTGGCCGTTGCGGAACGCGGACAGATTCCGATGGCCGCAACCTTGCTCGGACTGTCGGCCATTGCCACCGACCACGCGCTCTATACCGGACTGCTCGGCATGCACGGCAATTACGCGCCGAATATGCTGACCAATGAGGCCGACGTGCTGATCGCCGTTGGCATGCGCTTCGACGATCGCGTGACCGGACGACTGGACGGCTACGCTCCCGACGCGCGGGTCGTGCACATCGACATCGACCCCGCCGAGATCGGCAAGAACGTGCCCGTCGAATGCGCGCTGGTGGGCGACGCCCGTGAAGTACTGACCGCACTACTACCAACGATCGAGCGCCAGCGGCGCGAAGCATGGCGCCAGCGCTTCCGAACGTTGGACGAGCGCGAGATGTCAGCCGTCATTCGTCCAGAGCTGTTCCCGGCCGAAGGTCCGCTGCGCATGGGCGAGGTCGTCCGCGACCTGTCGGCGCAGACCGACGGTAACGCGATCATGGTGGCCGACGTCGGCCAGCACCAGATGATGGTTGCGCGCTACTACGAGTTTCGTCGGACGCAGAGCCATATCAGCTCAGGCGGACTCGGTACGATGGGGTTTGCGTTGCCCGCTGCGATCGGCGCGGCGATAGGTCGTCCCGACCGCCCGGTGATCGCGGTTATTGGCGACGGCGGCTTTCAGATGACGATGCAGGAACTCGGCACAGTCATGCAGGAGCAAGTGCCGGTCAAGATCGTCATCCTGAATAACGGTTACCTGGGTATGGTCCGTCAGTGGCAGGAGATGTTCTTCGATCGCCGCTATTCGCAGGTGCATATGCAGAACCCGGATTTTGTCGCGATGTGCGCCGCATTTCGTATCCCCGCCCGCCGCGTATCCGAGCGCACTGAACTGCCGGACGCGCTGCAGACCATGCTGGATTCAAACGGCCCGTTTCTGCTCGAGGTCATGGTCGGCCAGGAAGACAACGTCTTCCCGATGATTCCGGCCGGCGCGGCGGTCGACGAGATCCGGTTGGACTGAGCGAGCCGACGACACCTGATGCCACCCCGGCCGCACCGCGACCGGCCTGATTTTGATCGTTGAGCGGCAGCACCTACCCGTCACGGGTTCTGTTGCCGAAGGACACCAAGGACATGCAAGAGTCATTCAATTTCACGATACGTTGCCTGCACGCGCCCACGGTCTTGCCCCGCGTAGCACTACTGTTTTCCAAGCGCCGGGTGAAGATCGAGCGCCTCGAGATGTACGCGCAAGATAACGCCACGCAGGCTACTTTCGATCTCGACGCGCAGTGTGATGCCGCGACCGCTGAGAAGGTCGCACAGCAGCTACGGCGTATCGTCGAAGTCTCCGAGGTGCAGATCGATGCAGCGGAGTTGGACTACGCCCTGCGGGCTTGAACAGTCCGCCGGATCCGGTTGGCGGCGATCGGGTCGGTAGACGGTAGGCACGGCGTCGTTACTCGGTATGAGCCGTCAGCCGGCCGCGCCGAGATGACGATGGCGCTATCGCGCCCGCGCACTCAGTAGATTGCTATCGGGTTGCCTGGCGAACCCGTACTACCGCTCATCTTCAAGGGCGCCCAGACGAACAGGAACTCATAGGCCTTGTCGTCGACGAGCGGGCTGAGGTCCAGGTTTTCGAGATTCCAGATCCCGTGGCGGGTTTGCATCTGCACATGGCATGGAAATGGCGTATCGGAGGACTCCCCCGGTACAGCCTCAGCGGCCCACGTGTCTGCCCCGGTCAGCACGACTTTCGCAGCGATCATATGTTGGCAAGCCGAGATGCCGAAGCCCGGTTCTCCAGCGTTGAATGCAGCGAGACGCCTCGCCTTTTCGTCAGCGTCGTAGGTGTCCCACTTACGGGCATGCCAGAAATTGCCGTGCCCGGTGTACAGGAACACGCAGTCGCCTTCACCAAGCGGCGCGATTCCCTGCCGTTTGAGCATGCCTTCGATATCCTTGTCCGTGATGATCCCCGGGTCTCCGGGAACGCCCTCTTTAGGGACCGGCAACTGGTCCATGCCCCGGTAGGCAGCCGCGTCCAACAACACGCCGCGGCAGACGTAACCCTTTGCCGCAACTTGCTCCACGTCCGGTCTGCCGGTGCGGTTAGCTCCACCGTCCGCATCGTTTGAGTTCACGCCGTTATAGAACCAGTTACCCTTCGACGTGACGATACCGATGTGTCCGGGACCGTCGAACTGCGTACCGACGTGGTCGGTCTCGGCTACGGGCGTCTCATCGCCGTAGATCAGATCGTTGTCGCCCGTCTGTCGGTCCGCGGGCAGACCTGAAATGTTGAGCCTGATGCCGCGTGCACCAGTAAACGCAATACCGGGGCGATAGACCCGCCCGAGGGTCGCGTAGCGGCCAGTTTTGATGAGACTCGCATGTTTGAGTACCAGCGCCGGAGTCAGGCGGTTCACAGCCCCGGCTCCGTCATCTGCGCCCCACTCCGAAGGCGCCCAATTTTGCGTCAGCGGATCGTCATTTCCCGCTGGCGCCGGGTGGGCGCCCAGACCAAGGCATACGGCGCAAAACAAAGCAGCAGACTTCCTGAAGCTCATCAGAATCTCCTAACCTGGGGCCGCGTTGTGCGCACTCTCGAAAACGCCAGGCAATGGCGGACGTTCACCCTGGGCGTGCCGGTCAACGGGCAAATATGGATCAACCCTACCGGGAACCAGCTAAGGCAGCCAGCGGCTCTGACCGAACGTTGTTGCGATTGGCTGTCTCAGCGGGAAGGGCTGGCTGCCATGAACGCTTCGATGGCCTCACGGGCCCAGCCTTCAGGCGCTGTCGATACGCGATTGACGACATCGAAAAAGACGTTGATGCAGATGCAGGTCGCGAGGCATTGAGCGTCTTTGAACAACGCGTAGTGCGTGGTAATGGAACGGTTACCCAACTGCTCGACGCGCGCACCGACGCGCACGGTACCGGGGAAGCGGGTCTCCATCAGGTAGTCCACGGTTAGCCGCGCCAGCACGAAGTCGATACGCTCTCCGTCGACGAAGGGGTCGATCAGATTGACGCGGGACGCTTCGAAGTAGGTTACGTAAGCCGCGTTGTTGATGTGGCCCATCCGGTCCTCATCACCGTATCGAAGCGTGATCTCGGTCCAGTGACCATAGTCGGCCGGGTCTCGGGAAACGGAACTGCGTTGCGTCATTGCCTCACTTCGATTCGAATGTTCCGGGACACCGCCCCGCTGTTGGCAAGAACGGCGCGGATGGTGTGGCGACCGGGCTCGAGCGGCCAGCGCACCGTATCTGACGTCTCCGCAGTCTTGAACGGAACCCCATCAACATACCAGACGACCTGCCCGGACGGCGTGGCGGAGGCAAGGCGCAGGGGCACGCTCTGTAGGGCGGCCGGTACCGACGGCAGCATGACCACACGCAGGCCGTGCGTAGGTGATTCGATCTTCACCGGTGTCGTCGGCCGGCTCGTCGGGCCGAGCGGGGGCGAACTCACCGACGCGCTTTCACGCGGGGCTCGTAGGGTCGGCGAGGCGCGCGGCAAGCCTCCGGGCGCTGTACGGGCCAGCTGCCAACCGCGAAACCGCGCGTCCAGCCCGATGAGATCCCGCACGGCCACGAAGCCGGTCGGCGTAAACCGATCGGCCTCGCGTCCGGTGCGCGTGTCGATCGCCACGCGCTCGAATGCCGCGGGACGCCCGGCGTGCGCCAACCACTCGCGCACGTTGCGGGCGCAACCAGGTCCGGCGAGCGCGCCGGTGTGCATACACAGCTGACGAGGTTCCATGCCGGCCGGAGCCGGAAACGCGGCCGGCCTGGAACCGCCGTGCAGGTGCAGCATCACCGCACGCGCAAGCCACGCTGCTGAATCGGCACCGCCCAGATCGCGCATCGGCGCAGCATCCGGGCGCCCGACCCACACGCCGACAACGTACTCGGGCGTCCACACAAACGTCCAGGCATCGCGATACCCTTGCGAGGTGCCGGTCTTCAATGCGACCGGATAGGGATAGCGCGTGGCACCCATGCGTTTGAACGTCGGCAGTCGGGCCTGCGGGTCCGACAGAAACTGGTTCACGAGGGCGGCGCTCAGCGTGGCAACGCCGCGTCCTGAGGGTGCCGAGACCTGAGCGTCCGCCACGGACAGGTGGCGAAGCGTCTGCCAGTTCCCGCCACGCGCAAGGGCAGCGTACGCAGCCGTCAGATCGGCGAGGGTCGAGGGCATCGCCCCCAATGCCAGGCCGAGACCGTAGTGTTCGGGCTCAGCGCCCGGCCAGATCAATCCGAGCGGCGCCAGGCCCCAATACGTCTGCGCCAGTCCAAGCCGCCTGACCAGCGCCGCGGCCGGTACGTTGCGAGAGTTGGCGAGCGCGCGCCGCGGCAACATCGGCCCCAGGTAGCGGCGATCTGCGTTTTGAATGCCGGCGGGATCCGGTAGGTCGGCGAGCACGCTGTCTGGCGCGATCAGCCCCTGTTCCAACGCCAGCGCATAAATGAACGGCTTCAATGTGCTGCCGGGTGAGCGCGGCACGCGAGTAAAGTCGATGGCTCCTGCCGAGGTTTGATCGTGGTAGCCCGCCGACCCCAGGGCCGCGCGTACCGCACCGCTGTCGACATCCACCACCATGACCGCGACGTTCGCAGCGCCATCAGACCGCCAATGCCGCAGATACTCGCCCGCGGTGTCGTGTATCCAACCCTGGAGCCCGAGGTCCAGTTCGCTGTGCAACGGTTGGGCAACGCGCTGCGGGAACCGCTTCGCCACAGTCGCAAGTGCGGCACCCGCCCGCTCTATCGCGTGTAATGCCTCGTAAGGCCGCTCAGGACGTTCGAGAAACGTCGTGCGCGCCAGTTGTTCCCGTGCCAGCACGTGTTCGGCCGGACCCAACACGCCCACCCGGGCGAGCCGGGTCAGAATCCGTTCAGCCCGGCCGCGCAGATACTCCCGGCCGCGCAGGTGATATGGATTGCCGCGCGTTGGCGACGGCGGGATCGACGCGAGCAGAGCGATTTCAGCCCAGCTCAAGTCGGCAACCGGTTTCCCGAGATACGCGCGCGCGGCGAAGCCGATGCCATGGATCCGGTTACCGTAGGGCACCAGACGCAGATAGTGCCGCAACAGGGCGTCCCGGCCGTGCCGTACGGTCATGCAAATCGCCGCTGCCGCTTCCGTCAGTTTGCGCATGTAGGTGCGCTCGGTGCGTCCGCTCGTGCGATTCAGCTGCAGCCGGGCGACCTGCATGGCGAGCGTGGACGCGCCGGACACGCGCCTACCCGCCATCGCGTTCTGCCTGATGGCACGCAGCGCAGCCAGTGGATCGACCCCTGGATGACGGTGGAACCGTCGGTCTTCGAGTGCAAGCGTCGCGGCCACGACCCGTTCCGGCAGGGATGGCAACGGCCAGTATCCATAGCCCGCATCAACGTCGGGCGATGCGAAGTTCGCGAGGAAGCGGCCATGCCGGTCCAACAGCAGCTGCCCGGGCGCGGGTGCCAGCAGGTCGGAGTGTCGCCATCCGACCATGCCAACGCCGATCGCCACCACAACCGTCAGCGCGGCGGCCACGAGCACGGCCCGTGCGGCGTAATGCCGGAGCCACTTAAACAGGGATACCCGCCCCATGAGCCGTATCAGTTATCCGAGACCCGCACCCACGCTCCGTTCGAGGCGCCGCGCAAGCTTTCGTTGTACATCGCCTGTGCATATGCGGGTGGCTGATTGAATTGCCCCGGCACGGTAGCTCGCGTCCGTATGCGAAACACGTGTCGGCCAGCCGGCAACGCGTTGAAATACCATCGCACCTCGTCCGCCCGCCGGTCCTGATAGCTCGCCGCCAGCGTGTCCGGCTCAGATGGCGTCGCCTCGGGCGGTGCGGTCTGCAGAGCCGGGTTCAGCAACTCCATGCCCGCCGCGAGCGGGACGGCGAGCACGACGTGATAGCGTCGTTGCGGATTGACGAGTTCGATGACCTCCTCGACGACCTGACCGGCCTTGGCCGCCAACTCGAGTCCTGGTGCATCGAGTAGTGCCCGCGCGGGGTTCCCGCCCACGGCATCGGGCATCAGCCAATATCGGGTAACGACAAAACCGTCGGCTTCCGCGCCCGCCTCGGCACCGGGGTCGGCCGGGACGTAAGTATCTTCCAGGCGTGCCAGCAGCCGCCGATCGCCGTTGGACAGCCGCACATCACGTTCGTCCGTCCACGTACGCCGCAGCAACGCTCCGGCGGTGCTCAGCTGCTCGGTTACCGCATTCACCTGCATTTCGAGCTGTACCTGCCCGTCGGGCGCGTCCAGTACCTGCAGCAACGCTCCGAGCGCAGCGGCATTGGCGTTCGTGTCACCCCAGCCGGTGTTGTCCGCGAGGCCGAGCAGGGCATCGCGAAGCAGATCGCGCTGCGCCATCGGCCGCGCCTCCGCGGTGCCGCCATCGGCGGCAAGGTCAGCCACCACCGCGGTGCGCAACAGCTCGGCCAGGGTACGGGCTTCCGTCGGCAGGATGAGCCGGCTCGCGGTCGCGGACTCGCTGAGCCCCAGGTAACGCTGCTGACCGTCAGCGAGGCGTGTTCTGACGCCATTGCGAAGCTGGCTCCAGAGCGGTTCGAGGGCCGTCGCGCGGCCGGACCGTTGCGTTTGCAACAGCACGCGGACAACCTGCGCCAGCGATTCGAGTGGCAGGAACTGTGCCTGTCGGGCGAGTTCAGCCGCGTAGGCAGCATCGGCCAGTCCGGCGTCAGCGAGCGCCGTTAGCGCCCAGGCCCGCTCGGCGAAGGCCGAGTCCGGCGCAAAGGCCGGGAAGTCTGACCGGAGCGCGCGACGCAGCGACCGCACCAGTCGGATAGCCAGACCCTCCGGGACCTCGATGCCGGCGTCACGTGCGGCGACAGCCAACTGCAAAGCCCATGCGGTCAAACTGACGAAACCGCGCGAGCCCGGCCAGAACGCGACCAGCTCGCGATCGTCGAACGCGCCGTCTATCCACGCGAAGGTCTCCTGCAGATCCGACGCCGCATCCGCAGCCAGCGCGGTGTTGGCCAGTGCGCCCGTGCGGGCGCTGAAACGCTGGAGTGAAAGGGTCGCCTGCGCTTTGCTGATGCGCTGCTCGGTGCAGCCGTAAGGGTAGGTGCGCAGAAAGCTCGCCGCCCCGGCCAGACGCAGTAACTCGATCTCGGGAGATACCAGCAAAGTCCGTTGCAAGGTGCCCGCACGGGCTGCCTCGCCCAGAGGCGGGAGTGGCACCACTGCGCCCGGCTGGAGACTCAGGTCAGTGCGGCGAATGCGTACACGTCGGTCCGGCCGCACAGGCACGGCGACAGAAAACGCATCCGTCGCCTGGTCGGCGCTGCGCGCGACCGCAAACGTTACGGAAAGCGCTGCCGCCCGCGAGTCGGGGTCGGTTGGGCTCGCGTCGGAAGCGCCGCCGCCAACGCGCAGGCCCGATGGCACCGCGACAGGCACGCTGAGCTGTGTTCCGGCACGGCTGAGGTCAACCTGACCGTCGTCATCCACCCGTTGGTCTCCGGCACTGACCCGGGCTCGCCAGGTCCCCGCGCCGACCGGTCCGTCCACGACGCGCACGGTAGCCCGTGCGTCGAACCGGTCGCCCGGCCGTACGAATGAAGGCATCGCGGGCTGTACTACGAGCGGTACGCGCACCGCCAGCGCTCCGGTGGCAAAGCCGAACCGGTCGACCCCGCTCAACACCTTGGCCCTCAGCTTGAAGACGGTCAGATTGTCGGGTAGCTCAACCTGTACGACCGCCTCGCCTGAAGCATCGACCGAAATGGACGGTGCGTAGAACGGTACGGGCACGAACCGCTTGCGTGGCGTGACGTTGTCGAGCAGGTCGAGCGGCTCCTCATCCGCGCTGCCCCCGCCGGGATGCTGACGGTAAGGGAGATACCCGAACAGGCGGTTGCGCGTATCGTGAACGTGCAGCCGCGAATTGCGCGGTTTGACGAAATCACGCAGCGGATCGAGGCGCCGTTCCTTGCCGAGTGCCAGAACGGCCTGGTCGACCAGCCACAGACTAACTTCGCCAGCCAGCGCCCGACCGCGTTCGTCGCTCAGCCGGATCGTTACGGGAACCGTGGTCCCTGGCCGTGCGGTGCGCGGATACTGCAGGGCCACTTCGACCCGGTGCGTATCCGCCGCGATCGAGAGGTTGACCGATCCCGCCACAGTCGCCGGGCGCCCCAGGTCCAACTGGCCGTCGGCGGGTGCGGCACCCACCCTTCCGCGAAGTACCACGAAGTGTACGGGTAGCCGCGGCGTGTGCTCGTGCAACACCGGCACCTCGACGGTCGCGCTACCGCCGCGAATGTCGATCCACTCGTAGCGGTTCCCGGCGGGGCCCTCCACCACCATCAGCGCGTGTGCAAACTGGTAGGGGCTTTGCAGCACGATGCGCGCTGATTCACCCGGTGCGTAGCGCGTCTTGTCCGCAACGGCCTTCAGCAGCCGCGCGGGCGCGCGTGGCCATGCGAGCCGCGCGTCGCCGTTGGCGAAGAAATCGGTCTGTACGGTCTGGAGGCGGCCGAGACCGTCGCGGGCCTCCAACTGAACGATGTAGACACCTCGCCCGGGCAGTTCGAACTCGACCGGCACTGGCCCGTCGCCGCTCGTCAGCGCGCGGCTGGCGATCTCGGTATCCACAGCCTCGGTAATGTATTTGGCTGTACCGCTGCCGTGGTCGCCAGCGCGCAGGTGCGCATGCCAGTCCCGTCGCAGCAACCGCAGCGTCAGCGGCTCACCGCTCTTCATCCGCCCTTGCGCATCCAGCGCGACTGCCTCGATGCGGGCCGGGGTTGAGTTTCTGAGGACAGCCGGAGCTTTCAGACCAAGCGCGAGAGCTGGCAGGCCCAATACCTGCCGGGTCGCCGTGATCGTACGCCCGTCGTTACCGGTGACCGTCGCTTCGATCACATAGCGCCGCGCTCGGGCGCTCGGCTCGACGGCCGGGTCGACCTGGAGTCGATCTGCACCCGTTGCGTCCGTCGTACGGCTCTCGTTCACCACCGCTTCGCTCGCCAGCGGCTGCCGGTTGCCGTAGCGGCTGACAGACGAGAATACGAAACCCGGCAACGTCTTCGGTGCCCAGGTGTAAGGAAACTGCGTGACCCGCCACGCCAACGGCCTGCTGGCGACCTGCCCGCCCGCGTAGTACCGGGCTGTCATGCGCACGTCAAAAGGCCGGTCTATCGGGACGACGTCCGGTGCATGCACGCTCACTTCGAGCTCCGGTACCTGATAGTCCTCGAGTTTGAACTCGAAGCCGCCGCACCGGCCCCAATCGGCGTATTCGAACGCTGCCCAATACGTGCCGGTCGGGAGCTTTGGCTCGGCGAACTGGTGATAGAACGTGCCGCTGTCGCTCAGCGAAGTCGGCACGCGCCACTCCCGGTCACCTGGCCCGACGACGATCAGATGACCGTCCCCAAGGACGGGAGCGAAGCGGCCAGCGCTGCGCGCCCTGAGCCACCCCTTGAGGTGGACTGCTTCGCCAGGCTTGTATACCGGCCGCTCTGAAAACAGGTGGCAATGCCGGGTCGGCTTCTCGGCGAGGTCGCTGGCGCGGGCGCGCGTCCACTGCAGCCATGTGTTCGGCTCGGCCTGCCAACGTCCGTTCGCGAAGCGTTCGGGCGGCCGGTTCGGGTTCAGTACCAGCTGATCGTCGCCGTATCGCGCAACGATGCGCATGATCCGGCCGCCAGCCTGACTGCCGGCACGCCACTGCCACTGACCGAGCACATTGGTTTCGCCACTCCCGAGCGTATGCCAACCGCCAGTCTTCGTAGTTCCCTCAACGGTGACGACCGCACCCGGCACAGGTGAACCGGAGCGCAGCGATGTCACCAGAAATCGCACGTGGTCGGGACCTGCCAGCGTCGTCAGCGCCAGGTCCGTCACCTGAATGCGCATCCACCGCCGGGGTTCAGCCGCACCTGGCCGGCGTAATCCCAACAGGTACGCACCGGGGCGAACCGCGGCACCGTTTATCCCTCCGGATAACGACTGCAACGCAGTAGTCAGGTCGAATCCAAACCGCGCGGTAGCGCCATCCCGGGTCCCGGCCGCGACGAGCGCCGAATAAGCGGGCGCGCGCAGCGCCTGAATCTGGGCAGCGAGGGCGGCCGGGGTGATGTGCTCATCCGCACGCTCGTGGGGCCGCGGCGCTTCACCCGGCCCGGGCGGACGGTCGCGGTCATCGACCGCGACGGGTTCAGCGGGAAATGGCCAGAACGAGCGGTCCAACGGGTCGACCGCATGCACGCGCAAGTCCATCTGCTGCTCGCCGCGCCCGAGCAAGGGCACCTGCTTCGGACCGAACCGCTCGAGCACTCCGCTCGCAGCCCCCCAACGGAGCTGGTCGGCCCGGCGCGGAAACCGCAATGCCATCGAACTCAATTGGTCCTGTTCGAGCGCTCGCCCGGTCGTGTCGAGCAGACGTTCAGCACCAGCCGGCGCAGGATGGAGGCTGAGCGTGTAGTTGACGTCGGGCGCGAACGCGCCGTCGATCAACAGCATCCGTTCGTGCGCGCGGAACTGCAGGTTCTCGACGCGAGGCGACACACGCACGAGGTCGCGGACGGTATCGAAGTCCATGCTGTCGAGCGCCGTCGAGAACTCGACCGCGAGACGCCTGCCACCCTGGCAGGTTAGCGGCGTGGACGCCGGATAGTGCGAGCCGCCGGCAGCCACTGGAAAGCGCGCTTTAACGCAGCCAAAGGCCACGGCGCGAAATGGTTCGCGGGTCGTGAAATGAGCGCGCCACCGCGGCACCGCTTCGCCCCGCGCCAGTTTCAACTGCACCAGTAGTGTCTGCCCGTCAGTAACAGTCGCCGGCAGCGTGATGCGTGCGCGCGTACCAGCCGAGCCACTCAGCGCTGCGGTCTTCACCGACAGGCGAGCCCCGTCGATCGGTTCGCCAGCGCCGTCGTCGCCGGCTGCACGCACTGCGATCTCCAGCTGCGCACGCAGCGTGTCTGCATCTACCGGGGCCGGGAAACTGAGTTCGAGCTGATCGAAGGGCGCGAGCCCGCCGCCACCGGCCTGCGGCAGCGTGCTGGTCGGCGCATCCAGCATGGTTGCAAGACGAACGCGCTCACCGTCCAGCTCGAAGTCGACCACGCTCAACGCCGGCCACGGCTCGGACGGGCGGAATTCGAGCGTACGGTCGTCAATCCAATTGAACGCGCCGGGATGTCTCGGCCAGCGGACGAAGACGCGGCTGGGGTCGAGAGGCTGCCCGCCGACATCGGGGGCTGGCGCCGCGTCGGGATGCGGTTTGTCGAAAAAGAAGGTGACTGCATCCCATGGCCGTAACAGTTCCGAGGGAACCACCTCGGCTGCGTCCAACGGCGCGAAGGCGCTCAGGGCGAGAACGGCAACCACCAGTACGCGACCAATATGCTTCAGGCCGTGGCCGGCCGAGGCAAAGCACGACCGCCGCCGGGCGTAGGTTGAATCGGGTAAGGGGGCGGATGAATGCATGATCCCTACAGCTTCCTTCATGGTTTGACGCCCTGAGCCAGCGCCCTGCGCAAGAACCCCTGGACGACCTCATCGGGGGGCAGATCCGGCGTGATGGTCCCAACCAGCGCGACGCGCAACGTCGCGGCCACCGGACCGCTGTTCCTGACGGCAACCAGGTACTGCCCGGCTGGTAGCCGGCGGGTCAGGTTTGCCGCTTCTGCGAGCGGCGCGCCGGCCGCATCCAGCAGCTGCAACCGGAGCGCGGCCGTTTCGGAGCTGAGGCCGAGTCCGATGTGCCGCCCGGTACCGAGTTCGAATTGATAGAGCGCCATGGCGCCGCTGGCGAGCACCTGCGGCGCGGTCAGTCCTTCGACCAGATCAGTCGCCGCGATGGACGAGAGCTGCACATCGGTTGGTCCGAGTAGCGTCAGGATGTCCAATCGGACTTTGCCAGCGGGCACGACGAATCGTTTCACGCCCTCGCTTATCAGCGCGTGACCAGAACCTGCCGCGTCCTGCATTCTCAAAAGCACCGGAAGCGGTGCGCGCACCGTCAGCAACCGGGGTTGCGCATCCCGCATCACAACCGTGCCGCCCGCATCCGACACAGCGAGCGGGGCCACGGACCCTGCGGCGTACTTCAAAGCGGGCAAGCTGGACCAGAGCCCGGGGTGCTCGGTCCAGGCCACCGTCAAACCTGTTCCCAGGCTGATCTCCCCGATGTCCTCATCGGCTACGACGCCTGCGCCCGCCGCTTTCAATGGATGCGGCATCAGCGGGCGCCAGCGACCCGGCCCGGATGCCCGGACGAAGCGCAGCTGCGCCGACTTAACGGCGCTAAGGCTGACCCCGACGTGCCGTATCGACGCAGACAGGTTCGCCACCCGGAAGCCGTCGGCGTCCGTATCGAGGCTAAAGCGCCCCGGACGCACTCCGCCCACCGTCTGCCCCGCGACGAACGCGTAAACCCCGGCCGGCAACTCGAAGGTGACCCGACGCCAGGGCCCGGTCGCGCGGTCGGCTGGCGGCAACGTGAAGCGCCGCGTCCGGTTCGGTTCGAGTGCAATCTGCCCGCCCGTCACGGGCACCGCGGGCCCGGCGGTCATCGCGACGTGGCGCAGCCTCACGCTCTCGACGCGGCTCGCCGTACCGCTCAGCGTGATGCGGGCGGGCGGTGACTCGTAGGCGAGCGCCGAGACGTTGCCGCCCGACACGGCCGCGAGACCGGGCGCGGTCAACCGCCAGGCAGTCCCGGACGATCTGGCGACGACGAGACCCGGGCCCGGCGGTACCGAGACCGTGCGCGTCGTACCTGGCTTCATCTCCACGCTCAGCTCCCGACCGCCGGCGAGTTCGAGCGTGGCTGGCGCAACCGCCTGGCCGCGCGCGCGCGCGTCGTCGTTTCCGGCCGCCAGCATGACTACGGTGGTCTCCCTGGAACGGCCGGGCGATCCGCGCAGCTCGAGCTCGTACCGTCCTGGCGGAAACCGGCCGTGCAACGCGAAGTTCCAGTCGGCGCCATTGTCATCGACACGCGCTATCTCGACGTGCCGCGATCCCTCTGCGACCGGCCGCTCACGATGGAGGAAGGCGCGCGTATCCGCGGGCCCGGTCGAATGCACGCGAAGTTGACCGTTCTCTGGTACCACCAGCGGAATGCGCACGGGTAGCGATACGCGTCGACGCTGCCCGGGAAGCAGTTCGCGAGTGCTGACACGCAAGGTGTAGTCCGTGCGATTGGCCCGACGCGGATGTCTGACCCGCAACGCGTACCGGCCCGCGGGCAGTGCGAACGATCCGGAGGCGAATAGCGCCCGCGGAGCTTCGGGTACAGTGCCATCCGCATGCCGTAGATCGGCGTGCATGCCGGCGTTCAAGTCGACGACCAGAGTCCCGGGCGCATCCAGCTCAAACGTCCACAGATCGGGACCATCATCGTGCCACCGATGCGTGACTACGCTCGGCAGCGTCAACTCGTGCGGACCATGTCCTTCGCGTACGGCCGCGGCTGGTTCAGGCACGAGTTCGACTACCAGACGCCGGGCGCGGCGCGCAGGCGCGACGATCAATACGTGCGCCCCGGGATCCAGATCCAGGACGGCCTCGCCGGACGCGAACGGGACGGTGACGGGCCATCCCTGCGGATCCATCAATGTAAACGGGTGACGCTGGTCGCCTTCCATTGCGCGTAAGCGATAGCGCCCGGCGACCGGCACGTCGACCTGGAATCGCCAGAGCGGCCTCGACGTTGATGCAGAGTCGTTCGATGCGAGCGAAACCGCCGCGCTCCGATCTTCGGTGACACTACCGCCAACGGCCGGTGGCAGGTGCACGAATGCGAGCGTGGCCAGCCCCCGACTGCTGCCTTGCGGTGTCACGTCGAGATGATAGTCGCCGGCGCTAAGCCAACCGTGCCAGGCGAAATTCCGGCCCGCGGCGCCCGGCGCGGCACTCGGAGCGTCGACCAGCCCGGCTCGCGCCCGAGTATGCAGTGCAGCTCGCAGCGCCAGCACGCCCGCGCTGCGCAAGCCGTAGTACCCGCTGCGCGGGACCGTCACGAGGAACCGCTCGCCGAGCCCGTCTTTGATGTGCGCCTGAATGGGCCCGTTCAAGGGCAGTCGGCGATACTCGGGGGGCGGCGCGGCCGGCATGTCCGGCTCGGCGCCCGGTGAGAAGGTAAGCAAACCAGCCAGCGGCGCAAGGCGATGGGAGCGCACGGACGTCACGGTCACGCCAGGCACGACGGCGAGCTCGCGGCCTTCCGCGCCGCGCTGTCCGTTTTCGGCAACTGTCATCAACGTTACGCCATCGCCGCCGTCCCAGGCTTCGAAACGCAGGACGCCCGCTACGTCCACCGAAACCGGGATCTCGACGCTCTCGCCGGGGTCGAGCAACACAGGCAACGGCTGCGCGAGTTCGATGGGGAGCTTCCGAATGCTAAGTCCGACCGCGTCCGCGGCGTCAGCGTTGCTGATAATCGCTTCGTGTTCTGGTTTGACTTCGATAGCGTCGTACCCCACGGCCGTCGGCAAGGCGCGCTGACGGGTCGTATCGGCAGCCGCGCCGCCGATCGTCATCTGGTGTACACCCGGCAGATCGGGGCGCACGTACAGCCGGTAGTAACCCCGCGTCAGCTCCAGGGTTCCGTCGCTGTCGGGGCTTTGTTCGCGCCACTTGCCCTTGCTGGGACGACCATACGGCTTGATCGCATAGGCCGCTTCGGCCCCGGAGCCGCTGAACCGGTAGCGCCCGTCCGCGACCACGCGCACGAAGAACTCCGTGGCCCTCTCGAGATTGAACTGGCGCACGAAATGACTGCCAGGCGTGAGCTGCACGGCGCCCGACGCGGCCAACCCGTGGCGCTGTTGACTGCGCGGTCCCGAAAAGGCGAGTCCCGTTACAGGCGCGTGGTCACGGGCCGCACCGATCGGCAATGCCTGAACCCGGTAGAAGCCGGGCGTCGTTACCGACTGGCGACGCGAGGCGCGAGCGGTCTGCAGAACGTAGCCCGTGCCAGGCTCGCCGCGTACCGTGACCAGATCGAATCGATAGTCGTCCGCGGACGCAAAGCCTGGTCGGCCACGGGGCCGAATCTCCAGCATCGGGATGCGTTGTTTACGGGTGAGCTCACGCAGTTCACCAGCCCGCTTGAAAGGCCATTGCTGTGCGTATGCCTGTACGCGCAGCGACGCCTCGGCCGGCACGGCGAATTCTACCCGCGCGAGGTTCGCGCTTTGCGGCACCAGGAAGTGATCGGCACCGAACGGGGAGAGCGTACGGCGCGTGCGCTGGTTTGCCGCGACGCGCACGAAGCCGGTGCGCAGGTGCAGTGGAAACTGGTCTGCGTCCTGCGTCCAGGCCAGCGGCCGAGCCCCAACGGCACTAATCCGGTACCGACCCGCCGGCAACATCAGTGTAATTGAGAGTTGTATAAGCGGGGCGCCGGCGGTTGGCGTGGACCGGACCCGCTCGCGTCGGTCGGGCATGACCCAGATGCCGTCCCGGAACACCCGCACATCCGTGAGGGCCCGCCCGGCTGCCTGCACAGTGACGACGCGGTCGGTGCGCAGCGTCAGCCAGTAGCTGCGGAGCTCCCCATCCGCCAATGTCGTGGACACTCCTGCACCTGGGGCGGGCCACGGGGCATCGGCAGCATTACGTTCAGTGGCGCGAGCGATGGTGGCCTTGGGTGCCTGCGTCTGATTGCCGCCCGGGCTGCGCACGTCCAGCACGTAAGAGCCCGCGTCCAACAGACTATCGATCCGCGCGCCGGGCGCGCCTTCCGGCGCGGTGTGCCACCGCTGCGGCCCCGTCATCCGGCCGCGCAGGCGGACCTCGACGCCGGGGCCGCCTCGCACTTGAACAGAGTAGAAACCGACCTCCGGAACGGTCAGCACGGCGGCCCAGACGCCGGTGCCAGCCGCCTCTAACGGCGCGAGCTGCGCACGCGACCCCGCGGTCTCCGTATCGACCGTCGCAGCGCGACTCGCCGCCGCCGCAAGCAACACCGTCAGGAAGAACCAGCGCGTCACTCTCATCGTCGTCCAGGGCTCCGTCTAATGAACTCGCCGGGCCGGCACCGCATCGGCATGGGCGTCCCGCGCTGTACCGTGTTCGGCCAACCTTGCCACAGCGTGCCGACCAATTCTGGCGACCGTATTGCGAGGCGGGGCAAAGGCACTGCTTCTACGCAAACGATGCGGATGGCGGCACGGGGTCGATGCGGGAAAACGAATGGCAGAGCAAGCGCCGTGTCTACCGACAAGGCGGCGGCGGCACGCGGGAGGGGCGTCGAGGTAACGGCCGGCGCCGGGCCATCCCATGCAGCCCGTGACCGGCGGTGATCAGCCGCTTATGCAGTCGGGCGGGGTGTGACTAAAGCAGGCGCGGACGCGCAGAGAGAGTCTGCGCAGCCGGGCTGCGAGTTCAGTAGCGCGGAACGCTCGTGTCCACTTCCTTCGACCAGGCGTCGATGCCGCCGCTCAAGTTGTGCACATCGGTGAAGCCCAGGTTCCGGAAGTGCTCGCCTGCCTGGGCACTGCGCACTCCGGTGTGGCAATACAGCACGAGCCGGGTATCTTTCGGCAAGGCTTCGAGACGCGCCAGCTCGGCCTGATCGAGCATGCTGGAGCCTTCTATCGCAGCCCTGGCACGCTCGTCATCAGTGCGCACATCGATGAGTTCAAGAATCTCACCCGCGTCCAGCATCGCCTTGATGTCGGAAGGGCTGGAGTCCTGTACCGGCGGCGGCATGTTCGGGTTGTTGACGTGAAGACTCGTACCACCGAAGTTCTCGACCGCGTCGAGCTCGAGACCACGCGCCTTGGAGGCTGACTCCAAATCCATGAGCACGGTGATGCCGTTCGACTCGGTACGAATCTCATGCCCCTGCATCGGACCCAGACGAAAATCGTGAGACCAGTTGGCATCGATACTCAAGTGCACGAACATCCCCGGATTGCTGTCCAGGGCGCCGCGAATAATCTCCAGTGCACCGTCAGTTATAGTGATCTCCGGCGGCGTCCGATCGGGTTCCGGGAGTCCGAACAACTGGTGCAGGTCGCCGCGGTTGAACATCTCCGTGATGAGATCGCATCCGCCGTGGAACTCACCGTCGACGTACAGCTGGGGAATCGTGGGCCAGTCGGAGAAGGTCTTGATACCCTCGCGAACTTCCTGGTCCGCGAGCACGTTGTAGCTGCCGAAGTCGTCACCCACCACTCGCTGAAGAATGCCGACGGTGCGCGCTGAGAAGCCACACTGAGGCTGCTGCGGCGTGCCTTTCATGAACAGCACGACCCGGTTTGATGCAACAATGTCTTCGATGCGGCTACGCGTTTCGGCCGTCAGGCTCATGCGGGAACTCCTCCGGCCAAGCCGGAATGCTGCCTTTCCAACCAAGCAAAGGTGGGGCTACGGGCATGGGATGTCAATCCCGGCACCCGGCGCACCAAAATGGCCCGGGCGGAACCCGGCGCGCATCTCATGACGATGGCGAGACCGCCGTGCGGGTTGGCTATGTCAACCGGTGCCGGCTCTGGTGTCGGCGCGGCCTTTGCGCGGCGATTCGTATTTGAAGGCGCGAACTGCGCTTTGGTTCTGGTGAGCGACGAGGCGTCCATCGTGAGCGGCGCTACTCTCGCCGTCGATGGCGTCTGCGTCGCCGTCTGAGTTATGGCAAAAAATGAGGACCGGAGGAGCGATGTCGATCCGGGAGCGATCAGGCGGCTGGCGAGCCGCCGTGGACGTCGGTGGGACGTTCACGGATATACAGCTGTTGGAATTGGCTTCCGGCCGCGCGGCATCTTACAAGACCCCAACGACGCCCGACGATCCTGGGATCGGCATCGTGGACGGACTGCAGGCGGCGGCCGCTCGGGTCGGCTTCGACGTGGCCGATATCGACACACTGATGCACGGGACGACGATCGCGACCAACGCGGTATTGGAACGCAAGCTCGCGCAGACCGCGCTCGTGACGACGGCCGGGTTTGAAGACGTCCTGGAAATTGGCCGGCACGTTCGCTCGGAGGTATACGCCGCGCTCGCCGAGCCACGGACCGTACTCGTACCCCGACATCTGCGCTTTGGGGTCGACGAGCGAACCCGCGCCGACGGCGGTATCGAGAGGCCGGTATCCTGCGACTCGCTGGCACGGACCATCGAGTCTGTCCGCGCGAGCGGCGCCGACGCCGTGGCGGTGTGCCTGCTGCACGCCTACGCCAACCCCGAACACGAGCAGCAGCTGGCCGAGGCCCTCGGTGAAGCATTGCCCGATCTCAATGTCTGCACGAGCCATGCCGTGAGCCCCGAGCTGCGCGAATTCGAGCGCACCTCGACAACCGTGCTGAACGCCGCCCTGATGCCGGTGGTCGGCCGGTACGTGCGCAGACTCGCCGCGCGCCTCCACGCAGCGGGCATCGCCGCCGAGCTGTTCCTGTTTCAGTCGAACGGCGGCGTACTGACACCCCGGCAGGCAGCCGATACGCCGGTCAGGCTGCTGTTATCCGGGCCTGCCGGCGGCGCCCTGGCCGTGCAAACGCTGGGACGTGCGGCGGGGGTAGAGAACGTCGTCGGCATCGACATGGGGGGTACCAGTTTCGACGTCTGCGTCGTCCAACACGGGCAGGCCAGGGAGGTGACGCAAGGCGTCATTGCAGACTGCCCCGTGCGGGTGCCCATGACGGAGATCCGCACGGTGAGCGCCGGCGGCGGCTCCCTCGCCCGTGTCGATGCCGCCGGCCGTGTCCGCGTGGGACCGGAGAGCGCGGGCGCCGAACCCGGACCGGCGAGTTACGGCAAAGGCGGTACCGCTGCGACTGTAACCGATGCCAATGTCGCGCTCGGGCGGCTCTCGCCAAACGCGTTTCTCAACGGTGAGATGCAGCTCGATGCCGGCGCCGCCGGGCGAGCGCTGCGCGCGCATGTCGGTGCTGCGCTCGAACTCGACGATGCCGCCGCGGCGGCGGGGGTGCTGCGCGTGGCGGTCGCACAGATGGCGGCGGCGATCCGGCTGAGCCTGTTCGAAAAAGGTCTCGACCCGCGCGACTTCACGCTGATGTCGTTCGGTGGCGCGGGCGGATTGCACGCAGCCGACATCGCGACCGAACTCGGTGCGTCCCGGGTGTTGTACCCGGAAAATGCCGCGACACTCAGCGCCTGGGGAATGCTGTACGCGGACATCATGCACGACTTCGCCGCGACCAGGCTGCTGCCGGCGATACCGGAAAGCGCGGGAGCACTTCGGGGGCTGCGAGACTCTCTCACGATCGCTGCGGAGCATCGCATGGGGATCCCTGGCGAACCCCGGGAGGGCCCGCCGAAATCCGTCGACTACCTCTACAGCGCCGATATGCGCTACCGCGGTCAAGCCTATGAGCTGCAGGTCCCGTGGCCCGGCGATGCGGTTGACGCTGACACCATCGCGGAGGCCTGCGTGAGGTTTCACGATCTGCACGAGTCGAACTTCGCGCACTGTGACCGGCGCGTTACGCCGGAGATCATGACGCTACGTCTGCGCGCCAGGCAGAGCCTGGGCGAGGAGCTGGCGTCACCGCACGCGCCCGGTCCGCCGGCCCGGGACCACGCCGCGGACGCAACGGGTCCAGAACCCAGAAGCGTCTACTTCGCTGAAACCTATCAGCACGTGCCGGTTATCGGTCGCAGCGCGCTGGCGGCCGGGCCGGCGACAGGGCCGCTGATCGTGGAAGACCAACACACGACGATCGTCATTCCGGGTGGTTGGCAAGTGATGCAGTCCCGAGCGGGTTGCCTCGAAGCATCCCGTCCCGGTGCCGCGACGGAGGACGGCGTATGAGCGGCGCAGACGCTATTGATACCGAGATCATTCGCGGCGCACTGGTAGCTGCCGCCGAGGAAATGAGCGTCACGATCTGGCGCACCAGCCGCTCCTCGGTCGTGCGCGAAATTCTCGACTACTCCACCTGCGTGTTCGACGCGGACGGTTTCAGCGTGGCCCAGGCGGCCCGCATGCCGGTGCATCTCAACTCGATGGCGAGCTGCCTGCGCGATCTGGTCGACGAGCATTTGCCGCTCGCCGAATGGGATGACGGCGATATAGTCATGACCAACGACCCGTACAGCGGCGGCCAGCACCTCCCCGACGTACTGACCTTCATGCCCGTATTCGTCGACGGTGAGCGAGTGGCGATCGCGGGAATCCTGGTTCATCACCAGGACGTCGGCGGCGGCGCACCCGGCAGCTATGACGCCGGCGCGACCGAGGTATTTCAGGAAGGTATCTGCTTCCCCCCGGTCAAGGTCGTGCGGCGCGGGTTGCGCAACGAGGATCTGATCAAGACCTTTCTGCGCAACACTCGGGAACCCGAGAATGTCGGGGGCGACTTCGAATCCCAGCTCGCGGCACTCACGGTTGGCGCGCGCGCGCTCGCCGGGCTGGCGCGGCGCTACGGATCCGAGCGACTCGCCGCCGCGTGCACCCGCATCCAGGCGCAGAGCGAAGAGGCCATGCTGGCCGCGATCGACGCGATGCCGGATGGTGAGTTCTATTTCGAGGACCAGGTCGACGACGACGGACTGGGCGACGGACCGATCGCCATTCGGTGCCAGTTGTCAGTGCAAGGTCAGCATCTGGCGGTCGATCTTTCGGCAAGCGCAGATCAGGTATCCGGGCCCGTCAACTGCACGCGCAATATGGCATCGTCCGCGGTTGTATGCGCCGTGCTGATGTCGATCGGCCAGGAGATTCCGGCCAATGCGGGCTGTTATCGCGCAGTGCACATAGTGACCCGGCCTGGCAGCGTCGTACACGCGAGACGGCCCGCGGCCGTCGCCAATCGGATGGCCGTCGGCCATCGCGTCGTCAACTGCGTAATGGGGGCGTTTGCCCAGGCTCTGCCGCAGGCCGTGCCGGCCTGTTACTACGGTGTCAGCTATGCATACGCGCTGCAGGCTTATTGCGAGGACGGTAGCCGGCCGGTGTACTTCGACCTGGAATGCGGCGGCTGGGGCGCGCACCCGACGGCAGATGGCGCCAATGGGTTCTCCTGCGGTTTTCACAACGTCGCGAATTCCCCGGTAGAGATGATCGAGCAGGACTACCCGATCACATTCACCGCGTACGGTCTGCTGGCCAACTCCGGCGGTCCGGGCCGCTACCGCGGAGGCCTCGGCCTCGTCCGCGAGTTCCGTCTGGACGCGCCATCCGGGAAGTTCGCGGCCAACCTGGATCGCTTCAAAATCCCACCGTACGGGCTCGCAGGAGGAGGGGCTGGCAGACCGGGCCGGCTGTTCCTCAAGTCGGCGGACGGCACCGTGACCGAGCTGGGGAGCAAGGTCCGGGGCATCGCCGTAGAGCGCGGAGACAGCCTGAGGCTGGAGACGGCTGGCGGCGGTGGGCACGGCGACCCGGCCCTGCGCGAACCGGATGCGGTGACACGCGACCTCGTGGCTGGTTACGTGACCGAGGGAGACTGACTGGCCCGGTGCGTCGGCCAGCTGGTGGCAACGCCCGCCGCTGGGAGCCTCAGATGCGACGCATGTCGAGCAGAGCGGCGAGCTTCTGCAGGCAACCCTCCCATCCCTCGCCGTGGCTGATACGACGAGCAGCGTCTTCGAAGCGCGAATGGGTGAGGGTCAGCAATGTACCGCCGTCTGGGAGCGAAACGAGGTCCATGCAGACGCGGGTCACTTCCGAGGTGCCGTCCCACTGCCACGTGTGCGCGAGCCTCACGGGAGGTCGTACGTCCTCAAAGGTGCCTGACGTCGCAACGACCGACCCGTCTTCGGGATCGTGCATGACGATACGGTATTGCCCACCGACCACCGGTTGGCAGACCGCCTCCACGACTTCGAGACGCCCCGGCGCCATCCACCGCTGTAGCATCGCCGGGTCTGTAAGTGCCGCATACACCGTTGCGATATCGGCGGCGAAGGTCTTCTCGACCTTCAGTTCCAGGGAGGCTTCGCTCAACTCCCTTCCTCGTCCAACAACGCTTCGAGTTCATCGAGACGCTCGGTCCAGAATTGCGCGTAGTACCTGAGCCAGGTGTCCGCACCTTCGAGACCCGAGCGACTCAGTCGGCAAAAATGCTGCCGCCCGGACCGGCGCCGTTCGATGACGCCGGCCCGCTCCAGCACGCGCAGGTGTTTCGATACCGCGGCGAGCGACATATCGAACGGCTCTGACAGTTCGGTTACCGTGACTTCCGGCCCGCTCGCGAGGCGCGCAACGATGGCACGCCGCGTCGCATCAGCCAGAGCCTGAAACACGGCGTCGAGTGCGGCAACGTTATGTTCAACCATAAGGTTAAGAATAACACGGTGTCGCCCGTGGCGCCGGGCCAATTGCCGCGCGCGCCAGTTCGTCAGGGGAGGTGGTGGCGCCTGCGCGAATGCTGCCACGGGCGGGGAAAGCTGACGTAGGGTCGATGAGCCAACGGGGCCGGACAAGCTGCGAAAGAACCGCTTGCCTGCTGATTCATGGGCGCATGAGTGGAGGGAAGCAGCGCCACTGCGACACGACTCGAACAGGACGGATGGTACTTGCGAACCGCCTGCTGGCCGCAACCGCCGCTCGCTAAGGCCAGCGAGATATGACGGGTGACCTCGGGGCGCCCCGAGCGGACGCTAGCGATCGCCGTACTGACGCTCCAGTTGCTCGCGCCGTTCCTGTGCCTCTATCGTCAGCGTTGCGATCGGTCTCGCCTCGAGCCGGTCAAGCCCGATCGGCTCGCCCGTCTCATCGCAGAATCCGTACGACTCGTCTTCGATGCGCTTCAACGCCTGATCGATCTTGCTCAGCAGCTTGCGGTAACGATCGCGTGTGCGCAGCTCGAAGGTGATTTCCGCCTCGCGGCTGGCCCGCTCGGCTTCGTCACTTACATCGCGCGCGGCGTCACGCATCTGATCGATGGTTTGCTGCGATTCTTCGAGCAGCGACTGGCGCCAGTCGAGCAGCTTGAGCCGGAAATACTCGAGCTGCTTGTCGTTCATGTACGTTTCGCTTTTCTTGGGCTTGTAGTTCTTCGGCAGTTTCACTGCACCCATGACTCCCCTCGAAGGAATTCCTGGTTGACCGGGACGCCAGGCAATGCCAAGAAGACAATGCTTTTGTAAGGCCATCGCCCGAGTATCAAACCCCAACATATAGCACAGATCGATTTACAGAACATAGCGTATAAATCGATTATGTTGACGTGCCGCACAGACGGTTTGACCCTAGTACCCCGGAGTTGGTGCGCCGGGTAGCGCACGGAATTTGCCGGTTCACCTGCGGCACTGGCCCGATGGAGATCGTCAAGGCGTTATGAAAAGTGTCTGCGTGTTCTGCGGATCCAAGTCAGGTAATGAACCCGGCTATGTGGAAACTGCCCGTACGGTCGGTGGTGCGATCGCCCGGCGCGGCTTGCAGCTGGTCTACGGAGGTGGGGGCCGGGGCATGATGGGCGCCGTGGCCGACGGCGCCATCGCGGCTGGGGGACGTACTCTAGGCGTGATTCCCGAGGGTCTGTTTGCGCGCGAGGGTCTGCACCCGGACCTGGATCGGCTCGAAGTCGTCGAATCGATGCACGCGCGCAAGGGGATGATGGCAGACAACGCCGACGCCTTCATCGCTTTGCCGGGCGGTATCGGTACGATGGAGGAACTGTTCGAGATCTGGACCTGGACCCAGATCGGTGTACACGGAAAGCCGTGCGGCATCCTCAACGTACGCGGCTACTACGACGCGCTACTGGTCTTTCTGAACTCGATGGTGGAGGCCGGATTTCTCGATGCCAATCATCGCGAAGCGGTGCTCGTGGATGACGATCCCGACCGCCTTCTCGATCGAGTGCTCGCACACCGGCCCGCCATCAACGAACGCTGGTTGTCGAGGCAGCAAACGTGAAGACCCGCGCGCCAGAGCGGACGGCGCCACGCCGCGCTGCCGCACTGGCCGCCGTGGCGGCGCTAGGCCTGACGTTCTGGGTGCCAGCCCCATTGGCCGTGTCCACGCATATCGACGGGTTTCAGATCGAATCGGTCGAGTCCGAAGTCGACTTCGTAAGCGGCGTACGCGTTTACCGGGGCAAGGTCCGTGTGCGACACCAGAATCTGCGCATGCGGTCAGAGGCACTCACGGAATTCCGACGGAACGGCAAGGTGATACGTGTCGTTGCAAACGGCTCGCCAGTGCGATTCGAGCAGCTGGCCCCGTATTCGATCGCGGTCCACAAAGCCACCGCCAGCCGGGCCGAGTACCGCCCGGCCACAGGCGAGTTGAAGCTTTGGAATTATACGGTGCAAGACCTGGACGGAAATCGCAGTAGCGGACAGCGCGGCACTTATCGTTTCGCGGTGGACTGACGATCCGGCGTGGCCCTGACATCGGCGCGGCCGCGTTGGGGCCGGCCGCGGCCATCTATCTGAAGCGCTTACCGACGCTCAGCCCCACCTCGGCAGCCCACTCGGACGCAGGGATCTTCTTACCGCCCTCGGCGCGCAGCCGCTTGACGCGAATCTGGCTCTCCGCCGTTGCCACGGTGACGCCGGCCTCGGATATGTCGGTGACCTGCCCGGGCTGAACGCTCTTCGCGCCCGCGACCTTCTCGGAATCGAAGATGGCGACCTGCTTACCATCGTAGGTCGTCCACGCACCGGGGGCGGGATTGGCACCTCTGATGAGGTTCCATGTGGTCTGCGTCGGCAAATGCCAGTTGATGCGCACCAGATCGCCCCGGCACCAGCCTTCATAGGTCGCGAGACCGTGATCCTGGTCTACCCTGGGCGCATTGCCGTCGCGCACGAGGTCGACGCTTTCCAGCATTGCCTCGACGCCCATCGGGAAGAGCTTGTCGAAATAGAGGCTACCGAGGGTGTCGTCGTCCGTTATCTCACACGTCTTCTGCATCAGGATCGGTCCTTCGTCGAGCCCGTTATCCGGCCAGAAGATAGACAATCCTGTTTCTTCGCGGCCCCAGATGATCGGCCAGTTGATCGAGCTGCCACCCCGATGCAGCGGCAACAGGGACGGGTGATACTGAATGGAGCCGTGTGTAGGCGCATTCAGCACTTCTTCCGGGACGAACAGGGTCACGTAAGCCATCACGCACAGGTCGGCATTGTGAGCCGCAAAAGCCGCCTGCGTCGGCGCGTCACGGTACGACTTGGGTTGATGCACGTCGATACCCCGCTCCAGGGCCGCCGCCTTGATCGGGTCGTGCGGACGCCCTTCTTTATCGGGCTCGCAGTAGACCGCGATCACATCCTCGCCGCGATCCAATAAAGCCTCCAGCACGCTCTTACCAAAAGCCTGCTGGCCGTGCACGATAATCCGCATTCCTCAAGTCCTCTGCTGTGCTGGGCTCTGGTATACGGTATACCACATCGGGCAACGAGGGTGCGCGATGCGATGGCCGAACAGACGCCGTTGTACCAGCGTCCGTCGAGGTTCAGGTGATCGTATCGGGAACGTTGCGGCCAGTCAGGCGCCGCAGACCTGTCAACTCCTCAACCGCCGCAATCTGTTTCGCCAAGGCGTCTTGCTGATCCAGATGCTGGCGCTCGACATCAGCTTCGTAGCGCTCCAGATAAACGCGCACGGTCGCACCGACGGTGCCGGTGCCTGAGAGCCTCAGCACGACGCGCGAGTCGTCGTCGAAGGCGATCCGCACACCCTGCTGCCGGGAGATGGAACCGTCGACCGGATCGGCGTAACAGAAGTCATCCGCCGACCGTACGCAGAGCCCTGCTACCGTTCGTCCAGGCAGTTCGGCAAGGGTGTCGCGAAGATGCGTGACGATCTGGTTGGCGACAGCCGTGTCGACCCCTTCGTAGTCGTGGCGCGAATAGTAGTTGCGGCCGTATCGCCGCCAGTGTGAGGTCACGATCCCGGCAACGGACTCCCGGCGTACTGCGAGAATGTTGAGCCACAACAGCACGGCCCAGAGACCATCCTTCTCGCGCACGTGGTCGGATCCCGTGCCGGCACTCTCTTCGCCGCACAGGGTCGCTTTGCCCGCATCCAGCAGGTTGCCGAAGAATTTCCAGCCGGTCGGAGTCTCATAGGCCGGGATGCCGAGCGCTGCGGCGACGCGATCGACCGCCGCGCTCGTCGGCATGGACCGCGCTACGCCGGCCAGTCCATGCGCGTACCCCGGAGCCAGGTGCGCGTTGGCTGCCAGCACCGCGAGCGAGTCGGACGGCGTCACGTAGATGCCGCGTCCGAGGATCATGTTGCGATCGCCATCGCCATCTGACGCGGCTCCGAAGTCCGGCCCGCTATCTGCCAGCATGCGGTCGAGCAGCGCGCGGGCGTGGGTGGGATTCGGGTCCGGATGACCACCACCGAAGTCGGGTAGCGGTACGGCGTTGAACACCGATCCCGGCGCAGCGCCCAGTTCCTGCTCCAACAGCGTTCTCGCATACGGTCCGGTAACCGCGTGCATGGCGTCGAAAGCGATAGTGAATCCGCTCGCGAACAAGTCACGAATCGCGTCGAAATCAAAGAGCTCGCGCATCAGCTCCGCGTAGTTCGCGACCGGGTCGATGATCTCGACGACCGTCTCGCCAAGGCGCGTTTCCCCGAGCGCCTCCAGGTCCAGGTCGGGCGATGAAGCGATCGCGTAATCGGTTACTTCACGCGTGCACTTAAATATGGCTTCGGTGACGGCTTCGGGTGCCGGGCCGCCGGCGGCGATGTTGAACTTGATGCCAAAGTCCTCGTCCTCTCCGCCAGGGTTGTGACTGGCTGAGAGCACCAGGCCTCCGTCGGTACCACGCTTGCGGATTTCCGCGGACGCAGCCGGCGTGGAAAGCAGGCCGTGCTGTCCGACGATCAGGCGCGCGGCGCCTTGCGCCGCCGCCATCCTGAGAATCTGCTCTACATCCACTAATGGTCACATTGTTGTCGTCAACATTGCTGCTGCTGATCTGCTCCGACTCAAATCAACCTCTG
>JBCCEJ010000006.1:0-125821 GCA_039030335.1 Pseudomonadota bacterium | reverse complement strand
TCGGGTAGTTGAAGATGCTCGAGTACTTCGCCCGACCGGTGTGGAGTTGTTCGATCATCTCGTCGCGCGAAATGCCGAGCGTCTCCGCGGCGCTGTAGAGGTAGAGACCGTGCCCACCTTCATCTTGCACTTTCGCAAGGAGGATCATCTTGCGTTCCAGCGTGGGCGCGCGCGTCAGCCAGTTACCCTCGGGGAGCATGCCGACGATCTCCGAGTGGGCGTGCTGCGAAATCTGACGGATGAGTGTCTTGCGGTAGGCATCGGGCATCCAATCGCGCGGCTCGACATGCACGTCTTCATCTATGCGGCGCTGGAATTCCCGCTCGTCTGGCGGCAGGTCGTCCAGATCAGCGACCCGGTCGACACCCGTTTTGACCATTTGTGCATACATCGTCAACGACTCCTGATTCGAACCCGCCAGGCAGCACGTAAGCGGCGGGCGGCATGACTCATGGCACGATGCCGGTTGCCATCGGTGCGTGCAAGATGACCCGGAAACGCGCGCGCCGGGCTCTCACCGCCGGCCCGCATGGTGTCAGATCCGGGAACCGCCGAAACAGCGCGGCCAGTGCGACCTCACCTTCCAGCCGCGCAACGTGCAGACCGGCGCACGTATGTATTCCTGACCCGAAACACAGGTGCGGGTTCGGGTTGCGCCGCAGGTCGAGCGCGTCGGGCGCGTCGAACACGGCCGGGTCGCGGTTGGCCGCCGCGATGTTCATCGTGATGTTGGTGCCGGCCGGCACGTCTATGCCGCCGATGCAGGTGGGTGTTACCGAGCGCCGGTTGTTCAGCTGAATGGGTGCCTCGTAGCGCAACAGTTCCTCGACCGCGAGCCCCCAACCGGACGGGTCCGCCTGCAAGCGCGTCAGTGCTTCGGGCGCAGCGAGTAGCGCGAGCGCGCCATTCGAAATCAGGTTGGTCGTCGTCTCGTGACCGGCATTCAACAGAAAGACGATCTGATGGTAGAGCGCCGCACCGCGCAGTTGTACGCCATCGGCCTCAAACCGGAGCAAACGCGCCAGCAGATCGTCTTCATCGTCGGTCAGTGACTCGCGTCGGCGCCACACCAGATCATCGAGCAAGGCCAGAAAATCGGTGACCGCCTGATTGCCTTCCGCGAGCCGCTCCGGAGTCAGTTTGAACTCAAGCGCGCCGAGGATCGCCAGAGACCAGGCCCGCAAAGGCCCACGTTCACTTTCGGGAATACGCAACAGGTTGCCGATCACCTCGATCGGGATAGCGGCCGCGAAGTCCTCGACCAGATCAAACTCCCCTTTCGCCTGCGCACCATCGAGCAACCGTTCCACCAACTGCTCCACCCAGGGCCGCATCGCCGCGACAGCGCGTGGCGACAGGGCGTTGCCAAAAGCTCGCCGCACTCGCGTGTGCAGCGGCGGATCGTTGAACACGAGCGAAGTCGTGTGGTGGTCGTAGAGCGGCGAATCTCCCAGCAGCGGTTTGAACTGCACGCGCTTGTCAGAGCTGAACGTCCTCGGATCGCGATACACGCTGAACAGGTCGGCATGACGAGTGAGGTACAGGCTGCCGTCCGGACACCAATACACGGGTGCCGACTCACGCAGCTCCGCCAGCAGTGCATAGGGATCTTCGAAATACGACGCTGGCAGGCGTGCGGGGTCAAAGATCCCCTCTCCGGATTCGACCCTTGCAGCGGTGTTGTCGGAGGCCTGACTGCCACTCATATTGATACACAATAGAGCATAATTTCTATTCTGACTGTATCAGAATGACCCACGGATACAACCCTCCATTGGTGCTAGTCTTGCGCACTTCTGCCATCGCGCACCACGCAGAACTCGGGTCGGCCCGCTTACGACACCCGACCATGTGCGGCTGCGCCAGGCGCAATTCCCGGCCAGGATTCACCGATGAGCAACTTCGACGCCGCGAAGGACGCCGAGGCCGTCGCGCGCACGGCCTCCGCGGCGATGCACGCGAGCGACCATGCCGCCCAGCATCTCGGCATAGCGATCGAAACGGTTGCACCCGGATTTGCGCGTCTGTCGATGACGGTCGCGCCGTACATGGTGAACGGGCTCGACGTCTGCCACGGGGGGTTCGTGTTCGTGCTGGCGGACACGGCGATGGCACACGCGTCGAACAGCCACAATCAAATGGCCCTCGCGGCCAACGCCTCGATCGACTGGCTGAAACCCGGATACGCCGGTGACGTGCTGACCGCGGAGGCGAGAGAACAGACTCTTAGCGGACGAACCGGACTCTACGACGTGCGAATAACCAACGGTGCGGGCGAGCTCATCGCGCTGTTTCGCGGCAAGACGCGGCAGATGGGCAAACCGTTGGTCGAATCCGTCTGAACGCACATCGTGCGCGGCCTCATCAGCTGGCTCGCATGAGCTTCAGCGCCGCACAGGCCGCGCCATAGCCGTTGTCGATGTTGACCGTCACGACGCCGGGCGCGCAGGACGCGAGAGCTGACTTGAGCGCAACTTCTCCGGCGGCCGATACGCCGTAGCCGACCGAACTCGGCACTGCGATCACCAGCCCGCCGACGAGGCCCGCCAGTACGCTAAATAGCGCACCTTCCATCCCCGCGACCGCGATCAGCACGCGGCGTTCGCGCAGTTCATCGACACGTTCCAGGAGGCGCCACAGTCCGGCGACGCCGACGTCGCCGACCAGTGGTACGTCGCGCACGCCCCAGAACTCCAGCGTTCTTCGCGCCTCACTGGCGACCGGGAGGTCCGAGCTGCCGGCCGCGACAACCGCTGCAGCGCCAGCCGAGCCGGGGCGTTCGGGGTGCTGACCCAGAAATGCCGTGCGTGAGACCGCGTCATAATCGAAAGGCTGTCGTGCCATGGGGGCGAGCGCTTCGGCAGCTGCCGCCTCGAGGCGCGTCAGCAACAGCGGATGCCCCCGTTCGTCAGCCTGCCCGACAATGACCTCCAGCTGCGCGGCGCTCTTCCCAGACGCCAGCACCGCCTCGCCTACACCCGTGCGTGCTCCGCGGTCCCAATCGAACTGCAACCATTCAGTGCTGGCGCCGCGGTGGTCGTCTGAAGCGCTCACTTACGACCGGCCTCAGTCGTGCAGGAACGCGCTGCCGCGTGCGTAGAGTTCGATACCCGCCAGCGTTCTACCCGTAGCCCTGCAGCGCTCCGCGAGTTCGGTCTCGACGTCAAGGTCAGGCATCGACTCCGCGCGCGCCAGCGCGAGAGCGTCAAGTTCGATCCGAACGCCGGCATGGCCGATGCGGCACCGCGCGGTGCGTGCCGCAAGCCTGTCGCGGAGCCACAGTTCCACCGAATTCACGAATGCGAGGTCGTCGGCCCGGATCGGAATGCCAGACTCGACGCGACTGGACAGGCACGGCATTGCCGGAAGGTCCTGCACGTCGCTCAAACCCAGATGGCGAGCCAGCGCGCGCACTTCCTCTTTCGTGACCTCGGCTTCCACGTAGGGATGTCGTACGGCTCGTTCCCGCGCCGCCGTCAGGCCCGGGCGGTAGTCACCGAGGTCATCGGCGTTGGCCCCCGAAAGCACCTGCTGCTCGGTCACGGACGCGATCCGGTCATACAGATTGCGCTTGCAGAAGTAACAGCGATTGACGGGATTGGCGAGGTACTCCGGATCGGCGAATTCACCTGCGTCCACCACGACCAGATCCCAACCGAGCTGCTCGGCATGCGTCCTCACACGGGCCGTGGCCTCTGGCGGCACAGCCGGCGACATCGCGTGGAATGCCTGAAAACGCCGACCCAACACATCGTGAGCCAGGGCTGCGAGCGTCACGCTGTCAACCCCTCCACTGACAGCCACGGCGGCACGCTCGAACTGGCGTAGAACAGCCCCAACTGCATCCGCCACAGCCCCCCCCGCGCGGCTCTCGCGTGCCTGGACCTGATTCGTACCCAATTGTCCCATCGTCCCGACTCCGGTCACTGCTCAGGTCGACCGTGCGGCCATTGCATCAGCGAAACGCGCACCGTGTGCAGCCACCGCGTCGTGCTCCAGTGCGGCCGCAAGTGCGCGCCGCTCCGCGGCTGGCAATTGCAGTGCGCTCAGCTGGTCGTGCTCCGCTTTTGCGCTGACAGTACCATCCGGCCGGAGCGCCAGCTTGACGGCGACCGGTCCGTGCACGGAATCGACACTTACAACCTCGCGTGGGAGCGTCAAACGCTCGGCGCGCGACATCCGCACACCGAGTGTCGTCGTTTCCGTCAGGCAAAGGCGTGCCACGGCCTCCAGATCCGGCAATTCGCAGAGCACGTGCACCGCGGTCAGCTGCCGTGCCTTTTTGCCAGCACCCGCGAAGCTTGCCACATCCAGAACCCCATTGGCTTGGCGCAGGCGGGCCAACGCCGCGGCCAGGTCTTCGGGAGACTGGTCGTCTATGTCGAAACGTACTTCCCCAACTTCATCGCGAACGGTAGCGAATACCGTTCCGCCGACCTGGGGCGTCATCAACTGCACGCGCAGGACGTTGGCAAGCGACTCGAACTCACGCATGCCTGCACCGAGACCGGTGCTGCGCAGATGGAAGGGCTCGCGCGGGCGCCCCGCTCCCGACACGCCGAGATGGGCGAGGATCGCCGCACCGGTCGGTGTGACCCGCTCCCCGCCCACGCCGTCGTCCCAGACGGTCATGTCAGCGAGCAGCCGGGCCGTCGCTGGCGCCGGTACTGGCAAGGGTCCGTGCGCGGTCCGCACCTGGCCACTGCCGAGCGGTATCGCGGCGCTGCTCGCAGACGACACGCCAAGCGCTTCCAGCAGCGCGGCGGCGCCCACGATGTCGACGACCGAATCCCAATCGGCCAGCTCGTGAAAATGCACGTCGGCGAGCGCCACGCCGTGCACAGTGGCTTCGCATTCGCCGAGGCGCGTGTAGATATCAGCGGCGCGCCGCCGGGTGCCGGCGCCGAGCGGCATGGCATCGATGCGCTCCATCAGAGCGGCATAGCGTCCGCTGGCCCGCGTTGGTCCGTCGGGTGCGACCACGTCGAACGTGCGTGCATCGATCCCCCGCGTCTTACGACGACTGTGTTGTACACGCCAGCCCGCTGGCAATGCGCAGGCGCGGACGGCATCTTCGAACGCAGGTTCCAGGTCCGGGCGGGCATCGAGCAATGCGGCGATGAACATATCGCCCGCCATGCCGCCGAGCGGGTCGAGGTGCAGATGCACGGCGCTTGCCATCATCGCCACTCCTCGTCGATCACTGCGCGACCACCTGGTTGTGCTCGAGGTACGGCACCACGTAGGGCCCCTCCGGAATCACCGCGATCGAACGCTCGCCGCTACGTGCGAAGCTCGCTTCGACCGCCTCAGAGATTCTCTCGATCATACGCACGCCGGTGAGGGGACGGTCCGCGGCTGGCAGCCCCTCGGAGTAGAGCGAAACATCGGCTGCGCGCATCGGGCGCAGCTGCATCTGGGTCTGCCACTCGTCGACCTCAGCGAAGGCGCGCGCACCTATCTCCGCCAGGAAGCCATCGGTGCCGAGTTGCAGCAGCCTCGCCTGCGAAGTCCGGTACTCTGGCGAGCCGAGGCCCTCGGAGCAGTCGGATGCCACGATCAGATCGGCCCCATCGGCCAGGATCGCCATCGGCGTCACCATACCCTTGACCGTCTGGTAGTAGGTTCGGTCCAGCGGATAACCGGCTGCTGACGTCAGTACCGTGTGGAACTGCCGCGCAACGGGTACGCGCGTCGCCTCGTGGGCAAACGCAACCGCAGCACCATGACTCGCGACGATTTCGCCGAAGTTCACGAAACTGAGGCGCCGATGTTCGTCGATCACGGTGTTGACCGCGAAGACCTCACCGACCATCCGCACGATGGCGAGCTGCTCCTCGTGTAACGGATTGCCGTCGAGCACGCATTGAGTTGCCTTGGCATGCCCCATGAACGCCGCGTTGTGAAAGGTGCGGATGGTGTCTTCGTGCGCAATCCCCGGGGCGATGACCTTCCGTCCACCCGAGTAACCCGCCATGAAGTGTGGTTCCACCAGACCGGTCACCAGCTTCAACTCAGCCTCGACGAACCGGCGGTCCAGCTTGACCGGTACCCCGCGTCCGGGGGTGCGACCCAGATCGACGTGGGCGTCGTGGTCGCGCGCGAAGTGGTTCTCCACGCGCACGTGCTCGAGGACCCATGAGTCCCCTATCAGTTGAGCGAGCTCGTCGCCTTCGTTGGGACGGTGCAGACCGGTGGCGACCAGCACCGTGATCGCATCAGCGGCCATGCCCGATGCCATCAATGTCTCGATCAGGGGCCGCAGGAGCAGGCCATTCGGAACGGGCCGGGTGATATCGCAGATGAGGATGCAGGCGCTGCGTTTGCCACGCGCCACAGTGGCGAGCGGCGCGGACCCGTCAGGCTCGGCAAGCGCGGCGCGCACGGCCGCCTCCGGCGCATCCAGCACCGGAATCGGCGTCTTCTCGACAACCGTGACATCGCAGTCGTCCGGCAGATCGACAGACAGCTTTCCGCGACCGTAATCCAGCGTGATTTGCATGGGCGGTAGGCCTTTTTCAGGTGACAGCCGTGCCTGGTTGCGCGCTAAGGGGGCGTGTCCGCGACCCGCGCCACATCGCTTTGTTGCACGGCCGAAGACGACATTGAAGCACACACGATATCGAGAAGTTGAGCGCCGTATAGCTCGAGCTTCTTCTGGCCGATGCCGTTGATGGCGGCCAGATCGGCGAGCCGGCTGGGCCGCCCGGCGGCGACCTCGTGAAGAGTGGCGTCGTGGAAGATGACGTACGGCGGTTTGCCCTGGCGCTCCGCCTCACTGCGACGCCACGTGCGCAGCGCTTCGAACAACTCGGGGTCGGCGGCCTCGATCGGTTCCTCGCCCGCCCTCGATAGCCGCTCGCGCCGCGTCTGGCGCTTCCAGTCGCGCGACAGCAGCACTTGCCGCTCGCCTCGCAACACCGGACGGCAGCCGGCGTTCAGGCTCAGGCCCTGAAAACCATCGACGTCTACATCCAACAAACCCTGCGCGACGAGTTGGCGGAATATCGACCGCCATTGCTTCTGATCCAGTTCCGCTCCGATGCCAAACGTACTGAGCCTATCGTGTCCGGCGTCGGTGATGCGGTCGCTACCGCGACCGCGCAGCACATCGACCACGTAGTTGACGCCGTAGCGCTGACCGGTTCTGAAAACGCACGAGAGCGCTTTTTGGGCAAGTTCGGTCCCATCGAATTGCTCGACCGGCTCCACGCACGTGTCGCAATGGCCGCACGGCTGCGTCAGTTCGTCACCGAAGTAGCCGAGCAGCACCTGACGTCGACAGGTCGCGACCTCACAGAAACCGAGCATCGTCTGCAGTTTTTGATGCTCGACACGCTTGCGCTCGGCGCTGGCATCACCATCATTGAGCATGCGTTGGAGCACCACGGCATCCTGCATGCCGTAAGCCATCCAGGCGTTCGCCGGCAATCCGTCGCGGCCGGCGCGACCCGTCTCCTGGTAATAGGCCTCCAGGCTCTTCGGCAGATCCAGATGCGCCACGAAGCGCACGTCCGGCTTGTCGATGCCCATTCCAAAGGCGATGGTCGCGACCATGATCACACCATCTTCGCGGAGGAAACGCGTCTGGTTCGCCGCGCGCTCTTCACCGGCGAGCCCGGCGTGATAGGGCAGCGCGGTCATACCCTGCCGGCCCAGCCAGGCGGCCGTTTCGTCAACCTTGCGCCGGGACAGGCAATACACGATGCCCGATTGGCCGACGTGGTTTTCGCGCAGGAAGCTGAGCAGCTGTTGGCGCGCGTTGTCCTTCGCGACGATGCGGTAAAAGATGTTCGGCCGGTCGAAGCCGGTGATGAAAACACGCGCGGCTTCGAGTCCCAGTCGGCTTGCGATCTCCCGACGCGTAGGGGCATCGGCAGTGGCCGTCAGCGCGATTCTGGGCACTCCGGGAAAGCGGGCTGCCAACTCTCCCAGGCTCAGGTACTCGGGGCGGAAATCGTGTCCCCATTGCGACACGCAGTGCGCTTCGTCAACTGCGATCAGAGCTAGCCGCACGGTCTCGAGCAGCGCGAGCGTGCGCTCGTTCGCGAGGCGCTCCGGCGCGAGGTACAACAGATCGAGCGCCCCGCTTCGCAATGCGTCCACGACCTGCATGGCTTCATCGAAATCGAGCGTCGAATTCAGATAAGCCGCCCTGACGCCCATCTGCCGCAGCGCCTCGACCTGATCCTGCATGAGTGCGATGAGCGGAGAGATGACCAGGGCCGTACCGTCGCGCAGCAAGGCCGGAATCTGGAAGCAGAGCGACTTTCCGCCACCCGTCGGCATCAAGACCACGGCGTCGCCGCCGCCCGCGACGCAATCGATGATCTCGTCTTGCCCGGCACGAAACTCGCTGTAGCCGAACGTCGCGCGCAGAACGCCACTCGCCGCGGCGCGGAGCGCCGTGCGGTCCTCAAGGTCGATAACCGGGCGGTCGCGCGTAGTGCTCAATTCGTGCCGCACGTCTTGTCCGAAAGCAGCGTAACCGTCGGCACTGTATCCCGCCTTCTGCGCCCGACCGCGAGTGATACTCAGCCTCCCCTCGCCCACCCTTCGGTGGAACGTGCTGAAGTCGCGACCATGCCCCCAATCAATGGCCCGATAGCTTAACATCGTCACAGTTTCACGTCGTAGGCCGAGCATGAACTCAAGCGTCAGACCCGAGCAACAAGTCCGCGACGCAACGGCCTACATCGACGCGCTGCTGAACGCGAACAGCTGGCCGGCGCGCTCACTGCTGGTGACGGTGCTCGGCGATGCGATCAATCCGCACGGCGGCAGCGTCTGGTTGGGCGGTCTCATCCGCCTGGCGGCGCCCCTGCGCCTGAACGAGCGGCTGGTGCGCACGGCCGTCTACCGGCTGACCCGCGAAGGCTGGCTCTGCTCCCGGACACGGGGGCGCCGGAGCTGTTACAGCCTCACGCCGTTCGCGACCGCCTCGTTCGCCAGTGCCGACCAGCGTATCTACGGGACTTTGAGCCGTGCGTGGGACGGACGCTGGCGCGTTGTCATGCTGCACGACGTGTTGCCGCCCCGCGTCCGGGACCGGCTGCGGAGGGAATTGCTCTGGCGAGGCTTCGCGGCGCTCAGCTCTACCACATTTGCACATCCGTCGGCCGATCTCGAAACTCTGACACCGGTGTTGCACGAACTCGACGCTGGCGATGCCGTCACGCGCCTTCACGCAGACGCGTTGAGTGACGACGCGGCTCCGCTCGAGCAGCGATTCCGCCGATCGGCTGAGCTTACCCGGATCGCAGACGAGTACAGACGCTTCGCTGCGGCGTTCGGTCCGGCCAGAGCGCTCGCCACGCCACCGCCGGAAGCCGCGTTCGTGTTGCGTACGTCACTCGTTCACAACTACCGCCGCGTTATCTTGCAGGATCCCGCGCTGCCACCCGCCATGTTGCCGGACAGCTGGCCTGGATTTGCCGCGCGCGCGCTGACCTCAGAACTCTACGGCCGCTGGCTGGCACCGTCTGAAGAGTTTCTGCACGAGCACGCGGCCGGATGGGACGGCCCGTTCACGCACGCCCCGTCGCTTGCCGACCGGCTGAAGACCACCGGTCGACGCCACGCGCCAACGTGAGACCAGGCCGGTATCAGGTAAACGGCGCGGGCTGGCCGATCGCGTAGCCTTGCACGGCGTCGACCCGCAACCGCGCGAGCACGGCGATGTCGGTGGCCTTCTGAATATGCTCAGCGATCAGCAACGCGTCGATCGAGTGCGCCAGGCCAACCAGCGAGCGCAGGTAATCCTGCTGCGCAGGATCGGTGGCGAGGTCGATGGCAAACCCGCCATCGAGTTTGAGGTACGCTGGACTGAGCGCCTGCAGCCAGTCCACATCCAGATGCTCGGCACCCATATGATCGAGCGCGACCTGCGCGCCGTGGCGACGCACCAGCGCGGAGAATGACAGGGCCGTCGACTGTTGTATGCGCGCAGCATCCCACGGTAGTTCGAAAACGATACGCTCGCGGCCTGCGCAGTCCGCCAGCGCTTCAGCGAGCCAGGCGCAGAACGACTCGTCGGCGGCTGACGCCATCGATACGTTGACCGCAAACCGGATCTGCCCGCCGCGGCTCGGCATCTTGTCGAGCAACGCACTCAGCACCACGCGATCCAGAGCCGGCAACTGACCCTCGCGCGCCGCTACCGGTAGAAAGAGTCCGGCTGGCACCAACTCACCGTCCGGCCCTTGCAGTCTGGCGAGCACCTCCCGGTGCACGATGCGCCGCGCGTTGACGGTGACGACCGGCTGCGTCGCCAACGGCACTTCGCCGCTCGCAAGTGCCCTGTCGAGCGCCGCCTGCCACCGCGGAGCCGCCTCATCTCCCAGAACCGCTGGGGAGCCGTCTACACCCACGACGACCCAATCTTCCGAATCGTGCCCGGGAGCCGGGCGGGCAGCCGCCTCGCGCAGCGCGCGCTCCGCGTGCTCGCGAACCCGATCCGGTGCCTGTCCATGCACGAACAGCGCGGCGCCCGTAGAGATTTCTTCAGCGCGCCACGTTCCGGCCAGTTCCGCCAGCCATGCCTGCAACGCGGCCGTGCCGGGATGCGGCAGCACAATGCCAAATAGTGCGCCGGCAAACCGCGTCGCCGTGCCGTCTACGCTATCCGCCATGCGCGCAGCCCGCTCAGCCTGCTGGCGCAACCAGGTGTCCCCGGCGTCGAAACCACCGACAGCATTCCGGTCGGCCAGTCCATCGACCTGCACGAGAACCGCCACGCCGTCACTGAAGCGCTCGGTGTTGGCACTGATGTCCGCGAGTTGCCGGTTGAAGGCCCGGGCATTGCCGAGACCGGTGACCGGGTCGACGTAAGTGGTTGCCCGCAGTTCCTCCGCCCGGCGGTGCTGCTCGTCGACCATCAGCGCGATGCGCTGAGTCATCGATGCGGCCGACGCCAGCACCCTGCGCAGTTCCCGGCTGCGCGCATGCGTCGCCAGCGCTTCGAAACGGCCTTCGCCGACGCGCTCGGCGTGTCGTTCCAGGCGCGCCAGCGGCTCCAGGAACCACGTCATCAGAATCGACGTCAGGAGGAAAGCGAGCGCAAACGTAACCGCCGCCCAGCCGACTGCTTCCAAAGTGCTGCGCCAGAGCCGTTGGTACGCGAACTCAGGATGGGCGATGGCACTAACACTGCCAGCCTGAGACCAGCCGCGCATGACGCGGGCGGTTCCCACCGGCAAGTCGAGCGACGCGGCTCGCTGAAACCATTCGGGCACGGCGTCGATCGAGGCGGTTCGCTCGCGCAGAATTGTTGGCAGCTGGTCTGGCAGCGTCACTTCGATGCGTCTGAAGTACCCTGGGTCAAACGCCGAATCAACCACTGATTCAAGTAGCAGCACGTCATTTGCAGCGAGCTCTCTGGAGATCGTCAGGCCCAGCGCAGTTGCCGTGTCCTGCGAATGGCGGGCGAGTTGCTCGGACAACAATGCCCGGGTATTGCCGATGTGAATGGTCAGGGCACCGACGACGGCGAGGGCCAGCAATCCGCCGACGAGGCACAGCAGCTGGCTGCGAAGAGAATATTCGCCAATCGTCAATCGACGCGTCATCGATCGTTTCCGCGTTCAGTCGCATCCAGGTTCACACGCCGCAAGCAGCGACCAGACCTGGCGACAGTCAGAAGCTCAGTCAACCAAATCCGGGAACGCGCCAGCCGAAGCTCTGCATCCGCTGAAGCACTGCCCGCCATGCGTTGAGACGTCGGGCACCGCCAACCCGTCGGCCGCGCCGCGTCGTATCGGACTTCCAGATCCCATCGACATTGAAACTATAGACCGGATACAGATCGGTGCGCTCAGAGCCACGTCGTATCTCTCCGATCAGATTATCGAGAATGTACGGGTCGGCTCCCGGGTAGGGATAGTAAGCGAGCACCATGTGCGTCTGGCGCAGCGCCGGGGCCCGTACGTAGGTGATCAGCAACTTTTCTCCCGGAACACTCAAGTGCGTCAGCGTGAAGTATTTTCCGATCGAATAGTCTTCGCAGTCGCCGCCGTTGATACCCAGCATTTCGAAGGGTGTCGCCCAGTAATCGCGCCGACCCCAGAGCTGGTTGTCGTCGATCCAAGGCAACGTATTGAAGAAGTCGTTCGCACGGCGGGCGCGGGTCAGTTCATCGCCGCCGGCGTCACGCAACTCGGCGCCCCAGCCGGACAGTCGCGTCAGCGCATCGTCATCGTAGTGTTCCGCAAACTGCGCCAACGAGGCGTCACTGAGACCACGCTGCGACGCGGACGACGGCGCCATGAACAAAGTCGGTACGATGACCACAATGGTCAGAATCGCGATGCCACGAGACCACTTCGACACCCCGACATTCATCGTGACGTTCTCCGGTTGCGATGCTCGGCAGGCTCAGACCTCGTCGGTCAGGCTCTGCACATAACGCTGTACCTGCAGTCTCGACGGTTCCGGCAGGTAATCGAATTCAAGCCCGAGAAGATAGGTACCGTCGCCGGAGTCGTGGCGATAGATGGGTTTGCAAACGGCGTCCACCTTCGCATCGAAACTGAACGTCGGCAGCATGAAGTGCAGGTGCACTAGCGAACTTTCCTCACCGATCACGAGATCGCTGCGGTACAGCGAATCCACGGTCAGCTGGTGACACTGCACCTGCACGCCGCTCACCGAGATGTTGCGCCCGAGGCCGGATCCGACGGTTCCCGATTCGTGCACCAGCGCCACCGCGACGTCGAGAGGCACGCGGCGATGAAGGCGCCGGCGCGGCGAGAAAAACGGAATGACTGCCGCCATGGAAGCTCCTGCCGAAACGTCTCGGAACGGCGCTGCGGTCGATGGCTCGCAGCCATCCGACCGGCAGTGGCACGGGAGCCACTCTCGAAGCACGGTCAGTGCAACGGGGCCAACCGGTTTGCCACGCTCAAGCGGCCTGTTCCTTGAGTTGTGTGTTCCGCTATCGGCCGGACGGAAGGGCTCTTTAGAAGCGTGCTAGGAGGACGGCATGCAAGCGGCCGCGCCGGGCCGGTTGCAATTCACCGGCAACGCGGCGCGAGACGCGCTCGCCAGTCTTCGTTTCTCTGCACCACCGCGACGTAGTTACTGAGTGCCGGAAAGAACTCGAGAAAGTCTGCTTCCAGTTCAGCGTAAATGCCGCTCGCTGCATTCGCCGTATCGGCGAGCGGCGACAGCCTGGATGAGCGCATCGACATGCGTGCCAGGGTGCGGCCTATCGCCGGCCAGTCGCGATAACCGGTCAGCCAGTCTTCAGCCACCATATACGAGAACATGCGCACCAGACGCGGTGGAAAGTAGCGCGCATAAACCTCTATACCCGCGTACGAAGCGTGCGCAAACTGTTCCAGCGAAAGCGGGTGAAACCGCGCCCAGCTACGCGCCAGGAAATGGTCGTATACGACGTCCACCGCGACGCCGGCAAAGCGCCGCAGCGCCGGCGGGAACCGGGCCCTGCTCGCTTGCCAGCTTGGATGCGAATCCGTAAAACGATCGATCAAGCGGTGCAGCCGGATGCCAGCCACCACGGACACTGGCCAGGCAGAATCAAGTGGCCCCTTGACGAAGTCGCCGAGTAGCGCGCCCGCTGCATCGGCCTCGGTTTCACCAGCCAGATAGAGATGAGCGAGAAAGTTGATTGCCGCGCACTCCGGAGCCATGGGATGCCAGAGCCGACGATAACACCTGTGCCCGACCAAGCAGAGCAGCGGAAGTTTGCGCACGCCGCCGGCTGACCGAGGCGAAGCGGGCGTCGATGGATTCATCCTGACGCGCGACTGGCACGAGGCTCAGATGGGACGTAACGGGTCTCGCCTGAGTGAGATCGTGCTCTGGTGCGCGAGTCAGAACGGTCCGGTAAGAGTGGTCCTGGACAATCAGGAGGCCGTCTGTTTCGTACGTCGTACCGAGACCTTGCCACCGGGCGCGCAACGGCTGGTAGCCCGCCGCAAGCCACTCGATCTGCTGACCCCTACAGGCGAGCCGGTGGACGGCCTGTACTTCACCGGGCAAAGGTCACTACAAGCGGCCCGCCAGGACTGCGAACTGGCGAACATCCGGCTGCTGGAGTCCGACGTGCGCGCCGTGGATCGATACCTGATGGAGCGCTTCATTCGGGCCGGCGTGCGCATCGAGGGCCCGTTGAGCCAGCGCCGGGGCTACCTTGAGGCCATCAACCCGAAGCTCCGACCGAACGGCGCGGCACCAGCGCTGAGCCGTGTATCGCTGGACATCGAAACCCGCGGATTCGATGGTGAGCTGCTGTCGGCAGGGCTCCATCTGGAACGGGGCGAACATCTGACAGAGCATGTCATCGTGGTGTCCGGTGCCCGGCCAGCCGACAGCGCGGACCCGCGTTTGACCGGTCTGCCGATCGAGCCGGTACCGGATGAGGCGACCGCATTGCGTGCCCTGCTCGAATGGTTTGAGCGCTTCGATCCGGATCTCATCATCGGCTGGAACGTAACCGGCTTCGACCTGAGCGCGCTGGAGCGGCGTTTTGCCGTGCATGGCCTCCCTTTCAGACTGGGCCGGGGCGGGCAGGTCGCCCGCGTGCTGCCCGCCGGGAGCGCGAGTTCAATGCCGATGGCCCGCATCCCCGGACGCGTGGCGCTGGACGGCATCGAATGCCTGCGCGCAGCGTTCTTCAACTTCGAAGACTTCCGACTGGACGCGGTCGCCCGCGAGTTACTCGGACGCGGGAAACTGATCGACGACGACCAGCACGACCGCGGTGCTGAAATCGAACGGCTGCACCGCGATGACCCGGCCGCGCTGATCGCTTACAACCTCGAAGACTGCCGCCTTGTCGCCGACATCTTCAAGGCCACCAATCTCGTCAATATGAGCGTGTCACGTGCACAGCTGACCGGGCTCGCGCTGGGCAGGCTTGGCGGTGCAGTCGCGAGCCTCGACAACTTGTATCTGCCGCGGCTGCATCGACGCGGCCGCGTCGGACTCGACATCGGCGCTGCCAACAGCGGCGGCGGCAGCCCTGGCGGACACGTGCTCGACTCCGTGCCGGGCATTTACGAAAACGTTCTGCTACTGGATTTCAAGAGCCTTTATCCAAGCATCATCCGCACTTTTCAAATTGACCCACTGGGTCTGTGGGCACCGGGCGACACCCCGGTGGAAGGCTACCTCGGTGCATCCTTCGCACGGGAGGGAGCAATCCTTCCGGAACTCATCGAGCATCTCTGGCAAGCGCGCGATGCAGCCAAACAGCAGCACGACGGGGCGCTTTCACACGCCATCAAGATCATCATGAACAGCTTCTATGGGGTGCTCGGTTCGAGTGGTTGCCGATTCTACGATCCACGCCTCGCCTCGAGCATCACGCGGCGCGGTCACGAGGTGCTGAAGCGTTCCCAGACCTGGATCGAGGAAGCAGGCCACAAGGTCATATACGGAGACACCGATTCTTTGTTCGTGTGGTTGGGAGCTGGCGCCGACCGCGGCCGCGCGCAGCGGGTCGGCGAACGGCTCGCTGCCGATCTGAACGAGTGGTGGCGAAAAACCATCGCTCGCGAGCACGAGCTGGAATCGCGACTCGAAGTCGAGTTCGAGACGCACTTCAGTCGCTTTCTCATGCCGACGCTCAGAGGCTCGGAACTCGGCAGCAAAAAGCGCTACGCCGGCCTTGTCACGACCAACGACGGCGACTCTGAACTCGTCTTCAAGGGCCTGGAGAGCGTGCGCACTGACTGGACGATGCTGGCCCGCGAGTTTCAGCGCGAACTACTGCGACGCGTATTCGCGGACGAACCCTATGAAGCGTTCGTGACCGAGACAGCGGGCGCCCTGCTGGCCGGGGAACTGGACGACAAGCTGGTATACCGCAAACGCCTGCGCCGCAACGCGGACGAATACGAACGTAACGTCCCACCCCAAGTGCAGGCAGCGAAGCTTGCCGGGCAGCGCCACGGCTGGGTGCGCTACGTCATCACATTGCAGGGTCCGCAGCCTGTAACGGCGCTACACGCCACGCCGGACTACGACCATTACCTTACGCGGCAACTGGCGCCGGTGGCCGACGCGATCCTGCAGTTCAAAGACACGAGCTTCGCTGCACTCACGGACCGCCAGATGAGTATTTTCTAGGCGTGTACGCTCCCGGGCAGTCCACCTCTGGCGCTGTTTGCAGACCTCTAGCCGGGTTCGGGAATCCGCTGATAGCGCGCGCGGGCGCCGCGTTCTATCGCTGCTGCCGGCAACCGTCCCACGCCGATTCGATGGCGTAGCATCTCAAGCCAACGAAGCTCATGAATATTGGCTTGTCCGTCCGCCGCCACGACATCGCAGGCGAGGGCGTAGGCGGTTTCGCGCAGCTGTTCGGGTAACGCATCGTGTGCCAGACCGACGATGGCATCGAGCCCGTCGTCCGCTTCGAGCATGTCGAACACCATCTCACTGATATGCCGGACACGCTCTTCGTCATAGTCCTCGAAAACAGGCAAACCATCGATCATGCGGCTGATGGAGAGCAACTCGGGCGCCCCCATACGTTCGTCGGCGGCGGAAGTAGTGACCATCAGCGCAACCAGCGCGTCTTGCGGAGTCATCGGGGAGGGCATCGGGGGTTCCATCGTTTGGACAATCCGGACAGAGGTGTGGGCAGCGGCGGCACAATCAAGCTTGCTCGTGCTACCGGCCCCGGGGCGGCCCCGCGGCGCGCATTAGCCACGCCGGCGGCGACGTCCTGCACGCGGCGACGCGGTATTCGGGGCGCCGGTAATCTGACGTTTGATACCATCCGAGATGTGCCCGAGGCTGTTCTCGATGGTTTCGACGTCCGGTGTAGCGGCCGGCTCGATCGAATCCATAGCCGCGCGCATCGCCTGCAGGTGATCCGGTGAGGTGCCGCAGCAACCACCGATGATGCGCGCGCCCGCGGCGTGCGCGAGATGCACATAATCAGCCATCAGAGCGGGCGTGCCATCGTAGTGAATTGCGTCATCCACCCATTGCGGGATGCCGCAGTTCGCCTTCGCCACCAGGATGACCTCGTCACCCACGATCTTCTTCATTTCCGAGATGCACGCCACAACCTCGGCGGCACCGACGCCGCAGTTGGTTCCGCAAGCGCAAAGCGAAGGGACGGTGCCCGGCACAAATTCCGCGAAGCTCCTCGGCGTAACACCCATCATCGTGGCGCCGTTGGTATCGAAACTGACCGTGCATACCACCGGCAATCCGAGACCGTCGGCAGCCTTCAAGCCGGCCTCTACCTCTTCGCGCGAGGAAAGTGTTTCAAGCCATAGCACGTCGGCGCCACCAGCGGCGAGCGCTTCCGCCTGCTCGCGAAACGCCGCCTCACCGTCAGTCGGTGACAGTGAACCAACGGGCTCGAAAATCTCGCCGGTCGGTCCCATGGAGCCTGCTACCAGCACCGGACGGCCGGCCCGTGCGGCTTCGGTCTTCGCGATCCTGGCGGCCGCTTCGTTCAACTCTGCGACACGGCCCTCTGCATGATGCAGCTGTAACCGGTAGCGCGTGCCGCCAAAGGAATTGGTGAGCAAGATGTCGGCGCCGGCGTCTACGAATTGGCGGTGGAGCCGCGCGACGCGCTCCGGATGTTCCACGTTCCACATCTCGGGCGCATCACCAGCGTTCAGACCCATGCTGAAATAGTTGGTGCCGGTGGCGCCATCGGCCAGCAGCGACCCGCGTTCCGCGAGCAGGTCGTGGAGTCTGGACTGCATGTGAATAAGCTCCGGGCATCGATATATGACGAATATACCGTTTATGGCTCGCGGGTTTCAGCGATACGGACCACAGTTCCGCCGCTTTCGACTGCTTTGCGGCCCACCTTCATCGCGACTGCGACTGTGCGAAATGCGCCACCGGCCTTGCGGGCTCGTGCCCGACCGTTATGCTGCGCTCCGCATTTGAACGACGGGATGGCGTCATGTCTGCACAAATCATTGATGGCAAGAAAATTGCCCAGGAAATTCGTCACGAGGCGCGCGCCGCGGCTGACGCACTGCTCGCGAAAGGCACCACGCCCTGCCTGGCCGCCGTGCTCGTGGGCGACAACCCGGCGTCCAAAGCCTACATCGGCATGAAGCGCAAAGCATGCGACGAAGTTGGCATCAAATCGGTGCTGCATACGCCGTCCGGCGACATCTCCGAAGATGACCTGCTCGCGCTGGTCGACCAGTTGAACGCCGATGCCACAGTGCATGGCATCCTCGTCCAGTTGCCGCTGCCCGATCACATTGACGAAGACCGCGTCATCGAGCGGATCGATCCGGACAAAGATGTCGATGGATTCCATCCGACCAACGTCGGCCGGCTAGTCATCGGGCTGGATACGTTGAAGCCCTGCACGCCTGCCGGCATCCCCGAGTTGATCGTCCGCAGCGGCCTGGAAGTCGCGGGCAAGCACGTGGTCATCATCGGCCGCAGCAATATCGTCGGCAAGCCGGCGATGAATATCCTCGTGCAGAAAGCCGCCAACGCGAACGCCACGGTAACCGTCTGCCATAGCGGCACGCCCGACCTCACCAGCATTACGCGGCTCGCAGACATCGTCGTCGCCGCCATCGGTCGAGCCAACTACGTGACGCCGGACATGGTCAAGCCCGGCGCCATCGTTATTGATGTCGGCATCAATCGTGTCGACGACGCCGACGCACCGCGCGGCTACCGGCTGGTTGGCGATGTCGACTACGACGCCGTGAAAGAGGTCGCCGGCGCGATCACGCCAGTACCCGGAGGCGTGGGTCCAATGACGGTTGCCATGCTGATGGGAAACACGGTCAAGGCAGCCGGAAATCTGACGGGCTGATCCGCAGACGTCGCCGGCTTCACGCCGGCGACCCGAACGGTTCGACCGGAGCGCCTACATGAAGGCCTGAATGCCGGTTTGTGCGCGCCCGAGGATCAGTGCATGCACATCGTGCGTACCTTCGTAGGTGTTAACCGCCTCGAGGTTCATGCAGTGTCGGATCACATGGTACTCATCTGACACGCCATTGCCGCCGTGCATATCGCGCGCCATTCGGGCGACATCAAGCGCCTTCCCGCAGTTGTTTCTCTTCAAAAGCGAGATCGCCTCAGGCGCGGCACGCCCGGCGTCGAACAGCCGGCCGAGCCGGAGCGCGCTGGTGAGCCCCAACGTGATCTCCGTTTGCATGTCTGCCAGCTTCTTCTGAATCAGCTGATTTGCCGCCAGCGGGCGGTTGAATTGTTTGCGGTCGAGCGTGTACTGGCGCGCCTGTTTCCAGCAGAACTCCGCGGCTCCCATCGCGCCCCACGCAATGCCGTACCTCGCCCGGTTCAGGCAACCGAACGGGCCCTTCAATCCCTGCACGTTGGGCAACAGATTCTCGTCGGGCACGAGCACGTTATCCATGACGATCTCGCCCGTGGTAGAAGCGCGCAATGAGAACTTACCTTCGATTCGCGGCGTCGTCAGACCGTCCATGCCGCGCTCGAGTACAAAGCCCCGGATAACGTCATCTTCGGTCTTGGCCCAGACCACGAACACATCGGCCAGCGGCGAGTTGGTGATCCACATCTTGGCCCCGGAGACCCGATAGCCGCCGTCCACTTTGACTGCCCGGGTCTTCATGCCGCCCGGATCCGACCCATGGTCCGGTTCGGTCAGCCCGAAACAGCCCACCCACTCACCACTGGCGAGCTTCGGCAAGTATTTTTCCCGCTGTGCTTCCGTACCGTAGGCATTGATAGGGTGCATGACGAGACTCGACTGCACGCTCATCGCAGAACGGTAGCCGCTGTCCACTCCTTCGACCTCGCGCGCCGCCAGTCCGTAGCAGACGTAACTCAGCCCGGCACAGCCGTAACCGTTAATCGTGCTGCCGAGCATGCCGAGCGCACCCATCTCGTTCAGGATTTCCCGGTCGAAACGTTCGTGCCGGTTGGCGTCGCGTACGCGCGGCATCAACTCTTTCTGACAGTATTCGCGCACGGAATCGCGTACGAGCCGCTCATCCTCTTCAAGCTCTTCATCCAGCAAGAGCGGGTCTTCCCAATTGAAAGCGGCAGGCCGGGTGGAGTCGTTCATGGTGTCAGTTCGCCCAGTCGGGGATTTATCTGCGCCCTATTCTAAAAGTGCGCAACTAAATGTGCACCGTTGGACTGGTTCGCGGCGCCCACGCGACGATGGCGCGGCCAGACAATGTAGGGTCGCGCGGTCGGAAGCCCGCGTCCTACACCCGCCGGATACTTCGCCGTTGCATGTAAGCCCCGGACCGCACTATGAGTGAACCAAGCTCTTCCGGACGCCGCCGCCGAGGCGGTTCAGCACGTGAGGCCCGTCGGGCGCAACGCGCACAGGGCGGTCGAGCCAGCGGGCCCGCCTACATCCAGCGCATCACGCCAACTTACGAGCTTGCGAGCGAAGAGACCCTGGCGGCCATAGAGGCCAATGCGGAGACCATCCTGTCGGAGGTTGGGATCGAGTTCCGCGAGTTCCCCAGGGCACTCGAACTGTTCCGTGAAGCGGGCGCTGACATCGACGACGAACGCGTGCGCTTCCCGACCGGAATGTGTCGCAGCATCGTCACGTCGAACGCACCGAAAACATTCACGCAGCACGCCCGCAACCCCGAGCGCAGTGTTCAGATCGGCGGCGACGCGATGGTCCTCGTACCCGCCTACGGGCCGCCCTTCGTACGCGACCTCGACGGTGAGAGACGCTACGCGACGCTCGAGGACTTCCAGAACTTCGTGAAGCTCTCCTACATGGCGCCGGCGCTGCACCATTCCGGCGGCACCGTGTGCGAGCCGGTCGACGTACCGGTCAACAAGCGACACCTCGATATGGTGTACAGCCACATCCGGTACAGCGACAAACCCTTTATGGGTTCAGTGACGGCACCAGAGCGGGCGCAGGATTCCGTCGACCTCGCCAAGGTAGTGTTCGGCGACGCGTTCGTCGATCAGAACACAGTGCTCATCAACCTCATCAACGCCAATTCGCCCCTCGTGTTCGACAGCACGATGCTGGGAGCAGCGGAGGTCTACGCGGCCAACAATCAGGCGACGGTCGTATCACCGTTCATCCTGGCCGGTGCGATGTCGCCGGTTACCGTCGCAGGCACGGCCGCGCAGATCCTGGCCGAGGCGCTTGCCGGCATGGCCTTCACGCAGCTCGTGCGACCGGGTGCGCCAGTGGTGTTCGGCACATTCGCGAGTTCTCTTTCAATGCAGTCGGGCGCGCCGACATTCGGTTCACCGGAGCCTTCACTGGTCATGTACGTCGCGGCCCAGTTAGCGCGACGGCTGGGTGTACCTTTTCGTAGCGGCGGCGGGCTTTGCGCGTCCAAACTTCCCGACGCACAGGCGGCTTTCGAATCAGCCAATACGCTGCAAACCGCCATGCTGGCCGGCGTCAATTTCATGCTGCACACGGCGGGTTGGCTCGAAGGCGGACTCGTCATGAGCTATGAGAAGTTCATGATGGATGCCGATCAGGCCGGCATGATCCAGCGCTTCTGCGGCGGCGTCGACATGAGTGTCAACGGCCAGGCGATGGATGCGTTTCGCCAGGTCGCACCCGGCGAACATTTCCTCGGATGTGAGCATACGCAAGGCAACTTCGAACAGGCTTTCTACCGCTCGACGATCGCCGACAACAACAGCTTCGAGCAATGGCAGGCGGAAGGTTCGCTGAGCGCAGCCGACCGCGCCAACCGTCAATGTCGCGATCAGCTCGCGAGCTACACCGCGCCCGCGATCGATCCAGGTATCGATGAGGCACTCCGGGAGTTCATCGAAAAGCGCAAGGATTCGATGCCCGACCAGAACTACTAGACGTCCCGGCCAGAAATCGTACCGATTCCGCTCGCGTCGCGCGCCTCGACGAGCGCAGCCAGCACCGTCGTCGCATACTCACCGCGCGGCAGGTAGAAGCTAAGCTCCAATGCGTTACTGCGAGACTCAACCGACCATTGCAGATCCGTTGGACGACTCTTGAGCCGCCGCCGTGTGAGCTTGAGCCCGGCTTTGGCTAATGCATCCACCCACGGGCGATGGGTATCAGCAATCTCGGTTTCGAGTTCCAGGGCCACGTCGCTCGCGTGAGTTTGACCCCGGCCAAACAACGGCCCCGTGGGTTCAGGGATCAACCCCCCGCCTCCGGCCGCCCACTCGCCAGCAACACACCGATGCCAGCTGTTGTTCCGCATCCGTGCAGCCAGATATCGATTGAACAGCCATGACCGGGCCGCCGACAATGCCATCGAACGCTGCTGCGTCTGGCGCGGGCGGCGTCCTGTCGCAAACCAACGCTGCGCGGTCTCGAGGTTTCCGGCTTCATGACCGAAGCGCTGCGGACCAAACGCATTGGGCACCCCGCAGGCGGACATCCGGCGCAGGCGTGCGTCGAGCGCTGAGCGTGATCGCACTTCGAGTTCGGTGAGCTGCAATCGAAACCAGTTGCCGCGGTGCGCACCCCTTGCGAGCTTGCGCCGCCCACGGGTCACCAACAACACCGTGAAGTCACACTCGGCGTCAGATGCCAGACCTGAAAGAGGCGGCGTGCGCCGGCCCGGCAGGTAGACGCTGAACCACTGTTCCGTGACCGCATGCCGGTCCTTCTGGCCCGCGAAGCTCACGTCCTTCGCGGAAACACCCGCCCAACGTGCCAGCCGGCTTGCGAGAAAGTGCGTATTGACGCCGCGTTTGCGTATCCACAACCACACGTGCTCGCCGTCGCCCTCGGGTTGGAAGCCCAGAATCTCCCGGACAAAAAAGTCCTCTGGCGCCCCCCGGATATGGGCCGTCCCGACCGGCCCACCCCATATGGAAGGCATGCGAATGTCGAAGTCGCTAAGCACGGGCCAGCTGGAGATCGCAGGTCAATCCTTGATGATCAGTGCGACGGCGTGGGCCGACAGTCCTTCGCCGCGGCCGACGTAGCCCATCTTCTCGGTGGTCGTCGCTTTCACGTTTACATCGGCAACCGGGACACGGAGGTCGGCGGCGAGACGCTCACACATGTTCGCGATGTGCGCGCCCAGACGCGGTGCCTGCGCCACCGCCGTACAGTCTACATTGCCAACACGCCAGCCCTCTGCGTGCAGCTTCGCCACCACGTCACGGAGCAACACACGGCTGTCTATCCCGGCGTAGGCCGCATCGGAATCCGGAAAGTGACGCCCGATGTCCCCCCACCCGGCAGCTCCCAACAGCGCGTCGCAAAGTGCGTGGATTACAGCGTCGCCATCGGAGTGTGCGGTCAACCCGGCGCTGTGCGGAATGCGCACGCCACCAAGTATCACGTGGTCGCCTTCGGCGAACCGGTGCGCATCAAATCCGTGTCCGACCCGAATATTCATTGTGGCGAGCCCTCTGTGATCGTCATCGCTGATACGCCGTTACTCGTCTGCCTGCGCCTTGAGGAACAGTTCCGCCAGCGGCAAGTCCTGTGGGTGCGTCACTTTGATGTTGTCCGGATGCCCGCTGACCAGCCGCGGACGCGCTCCGCATCGCTCCATGGCGCTGGCCTCATCCGTCACCTCGACGCCGTCGGCGACCGCTGCTTTGAGCGCGTTGCGCAAGGACTTCAGGCGGAACACCTGAGGCGTCAGCGCGTGCCAGAGTTGCTTGCGCGGTACGGTCGCTTCGATCCGCCCATCGTCATCAGCGCGCTTCATCGTATCGCGGACCGGCGTCGCGAGAACGCCGCCAATGGCGTCGCCGTCCAACACGGCGCGCAGCAGCGCGGTGATATCCGCAGCCCGAAGGCACGGACGGGCAGCATCGTGAACCATCACCCAGTCCATGGGGTCGGCCGGTAAGGCGAGCGCCGGATCGCCCGTCGGCCCGCGGTGTGAAGTACCAGGCACGGGAAGTCCGGCCAGCATGTCGACGGCATTCACGACAGAATCTGCGCGGGCGATGCCGCCCGAGACCACGGCGACCGGAGCGCGTTTACGGTCTCCCGCCAGCTCCGCCGCCAGCGCGGGCCAGTGCGCATCAGCTTCATTCAGTGCCACGACAACGCCTTGCACATCCGGATGCGATGAAAGCCGTGCCAGCGTATGGCGCAGCATCGGCTGGCCGAGCAACGGCAAGTACTGCTTGGGGCAGCCGCCGCGCATCCTGGTCCCGACACCAGCGGCCGGAATGACCGCCCAAACCTTCGCTCGACGCATATCGGCATCGTGTGTGGAGGGGGCAGTCACGGGTGACGGTTTCTCGAGAGCATTAGGGCGAGGTCCGGTCGGCTCGCAAACGTCGCAGCGTCCGGCAGCCTCCCGAGGCCGCCGGTAGCTGAACTACGGTTGATCCGTCAGCAGAAAGAAGGTCTCTCCTGGGGCGATCATGCCAAGCTCGCGGCGAGCCCGCGCCTCGACCTCCTGTACGCCGGTCTTCAGGTCATTGACCTCTGCCGCCAAGCGCGCATTGCGCTCGGCGAGCAGTTCGTTCTCGCTGTGCTGGGTCGCCAGTGCCCGCTCCAGTTCCCACTGAGCCGGCAAACTCCCGTCGCCGGCCCAGAGCTTCAGCTGGAGCACGACGAACAATGCGAGTCCAATCACGATCACGCTGCGCATGCGTTGCTCCCCCCTTCGGGCATCGCAGACTCAGTCGAGCAGATGTCTGAAGACCTCGAGGCCAGGATAGTGACACAAGCCGCGGGCGATCAGCCGCTCCTCGATACGGATGAGCCGATTGTACTTGGCCACGCGGTCTGAGCGCGACATCGAGCCGGTCTTGATCTGACCAGCGCTGGTGCCAACCGCAAGATCTGCGATCGTCGTGTCCTCGGTCTCCCCGGATCGGTGGGAGATAACCGCTGTGTAGTTGGCGTCCAGAGCCATTCGGATGGCATCGAGCGTCTCGCTCAGCGTGCCGATCTGATTGAGTTTCACGAGGATCGAATTGGCGACGTCTTCGTCGATACCGCGCTTCAGTATGTTCGGGTTGGTCACGAACAGGTCATCACCTACCAGCTGGACACGGCCGCCGAGGCGCTCCGTCAGCGCCTTCCAGCCGTCCCAGTCGTCTTCCGCCATCCCATCTTCAATCGACAAAATCGGATACTGGTCGACCCAATCGGCCAGGTAGTCGACAAATTCCGCCGACGTGAGTCGGGCGTCCTCCGACGCGAGGTGGTACCGGCCGTCCGCGTAGAACTCCGTGCTTGCGACGTCGAGCCCCAGATAAACGTCATGCCCCGGACGATAGCCAGCCTTCTCAATAGCCGACAATATCGCATCGACAGCGGCTTTGTTGGACGGCAGATCCGGTGCATATCCGCCTTCATCACCAACGGCAGTCGACAGTTTCTGGCTTCGGAGCACCTCGGCGAGCGCGTGGAAGATCTCGGCGCCGCAGCGAACCGCTTCGACGAACGTCTCCGTGCCGACCGGCAGCACCATGAACTCCTGCATGTCGACATTGTTATCGGCGTGGGCGCCGCCGTTCAGGATATTCATCATCGGCACCGGCATCTTGAACGGACCGCTGCCGCCCAGATAGCGGAACAGTGAACGATCGCGCGCACGTGCGGCGGCCTTGGCGACGGCGAGCGACACGGCCAACATCGCATTGGCCCCCAGCCGCTCTTTGTTCGGGGTACCGTCGAGATCGATCATGATGGTATCGATGGCCCGTTGGTCGGCCACATCACGCCCCACTACGGCCGGTCGAATGTCGTCGAGGATGTTCAGAATCGCGCGCTTGACGCCCTTGCCACGGTACCGTGCAACATTGCCGTCGCGCAGTTCCAACGCCTCGCGGCTGCCGGTGGAGGCGCCGGAAGGCACAGCCGCCCTGGCCACCGCACCGTTGTCCATGACAACGTCGGCTTCCACGGTCGGGTTGCCACGCGAGTCGATGATTTCGCGCGCCTTGATATCCTGAATGATCGCCACTTTAGACTCTCCAATTCCTGTTCGGCATCAGCCCGCCCGGCTGCTCGGGCTAGCCGGCACCCGCCGTATTTTTGCCGTGCGTAACCGCCGCTTCGACGAATCCCTGAAACAGCGGGTGGCCGTCGCGCGGCGTCGAATGAAATTCCGGGTGAAACTGGCAACCGACAAACCATGGGTGGTTCGGCAATTCCACGACTTCTACGAGACTTCCATCCAGCGTCTTGCCTGAGATATTCAAGCCGGCATCCGTCAGCGTCATCTCGTAGGCGTTATTGAACTCGAAACGGTGTCGATGGCGTTCGAAAATCTGATCGGTGCCGTACAGTTCGCGAATTCTCGAACCTTCTCGCAGCCGTGAACCTTGCGCTCCGAGGCGCAACGTACCGCCGAGATCCGAATCCATATCGCGCCGTTCAACGCTGCCGTCGGCATCGATCCACTCGGTGATTAGCGCAATGACCGGATGTGCGGCCTGACCGTTGAATTCCGTACTGTCAGCACCGCCGAGGCCGGCGCAGTTGCGCGCGAATTCGATCACCGCCGCCTGCATGCCGAGACAGATACCGAGGTAGGGCACCTGGTGTTCACGTGCGAAACGAACGGCCTCAATCTTGCCCGCAATCCCGCGTTCTCCGAATCCTCCGGGCACCAGGATGGCATCTTTATCGCTAAGGCAGCCGGTGCCCGTGCGCTCGATCTCTTCGGCATCGACGTAGCTGATCTTGACCCTGGTGCTGGTGTGAATCCCGGCGTGAATCAACGCCTCAGTCAATGACTTGTAGGAGTCGGTCAGGTTCGTGTACTTCCCGACCATCGCGATGTCCACTTCGCGCTCGGGATTCTCCAGCGCACCGACCACGTGATCCCACTCCGACAGGTCTATGGTGCCGGCCGGGAGTTTCAAACGCTCGACGACCAGTTCATCGAGGCCCTGTTCGTGATAGATCCGGGGCACTTTATAGATGCTGTCAGCATCGAGCGCCGAGATTACGGCGCGCTCCTCTACGTTCGTGAACAGCGCGATCTTGCGGCGCTCATTCGAGGGCACGGGCCGGTCGGCCCGGCAGAGCAACACATCCGGCTGAATTCCAATAGAGCGCAGTTCCTTGACGGAATGCTGAGTCGGCTTCGTCTTGACCTCACCGGAGGTTGGAATGAACGGCACCAGCGTGAGGTGCATATACATACAGCGGTCGCGACCCAACTCCAGACCGAGCTGGCGAATCGCTTCGAGGAACGGCAGCGACTCGATGTCGCCTACCGTACCGCCGATTTCCACCATGACCACGTCCGCTTCGCCAGCGGCCGAGCGAATGCACTCCTTGATGTGGTCGGTGATATGCGGAATGACCTGCACCGTCCCGCCCAGATAGTCCCCGCGACGTTCCTTGCGAATCACCGCTTCATAGATCTGGCCCGTCGTGAAGTTGTTGTGTCGACCCATTCTCGTACGGGTAAAACGTTCGTAGTGCCCCAGATCGAGGTCCGTCTCGGCCCCGTCTTCGGTGACGAATACCTCGCCGTGCTCGAACGGATTCATCGTTCCCGGATCGACATTGATGTACGGGTCCAGCTTGACCAGGGTGACCCGCAGGTTCCGTGCCTCGAGAATCGCCGCCAGCGACGCCGACGCGATACCTTTGCCGAGCGATGAGACTACGCCCCCAGTGATGAACACGAAGCTGGTGTCTGGGTTCATGTGCACCTTCAATTCGATTAGACACACCGCGCCGGAGCGCCTGGCACGGACCACACCCCCGCGCGGCCGCTTCCCGTGCTGAACGTTTCCCTCCATCAGGGCTGGAAACACTCAGAACGCCAGCTGGCTTCTGCGCAGTCCGCCCCGGGGGCATGTACGCACTCAATACGCAACGCGCACCGGCTACGGGCGGTACGTTCAGGCTGGAAGAACAAGGACCCAGCGCGGACTGCGGCGGAGCGTTGTGAAAGCCGCTTGGCTGGAACGGCAGGTTATCACCTAGCCCTGGTTGTCTCAATTGGCAGCAGGCGGGTCGATGCCGTCAGAACAATCCCGGCCACTGTGCACCGCCCACCTCCGCAGGACGGTTTCCAGGCCCGCAGATCGCAACCTTACCGCCGAACGTAGCCGGTCATCTCCAGGTAACCACTGCCGACGGCGCGACCGGACGCATCGCGGGCATCCACCAGACCTTCCCAATACGGGATCAGACCTTCGTGATGCTGCTGGTCGAGCACCGCACCAACGGTCAGGTCGAGCGCGTGCGCCGGGACCTCGACGCGCCATGCAACGGGATATCGGTTGCCCTCGTCGATCTGAAACCAACGCGTCGGGGTCAGTGTAAACGCTGTACTGTCGAGCGGGCTCGCGTGTCCATCCGGCGCTACGACGACTCCGGCGCTGAACGGATCCTGACTGCCGTCTACCCGACGAAGCCGATAAACCATCACGTCTCGCCCATCTTCCAGTTGTAGAGAAAACCAGTCCCATCCCGCCTGGTCTGGTCCAAGCGCCGATGTGCTCCATTCGCGGTCCAGCCAGGCAGAGACCTCGCCGCTGACTGTTTCACCGCCGACCGTAACCGTGCCCTGCCCCCGGAGACGCGTCAGCGAATAGTAGTGGGATGCATTGCCAGGACCCGCGCTTTTCCGCGAATACCCGGCCTCACCCTGCAATACTGGCGGCTTGATGGTGTCGACCTGGAGATCGAGACGCTCGTCTCCGTCGGAAGCCACGATGCGCAGCGGCCAGAAACTGTCCCCGGCCGACTCGATCGACCAGTTTTCCACCCAAACCCTGAACGGATCCGTGCGGGCACCGGCCAGACCGATCGAACCACCGCGGGCGAACCGCTCGCGCGAGACGAACCGTTCATTGCGCACATCAGTAAGGCCAAAGTGAGCCAGCCATGCGCTCCGCGCACGCCACGTCGACTCAGGTTCGGACGCACGTTTCATACTCTGCGAGGGTGGGCGCAGACCGAAGCGAAAGAGCGTCAGCTGAAATCCAACCCGCCGCGCGTCCGACGTCGTCACGACACCGGTGACGTACCACCATTCGACCCGGTAGCGCGGGTGCGCGCCATGATCGGCCGGAAAACTGAACGGCCGTGGCCCAGTGACGGTTTCAAAGCCGTCCGCGGCACCGCCCAGAAAGGACTGAAGTGGCGGCTCTGCATCTACCGGCCGCGGTATCGCCATCACCAGCGAGAACAAGACCGCCAGCATGAAGCCCGGCGCATCGCGCACGCCACAACGCCGACAGACGCACTTCGCAGCCTTTGTCATGAACGCAGTCTCAGTGCCGATCGCATAGGGGTTGCCTCTAGTATCATGGTGCTTTAAGCGTTGCCGGATAACTATTGATGTCCACGCCGCAAGTCATTCGTCTGGCTGACTATCAGCAGCCTGCGTTCTGGGTTGAGACCGTTACGCTCCGGGTTGAACTCGCGCCAGCTTCAACCCGGGTCAGTGCTTCGTTGGAAGTCGTGCGCAATCCCGATGGTCCACCAGACCCGCTGCGGCTCGATGGATGTGAGTTGAAGCTGGAGTCGGTCGCAGTGAACGGCGTGCAGCTCGACAGCGGTGCGTACACGCAAACAGATGACATGCTGACATTGGCAGACGTTCCCGAGCGCGCGCGCATCGATACGGTGGTCACAACCAATCCAGAGGCCAACACTTCGCTTGAGGGTCTCTACTTCGCCAGTGGTTTGTTCTGCACGCAATGCGAAGCCGAAGGCTTTCGCAAAATCACCTATTTCCCCGACCGGCCTGACGTTATGGCTCGGTACACCTGCACGATCGTAGCCGACCGTACGGCCGCACCCGTGTTGCTCTCGAACGGGAATCAGGCTGACGCCGGCGAACTGCCCGATGGACGCCACTGGGTACGTTGGGAGGACCCTTACCCCAAGCCCGCCTATCTCTTCGCGCTGGTCGCTGGTGATCTCGCCTGCATAGAAGACACCTTCCGCACCGCTTCCGGACGCGACGTCAAGCTGCAAATTTTCGTAGAGCACCACAACGCGGACAAATGCGACCACGCGCTTGCCTCGCTTATCAAGGCGATGCAGTGGGACGAAGAGCGCTTTGGACTCGAATACGATCTCGACCTCTACATGATCGTTGCAACAGACGATTTCAACATGGGCGCGATGGAGAACAAGGGGTTGAACGTGTTCAACTCCAAGTACGTCCTCGCGAGACCGGACACGGCCACCGACGCCGATTTCGATGGAATCGAGGCGGTGATCGCCCACGAGTACTTTCACAACTGGACCGGCAATCGAATTACGTGCCGGGACTGGTTCCAGCTAAGTCTCAAGGAGGGATTGACGGTATTTCGTGATCAGGAATTCTCAGCGGACATGGGCTCACGCGGCGTCCGCCGCATTCAGGACGTTCGGGTTTTGCGCGCAGCACAGTTCGCGGAGGATGCAGGCCCGATGGCACATCCGGTCAGGCCGTCTGAGTACGCCGAGATCAACAACTTCTACACTGTCACGGTTTACAACAAGGGCGCCGAGCTCATTCGCATGCTGCAGAACCTGGTCGGAGCGACGGCGTTCCGACGCGGTATGGATCTCTACTTCGAGCGCCACGACGGCCAGGCCGTCACCACCGAAGAGTTCGTCGCGGCGATCGCCGACGCGAGTGGCGCGGACCTCACCCAGTTCAAGCTCTGGTATGAACAGGCCGGCACACCTGTCGTACGCATCGAGGAACAGTATGACGAGCTGACGGGGGCGTTGCGGTTAGACGTTTACCAACACACCCCAGACACGCCTGGCCAGACCGACAAGCTGCCGATGCACATGCCGTTGCGACTCGGACTGCTCAATGAGAACGGAGCCCCGATGCAGTTCCGGCCTGAGGGAACCGGAGCGCGGATGCTGCAGACCACACGGGACGGTACGAGCGACGACGTCGTGCTTGAACTCCGCGCAGCGCATGAAGTCATCGAGATTCCGGGTCTGAGCTCCCGACCCGTCCTGTCGGCCTTTCGTGGATTCTCGGCGCCCGTCAGCGTCAAGCTCGAACGAAGCGCAGCAGAACTCGCGTTCGTGTTCGCGCACGACCCGGATGCGTTTAACCGTTGGGACGCGAGCCAGACACTGATTCTGGAGATCCTGTTATCGAACATCGAGCGGATTCAATCAGGTGCCGACCAGGAACTCCCGGCGATGCTGGTAGATGCGTTTCGCGAGACGCTGAACGACGTCCGGGCCGATCCCGCGTTCGTGGCAGAAACCCTGACGCTGCCCGGCGAGAACTACGTGGCCGACCAGCAGTCAACCATCGACGTGCTCGCAACGCACGAGAGCTGCGACTGGCTGCGTAGCCAGCTCGCGCTGGCACTGCGTCCGGACCTCGAGCGCGCCTACGAACACAATCGCGATGTCGCAACCTACACCTGGGATGCCGCCAGCACGGGCCGGCGCGCCCTGAAGAACGCTGCACTCGGCCTGTTGATGGCGATACCCGATACCGCTCCCAGGGCAACCGCGCTCGCTCAGTACAGAGAGGCCGACAACATGACCGACGCGCTGGCAGCCCTGCGCGCACTGGCGCACTGCGAATGCGCGGAGCGCCCGCAGGTGCTGGCCGATTTCGAACAGCGCTGGTCGCACGATTCGCTGGTGATGGACAAATGGTTTGCCGTTCAGGCGACGGCGCCGCTCGCCACCGCCCTGGATCACGTGCGCGATCTGATGAGCCACGCTGCGTTCGACCTGCGTAAACCCAACAAGGTGCGTGCCCTGATCGGCGCTTTCTCGCAAGCCAACCCGGTCAACTTCCACCGCGCGGACGGTGCCGGCTACACATTCCTGGCAGACCAGATCGCTGTCATCGACCGGCTGAATCCGCAGATCGCCGCCCGTATGGTCACCGCGTTTGCCAGGTGGCGGCGAATGGATGCGGCCCGACAGGACGCGATGTGTTCGGCCATGCGGGACATCATCACTGCAGACCAGCTGAGCACGGACGTCCGCGAGATGCTGGGCCGAACGCTTGGTGACCTCTGACGGAACTGGTCGGGCCGCGATGGTGATACCGGCGTTGGCCGGCTGATCGGCCAGGTGGGTGGCCGGTGAAATCGCGCGGGCAAGGCGCTCTGTGTCTCTCGCCTGAAACCACCGGACGGGCGCGGCGGCCGCGGGATTGGAGGCGGTCGTTACGCCAGCCCCGGCGCCGGATAGACGGATGAAGGCAAAGCGACTACGCTTGATCGTTCAAGCGTAGTCCTCTCAGCAAGCTCTGCACGAACAACCCCCATTTGATGGAATCGATCTCGACAATCGGCGCGGTGTTCGGCTTGCTCGTGACATTTCAGCTGAAGCACTTCATAGCGGACTTTCCGCTGCAGACCAGTTGGATGCTGAACAAGCGACTGCCCGGCTGGAGTTTCGTGCTGCCGCTCGCCGCCCATTGTGCGGTACACGCCGGCATCACTTTGCTCATCGTGTTGATTGTGCACCCGACGCTGTGGTGGTTGGCGCTGGTGGATTTCTGCGTGCACTTCGTAATGGACCGCTGCAAGTCTGCAGCGCACTACCTCGGGCGCTTCAACGACCCGACCCGGCAGTCTTTCTGGAACTGCTTCGGGTTCGACCAGCTGGTGCACCACCTGACCCACTATTTCATTATCTGGCAACTGGCCGCCGCCATCCACGCCGCATAAGCGAGCGATGTCCCGGCGCGCCCGGGTGTCCGTGACGCCGTCTGACTGAGGCACCAACGCCGCGTTCAGAGTTTCGTAGTCTGACAAGCCAGGGTTAGGCGCAGACGCGACCATTTCCGGTAAGCGGCAACCAGACGTTACGGCGCGACCCACGTGGGCTTGGACGACCCCGCCTCCAGGCGACACCCGAGCTGGGTGCACAAGCTTCAGGCTCCGTGATGAAGGCCGCGCGCCAACCGCTCCGCTCGCCTGCCAGCGCCTCTCCGCCTTGATTCGACTCAAGGTGCGGAGCGAGGCTGCTCAACCGGCGTCAATAAAAAAGGCCTCGCTGTTTCCAACGAGGCCTTCGAGTTTCAGATTGGAGGATCTGAAAAGTCTGTGTCGCCCAGGGCGGCCGGGGTAGCCGCCCGAGGCTCCAGAGCTCTGCTTAGCGCATCAGCTCCAGTTCGACCCGACGGTTCTGAGCACGGCCTTCACGCGTACCATTGTCAGCGATCGGCTCTGCTTCGCCGCGGCCTTCGACGTCCATGCGACCGGCATCGACACCGCCGTTGTCAGTCAGGTACCGACGAACAGCCGCTGCACGACGTTCCGAGAGGCCCTGGTTGTAGCCGTCCGGACCCGTGCTGTCGGTATGACCAACAATCCGCACGCGCTCACCCGGGCGCTCGCTCATGACCTGGATGGCGGTAGCCAGACTCTCGCTGGTATCACCCTTGTCCAGCATGATTTCGTCGCTGTCGAACGCGAAGTGGATGTACAGGGTGGCCAGCTTGATGGCACAGCCCTTTGCATCGACTGCGGTCTGCGGCGGCGTGTTCGGGCACTCGTCTTTGTAATCCGGCACACCGTCGTTATCCGAGTCGAGCGGACAACCGTCAGCGTTTACGGACACGCCCTGCGGCGTTCCCGGGCACTTGTCTTTATTGTCCGGCACGCCGTCGTTATCCGAATCGATAACCAGCGGGCAACCGTGCGCACCCACTGCCGTACCGGCCGGGGTGTTCGGGCACTTGTCGTGATCGTCGATCACGCCGTCGCCGTCGCTGTCGTAGTCACCGCACAAAATCGCACCAGCGAACATGCCGAGACCGGCGCCGACCACGGCACCAGGCACACCACCTTCAACCAGTACACCCGCTGCCGCACCGGCAGCACCACCGCCAACCACGCAAGTGCTCCATCCATCAATTACCTGTCCGGATGAGGAACAACCCGCCATGATCGGAATGAGACAAAACGCGACCAACGCACGCAGGGTTTTCATCGACACATTCCCAATTAATTTCGACTGCACAAATAGTTTAGCTCTGACGCACGAATCTCGCCAGGGCTCCCCCCTTCTCAAGGGCGCCGTCACGGTACTGGATCAGCGTTCCTAAGGCAAGGCCGGATACGCCCGCAAAGCAGCTTTGAGGCATGTTCCGACACAGATTCCGACAAGTTGACCGGGATCAGCGCAACTCATTGTTTTTTCGGTGCCAAACGCGGCCACGGTTCCATGGCCGTACGGCGCTACGCGGTCCGCCCTGACTCGCGTTGGAGCGCGCCCGTGCCGCGCGCCTGAACGCCCCGGTTCCGGCATCCACGCGAACCGGCTGGGGCTCCGGCCGCGCACTGTGCTCGAACTCGTATCCGGCGCCGGACGGGTAGTTCGGAATATCGAACGGATCCCAATTCAGCCAGTCATCGCCGAGCGGCCGCGGAGTCGCACTGCCGCGGGACCCGGTCGGATGTCGCGCTTCAACCATTGCTCATCTCCTGTCGTAAGGCTGCAGAACGCGGTCGGCGCACTCATCCGCAGCGTGCACGGATGACGCATCACCCACGTGCGGCGCCGGCCTTACTGACAAGCGTGCGGGTCGGGACTGGCATGGAGACGACTTACGGCGGCGCGCAGGCGGGCGAAACGTGGCGAAACCGGGCAACGGGCTGCCCGATGAGGTTATCGCACTGGCAGGGGGAGCCAACGACAGTGTCGTCAGTGACCCTCGTGACCGGCGGTAGCCTCGCGCATTTTGGCGATCTGCTCAGGGGTTGCCTCGGTCTGGAACTGGTCCTTCCACTCACCGTAGGGCATGCCGTAGACGATCTCGCGGGCCGCCTCGTAGTCCATTTCGAGGCCCTGCTCTTCGGCAGCAGCCCGATACCACTTCGACAGGCAGTTACGGCAAAAGCCAGCCAGGTTCATGAGATCGAGGTTCTGCACGTCAGTGCGATCACGCAGATGCGAGACGAGTGTGCGAAATGCAGCCGCCTCGAGTTCGATTCGGGTCTTGTCGTCCATCAGAAAGGGGTCCATCGGCGAATTCGAGCCATACGCTCCATTCTACCGAACCGGGGATTCACGGTGCCAGGCAGGGCAGGACGCCACTGCCTGACAGACGCCAGAGCGGCCCGCGTCAGCCTGCCTGGCGCAGGATCTCGCGCCTCAGGCTGGCCCGCGCCGATTCGTCGAGTCGCGACCACGCAGCTGCGATCTGTGCCGCTTCCCGATCCAGTTCATCGAAGCGATCGTTGCCGAACATCAGCCAGGCGGCCTTGACGTCGAGCGCGAGAGCGATCTTGTCGATCTTGCGTGGTCTCAAGCTCTTCCCATTTTCGATCTTCTGAATCACGGCCTGGGTCGTGTCTGCCCGCTCGGCGAGCTGTTCCTGAGTGAGACTCAGCTCCCGTCGCCGGCTCCGCAGCCGCTCGCCAAGCGATTCGGCATCGCCGCGCTTGCGTTTCTTGAGTGTAATCATAGTTATGCCCCGCTTTCACCCAACGTGTCGGACCTGCATCGTTGCAGTCCCTGCATGCTGGCGCTGCGACCCCACGCGCACCACTGCAGGATGATTTAGCCATGCGAACTCAGCGCATGACGCAGCTGCAGTACAACATAGGTTCGCATCGCCCAGCAGACCCTGTGCACAAACGTACGCAAAATTACACGTCCGTTTACGAATTAAAGTCAGACGTCACCGCCGGCGCGACGACGCGCGAGGCACGTGCCATGACAGCACCGTGGCCCTCGTTTAGACTCGCCCGATCGACGGCTGCGGGGTGCACACTCAGCGGCCGCCACGCCGCGGCGGACGTCGGCCAGCGTCAGTAGCTGGAACCGCGTCCTGGCGACCCAACTATAAGAGACGAACCGGGCCCTGATCTCGACTCGGGGCACCGTAGGCAGAAGGCATGACGACGCAACAGCCGGCCGCGATCACCGGCCTGTCCCTGAGCGGTATCAAAATTTTCGCCGACCTGTCCCTGGAGGAGCGGGAGAGCATCGCCAGCCGATGTCAGTCCCGACGCTACCGGGCCGGGGAACTAGTCCTCGCCCAGGAAGATCCATCCCGCGACGTGTTCTTCATCATCAGTGGGACGGTCCGCGTGCAGTTTCTCGACAAGACCGGCAAGGACACGTTGTTCCGGGCGCAGACCGCCGGCGAGATGTTCGGCGAGCTCTCGGCCATCGACGGCGCCCGCCGCTCTGCCACCATTCAGGCCGAGGAGGACTGCTGGCTGGCCTTCATAAGCCCCGAGGACTTCCGCGACACGCTGACCCGTCATCCCAAAATTGCCCTCGACACGTTGGAGTGGGTGATCGGGCTGGTCCGGGAACTGTCCGAGCGCCTGCACTCTTTTAACGTTCTCCCAGTCAAGCAACGGGTGCGCGTCGACCTGCTGAGGCTGGCGCGGCTCTCCGGTGTAGCCAACAATCAGGCGATGCTGATTCCGCCCCCCAAACACGCCGATATCGCCGCTCGCGTCGGTACGCATCGCGAGGGGGTGACCCGCGAACTGACCGAATTGCAGAAAATGGGCCTCGTCGAGCGCAGCACGGTCGAAGGACGCCGGGCGCTCGCCGTTTCGGATGTCGATCGCCTGCAGCAAATGTTGGAAACCGTACGGGACTGAGCCCCGTCACCGGCACTTCGGTCGGCCGCCTGAACCCCAAACTGCGAGCCCGGTCAACTCTCCGTTGCACTCCGCAAGCCCGAAAATGCAGGGTTTCAGACGCATTGCCTCCCCAAATGTGATATTTGCCACACTGCCTTTCCAACCCGCTGAGGCAAAGTCAACTCCAGGCTAAATGCAGTCCCGCTCTCAACACGCGGGCTGGACCCAACGAGACATTCAGCATGGGAAACGGTCAGTTCCTGATTCAGCAGGCAGATTCCTTCGCACGCCGGGCCGCGGAATTGTCATCGGCCACGACCGGCTACGACCAGGCCCTGGTGGGTCTCTACAGGAAACTCGCCGTCACGCTCTACTACGAAGCCTGGCGCCACGGGCAACCCAGTCCGATGTCGCGCTCCGCGCGACGCAGCCGCCCAACCAGCCAATCCGGAGTCTGTGAATACATGTCGAATCGAAACGACGAACGCCTCGATCCGTTTAACAACGAAACCGAGCTCCTGAAACAGATCTCCCTGTTTCAGCGTAAGGCCGACGCCCTGGAGAGCCACCCGTCAGCTCACAAGCAAACGATGCGGGATCTCTACCTGACTATCGTCGAACACTGCAGAGACGCACTCGACAAACTCCGCACTGCGCCGGTATCGATGACCGGCACCGACGGTTGACGTGACCAGAGCGGCCAGCCATCTGCAGTTGCTCTGGCGACGCCGCTGACCAGACCGGCCTTGCCAATCGGGCCAGCCGCTGCCTACTGATCTACGAAAGTTTCCACTTCGGCGCCGTGAGTGAGCGTGGCGTGAAGCGTGCAGTAGCGCGCCGCCCGCGTCGCCGCATCGAGCCGGGACGCCGGCAACGACGGCCACGTGACGTCCAGATCCATCCGCGCGACGCGCTTTGGCTGGTCGGCCAGTGACCAGCGCACCGCAATGCGGATGTCGTTTGCACCGGCGCCGAAGCGTTCACCGTAGGTGGCGAGCGTCGTCCAGGTGCAGCTGGCAACCGCGGCAGCCAGCAGTTGAATCGAATCCAATGAAACATTCTCGGGGACGCGTAATCCGGCGGCGCCGACGTCGCTCAACACCAGTGCTTGCTCTTCGACTGATTCGATGTTCATTCACCGCTCCCGCGATCCGGCGATCGCCGCTAACCTCATAAATCTCCGAATCCCCCAACGGGGCGCGCACAACCCTAGCCGGTGCGTTCCCGGGCCGGCAACCGTCGAGTACCAGCCTGACCGCCCGCTCAGATGCGCATCACTGCCCGTGACACCTGGTTGATCCGGTGCGCGACCCCGCCCAAGATCGAGTCATGCGATCCGCGACCTCAACTTCGGCAGCGCTCTCGCCGGTTAGCGATATGGCCGAACCGATCACGCTCACCGTCGCGAGACGGTTGAGCGTCGCGCCGATGATGGCCTGTACCGACCGGCATGCACGCTATCTCATGCGTCTGATCAGCCGGCGTACCCTCCTCTACACCGAGATGGTGAGTACGGGTGCACTGTTGCACGGTGACGCTGCCCGGCATCTCGCGCGCGCCCCGCAAGAGCAACCGGTCGCGCTGCAGCTGGGCGGTAATGAGCCGGGCGCCATGGCGCAGTCAGCCGCTCTCGGGAACCGCGCGGGCTACGACGAAATCAACATGAACGTCGGATGCCCGAGCCCGCGCGTCAAGGCCGGCTGCTTTGGGGCTGCGCTGATGGCCGAGCCTGACCTCGTGGCGCGCTGCGTGGCCGCGATGCGCACCGACAGCGACGTGCCCGTGACAGTCAAAACGCGCATCGGCATCGATGACCTCGACAGCTACTCGAGGCTCCGCCACTTTATCGAGACGGTCGCCGCCGCCGGCTGCCAGACCTTCATCATCCACGCACGTAAAGCCTGGCTGAACGGGCTGAGCCCACGGGAGAACCGCGAGATCCCGCCACTGCGATACGACGTGGTGGATCGCCTGTGTGAAGACTACCCGGAACTCGGGTTCGTGCTGAACGGTGGAATCGCCTCTCTTGCCGAGGCTGCGGCGCATATCGACAGGGTAGGCGCGGCGATGATCGGCCGGGCCGCCTACGCCTCACCCTATCTGCTGGCCGAGGCGGATGGACGCGTGCACGGTGCGCCGGGCGCGCCACCGGACCGCGCCGAGGTGGTTCGCGCCTACCACGCCTACGCGCGCGACGCCTTCGCAAAAGGCGTCCCGCTGCCCCCGCTCATGAAACCCCTGCTCGGCCTCTTCCACGGTGTGGATGGTGCTCGTCACTGGCGGCGCGAACTGAGCCAGGGTACCTATACCGCAAAGGCTACACCCGACTTATTCATACGTGCTTTGGAGCGGGTCGAGTGCGTGCAGTCGAACGTACGCGACTGGCGCGATGAGCGGGTAAGCGGTAAGTCGCAACGAGGCGCATAAGACGCAGACTCGACCGGGCGCAGGGCGGCCCGGGCAAGTCGCGAACAAGCCGCACCTAATACCGGAGAGCCCAGATGCAATGACCGCACCTGCGACAGTTGCCAGCTATCTCGACAGCCTCCCGGAGGCACAGGCGGACACGGTGCGTGCAATCCGCGATGTCGTTACCCGGAACTTACAACCCGGCTTCGAAGAGGGGCTCCAGTACGGCATGCTCGGCTACTACGTGCCGCATTCACTGTATCCTCCTGGATACCATGCCAACCCCAAAGAACCGCTGCCGCTGGCGTCGATCGGTGCTCAGAAGCGGCACATCGGTCTCTATCTGTTTTGTGTTTACATGCACGACGACACCAGAGCCTGGTTCGTGGACGCGTGGCGCCGCACGGGAATGCGGCTCGACATGGGCAAGGCCTGCTTCAGGGTTCGCTCCCTCGACGAAACGCCATTGGAACTACTCGGGGAGTTGTTCCGCGCTATCGACGTGCAACAGTTCATAGACTTCTATGAAGGCGCGCGTCGGACCCGCGACACGACTGACTCAGGCAAGACCCCGAAGAAGGGCAGGAAGGCGACGAAGCGCAGGCCCGCAACCCGAAAGCCCAAAGGCTGACAAGCGAGTCCGCGAGAATGTCAGCGTCTGCGCAAGCCTCAGTAGCAAGTCGTACGCGAACGGCTCACGAGCGCGGAGAATAGTGTTCGTCTACGTACCGATCCACGAGAGTCGTGAATTCATCGGCGATGTTCTCGCCCCGCAAGGTCGTGGCTTTCTTGCCATCGATGAATACCGGCGCTGACGGCGCCTCGCCGAGGCCTGGCAAGCTGATGCCGATATTGGCCTGCTTGCTCTCCCCGGGTCCATTCACGATGCAGCCCATAACGGCGACGTTCATTTCCTCGACACCCACGTACTGCTTCCGCCATTCGGGCATGCGATTGCGTAAGTGACTCTGAATGCTGTTCGCCAGTTCCTGGAAGAACGTACTCGTCGTACGGCCACAGCCCGGGCACGCGGTTACGAGCGGCGTAAACGAGCGCAGCCCCATCGTCTGCAGAATCTCCTGGCATACGATGACTTCCTGCGAACGGTCGCCGCCCGGCTCGGGAGTCAACGACACGCGGATCGTGTCGCCGATGCCCTGCTGCAGCAGCACACCCATCGCCGCGGTTGACGCGACGATACCCTTCGAACCCATACCAGCCTCGGTCAAGCCGAGGTGGAGCGCGTAATCGCAACGCCTCGAAAGCTCCGCATACACGGAGATCAGGTCCTGCACGGTGCTGACCTTGCACGATATGACGATGCGGTCGCGGCCCAACCCCAGGGATTCGGCGGTCGCAGCGCTCGTGAGCGCGGAGACGATCAGGGCTTCGTGGGTGATCTCGGCCGTGGTTTTAGGGTTATCGGACTTGGCGTTCTCGTCCATCAGCGCGGTGGCGACAGACTGGTCCAGACTGCCCCAGTTGACACCGATGCGCACGGGTTTGTCGTATTCGATCGCGGCCTCGATCATCGTCTGGAACTGGCCATCACGCTTGGAACCAAATCCCACATTGCCGGGATTGATGCGGTATTTGCCGAGCGCGCGGGCGCATTCGGGGTATTTCGCGAGGAGCCTGTGTCCGTTGTAGTGAAAATCGCCCACCAGCGGTACGTCACATCCGACTCTGTCGAGGCGTGCACGAATCTCGGGAACCGCCTCGGCCGCCGAGGGTGTGTTGACGGTGATTCGTACCAGCTCAGATCCGACCCGGGCTAATGACTCGATCTGGTTGGCCGTGGATTCCGCGTCAGCTGTGTCGGTGTTCGTCATCGACTGCACGACCACCGGGGCGCCGCCACCGATCGCAACCGGACCCACGTTGACCTGCACCGTCGGGTGGCGTGCTATGCGGCTCGACATCAACTATCTACCTCGAATGTTCGATCGGCGCAGTGGGCATCGGATGGCATGCCCACTGGGTCGCCATGTTCCACGGCGACGGCGCGATCGTGTCCCTGGCGCCGACCAACTTCGGCAAACAGTCCGGGCAACGCGCGATTATACCGTGGGTAATGCCGTTCCGGCGCTCAATTTTCGACGTCGTAGCGTTTGAGCTTCTTGTGAAGGCCCTGGCGCGTTATGCCGAGCAGATCGGCTGCCCGCCCCTTCTGGCCGTCCGCCTGCGCCAACGCGGCCGCGATGAGCCGCTCCTCCAACGCCTTGACCTGGCTCGGCAGGTCGAGTTGCACCGGCGCTTCGATATCCGCGACCGGCAATTCCGGCGCCGCGTCGGCGATTTCAGCGAGATCGGGTGAGCAGTGCGCCACGGTCAGGTACTGACCATCGGGGGCCAGCGCGACCAGTCGCTCGACCTCGTGCAGCAACTGACGCACGTTGCCCGGCCAGCCATAGCGCTCAAAACGACCGAGCAACGCGGTCGAAAAGCCCGGAATCGACTTGTCGAAGCGCCGGCACACGTCGCGCAGGAAACCCATCGCGAGCGGCACGATGTCGTCGGCCCGTTCCCGCAACGGCGGCACCACGATCTCTACCGAGTAGAGCCGGTAGAACAGGTCTTCCCGAAACCGCCCGGCAGCGACTTCTTCGCGCAACGGGCGGTTCGAGGCGCTGATGACCCGAACGTCGTATTCGATCACGTCGTTGGCGCCGAGCCGCGTCCCTTCCTGCTCCTGGATCGCGCGCAGGAACTTCGGCTGCATGGCGAGCGGCAGGTCGGCCACTTCGTCCAGGAACAAGGTCCCGCCACGTGCTTCTTCGAACCGGCCCTTGCGCGCTCCAAGCGCACCGGTAAATGCGCCTTTCTCGTAGCCGAAGAATTCGCTCTCCATCAGGTTCTCGGGGATCGCCGCGCAATTCACGGCTACAAATGGCGCTGTGCCGGGATGCCTGGCCTCGTGGATCATCCTGGCGATGACTTCCTTACCGGTGCCGTTCTCCCCTTGGATGACGACGTTGACCGGGGTTGCGCCAACCATCGCGACCGTCTCCATCACCGATCGCATGGCTTTGCTCTCAGCGATGAACGGCACATCGCCCAGATAGGTGCTCTGAAAGGTCGAGACTTCGCGCTCCAGCGCATCGGAGAGTTCGACGATCTCATCGTTCAAGACGATGTTGTCGAGTGCCATTGCCAGATGCTCGCCGACCTCTGCCACCATCGACGCGTCGCGCTCATCAAACCTCGCCGGCGGGCGCTTGTTGAGTACTTGCAAAGCGCCGATCACGTGGCCGCCCGCAAGGCTTCGGATCGGCGTGCAAATCATCGACCGGGTGACAAACCCGGTCTGGCGTGCAGCTTCCTGATGAAAGCCGGGCATTTCGCTCAGATCGTTGGCAAGAATACGTTCGCCGGTCGATACGACCTGGCCCACCACCGATCCCTCGAGCGGCGCTTCGATCTCACCATCGCGCAGCCCGGTGCCGGCCTTGGACAGGATGCGCTGGCGCACCGAATCGAGTACGAAGACTCCGCAGCGCTCGGCATCGAGTAGCTGCGGCATAATACTGACGTAGAAGCGGAGCAACGCTTCGTAGTTGTCCACGGTCCAAGCACGCATGACGTAGTCGAGGCGTGTTCGCAGTGCGTTGATCGAACGGTTTAGTGCTCCGGAATCCTGCACGGTTCGGCGTTGGCTCCTGACGGCATCACTCGCTAGCGGGGGCCCGGCGCAGCGGCACTGTTGTCCGGACGACCGAGCTTGACTCAGTGTAGGCCAGCCGGTCACGAAACCGTAGCCGGCCGCGTGCGCCGAAGGCGCTACTCGGCACGAAGCGCCGCGGCGACCGGCGCCCGCGCCAGCCGCACGGCCGGAAAACACCCGGCCAGCAACGCCGCGCCGATACTGAGCGCAAACGCCTGGGCCACGAGTGCTGGCTCGAACTGCAATTCCAGCGTCCAGCCGAATGAACGGGTGTTGACAGCTGTCACCAGCACGTAGCCGACAATGGCACCCAACGGGACCGCGAACAGCGCCGCAGCAAACCCCATCGCCGCGGTCTGCGTCAACACGCTTGCGGCCGCCTGACGGCGCGTCGCACCAGTTGCGCGCAGAATCGCCAGTTCGCGCGCGCGCTCCAGTTGGAGCGCCATCAACGCGCTCAGGACACCGATGAAGGCGACCGCCACCGTCACGCCCCGCAAAACCTGGGTAATGGCGAACGTGCGGTCGAACACCTCCAGCGACAGCTTTCGGATCTCCTGATTCGACCGCACTTGAATGCCGAGCGGTTGCGCGAGGCGATTCAAATCGGCCACGAAGCCGGCGCGCGCCGCCGGGTCGGCCAGGTAGACCCCGAAGCTGCTGATGCCGGGGTCGGACCAACGCTGCGCATAGATATCGATGTCGAACAGGACGATGCCCCTCTCGCGCCCGTAGTCGCGGTACACCGCCGCCACGTCGAACCCGGTCCAGCCCTTAGCGGTCAGCAACTCCACTACGCTCCCTGGGCCCACCAGATGACGTCGCGCATATGGCTCCGATACCAGCACTGCGCCGTCAGCAAGAGCCTTCCAGACCTCGGCACGCGATCTGCTGCCATGATCGAGCAGTCGAAAGCCATCATGCCCTTCTGGTGTGAATCTGAGCGCTACCAGGTCGGCATTACCGTGGCGCGCCCGTACGGTGGCAGAACGGCCGTAGCTCAGATCCCGCACCCGGACATCGGAATGCACCGCTTCGCGCAGTTCCGGGGGCAACCCGGCCCGCGGCCCGGCACCGGGCTGTGATACGTAGACATCCGCTTGCAGCGTCATGCCAAGCCAGTCCGAGACGCTGGTGCGAAAACTGTCGATCATGACGCCGACACCGAGCGTCGCAGACAACGCCACGGTGAGCGCCGCGACGGCGACAGCCGTGCGGCTCGCGCTGGCCCGCACGCCATCGACCGCCAGGGCCGTGAGCGGAGCCCGAAGGCCGCGCAGTGCCGTCGCGCCCGCGGGCAGCAGTCTGACCAACAGCCACGGCACCGCCAGGGCGCCGCCGAGCACCAGTGCGAACAGAGCGGCAAAAGCTGCCTCCAGGCCAGTAGTGATGTGCAGCAATACGCCGCCGCCGGTTGCGAGTAGCAGGCCAACGCACGCGAGCCAGGGTTGCAGGCGCCGCGCATCGGCTTCCGCGGCCGATCGGCGCAGCATGCGTGCCGGTGTCGCGCCAGCGGCCTCGGCCGCCGGCAGCAACGCGGCTACGATGGCGCCGACGACTGCGAGCGTTGCGCCCGCGAGTACGGTATCGGAACGCAGCGTGATGGCGCGCGCATCGACGGCGAAATACAGATCGTTCAAAGTCCGGGCGACGAATTCGAGCAGGATGGTCGCAAGTCCCACGCCCAACCCTACGCCGACGACCGCAGCCACGATCCCGACCACCAGTGCCTCGAGCAACACCGCACCGAATAGCTCGAGGCGGCGCACGCCAAGCGCACGGAGCACGGCGAACTGTTCCCGCCGGCGAATGATAGAAAAGGTCATCGTGTTGTAGACCAGCAGCACGCCGATCAGAAGCGCGAGCTTGCTCATCATCGCCAGGTTCAGCTGAAACGCTTTGGCGAGCTGCTGGGATTCGACGTGCAGGCCATCGATATCGACCAGGGTCACACCGTCGGGCAGTGTGGCGGCAAGGCGGGCGACCTCCGACGACTCCGACAGTACGAGATCGATATAGCTCAGCCGGCCAAGTTGCTGCGCAAGCTCCTGTACCGTCGCGATGTCGGCCAGCAAGCGACCATCATGATGCTGGGCAGCACCGTCCGCAGCTGGGGGAAGTACATCGAGCGCTTCCAGCCGTACCCGCCGCCCCGCGACCACGGCTTCGAAGGATTTTCCTGAGCCGACCGACAGTGCCTGCGCAAGTTCATCGCCAACCAGTACCGCGCGGGGCCGCCCGAGCAACGCGCGCAGCTCGAGGTCACCAGTGCCGACGTCGCGCAGTTCCAGGCCAGCGACCAGATCGACGCCCAGCAGCTCTACCGCCCGCATTTCCAACTCCGGCAGCACCACCCGTGTGCGCACGTAAGGCGCAGACAGCCGCATACCGAAGTCAGTACGCAGCCGTGTGTAGAGCCCCTCGGGCACGCCCGTCGGCCCCCCGACGATGCGATGAGTAGCCAGCCCGCTACTCGACTTCAAAGCCCGCGCGTGCGCCCGGCTGGCGCTGTCGGAGGCGAGATCTACCGCCACGACGACCGCCGCACCGAGCGCCACCCCGACGACACCGAGGACAGCCAGCCAGGGTTTGCGCCAGACCGACGCACTGGTGCCGAGCGCGATCGTGAGTCCCGTCCTGACCGTTCTCAGCATGAACCGCTGCCTGCGACGCGGGCAGCGCAGCGCTCCCGAGGGCGACGATTCGAATCTGTCATCGTCACCCACACTCGCCGGTCAGCTGGGCTGCGGCAGCGATGTCAGCGCACCGTCCCGAATCGTGACCGCTGCATTACAGATCGCTGCCGAACGCTCTGAGTGCGTCGCCATGACCAGGATCCGACCGGGGCGGACGACCAGGCGGTCCAGCAGGTCGAGGACCCGTCGCGCCGTCTCCGCATCCAGGTTGCCAGTCGGTTCATCGGCCAGCACGATGTCCGGCTCGTGCACGACGGCGCGCGCGATGGCAACGCGCTGCTGTTCACCGCCGGAGAGCGTATCGGCATAGCTGTCAGCCCGATCGGCCAGGCCCACCGCTTCCAGCATTTCCAATGCACGTTGCCGCGCCCTGGCGCCGTGGACGCCCAACAGGCTCTGCGGGAGCAGCAGGTTGTCGAGCACGCTGAGTGATGGCATGAGATTGAAGAACTGGAACACGAAGCCGAGATGCCGCCGCCGCAGCAGCGTACGACCATCGTCGCCGAGCGCTCCCAATTCTTGCGACAGCACCCTGACGCGGCCACGGTCCGGCAAATCGAGACCGGCCAGCAAGTTGAGCAGAGTCGACTTGCCACTGCCGCTCGGGCCGAGCAACGCCACCGACTCACCGGATGCGACGGTGTAGCTCAACGCCGCGAGTACCGGCTGCGTGCGTGTGCCGCTGACATACGCTTTGTGGACGTCTTCAAGCTCGATCATGGGCGCTGGCGACGGCCGCCTTTCTGGTAGAATAGTGGGCTTTGCATTCGGTCATACGCTCGTGGTTCCAACCCCTGGCAGCGGCGTAGTGGCCGCGCTGCCATTGACCGCAAATCTGAGGTTCAGTTCATGTTTACAGACGCCATGCGCATCGACGACTTCGACCCGGAGCTCTGGCAGGCACTGGAGGCCGAACGAGTGCGTCAGGAAGACCATATAGAACTCATCGCGTCGGAAAACTATACGTCGCCCAGAGTCATGGCTGCGCAGGGGTCGGTGCTGACGAACAAGTACGCGGAAGGTTACCCCGGCAAGCGTTACTACGGCGGCTGCGAGCACGTGGACGTCGCTGAGTCCCTGGCCATCGAGCGCGCAAAAACGCTTTTCGGGGCCGACTACGCCAACGTACAGCCGCACTCCGGCTCACAGGCGAACGCTGCGGTGTACCTCGCGCTGGCAGAGCCTGGCGACACGATTCTCGGCATGAGCCTGGCCGATGGCGGGCACCTGACACACGGAGCATCGGTCAACTTCTCCGGGAAGATCTACAAGGCGGTGCAGTACGGATTACACCCAACCACCGGTGAAATCGATTACGACCAGGTAGCCGAGCTCGCGGACCAACACCGTCCAAAGCTCCTGATCGCCGGCTTCAGTGCGTACTCGCGGGTGGTCGACTGGCAGCGGTTCCGCGACATCGCCGATGCCGTGGGCGCCTTCCTGGTCGTCGATATGGCGCATGTCGCCGGCTTGGTCGCGACGGGGCACTATCCGAGTCCCGTGCAGATAGCAGACGTCACCACTTCGACCACGCATAAGACGCTGCGGGGTCCGCGCGGTGGCTTGATCCTCGCCCGGCCGAATGAAGCCGTGCACAAGAAGCTCAACTCACTCGTCTTCCCCGGTATGCAAGGCGGCCCGCTGATGCACGCGATCGCAGCCAAGGCGGTCGCGTTCAAGGAAGCCATGGAACCGGGCTTCGCCGACTACCAGCGACAGACCATTGACAACGCTCGCACCCTCGCAGCGACGCTTATCGAAGGCGGTCACAAAATCGTCTCGGGTGGTACTGACAATCACCTGTTCCTGCTCGACCTGATCGGCCGGGAATACTCTGGAAAAGACGCCGATGCCGCGCTCGGTCAGGCTCACATCACCGTCAACAAGAATGCCGTACCGAACGACCCGCGCTCGCCGTTCGTCACGAGCGGGGTGCGCCTCGGTACACCGGCAATCACGACGCGCGGTTTCAAGACCAGGGAGACGGCGGAACTCGGCAAACTCATCCTGCGTGTTCTCGACGCCGTTACCGATGCCGCTGAACTCGCCGCGGTGCGCAACGACGTGACCGAACTGTGCCGCGCCTTTCCGGTTTACCGGGCCGCGCACGCCCGGGCCGCGTGATGCGCGCGCCGCAGCGCTCTCGCCGGTAGCTTTCCATGCGCTGCCCGTTTTGCGGCGGTACCGACACGCGAGTCGTCGATTCGCGCGTCGTTGGCGAAGCCGAGCAGGTGCGTCGTCGGCGCGAGTGCGGCGAATGTGCGGAACGCTTCACGACCTACGAGAGCGCCGAACTGTCGTTGCCGCGCATCGTCAAGCGCGACGGGGTCCGCGAACCTTTCGACGAAGGCAAACTCCGCGCGAGCCTGTTGCTCGCGTTGCAAAAGCGGTCGGTGTCGAGCGATCGCCTGGAGGCCGCGATCGCCAGGATTCAGCGCCAGCTGCGCGCTCGCGGCGAACGCGAGCTGCGCGCGCGTGAAATCGGCGAACTGGCGATGCAGGAGCTGCGCGACATCGACCAGGTCGCGTACGTGCGCTATGCGTCGGTCTACCGAAGCTTTCAGGACGTCAACGATTTCCGCGAAGAAATAGAGCGACTCGACAGCGAGCCCACGCCTGAACTGCGGCGCGATCAGCTGCCGCTCATCGAGGAGTGAACCCCGAGGATCCGGCCGGAACACAGATGTCGAACACGCGCGAGGACCTTTTCAGCGTCGAAGATGAACGCCACATGCGGCGGGCCCTCGAGATCGCGGCGCGTGGACTGTTCACGACGCGTGCCAACCCCCGGGTCGGATGCGTGCTGGTCAACGCAGGGCGGATTGTCGGAGAGGGCTTTCACGTGCGCCCCGGCGAGGACCATGCCGAAGTCAACGCACTCCGCGCGGCCGGTGATGCTGCCCGCGGCGCGACGGCCTACGTAACGCTCGAACCGTGCGCGCATTTCGGGCGCACCCCACCTTGCGCAGAAAGTCTGGTCGCGGCCGGCATAAGTGCCGCGGTTATCGGTGCGATCGATCCCAACCCCAAAGTCGATGGCGGCGGGATTCAGCGCTTGAGAGACGCGGGCATTGCCGTCAGGGCGGGGCTCATGGCCGATGCCTCGCGCGCGCTCAATCCGGGATTTTTCAGCCGCTTCGAGCACGGCCGGCCGTTCGTGCGACTGAAACTCGCGGCCAGCCTCGATGGCCGCACCGCATTGCGCAGCGGCGACAGCCGCTGGGTCACGTCTGCAGCGGCACGCGCCGACGTTCAAGTCTGGCGCGCGCGCGCCTGCGCGGTACTGACCGGCGTAGACACGGTGATCGCCGATGACCCGGCGTTGACGGTGCGGATCAACAGCGCGGGCGAGGCCTGCGCGGAGGGCGATACAGACCTCGTGCAACCACTGCGCGTCATCGTCGACAGCCGGCTGCGCACCCCACCCGGCGCGAGGCTGCTGACCCTGCCCGGTGAGACTCTGATCTTCTGCACCGAGGCCGCGTCCGTCGAGCGGCGTGAGGCACTGCAGCAACAGGGCGCCATCGTGCATACGTTAACCGGCAGCGACACGCGCGTCGGTCTTGGCGCCGTTCTCGGTGCACTGGCCGATCGCGAGGTCAGCGAAGTCCACACGGAGAGCGGCGCAACGCTGGCGGGAGCGCTGCTGGACGCCGGACTGGTCGACGAACTCCTGTGGTATCTGGCGCCAGCCTTGATGGGACCCGACGCACGGCCCGCCGCCGTCCTGCCGCTGATCGAGCGGATGACTGACGTTCCGCGCTTCACGTTGCTCGACGCCACGCAGGTGGGCGACGATGTAAGAATGCGCCTCGGCCCCCGCGGACGCGAAATCCAGGCCTCGCGCTGACGCCACCCGATATGACGCGCCCCCACGAGTTTGCGCGTCGCGCGATGCCGCCCGCGACGCACTTGCGTGTCGCGCCAGGGACGCCGGCGCGCCGAATGTGCTCTGCAACGTTTGATAAACTGGCGGTTTGCTGATCTGGCGCTGCTGCCGAAAAACCTACGGCGTTGCCGCCGAGGGTTCGACTCGACCTATGTTTACCGGAATTATTCAATCAGTAGGGCGCCTGCTCGAGCGGCGCGATCACGGCGGCGACTGTACGCTGGCAGTGGAGCACAGCGGCCTGCGAGGCGGCCCCGTCGGGATCGGCGACAGTATCGCTAACAACGGCGTATGTCTGACGGTGACGGCGATCGACGGAAACCGCCTCGAATTCGATGTCTCCGGCGAAACCCTGGCCCTGACGTCGCTCGGCCAGCTCGAGCCCGGTTCGGGACTTAACATGGAAGCGGCCGCGACACCGGACACGGCGCTCGGCGGTCACATCGTCAGCGGGCATGTAGACGGCATGGCGACGGTGACGGCGCGCACCGCCGACGCACGCTCAGTACGCTTCGAATTCGAAGTGCCCGACGCGCTGGCCCGCTATCTCGCGCCCAAGGGATCGATTTGCGTCGATGGGGTCAGCTTGACGGTAAACGGAGTCGAGGGCCGCCGGTTCGATGTCAACATCGTGCCCCACACTCTCGCCGAGACCATCTTCGACTCCTATACCGTTGGTTCGATGGTGAATCTGGAAGTCGATGTTATTGCGCGCTACGTCGAGCGGCTGCTCCAGGCGCGCGAGGAACGCACATGACCTTCAACTCCGTTCCCGAACTGGTCGAGGACCTCCGCGCCGGACGCATGATCATCCTGGTCGACGACGAAGACCGGGAAAACGAGGGTGACCTGATCGTCGCTTCGTCTTGCATCACACCAGAACACATCAACTTCATGGCGCGCTATGGGCGCGGCCTGATCTGTCTGACGCTGACCGAACAGCGCTGCGCGCAGCTCAAACTGCCGCTGATGGTCAGCACCAACACCGAAGCGCAGGGTACGCGCTTCACCGTCTCGGTCGATGCGGCGCGCGGGATCACGACCGGCATCTCGGCAAGCGATCGCGCGGCAGCAGTACACGCGGCGGTGCAACCCGACGCGGTTCCGGAAGACCTGGTTCAACCGGGACACATCTTTCCATTGATGGCAGAACCCGGCGGCGTCCTGACGCGCGCGGGGCACACCGAGGCCGGCTGTGATCTCGCCCGTCTCGCGGGCTTCGAAGCGTCGGCCACGATCGTAGAAGTACTGAACGAAGACGGCACGATGGCACGGCGTGCCGACCTCGAGCACTTCGCCACCGAGCACCAGCTCAAGATGGGCACAATCGCCGATTTGATCGAGTATCGGATGGTTAACGAAACGACTGTGCGACGCGCCGGGGAATGCCTGATGCCCACGGTGCACGGCGAGTTTCGTACGATCGCGTTTCGCAGCACGGTCAGCGACGAACTGCACCTGGCGCTCATCAAGGGCGAGATCGAAGGTGACGACCCGATCACGGTCCGGGTCCATGTGCGCAGCGCGCTGACGGACCTGACTGGCGGTCTCAGACCCGACTTCGGGCGCACCGTCGCGGAAGCGCTCGACGCGGTCAACCGGATCGGCCGCGGTATCGTCGTCATACTGCGTTATCCGGAATCGAATGCAGAGATCGAGCGACAGATCCGCCGCTTGCAGTCGGCCGACGCGGGCGAGGCAGTGCCGGATTATGAACCACCCGAGGACCTGCGAACCCACGGCGTTGGCGCGCAGATCCTGGTCGACCTCGGCGTACGCCAGATGCGTGTTCTGGGCTCGCCGGTGCGTCTGCACGCGTTTTCCGGCTTCGGGCTGGAAATCACCGAATACGTTACGGACTGAGGAGCAAACGGCGCGTGGCCAAATACGATCTTGACGATGGCGACTACAACGGCAGCGGCGCGCGTATTGGCATCGCTGCTTCGCGCTTCAACCAGCACCTCGTATCCAAACTGCTCGACGGTGCGCTCGAGACCCTCACCCGCCATGGCGTGGCCGAGGACGATATCGATATGGTCAGAGTGCCCGGTGCCTTCGAACTTCCGGTAGCTGCTTTGCAGCTCGCGAAGCGAGGCGACGTCGATGCCGTCATCTGTATCGGCGCGGTCGTACGCGGCGACACACCGCACTTCGAGTTCGTTGCCGGGGAATGCGCGCGGGGCCTGCAAGACGCAGCGCTCGCAACGGAAGTACCCGTTATCTTTGGGGTCATCACAACCAACACGGAGCAACAGGCATTGGACCGCTGTGGTGGCAGGGAGGGCAACAAAGGTGCCGAAGCCGCTATGGCGGCGCTCGAAATGCGCAACGCGCTGCAGAGTATCAGCCGGGGATGACGGCCGCTGGCACCCCGAGCCCGGATGCAAAGCCCGTGAGTGTCAGACATCAGGCGAGACGGGCCGTCGTCCAGGCGCTGTATCAATGGCAGGCCACCGCACAGGATCCAGATGACATCGCCCGACAGTTCATTCAGAACAACGATGCGCCCCGCATGGACAAGAAGCTGTTTCGGGAGCTGTTTCTCGGCACCGTAGGCGAAGTCCAGAGCCTGGACGAATCACTGGCACCGCATCTCAGTCGCCCCATGGCTCAGGTCGATCCGGTGGAGCGCAGCATTCTCAGGCTCGCCGCATTCGAGCTGACGCGGAGAATGGAGATTCCGATCGGCGTGGTGCTGAACGAAGCCGTCGAACTCGCCAAGACCTTCGGCGCCGAGGCCAGTCACAAGTTCGTCAACGGCGTTCTGGACCAGTTAACGGACCAGGTGCGACCCGAAGCCACGATCGTCAAGGCGGCGCGTAAACCGCGCCGCTGATTAACCTGGGACGTCGCCTTGAGCCCGGGATCAACCGCTTGCGCACAGCTGCCGGCTCCGCCTGGAGGTACATTGGCTGTCAGCGTCGATACGTTGGTCTGCGGGGTCCATTTCTTCGACGACGCCCCTGCGTTGAGCGTCGGTCACAAAGCGGCAGCCGTAAATTTGAGCGACATGGCGGCGATGGGCGCCCGTCCGTTGTGGTTGCAGGCATTCGTGCACGGCGCACCCGGGCAAGCGTGGATGGCCGCGTTCCGCGACGGCTTCGAGCGGTTGGCAGCCGAGCACCGCACAACCCCGAAGCTGTACGAGGAACCGCATTCCGAGGGGCCCGTTCGCATCACGGTCGCGGTAGGAGGAAACGTAAACGCCGCGGCCGCTATCCGGCGCGACGGCGCCGCGCCGGGCGATTTGGTTGTGGTCACCGGAACGCTGGGTGATGCCGGTGCCGCCTTGACGCTGTGCCTGGACGGCGAGTTCAAGGACGGCCACCGCGATCACGCAGCCTTGCTTCGGCGTCTCGAGTACCCGTTACCGCGCGTCGGCGCCGGCATCGCGGCGGCCGGCGTCGCGTCCGCGGGCCTCGACCTTTCTGACGGACTGGCCGGAGATCTGCGTCATTTGTTGCGAACTGGCCTCGGCGCCAGGCTGGACGCCGAACGGTTACCGTTATCGGGTGCCCTCCGGCGCTGTTTCCCAAGACCCGAAGCACGGGTCGAACTCGCACTCAACTCTGGAGATGACTACGAACTCTGCCTGACGGTCCGGCCAGACCTCCTGACCACGTTGCAAGACCGGCTGGTGACGACGGATACCACCTGCACCGTCGTCGGCGAGGTGGTAGCGGGCGCCGGTGTGCGGGTTACCGGGCCGGGCAGCAGCTCACTGACCCCGGTCGGCTACCAGCATTTCGCCGCATCCAAAACACCGTGAACAACACCGATTCAGGCGCGGGTGACGGTGATTCCGGGTGTGGCCCCCGGGAGACACCCGATGCTCCGTCGCCCTCTGGCCCGTGCCCGTCCGCTCTGATCGGAGACCCGCTGCATCTGCTGGCGTTCGGACTCGGCAGCGGGCTTGCACCGAGGGCGCCAGGAACTTTCGGTACTCTTGCGGCCTTGCCCTTGGCCTGGCTCGTCGGCGGCCTGTCGCTCGCCACCTATTCGGTTGTGTGCCTGGCGCTCGCGGCCATCGCCATCTACGTGGCCGGACGAGCGGCGCGCGCGCTGCGTCAACACGATCACGGTGCGATCGTGATCGATGAGGTCGCCGGCCTGCTCTGGGGCATGTGGGCAGTTCCACCGACGCTCACAAACCTGTTGCTGGCATTCGCGCTGTTCCGGTTCTTCGACATCGTCAAGCCGTGGCCGATCGGATGGGTCGACCGGAATACCCGCGGCGGCTTCGGCATCGTTGCCGATGACCTGCTGGCCGGCGTGGCAACGGCGGCGTCCTTGAACGCGTTGAACGCGGTCGTCATGATCTGAGCAATTCTCGTGCTGGCCCAGGCGCCGGACAGAGACACTTGATTGTCGCGGGCATTGAGATTAAATTTCCACATTATTCAAATAATTACATCTATCAGTTAAAGTACAACTTTATATCTGGACCGACACCCTGCTCCCGATGAGATTCACTTGCGCAATCTGGGCGACGGTGGCCACCGTTGCGTTGCTATTCGCGGACGCGATGGGTACCGCACGGGCTGACGTCTACAAATACGTCGACAAGTTCGGGCATGTGCACCTGTCGGACCGACCCTTACACGACGGCTACCGCGCCATCGTCAGGACCTGGAAAGGCTGGTCATACCGCGGTGGCGAGCCGCGCGTGACGGGAAAAAACCGCAAGAAATTCAATGAACTGATCGACCTGATCGCGGCCCGGCATTCGCTCGACTCCGATCTGGTGCACGCCGTCGTGCGCGCCGAGTCAGCCTATGATCCGAATGCCGTATCCCGTGCCGGTGCGGTCGGCCTGATGCAGCTGATGCCGGGCACGGCCGCGGCGTACGGCGTGCAAAACCGCCGTGACCCCGCCCAGAATCTGCAAGGCGGCATGCGCTACCTACGCCATCTGCTCAAACTATTCAAAAATGACCTCAGTCTGGCGTTGGCGGCGTACAACGCAGGCGAAGGCGCAGTGATGCGCTATGGGAACCGTATCCCTCCGTACCGCGAAACCCAGAACTACGTACGCAAGGTGCTCGCGTTCTACCGCCAGGCGCGGGCCAATCGGTCGTAGAACCCGCCGCGGCTTACCCGGCCTGAAGCGCGTTGGCGCCGACGCACCATCCCATAGCCAACTACCGTCAGCACGCGACCGGCTAGAATGCGCTCACGCCCCTCGGAGTTCGCGTTGTGGAATTCGACCTCATACGGCAGCATTTCCAAGGCCGGGGACAGCCTCGCAACGACACGCGGCTCGCCGTGGGTGATGACGCAGCCCTGCTCGACGTGCCGGCTGGCGCCACAGTGCGCATGGTGCGACGCCTCGCCAAGCCCGAAGTTCGTCGGCCTGCGGGCACCACATCGACCGTGCAAGAGCATTTCACCGCCCCGTCGGCAAAGCTTATGCTCGACAGTCTGTTGGCGGAATTGCCCGCTTGCGCGGAGCCTGCCTGGGCATTGCTCGCCATCAGCACCGAGCGTCCAGGGGCGGTCTGGCTCGCTGATTTTGCTGCCGAGCTGGACACGGCCTGCACGGACGTTGGCGTGGAACTGGTCGGCGGTGATACGACGCGTGGCGCCGACTGCGTCGAACTGATGTTGCTGGCGCTCGAGTGGACCTGAGCCCGCCGCGAACCGAGGACGAACTGCTGAAACGAGCTCGGGAGCTCACCGGCATGCGGATCGGCAACCTCGCAGCCCGGTTGGGAGTACATCTGCCGGCCGATCGGCGCCGCAGCAAGGGCAGCGCGGGTCAACTCATCGAGCAATGGCTCGGCGCGACCGCCAAGAGTCTCTCGATGCCGGATTTCCCCGCGCTCGGCGTGGAACTCAAGACGATTCCCATCAACGCCAACGGCCGCCCGGCCGAGTCGACTCATGTCTGCGCAGCAACCCTGCGCCCGGCTCCGGGCGATAACTTCGCTGCCTCGTGCGTCGCGCGCAAGCTCTCACGTGTGCTGTGGTGTCCGCTGGAGGCCGCGTCGACCATACCGCTGGCAGAGCGGCGCATTGGTTCGGCGAGAATGTGGAGCCCGTCGGACGATCAGTGGCTCAAGATTCGTCTCGATTGGGAGGAATTAACCGACCTGATCGCATTTGGTCAGGTCAACGCAATTACCGCCAGGCACGGCGAGGTCTTGCAACTGCGTCCGAAGGGTGCCAGCTCACGCGAAACGGTCGCCGCCGTCGGACCCGATGGCAGCATCATTCAAACCAATCCCCGTGGGTTTTATCTACGACCCGGATTTACGGCGACGGTGTTGAACAGCTGAGTCGGACAGGTGCCGGGAAACCGCGCCCGGACAGTCAGCCATCCCGACTTCCTGCTCCGACCGGCACGCTCGGCACCCAACAATAGCCGTCACGGTCCAATAAGTATGATTCACGCAGTCCGTGCGGTTTGTCCAAAGCTCCGGCGAGCACGGTATGCCCGGCATCCCGGGCGCGTCGCTCGGCCGCGTCCGGATCGCATCCGTAGACGCGGAGTTCGACGCCGGCCCCCCGGCCGTCGAGGTTCCGGATGACGCCGGCCATCGGGTGTCTGTCATAAGTATGGTCGGCGTGCACGCACCACTCGCTGCCAAAGCCAGCCAGGGCCGCAAAGTCGACATCCTGATAGACGGCTTCGGCCCCCAGTACGTCGCACTGAAACCCAACCGCGGCGGCCACGTCAGTTACCAACAGGTTGATGGACACACCCGTCGACCGCGTCGCCAGGTGCCGGCCGTAGTCTGGGGCCGGTAGCCACGAATCACCCGCGCGTAGCTTCATGGCGATGCCGCAATGCCGGTAAGTGCGGACTTGTAGCGTGCGATCGCGTTATCGAAACCCATCCAGAGAGCATCGGCGGTGAGCGCGTGACCGATCGACACCTCCAGCAGTTCGGGCACCGCGGATGCGAACGCCGGGAGATTATCGAGACTCAGGTCGTGCCCCGCGTTGATCCCCAGCCCAACGTCGCGGGCAGCGGCCGCGCTGTCGACGTAGCGCGCCAGCGTCACGGTCTCCTCCGGACCGCCAAACGCGCGCGCATAAGCTTCGGTGTACAGCTCGATTCGGTCGGCGCCCACCGCCGCCGCGCGAGCCATGTTCCCGGGTTCTGGATCCATGAACAAAGCTACGCGAATACCGTACGCCTTGAGCTTCGCGATGACCGGCTCGAGACGGGCACCATCGGTCGCCAGATCCCAACCGTGGTCGGAGGTGCGCTGCTCCGGGCTGTCGGGTACCAGGGTGCACTGCGCCGGTTTAACCTCGGCCACCAGTTCCAGGAACTCCGGCTCCGGGTTGCCTTCGATATTGAACTCGACGGTCAGCATCGCGGCCAGCTCGTGCACATCGGAAACCCGTATGTGCCGTTCATCCGGGCGCGGGTGCACGGTGACGCCATCCGCGCCCGCCGCAATACAGGTAGCCGCGGCGCGCGTCACACTCGGGTATCCGACGTCGCGCTGATTGCGAAGCAACGCGACTTTGTTCAGATTTACGCTCAGCATGCAGCTCATGTCTTGAAGGCTCCCTTATCTCCTCCCGAGCGGCCGCGATGGCGGCAACGTCACCGCGATCAGAGGCGCAGCGTCACGACCGCAAGGCTGTCAGGCACGGCCGGTCCGGGGTGGTGGACGCGAACGAAAACCGGGTTCTATTGTGCCATGGGCCTGGTGTGGAGAATCAGTCCAGCTCCCGGGTGGCTGTCGGTCCAGAACCCGCGTTGTGTAGGTTGAGAGCGAGGTCTTCGGCCAGCACGGCGAGGTTGCGCCGGTTCGTGTGCAGCGCAAAGTCCGCGAGATCGCCGAGCAGCGGCACGGCGCCTACGATGGCGTCCAACAGCAGGTTCCCGATCATACGGACGACCGCGGTCAACGATGCGCCGAGGCGCCACGACTCGACGACGATCCATAGCGACACACAAGCGCCGATCAGATCGCCCACGCCTGGTAGCAACCCCAATAAGGGATCCAGCCCAAAGCGCCATCCGAGTACCGGCAGCCTGAGCGAACTGTCCATCAGGGTCGCCAGGCGCTCGAGCCGCTGGAGCCGCACGGCCAGCTCCGCGCGCTGGACGGCACCCATGTCAGTTTTCCCCGCCGTTCAGGTGTTTGCGATACATCGTCTTGCTCTGTCCGTCTGGCGCCGCGGTCCTGAAGCCATGCAGTTGGGCGTAAGCCCGGCTAATGCAAGTCGCATCAAGATGATTCGCGTGCAACTGTCATGCAGCAGTCACGCCCGACGGCCTTCGCGTCGCCGGCCGGGTTCGCAGCTGCGCGCGCCAGAGCAGCGGCGCCGGGAATGCTAAATTACGTTTCTTTGTCTGAGCCGCCAAACCGGTTCCGCGTCACCGCGTCTGGTTGAACGGCTTCGTCCATATCGAGACCCAGCTAAAGACCATGAGTGATTCTGCAAAGCCCTCCAAAGCCGGACCGGCCACTCCTATCGATGCGGCAACCGTGGTCGTGGGGCGTGACACCGAAAACGGTATCGAAGTGTTGATGTTACGTAAGAACTCCAAGATTCACTTCGGTGGAATGTGGGTGTTTCCGGGTGGCCGCGTAGACGCCGAAGACCGTGAGGGCGGCGACGGCATCGAGGCCTTCCGTACGGCCGCCGTGCGCGAGGCGGAAGAAGAAGCGGGCATACGCCTCGACTCATCAACGCTGGTCCACCTCTCCCATTGGATGCCCCCACCCATCCGGCCGGTCCGCTTCTCTACGCACTTCTTCCTCTGCGCGGCCCCCGAGGGACTGAGTGAAGTGGCGATCGACCACGGAGAGATCACCGAGCACGCCTGGGTCGCGCCCGCCGATGCGCTGACCCGGCGCCATGCCGGAGAAATCGAGATCGTCACGCCAACGTTCGTGACGCTCGACTGGCTGCGACGGTTCGAGCAGATCGGTGACGCGCTCGGCGGCATCCGGGGTGCGTTCGAATTCCACACCCATATCCTGCAGACCGACGCCGGCAACATCGCGTTCTATGCCGGTGACGTCGCTTACGACTCGCTCGACCCGGAAGCACCGGGTCCCAGGCGGCGCGCCAACATGCTGAATAGCGGCTGGTGGTGGGAGGAGCACGACGGGCAAGGCAACGGCCCAGCCCCCGTGCCTGTCGATTTTTGAGCCAGGTCATGTCCGGATCGGATCCTATGCGAACCGGTTCGTTTGTTGACCATTCGGTTGCCCGTCAAGCCTGCTTCTGAATCAGTCTGCAACTGGATCAGCCCGTTGCCACACCAGTGGATTTTGCGCCGGGTCATGCTGCCGCCGGGGAATCCCGCGCCGCGCGACAGCGGCCTGGCGGCGCACGATCACGCACCTGCCTCCACGGGTCAGGTCGCCAGGATGAACTCCGCCAGGGCGTCCGGCACCTGCAGCATCGGATAGTGCCCGGCATCCAGTTCAAACCAGCGGGCGTTCAGCGTGGCGGCGGCACGGCGCTGATGTGCCTCTGGCGGGTTCACGCTTCGCCGGCACCAGATGACAGTGGCATCCCAACTGTCCTGCCAAAACGATTCGAGCGACACCGGGTCTTCCATGACTGCGCGCGGATGCATTGTGAACCGGTCCAGCGCCCAGGTCTTGTGGGGCTCCTCGAGTTCCGCGAACAGGCGATCGCGCGCATCTTCCCGGGTTGGACCGGTGCCGAGTTCGGTATTGCGCGGATTGACGCGTGTCACGATGTCACCCAGGCACTCGCCATCCAGCAAGGCGAGTGCGTCCGCGAATACGACACGTGCGATCCGCTCACGCGCCAGTTCCGCGACACGGGTCACCACCATGCCACCGCTACTGGTACCGACCAGCACCACGTCGCGCAGATCTTCATAATGCAGCCAGTCTGCAACTTCCCGCGCATGGGAATCGTTCGATATCCCGGGGCGCAGCTGGTGGGCGCGTTCCGCACAACCGTCCAGCGTCGGTGCAAACGCCTGGTGCCCGGCGGCGCGCAGCGAGGCGGCGGTGAGTTTCCAGATCCAGCCGCCCTGATAGGCGCCGTGAATCAGTACGAGCGTTTGCATGGTCAGTGTCCTGCTTTTACGGTCGGCAAAGGCGGAAGTTAACAGACCATCAGTTCCCATAACGAGCACTTACCCGTGAAATCGCATCAGGCGATAATCTTGCGATACCCGCGGTCAGGGTGCGCGCGCCGTGGCTCTGGCGAAGCCGCGTCAGGACATCCGGTGAGGTCAGATGAGCAGCACCAACAGCGATTCGCAACAACGCGGCTGCCCGTGCGGGAGCACCTTTGCGCTGGCGGCATGTTGCCTGCCGTTCATCGCCGAGCTGGCGCCGGCGCCAACGGCCGAAGCATTGATGCGGTCACGTTACACGGCTTTCACGATGAACCACGTCCCGTACCTGCTCGCGAGTTGGCATCCGGACACTCGTCCGGCCGGCCTTACGCCGGCACCGGGCACCCAGTGGCTCGGTCTCAAGATCAAACGCACGCACAATGGTCAGGCGGGCGACCGGCACGGGGAGGTCGAATTTGTCGCGCGCAGCAAGCTGAACGGACGTGCCCGGCGCCTGCACGAAACCAGTCAATTCGTGTTCAACGACGGCCGCTGGTTCTACGTCAATGGCGTGCGGCACAACTGATCGCGCGGTCAGTTTGCCAAGGTCGCTGACCACGCTGCGGACTTGAGCGCGAGCGCTTTCGGGAATCGGCGCAGGCTGCCCGCGCTGCTCATACGCGTCACCGTCCCGAAAACCTCAGTCAGCGTCGGCCAGCATGAACTCCGCGGCGCGCTCGCCGATCATGATGCAAGGTGCGTTGGTGTTCCCGGATACCAGCGTCGGCATGATCGACGCATCAGCAATCCGCACACCCGTGAGGCCGTGCACGCGCAGGCGTTCGTCGACGACCGCACGAGCATCCGATCCCATGCGGCAAGTTCCCACCGGGTGATAAGCCGTCTCCGCGGTCGACCGTACCCAGTCGAGGATCTCATCGTCTGAACGGACTTTTGCTCCGGGCTTGAATTCGACCCCACGCAGTGAAGCCATGGCGTCTGTCTCGACCACGCGCCGTGTGAAGTTCACCGCATCCACGGTTGTACGTCTGTCGAGCTCATTGGCGAGGAAGTTGAACCGAATCGCTGGTGGAGTCCGCCAGTTCGCGTCAGCGATATGGACGCTTCCCTGACTCTCCGGGCGCAACTGGTAGATCACGGCCGTCATACCAGGCCGTGTGTGTAGCTTGCGCTCGGCTGTGTAGGTGTACGGCATGAAATGGAGTTGAACATCGGGCTCCTCCAACCCCTCGCGGGTGCGCACGAACGCGAGAACCGGCGCGACTGGCTGGGCGAGAAAGCCGCGGCGCGTCATGGCATAGCGCAACACTTGCCACAGGAGGCCGGCGCCGTGCACCCGGTCGTTGTACGAGACGCCGGGCGCGGTGATGCCCCAGCCCATTCGGGGCGAGAGATGGTCGCGCAGATTCTCACCGACCCCCGGCAACGCATGGCGCACCTGCACACCGTGATCACGCAGCACCTCCGGATGACCCACGCCGGAGAGTTCCAGGAGCTTCGGTGAGTTGATCGAGCCACTGCAAACCACCACCTCGCGCGCTGCCTGAACGTCGATCGCCCGACCGCCGCGCATATAGCGCACCCCGGTACACCGGTTGCCGTCGAACAGCAGCCGCTCGGCCATCGCCCCGCTCTCGACGGTCAGATTGCGCCGACGCCTCGCCGGTTTCACGAAACAGTGACCGACGCTCATCCGGCGCCCGTTTACGATGGTGGTCTGCGCACGCACGACGCCCTCCTGGCGGGCACCGTTATAGTCCGGGTTGTGCGGGATCCCGAGTTCACGTCCCGCCGCCAGCAACGCATCGTAGAGCGGGCTCTGGTCATCCGACTCGGTGATCTTTAGCGGCCCGTCATGGCCGCGCAGCTCCGCGTCGCCACCGACATAACTCTCCATGCGCCGGAATGCAGGCAGCACATCGGCATAACTCCAGCCCCGGTTACCGAGTTGCGCCCACGTATCGTAGTCGCGTGCCTGGCCACGCACGAAGATGAGGCCGTTGATGGCGCTCGAACCACCGAGCAGTTTTCCGCGCGGCACGCCGATCACCCGGTCGTTCAGCGAAGCTTCAGGTTGCGCCTCGTAACACCAACTCGCTTTGGGGTTGTCGACCAACCACGCCACGCCGATTGGAATCGGGCTCAACCAATGGGACTCGCGGCCGGCTTCGAGCAGCAACACCGAATGCCGGCCGTCTTCACTCAACCGGTTGGCGATGACCCCGCCGGACGAGCCGGCACCGACGACGATGAAATCGTAGGTGGCCGCTGCCATCACCGGACCTGGAGCCGGCGATGCCGGCGACTCATCGCTCCGCCTCGTGACGCATGCTCAAGCGATGCCGTCACGCCCAGGGCGGCGCGTCGCCCCACGCATCCCAATACGTCGTGACACTGGTTGGCAGGCGACTCGTCGGCCCGAAGTTGCCGCGCGGGTAGCCGAGCGGAATACAGCAATGGAACGTGAGTCCGTCGGGAATGTTGAACAACGCGTGCACTCGCTCCATGACTTCCGGATGCAGCGTCGTCAGTACCGAACCAACGCCGAGCGCGCGGGCGGCCAGCAGCATGTTCTGCACACTCGGGAAGGTCGACGCTGCGGCTACCCCGGAAGGCTCGGAGAAAGCCAGGATCACGGCCGGCACGTCGACCATCTCATCGGCCAGGATCGACGGCAGCCGGTACACCGACCCTTCAGGAATATCGTGCTTTCCGGTCCACCCATACGCGTCCCGGCGTTTTGCCCACCATGCCTCGAAGTAGAGCTTGCCAAACTCTTCGAGTCGCGCGCGATCGCGTACTACGAGGTACCGCGCCGGCTGGGCATTACCGCCATTTGGCGCCTTCGATCCGGCGTCCATGATGATGCGGATGTGCTCGACCGGCACTGGCCGGTCGGGGTCCAGGCGCCGAATCGCGCGTTGCGTGAACATGGCTTCGCCGATCGGCATCGACAGCTCGGCGGGCGCGTCCAGACGCACCATATCCGCTTGTGAGTCCATTGGGAGATTCCTTTATGCGAGTAGGATCGACGCGCGGTATTCTGACACTTTGATGGCGGTACCCACCATGCCGCCACGGCGCTCGCCGCCGCGTCCGGCGGCCGAACAGGAGATCGCGAAATCCATGAAAGTCACTGGAAGCTGCCTCTGCGGCGCCATCGTCTTCGAAGCCGAGGCCAATCCCGAGCGCGTGCTCATCTGCCACTGCACCGACTGTCAGAAGTCTTCCGGCAGCGCGTTCCGGACCATACTGCCAGTGCGCGCCGACCGATTCACGCTGCTGAAGGGAGAACCACGCGAATTCGTCAAGACCGCACAAAGCGGTGCCCGGCGCCCGCAGGTGTTCTGTGCGGACTGCGGCACGCACCTCTACGGCACGGGCGAAGGTGAGGCGGCCCGGGTGCTGGGACTTCGCGCCGGACTTTGTGATGAGCGGGCCGAACTCATCCCAAAGCGGGAAATCTGGTGCCAGTCGGCGCTCGCATGGGTCGGTGAACTCGGGACGCAGGAGCGGAACGAACAAGGCTGAGCAAGGCTGCATCACGCTCAACAGCACGCCGCCGGCCGGTCGTTTACACTGCGGACTCCGACTGAACCTGACCAGGAGAGATTCACGATGTTGGAGGTTGGCACCTCAGCACCGGATTTCACCCTCAAGAGTCACGACGGCGACGAGGTTTCTCTGTCGCAGTACCGTGGCAAGTGGGTGGTCCTGCACAGCTATCCCCTCGCCTTCACCGGCGGCTGAAGCAACCAGACTTCCACGTTCAACCGTGCGTTGACGAAGTTTGAAGAGGCCAATGCGCAAGTACTTGGCCTGAGCGTCGACTCGATGTTCGCGCTCAAAACCTGGGCAGCCGCCCTCGGTGGTATCCGGCATCCGCTGCTGGCCGATTTCTGGCCGCACGGCGGCGTCGCGCAGACGCTCGGCATCTTCAACGACGGTGCCGGCATCTCGAACCGTTGCGTGCTGATCATCGATCCCGACGGCGTGGTTCGCCACACGGAGATGCACCAGGGTACGTTGCCGGACGTCGATGGCGTCTTGTCGAAGCTGGGCGAACTGGCGGCCTGAACCGCCACCCACCCGGCGGAGCTGGCGCCGCGCCAGCACGCATCCGACAGATCAGTCCCCGGCGCCTTGCCGGGGACTGCGTACGGTTTGCCGGTTAGTTGCGAACGGCCGCGTGCTCAGCCGCGATCCGGCCGGTGATGAAGCATTCCGCCAGATTGCACCCACCGGTGTAGAGGCTGCCCCAGATACTGCCGAGTTCACCAGCCACGTAGAGGCCGTCGAGCGGTTCTCCGAACGGATTGATGACACGCTGTAGCGCATCGTGGCGCGGCCCGCCCTGGGTGTTGGAGATTACCGGCCACATCTGCCCGCAGAAAAACGGTCCGTCAGTCACGGCCGTCATCGATGAGCGCGGGCGGCCGAGCGTATCTTCGCCGCGTGCCACGGTGGCATTCCACTCGTCGACGGTCGCGACGAAGGTCGCTTCGTCAACGCCCATCAATCCGGCCAGCTCTTCGAGCGTATCGGCGCGTTGCAGCAAGCCGTTGCCCAGTTCGGCGAGGTTGTCCACGCTCCACTCATAGTGCGCGCTCGGGTCGGGGTCGTTCAGTACGGGCGAACCGATCGGATAGAGCTGGCGCGCCGTATCGTCGAACACACACCAGGCGGGCGTGCGCGGAAAGCGCATCGTCGTAGGGTCGTAGACCTCCATGTCGCGTTGCCCCGTATCCTGCACGTACGGGCTGTACTCGTTCATAAAGCGCCGCCCATCCTGGTCGACCATGATCCAGGCCATCTGCGCAGCGCGCTCATCGGCATCGCCCGGGTGATCGCCGCTCGGCGGGCACCAGTCGGGCAGGCGTTTCATGCGTATACCGATCTCCGGGTGCACCGGGTGCTGGAAGCCGTAGGTCCCGTGGAAATGCCACATATGCCACAAGTCGGCCCCAACGGCCTGCGCCATGCGCACTCCATCGCCGGTGTTGCCGCGGCAGGCGGATGACAGAACGCGGTCGAACTGCCAGTACTGGCGCTGCATGCTCTGATCGCTCTCAAACCCACCGCAGGCGAGGATGACACCGCGACGTGCGGTGATATCCACCGACTCGCCATCGACCGAGACGCGCACGCCACGCACTTCACCACCTTGCACCAACAGTCGCTCGACCGGCGTTGCGAGACGCACCTGGATCCGGTCTGCGCGCGCTTCGATGGCCGCTTCCACGACGCGAAACACGCCGGCACCACCGCCGGTCGAATTGGCGGCCTGGCCGCCGCGACCGAAACGCGTGCCGCCAGTCAGCGCCTTCGCGTGCGGGTAACGCGCGGCCGCATCGAAGTCGGGGATACTCTGCACTTCGAGCATCGCGAGCGTATCGAATCCAGGGAACGGATAATTGCCATCGCGCGGCTCCACTTCCGCGGTCGCCCCGGACGCCGACGCGAGTTCCTCGAACCATTCCGGCAACCACACCATGCCCTCGGCGATTGGCCAGATGTTCTCATCGGGCGTGCGCCCCATATTGCTGGCCTTGATGTACTCGAATGCGGCCTGCGCCGAAGTCGCGACCCGCATACCGCCACCGGCGGTGATGGAGATCCCGCCCGGCACGGACATTTTTTCAACCAGAAGCACACTCTGCCCGGCATCGGCCGCGGCGATCGCGGCGGCGCCACCGGCGAAGCCGAAGCCGGCGACCACCACATCGTAAGAATCCTGAAGCTCCACTGTCTTTGAGGCTCGATAATCCAACTTGGCTGGGAGTATGCCGCCCCGCCCGGTCAAGTCGCCAGAATTGTCCCGCTCTGGCTTCGAGTCCCACCCGAACGGAGTCGCCTGGTGCTGTGCGGTCACCCGAGGCCGGCGCGTTCGCAGTACCATGCGCGTTTGTCGGCTGCCGCGACGAGCTTAGAGACCATGCCACCGCTTCTGTTCGAACCCCTTCAAATCCGCGCGACGACTCTCAAGAACCGCATCGTCGTCGCGCCTATGCACCAGTACGCCGCGGAAGCGGGCTTCGCCACCGACTGGCATCTGATGAATATCGGACGTTACGCGGCCGGGGGAGCTGGCCTCGTGTTCGTGGAGAGCACCAAAGTCGATCGCCGTGGATGCGGCACGGTGGGCGATCTGGGGCTCTGGCACGACGACTTCATTCCAGGGGTGAGCCGGCTCGCCGAGTTCATCCGCGGCCACGGCGCCATACCCGCGATCCAGTTGGGTCATTCCGGGCGCAAGGCGCGCCGTGCCCGTCCGTGGGAAGGCGGACACCCACTATCACGCGCCGATGCGGCCGATGACTGGGACGCCTGGGAACTGGTCGCCCCTAGCGCGATCGCGAGTCCAGGCACGGCAGATCCGGAACCACGTGGCCTGACGCGCAGCGAAATCGGCGATCTGGTGGACATGTGGGCGGCGGCTGCCGCGCGGGCCGACGCTGCCGGTTTCGACGTGTTGGAGATCCACGGCGCACACGGTTATCTGATCCACCAGTTCCTGTCGCCCATCGCCAATCTACGAAATGACGATTACGGCGGTTCGGAGCGCAACCGCATGCGCTTCGCGCTGGAGGTGACGGAAGCCGTGCGCACCGTATGGCCGGAGCACAAGCCGCTGTTTGTCAGGCTGTCGGTGGAGGACGACGCGGGATTTGGCCCGGATGAAAGCGTCAACCTCGCACGCGAGCTCAAGCCGCGGGGTGTCGATGTGATCGACTGCAGCTCAGGCGGCATGATGGGCCGACCGGTCGACGGCGCGGGCCCGGTTTCGTATGGCTATCAGGTACCGTACGCCGAGCGGCTGCGCACCGATGCCGACATGCTCAGCATGGCGGTCGGTCTCATCGTGCACGCCGACCAGGCCGAGGGCATTCTGCAAGCCGGCCAGGCGGACCTGATCGCGCTCGCACGGGAACTCCTCTACAACCCGAGTTGGCCGATGGATGCGGCCCGCAAACTCGGCATTGACGAACGCTACGCGGCGATGCCGCACGCGCAGGCCTACTGGCTCGCCAAGCGCGAGACGAGCACGGACGGCATCGTCGCTTCCACCTTCGGCCGCGACCAGCACGCGGCCCACGATACACCGGCAACGCGCGGCAAGTAGGCGCCGCCTCAGCACCCTCTCGCAGGAGACCTATCGGATGTCAGAAGTCGTCGAATTTGCTCCGGGTGGCTACCGCTACGTACGCGGGCCATTTCAATACTCAGCCGGCGTCGCTGCCATGTCGGGATTTGCGTTGGAACGCGTACGTTTGCTGAACCCGATGCCGCTCACCGAAAGCTACGCCTTCGCGGAAAGCTGGCTCAAGCAGGCAGGCCGCCCGACAACGGCTTTTTGCGCGTGTGAGTTGCGCTCGCCTGAGCCGTTCGATGACGCGGGTTTCATCTCCTTCAACCGCGAGTACGTCGAGACACTCGAACGTTGGGGTATCTTCAAGGACGACGACAACCCGGTGGCCCGCTCGAATGTCTGTCCGGAACAGCTGAAACCCGCGGAGCCTTCTATGCATGCGTTCACATACACCGTGCCGGTCGCGGAGGGTGGGCGCGATTTCCTGATCGCGGGCTCAGGTGAAGCCCGGGAGGCACCAGGACTCTACAGCGAACGCATCGTGCGCCTCGGTGAAACCGATCCTGGCGCGATGACCGAAAAAGCCCGGTTTGTGCTCGGCGCGATGGAGCAGCGCATGGCGTTGCTCGGCTACGCCTGGCAAGACGTCAGTGCCACGCAGGTCTATACGGTGCACGACCCTTTCCCGTTTTTTGCCGACGAAATCGTTTCCCGGGGCGCGGCCCAGCACGCACTCAGCTGGTTCTACGCGCGTCCGCCAGTCGTCGGACTCGACTACGAGATGGATGTAAGAAGCGTCAGCACAGAGCGACTGGCGCGCTGACCGGCTATCCAGTTTGCGGTCGATACGACGTGGGGCTTCGGTGCTAACCTCGCTGAAGCCTTCTGTCACGGTGATTCACAGGAGACGCACCTGACCATGCGCGGACCGACGTCACACATCTATTTTTCCCAGCGTTTGCGGCTGCACTACGTCGACTGGGGCAACAAAGACGCGCCGCCGATGCTGTTGATTCATGGCGGTCGCGATCACTGCCGTAACTGGGACTGGGTCGCGGAACGCTTTTGCGACGACTACCACATCATCGCACCAGATCTTCGCGGGCACGGCGATTCAGCGTGGATGGTCGGCGGTAACTACATGCATCTCGATTACGTTTACGACATCGCGCAGCTCATTCACCAGACGCAGATCGCACCCGTAACGATCGTCAGTCATTCGATGGGGGGCGCGGTCGCTTTGACGTACTCGGGGCTCTATCCAGACAGCGTCTGCAAGCTGGTGGCCATCGAAGGCATGGGGCTTACCCCGCGCCGGGAGCGAGAGCGCGAAGCCCGTTCCAACGATGCACGGATCACCGACTGGATCGACGGCCTCCGGCAGATCTCGGGGCGCGCGCCGCGCCGCTACGCGACACTCGATGAAGCATTTGAGCGCATGCATCAGGAGAACCCTCACCTCAGTGCCGAACAGGCTCGCCATCTGACCATTCATGGCAGCAATCAAAACGAAGACGGTACGTACTCCTGGAAGTTCGATAACTACATCCGGGCCGGCGCGCCGCTGCAGATGAGCAGCGCCGAGCGCGCCCACCTGCACCAGCGGATCCTCTGTCCGACGTTGCTGGTACGCGGCGCGGAATCCTGGGCCTCCGATCCGCTGAAGGACGGCCGCGCTGGCAATATTCGCGACGTACGAGTTGAGAATATCGACAATGCCGGACACTGGGTGCACCACGACCAGCTCGACGCATTCTGCGCGCTGCTGAGCGAGTTCCTGGATTCAACCACCGGCCGCTGATCGCACTTTGCATTCTTCGACCGCATGCATCGACTAAGGAGAAACTTCTGATGGGCAAGCTCGAGTTCGCCACAACGCTTCGTTCACCGCGCAACGTCGCGGCGATCGCCAGACGGGTAGAAGATCTCGGTTTCGACGTCGTCGGCTGCGGCGAACACGTGATGTTCCATGGTGAAACGGCCAACGGCTTTGTATCACTGGCCGCCGCCGCTGGCGCGACCAGTAACATCAAGCTGATGAGCGCGATCACGCTGGTACCGGTCTATCCGACCGCGCTCCTCGCAAAACTCGGCGCCGCCATCGATGTCGCCTCCGGTGGCCGATACATGTTCGGTGTTGGCGTTGGTGGCGAATTCCCGAAGGAGTTCGCCGCTTGCGGCGTTCCCGTTGAGGAACGAGGTGCGAGAACCAATGAGGCACTCGAGATCCTGCACAAGGTGTGGTCGCAGACCGACGTGACCTTCGACGGCCGGTTCACGCAGCTCGATAACTTCAGTCTGAAACCGTTGCCGATTCAGCAACCCCGCCCGCCCATCTGGATCTCAGGCCGCAAGAAAGTGGCGATGCGCCGCGCGGCGAAGTATGGCGATGGCTGGCTGCCTTACATGTACACGCCCGAGCGTCTGGCGGAAAGCCTGCAGGTAATCCGTGATGAGTGCGAGAAACTCGGCCGCGACCCGTCGGAGGTAAGGCCCGGAATCTATATTTTCACGGCCGTACACGAAGACAGCAAAACGGGCGTCGCCATGGCCGCGGAGAAACTCGGTGCGCAGTACGCACAAGACTTCAACAAACTGGTCGGCAAATATGCGCTGGGTGGCACGCCGGACGAATGTCGTGCTCGCCTGCGCGAATACCTGGACGCCGGCGCGGAGTTCGTGATCTTGTCCTCCGCATGCCCGGAGGACTATTTCGATACCAACCTTCAGCTGATCGCAGACGAACTCGTGAAACCAATGCGCGCAGCTGCAACATGAGCCGCGCGCCGCACCCGACCGACCTCGAACCGGTCTCGCTGGATGAGCACCGCTGGTTCTATGTTGGCGGACAGCGAGTGCAGCACAACGGCGAGCATTACGTGGACGGCGCGGCCTATGTGGAATGTTATGTGCCCGAGGTCGTGCGATCACGGTGGCCGATGGTGTTGGTACACGGCGGCGTACAAACGGGCACCAATTTCGTCGCCACACCAGACGGGCGCAGAGGTTGGCTACATGATTTTCTGCGGGCCGGGTTTCCGGTTTACATCCTCGAACAACCCGAGCGTGGACGTTCCGGCCACGCATTGACGCACGGCGGAAATGGCGATACGCGTACCCTGGTCCGTTACAGTCAGGAACGTATCGTCGAACGCTTCACAGCGTCGTCCACGCGGGCGCTCTGGCCGCAGGCCGTCGATCACACCCAATGGCCTGGCAGCGGTTTGCCCGGCGACCATGTGTTCGATAATTTCTTTGCCTCGCAAGTCGAGATGCTGGCGGACCGCACGGAGATTGAGATCCTGGCGCGCGACGCCGGCTGTGCGCTGTTGGATCAGATCGGTCCGGCCGTATTGTTGACGCATTCTCAGTCCGGCCCCTTTGGATGGCTGATCGCCGATCAGCGCCCTTCACTGGTTAAGGCCCTGCTGTCGATCGAACCCAACGGACCGCCATTTTATGAAGTCGAATTCTCTGGCGGCACTGACTGGTACCGATACAGTAGTGAACTGGCACGCCCCTATGGCATCACCCGCGCGCCGCTCAACTACGCAGACCTGCCTGCGGGTGAAACGCCCGAACACGGCCGTTGCGGCGACCGGCCGGAAACGCCCGGACTGGTGCCGGGCTTTCAGCAGGCGGCTCCGCCACGCAAGCTGCCCAATCTCGCCGGTGTTCCCATTCTGATCGCCACTGCCGAGGCCTCCTACCACGCCACTTACGATCATCTGACCAGCCGTTTTCTGCACGAAGCGGACGTCGCGCACACTTTCATGCGACTTGCCGATCATGGTCTGACCGGCAACGGCCACATGGTCATGCTGGAACAGAACTCACATGAGGTGGCCGACCTGCTCATCCGCTGGCTGGACGCGGAAGTCGACGGGCTTTGGAAGGATTGATCGACCGGCGCGTCGCAACCGGAGCGCCTCATCTCTTGCGCGCTCGCCTGTCGTGCAGATAACGCAACCAACAAGTGCCGGTGCGGCAGACCTCAAGTCGCGGCCGGTCGACGTGGCGAGTGCTAAGCAACCTTTGCCGGGGTGACGCCAACCCGTCATGCGACCGCGGCTCCCATCTCGCCGATGCTGTGGTAACTACCGGCTTCGTGACCTGCACGAGTTGGAGCTAGCGCTCCGTCATCGCGTCCAACTCGTAGCGGCGGGCCAACGCGACGATGTGCGACGCGTAGAAGAACGGGGTTTCAGCAAGTTCCAGATCCGCCACGGATGTCGCCAGGGCAAACTGTTCGCCGAGTCGGCTGCGAACGCCCGGTTCCGCCAGCATGCGCCGGGTCGTCTCGAGCAATACCGCTGAGGCGGCTGGTCGCGAGCGATCCGAAAGCGCGGTAACCGGTTGCGCGAGCGCAATGACATCGGCGGGCGCACGAGTCCAGCCGCCATTCGCCCCCGCATCGAAATGCAACGTCCAGCCCGTCTCCACAATGCGCACAGCCGTTTGCATCAGCGAGGCGTCTCGCCATCGTTGCGCGGCATCGAGCAGGCCGGCGGCAACGTACGCATAGTCCTGCAGTGACGCCGCGCCGGCCGCGTCATTTCCGTGCAGTGCACGCGCGAGACGCTGTCCGTTCCACATACGGGTCGAAAGCGTCGTCGCAAGCTTGCGCGCAGCCGTTTCGAATTCGGGTCTGCGCGAACGCACCAGCGCCGACAGGGCCAATCCATTCCATCCCGACAGCAGTTTGTCGTCGCGGGGAAGCCGGGTTGTGTCACGCCTTTGAACGAGAGCGAGGCGGGCGCGCTCCAGATCGGCGCGCAGGTGTAGTACGGGTCTGCCGAGCGCGGCGGCTACGGCATCGAGGGGCTGCCTCTGCAACGGAAACCGGTCGGCGCCGTCGTTCAACCCCCACAGGTTCGAGACGAGCTGGCGCAGGTCCTGCGGCAATGCCGCCAACGCCTCGGGGGCGAGCATGTAGAAGCCGCCTTCCACATCGTCGACATCGACCGCTGACAGGCTGGCGATAAAGGCGCCGCGCGGGTCCCAGAGTTCACGCATCATGAAAGCGAGCGTATCGTCGGCGAGGCGCCGATAGGCGGGCTCAGCCAGCACGCCGGCCGCATCGGCATAGAGAGACGCCAGCAGCGCGTTGTCGTAAAGCATTTTCTCGTAGTGCGGGGTGGCCCAGTCCACCTCGGTGGTGTAGCGGAAAAAGCCGCCACCGACTTGATCACGCAATCCCAAAGAAGCCATCCGGGACAATGTCAGGTGCAGGAATTCGACGCGCCTGGTGTCGACCGCGCTGTCGACGTCCACCGGCATGGTCAGCAGCGCCGCCAGCTGAGGAACGCTCGGGAACTTGGCCTGCTCACCAAATCCGCCGTGAACCGAATCTGCCGCCGTCATGAGCTGATCGAACAGCCTCCGCAGCAAATCCCGCGCGGCGCTGGCATCGACTTGCAGTCTGCCCGCCGGCCTGCGCAGTTCGCGCAGCCTCACGTCCGCCCGCTTGGCGAGATCGTGGAGCGTGTCCGGTTCGGCATCCCAGCGGGCCCTGACATTCTCCAGCACGCGGTCGAAATCGGGCGTGCGCAGATAGGTGAAGCCGACCAGCGGCAAACCGTCAGGCGTCAGGATGATGTTCAACGGCCAGCCCGCCCGACCAGTCGTGCGTTCGACAAAGTCGATGAGATGCGCATCGAGCGCCGGGCGCAGTTCGCGGTCGATTTTGATCGGTACCGTAGCGGCATTGATGGCGGCCGCGCTGGCTGGGTCCTGAAACGTCTCGCGCTGCATGACGTGGCACCAGTGACAGGCAAAATACCCGACGGAAACCAGAATGAGCTTGCCTTGCTCACGCGCTTGCGCCAGCGCTTCGTCGCCCCACACGTGCCAGGCGACCGGGTCGCCGGCATGGCCGCGCAGGTACGGGGAAACGTGTGCCGCAAGCGGGCTGATCCGTTCTGCCTCCGCGGTGATTGACGCACCGGTGTCAGCTGCCCGTACGGACGCAAACGCCATGGCCAAAAGGCCCAGAGTGGCAGCTGCTCCGAGCCGTACCAACGCCGCGACGAGGCGAGCGGTCACGACCGGATACCTGTGCCCGGCGGCGATATTCGCGGTCGTAAAGTCAGCCATGCCACTCCTGTTCGAGGGCTCGCAACCGCGCCTGCAATTCCGCCACCGTCGTCTCGAGCTCACTCACCCGCGCTTCGAGCAGTCCGGCATCCGCCGCGAGGGTGGCGCGGGGCGCGGCCTCGGGCGGTGCTGGCACTGCTGCTGCCGTTGGCGCGCTACCCTCTAAGGTATCGGACGCAGAGACAGCCGAAGTGATTTCAGGGCGTGGTGGGTCACGGCTATCCAGCGAACCTCCCATCAGATGTGTCCAGCGGCTCTCGCGCTTGCCGGGCTCGCGCGGCAGTTCCCGCACCCAGGCGCCCCGTTCATGCGTTTCGAGAGACTCGAGCACCGCCACCATATCTACGTCGCCGGCGTCTCCGCGCATTCGCTCGCTGCGCGATTTGAGCTCACCCGGGGTCTGCGCGCCGCGCAGCATCAATACCGCCAGAACGGCGAGCTGGGGCCTGTCAAAGCCGAAACTCAAACCCAGGCTGTCGCTCAGGCGGTGACTGTACTTGCTGACCCGGGCACCAGCCGGACGCCGCTCGCGGACCAGCGACTCTCCGATCAGGAACCGCAACGCCTCATCCACCTCACCGTCCGCCAGTTGCATCAGCGGGTCGCGACTGGTCTTTTGATTACACGCGGCGACGAGCCCCGCCATCGACAGCGGGTACTGATCGGGCGTCGCCAGTTCTTTTTCCATCAACGCCCCGAGTACCCGCACCTGGCAGACATCCAGTTCAAGCACCATCTTGGGCCCCTTCATGGCCAAGCCGGGCGAGCGCCATCTGACGCAGCTCAACCTTGCGAATCTTGCCGGAAGGCGTCATTGGGAACTCCGGTAGCGCGAGGAAATGGCGGGGGATCTTGAAGCTCGCAATACGGCCGTGGCAACGCGCGCGCACGGTTTCCACATCGAGCTTTGCGCCGTCGTGCAAAACCGCGAACGCGACTGGCACCTCGCCCATGCGCTGGTCCGGATATGCCACCACGGCGACGTCTATCACCTCCTCCATATCCCGAATGAACGCTTCTACCTCAGCCGGTGAAACGTTCTCACCGCCCACCTTCAACATGTCCTTGTAACGGCCGAGGAACACCAGATTGCCGTCGTCCCGGATGAGGCCGAGATCGCCCGAGTGCAGCCAGCCATCGGCATCCAAGGCTTCCGCCGTCGCGTCGGGCTTGTCCCAGTACCCCCTGGTCACGGCGTAGCCACGAATCCAGATCTCACCCTTCTCGCCAACCGGCAGGTCTGCACCGCTCGCGGGATCGACGATCCGGAATTCATAGTCGTTCATCGGGTAACCAGAGGTGTGCACGCGTTGCTCTTCGCTGTGGCTGGGATTGGATACCGTCACGAAGGCCCAGCATTCGGTCATGCCGAAGCCGGACATAGTCGGCCCGAACACGCGCTGTACTTCAGCGGCGATGGGCACGGTGCTTTCAACTCCTGAAGGCAGCGTACCGAGCCGGATATCAAGTTCGCGTGGCGCTTCTTTCTGCGCCATCAGTAAATCCAGGTAGTGTGCTTCAAATCCATGCAGCACGTTGGCGCCCTCAGCAACCGCCAGATCGAGCGCCTGCCCGGCATCGAATACGTCCATCAGTACCTGGCGGGCACCGGTCATGACCGCGACCATCGTAATTTCACTGAAACCGTAGATATGGAAGAGCGGCAGATAGTTCAGATGCACGTCTTTGAACGTCATGCCGAGTAACTGCGCGCGCTCGTGCGTATTGCGGATCGGCACGTGCGTGTGCATGACCCCTTTCGGACTGGCCGTCGTACCCGACGTGTAGCAGATGAGCATCAACTCATCGGGCTCGACGGCGTCGGCCCGCGCGGCGAGTTCGGCATCGCTCACCGCGTCTCCGGCCTCCAGCAGAGCGGCCCAGGGCAACGCGCCATCGGGCACCTCGTTGCCGAGCAGGATCACATCGCGCAAATCCGGAAATCCGCTGAAACCGGCCGCTTCGGGCTTATCCAGTTCGGGCATCGCGCTGCGCAGGATACCGGCGTAGTCCACCGGCCCGGAACGGTCCATGCCGAGCAGGACGCTGCTCCGCGACTGGCGTACGGTGTAACCGATGTCATCGGTGCGGTAGCGCGTGTTCAGCGGCACTACGCAAGCCCCCGCTTTGGCGCACCCGAACAGTGCAAAGATCCATTCCGGTCGGTTGGTCATCCAGATCGCGACGCGGTCGCCCGGCTGCACCCCGCGCGCCATCAGGCCCTTGGCCAGCTGGTCGGACGCCTGCCGCATTTCGGTAAACGTCCACCGCTCACCGTTGAAGGTCAGCCCTTCGCGCGCACCGAATCGTTCCGCGGCCGTGTCCAACAGTGACCCTAGGGTACGCTTGCGATACCAGTCCATCCCGCTCTCCTGAATTTGTCGAACCCGGCTCGTTCAGTGCCGGCCCTCGCAGACGCGGCGCCGGAGCCGCCTCACACCGCACGCCGTGCATACGGCTGGCGGTTAACTGCGGACCTGCGCCACACCGAGGTGGCTCTGGCCGAGACGCGCTACACTTTAAGCGAATCCGATCCTGGCAGTGTCACCACATCCATGCAGCGCGTTGCCCACGGACTTACGCTGAGCAGCCGGGCGCGGAAACGGGCGCGTCGATGGGCCCTCCCGCGCAGGTTGGCGAACCGTCTCGCCACATTTCTGATGTTGCTCATCGCGGCAAGCTCCGGTGCTCACGCCTTCGGCCTGGAGAGCGTGCTCGAAGGCCTGGGTATCGACACGAGCAAGGTTCAGTGGTCCGGCGCGCAACGCGACGGCGCAACGTGGACCCTTGCAGATTTGCAAGCCCCGGGCATCCGCGCTCGTCGCGTCAGCATCGCGCTTGGCGCGCCTCCTCAGATCGAACTGGTGGATGTACACCTCGACCCCGCCGACCTCATCAAACAACGCACGCGGAGAGATGCCCCGCCGGTGCCACTCAGTATCGAAGACGACATCGAGCCGCCAGCCGAACTCGAAGCACCGCGGGAGCTCGAGTTCGCACCCTGGTTGCTCGATGTGACCGCGCGCGGGCTGCGGATGTCATGGCGCGGTCGGGAGATCCTGCGTGCCGACGGCGCACGCCTCGTCGATGGTCAACTCACGGTAACCGGGAAGATGGTCAGCGGGACGGCAGATCTGCGCGAGCCTACGCACGTATTCGCCGTCGGCAGCCTGAACCTGGGCTGGATGAAAGCCCGGGTCGAAGCCGGATTTGCCAAGGGCGCTGAGTGGCCCGTCAAGCTCCGCCTGCGCCAGCTCAGTTTGCGCGGAAGCTACGTCGGTGAAGAACCACTGCATCTGCCCGGCCTCGATTTCCAATTGCGCCGGGCACCGACTCATTGGCACGGCCAGATTGGGCTGGGCGCGGCGCTGGTGAATCTTCAGGCCGCCTGCCCGGGTAGCGGCTGCTTTGTCCAGGCACATCTGGACGACACACCAATAGCGGCGTTGCTGCGGGATATCGAGGCATTCATCCGTTTGCCGGCGGTGCCGCGCGCGCACGGCACCCTGAACGCGCGAGCGAGCTACCAGCTGCCGAACGGTCCGTTGACCCTTGATGCGGCCCTACAGAAGTTCGAAGTCACCAATACGGGGGTCGATATCGGGAAACTGTCGGGCGGTATGTTCGAGCACCCGGTCCACGAGGCGGACGGTGGTGTCCGGCAGCGCACCACGGGTGACGATGCGCTCGACTGGATCGCACTCGCCGACATCGCACCGGTCCTGCCGACAGCGCTGAAAGCAGCAGAAGACTGGCGATTCGACACGCACGCCGGCTTCGACATGCGCGCCATCGTCGAAGTCGTGCACGATGCCGTCAACGAGGGCCGACGGTGGCGCGGCGCCAGCACGCTGACGCAACAGCTGACCAAGAACCTCTATCTGAATCCGCGCGACCGAAGTCTGCACCGCAAGCTGCAGGAACTGCTGATCGCGGTGGAGCTGGACCGGCGCCTCGGCAAGGCACGGCAGATGGAACTCTATCTGAACGTCGTCGAATGGGCACCGGGGTTACGGGGCATCGGCCCGGCCGCGGCGTATTATCTCGGCAAGGACCCGTTCGATCTGACGCTGGCCGAAGCGGCGTGGCTCGTCACGGCGCTACCGAGCCCGCGCCGCTTTCACAAAGCCTGGGAACGAGATACGAACCGCCAGAAGCAGCGCACCGAACGCATTTTGAAACGCCTGCATCAGCGTCGCTATATCGACGCCGAAACGTACGCCGACGCAATGACCGAGGGCATCCCGAAACGCTGCGCGTACTGGCCGGAACAATGCCCGGAACAGTAGCCGAACACCGCTTCACCAGACGATGCGCGGCGCTGTACCGACTCTGAAACAAATTCGCGGAGGAAAGACTCATGGCATCCGGACCGCTGAACGGTATCAAGATAGTGGAGATGGCCGGCATCGGTCCTGGCCCGATGTGCGCGATGTTGTTGGCGGACATGGGGGCCGAGGTCATTCGCGTGGATCGGGTCACCGACGCAGGTCTCGGTATCAAGCGCGAACCGCGCTTCGATCTATTGAACCGGGGACGCCGCTCGGTTGCGGTCAATGTCAAGACCGACGCCGGGCGCGCCGCCGTCATGCGCTTGGTTACGCAGGCCGACGCGCTGCTAGAGGGGTTCCGTCCAGGTGTCATGGAACGCCTCGGGCTCGGGCCTGACGTTTGCCTGGCGGCCAACCCGCGTCTGGTCTACGGGCGCATGACGGGGTGGGGCCAGGACGGCACCATCGCGCACGCCGCGGGCCACGATATCAACTACATCGCACTCACTGGCGCACTGCACGCAGTAGGCCCCAGGCAAGGGCCGCCGGTGGTACCGCTCAATCTGTTTGGTGATTTCGGGGGCGGCGCATTGTATCTGGCGTTCGGGATCGCCTGCGGGCTCATCGAAGCGCGCCAGTCGGGGCAAGGTCAGGTTGTAGACGCGGCCATGACGGACGGCTCCGCGTCGCTAATGACAATGTTCTACGGCATGCTCGGCGGCGGAGCGTGGAACGAATCCAGGGGCTCCAACGCCGTAGACGGCGGCAGCCACTTCTACACGGTGTACGAGACGCGAGATGGTCAGTACGTCTCCATCGGTTCCATCGAGGCGAAGTTCTATGCGGAACTGCTCGAACTGACCGGTTTGTCGGACGCCGACCTCCCCGCCCAGTTCGACCGGGACAACTGGGACAGCATGCGCGAACGCCTCACGGCCATCTTCAAAACCAAGACCCGCGACGAATGGACCGCCATCATGGAAGGCACCGATGTCTGCTTTGCGCCAGTACTCAGCCTGAGCGAGGCCCCGAATCATCCGCACAACCGGGCCAGAGAGACTTTCGTCGAAGTTGATGGCGTCGTGCAGCCGGCGCCGGCGCCGCGCTTCAGCCGCACGCCACCGGCCGTGCAGCGTCCCCCGGCGGAACGCGGTCAACACACGGACGAAGCCCTGTCAGACTGGGGCTTTACTGCGGCAGAGCTGGCGGAGATGCACACCGCTGGCGACATCGCATAGCGCGCCGGAAAATCGGCTTTCAAAACGAATTCGAGCTGGCGCCCGGGACTCAAGCACACATGAGAGCAGAAACATGACCGGAGAGGTGTGGCAGATCGGCGACGTGAAAATCTCGCGTGTCGTCGAAATCGAGGCGACGGGAGGCATGAGCCGCATCATCCCGGACGCAACGCGGGAACGTGTGGCCGAAATCGGCTGGCTATGCCCACACTTCGCCGACGAAGCCGGCCGGCTGCGCGGCGCCATTCATTCGCTCATCGTCGAGACCCCGGACCTGCGCATCCTGGTCGACACCTGTATCGGCAACGATAAGCAGCGCGCGGTCCCGGCGTGGAATCAATTGCAGACCGCCTACCTGGAGGACCTCGCATCCGCAGGTTATCCGGTCGACAGTATCGATCAGGTGCTCTGCACTCACCTGCACGTCGACCACGTCGGCTGGAACACGCGGCTCGACAATGGCCGCTGGGTGCCGACGTTCAAGAACGCCCGCTACCTGATGGGGGCCGACGAATATCAGTACTGGTCGCGAAACAGTGACCAGATGGATGGGCAGGGCACCGTGATGCAAGATTCAGTGCTCCCCGTCGTCGAAGCGGGCCTGGTCGACATGGTCGCGAGCGACCATGAGCTCTGCCCCGAGGTCCGCCTCACCTCGACACCGGGACACACGCCAGGTCACGTCAGTGTCGAAATCGAATCACGCGGCGAGCGCGCTTTCATCACCGGCGACATCCTGCACCACCCGTGCCAGTTCGTGCATCCGGAATGGAGTTCGGCCCCCGACAGCGATCCGACGCTTGCGATCGCGACCCGCCTCTCAACTTACGCCCGCCTCGCGGACGAGCCGATCCTGGTCATCGGCACGCATTTCGCGACGCCGACAGCGGGTCACCTCAAGAAAGACGGCGACCGCTACCGCCTCGACGTGTGAGCAAAGCGGTGGCATCGATGCGCCTCGTCAGGGTTTTCCTGGGCATTCTGGTCGTCCTCTCGGCACTGGGTGCAGCCGGTTTCGCGATGATGCCGTCGTCGGCGGAACTGCGTGAGCTGGTGGCAACCGAATTCCGGACAGCGACGGGTAGGGAGCTGCGCATTGGCGGGATCGCGTGGTCGCTCACGCCAACGCCGCACGTGACGCTGCGCGACGTCGCCGTCGCGAATCCTCCGTGGGCGCGGCGCGCGAGTCTGGTCGAGGCCCGCGAGTTGGATGTCCGCTTCGACCTCCTGGCCCTGACGCGCGAAGAACTCAAGGTGACGGCACTCACCGTGCTGGGCCTGCAGCTCAACCTGGAACGGGATCGCGGCAACCGTCGCACATGGCTGCTCGATGTTGGTGGAAGCGGCACCGATCAAGGCGCGCCGAATGTGCCGTACACGACGCTGGTCGAGCGCGTGGAAATCGAGGATCTAAGCGTCGAATTCCTGAGTCCGGACAGCCGGCATACGGCCGAACTCACCGCGATCGATGTGGAAGGCGTGTCGCCGACGTCGCATCGCCTGGCGGCCAGCGGCCAGATCGGTGCTCTGCCTGTCAGCCTGAAGGGTGAGGTTGGCAATCTGCTGGCCATGCTGTCCGGCGGCAGCGAAGCACTCACAATGGAAATGACCGCCTCACTCGAAGATCTCTCGCTCCAACTCGACGGCAGCGTCGACGCGAACGGCGTCGATGCCAGAGTCGTTGTCTCGGGATCGGTCCCGGACATGGCGGGGCTGGCGGAGCACGCACGAGGTGCACAACTCGCGTTATCGGCAAGAGTCCTGGGGCAGTGGCCCAGAATGCAGGTGCAGGCGCTTGAGGCGGCGTTCGACCGCGAGGGTCTGCGCCAGCAACTCGCCGGGGCCGTGGAGGTCGATTTCGGCGCCGAGCCGATGCACGTGTCGGGCACCCTGCGCGCGCCGTCCATCGCACTACTCCCGCCTGGCGACAACACACAGACGTCGAAGGACTCCATGGTGGCGTTGCCGACTATCGCGCCCATCGACCTGGATCTGCGTTTGAGCGTCGCGAAGTTGCCGACGGATCCGGAATTGACCGACCTGTCCGCCCGGCTTTTGACGCGGGGCTCGTCATATCGCGTGACGGCTTTCAGGGCCATGGCGGCCGGCACGCCGGTCGCCGGAGAAGCATTGGTGCAAACGGCCGCCGAACCCGGTAACACGAATGTCAGTGTGAAGCTGTCCGCGCACGGCCTGCCGGTCGAGGCCGTGCTGACCGACAGCGATCTCGTCGCACCGCTCGATATTGAACTCGATCTCCGGGCCAACGGTCAGGCCTTGGCCGCGTGGGCCGGCAGCGCCACGGGCAGCGTGCGCGTCGTTGCCGGTCAGGGGCGGGTACGTGCGCGCGCCGCTGAGACTCTGGTCGGCGGCCTGCCGGCGATCTTCGATGCCCTGTTCGCCGAAGAGAGCGAATGGGTGGCCATGAACTGCGCCGTCGCAGCCTGGCGACTCGACGACGGCACGGCGCAGGCGCAGGCACTGGTCTTAGATACGCAGCACACGACTATCGTCGGCGAAGGCTCGGTCGACCTCGGTGCCCGGCGTCTGTCGATGCTCGTCAAGCCGTTCCCGAAGTCCGCCACGCTGAACCTCGCGGTGCCCGTGCGAATTTCCGGGCCGCTGGACGCGCCTCAGTTCGCGCTCGATGAGGCCGCCACGTTGAGGCGCGTCGGGGGGGCACTGGCCGGCATCGTCTTTCCACCAGCTCTGCTGGCGACATTCGCCGACCTCGGCTACGACGCTGGCGGCTGTCTGCCCGCCCGGTTGGCGGAATCCACCTCGGCGGGACAGCGCATCCTGGACGGAGTCGCCTCCACGGCCGCTTCCGTCGCCAGCGAAACAGGCAAGGTCGTCACGGTCGTTGGCGAGGGCGCGGGTAGCGCCGTAAACGAGGCTGGCGAAGCTGCGAGCGCGGCTGGTAAAGCGGCGGCGGATGCGGTCGAGAGCACGCTCGAAGAGGTCGGCAAGGGACTGAAAAGCCTGTTTGGGAACTGAGCTTTGCAATCCGGCCGAACGGTCCCGACCGCACCAGCTCGGCCTATGACCAGGTGTTCCAGTGCACGACCGTATCGAGCGGAGCGCGGCGCGCGGGTTTGAAGTCGGTGCCGAGCGTGTAAGCCACCGGCAACAGTGCAACTTGCAGCACGTCGTCAGGTAGACCGAGCAGTTCGGCCGCCTCTTCCGCGTGACGCAGGTGCAACGTTGTGATGCACGACCCGAGGCCACGCGCTCTCAGCGCCAGTTGAAAGCTCCAGACGGCGGGAAAAATTGACCCGAACAGCCCGGCCCACGCTGTGCCCGGACGCGACTCGCCGATGTGATCGACGATGCAAGGGATGACGTGCACCGGCACTTCGTGCAGATGCTCCGCCAGGTAGATCGCCGAACTGAACACGCGGGCATCCGTGCGGTTACCCGCCGCATTGGCTTCGTCGAGTGCCGGGTTGAGGTAGGTGTCAGCGCCGCGCCGGTAGATCTCGGCCAGCCGCGCACGCTTGTCCGGGTCGGTGACGACGAGCCACCGCCAGCCCTGCCGGTTCGACCCGGTGGGCGCCTGCAAAGCGATCTCGAGGCAACGTTGCAGCACCGCGTCGGGCACCGGGCGTGTGAGGTCGAGGCGCTTTCGCACGGCGCGGGTGGTACAGAGCAGTTCGTCGGTAATCGCGAGGTCCATGATGTTCTCCAGCGTCTCGGCCATGCCTGGTTGGGCGGCGCGCGGTTCAGGGTGCCGCAGGCGCTCGCCGACCGACACGATGGCTGATATTCAGCACGGCGCCAACTCAGCGCTCCGTGCCAGTGCCAGCACGTCTGAAGCGGCGGATGAACTGTCGGTCCAGCCAGTCCTTCCAGTGCCATACCCAGGCGCCGTGCGGGGCCCACCAGGAATGGCGCCACGCGAGCGCGTGGCGCGACCCGGTCGTCAGCAAACTGAGGTAACGCGTTTGCGGCACGTAGCGGGTGAGGTCGAGGCCAGCACTTACCGCCCGGAAATTGCGCGTCAGCACAGGGGCCTGACGGACCGCGAACACGCCGGCCTTCGGCAATCTGGCGCCGTCCAGCGACGCGCAGTCGCCCGAGGCGAAAACGTACGGATGGGACACCGACCGAAGCGTGGCGTCAATGCGTACGAAACCTCTCGCGTCGGTCGCGAGACCAGAGTCGGCCAGCCATGGCTGGGCACTCGCCCGGGTCACCCACAGAATCTCATCAGCGCGCACGACGGAGCCATCCACGCAGTGCAGTTGGCCCGTACTCACACGCTCGACGCCACCACCGGCATGTAAGCGAATCCCGGCTTCGCCAAGCGCGTTTCGCACTACGGCGCGAACCCGTCCGCCATAGGTAGGCAGCAAACCGCTCGCACCTGTCAGCAAATGCAGCCGGACGCGCGCCGAGAGCCCTTCCGAAGCCACGCGGTAAGCGACCGCCAAGGCCAGTTCAACGCCACCCGCGCCAGCACCAACCACAGCGACATCCGCCGAAGTGGCTACCGCGCGTGCGCGCAGCCGGGCCAGCATCTGCTCCCAACGGCGCTGAAACGAACTGACCGGCTTGACCGGCACCGTGTGCTCGCGGGCGCCCGGCGTCTCGAGGTCAGGCGTCGAGCCGACATCCAGCGACAGCCAGTCGAAGGCGACAGTCGTGCCATCTTCAACACGAACCTTCCGCCCCGGTAAATCCAGCGACACGACCCGCGCTTGACGAAACGTCGCGCCAACGCGCGACGCCAGGGCGGCCAGATCGATCTGTGCATCGTGTTCACGATAGTGTCCGGCAACGACACCGGGCAACATACCGGAATACGGCGCGTAAGCCTCGATACCGAGCAGCGTGATGGCGACATCGCGCAGCGGCCTGCGGGCGAGCGCGAGCAGCGCCAGGGCATGTGAGTGCCCGCCTCCGACCATCACCAGCTGGCGCGCGGCTACTTCATGCACGGGCTGCGCCAACCAACACGCTCGACGGCAACCAGTAGAATTCCACGCGGATGCCCGTTTGTCGCAAGGACTGGAAATGCCCTACCGCATCGTGACGCTAGTCTACTGCCTGGTCGACGGTCGCGTGCTGCTGCTGAAACGGCGCAAGCCGCCTTACGTCGGGCGCTGGGTCGCGCCGGGTGGCAAGGTCGAGCGTGGCGAGAGCCCGGCCGAAGGTGCACTGCGCGAATTGCGTGAGGAGACCGGCCTTAGTGCCGCGCGAGTGGAACTGCGTGCCGTCGTCACCGAAACGTCCGAGCGCGACGACTGGCAATGGCTCATCTTCGTCTACCGCGCGCACGAGCTGGCCGGCCGCGCAGACAGTGATGAGCGCGAAGGTGAGCTCCGCTGGTGGCATCTGCGAGACGAAGTGCCAGGCCTCGACCTGCCGCCAGCCGACCGGCATTTTCTGCGCGATGCAGCCCGGGCCGAAGCGGGCGTCACCGAGTACCGGTTTGCCTACACACCAGACCTCGAGGTTATCGGCGACCAGCCCGCCTACGCGAAGACCTGGTCTACCACCTGACGCCCACTTCCGTTCCATGGGAATGCTACGAGATGAGTGACAACACCACGCCCAGCGCACACATGCACCACGTTCATCTGTTCACCGAGAATCTCGACACCACGGTGCGCTGGTACGTCGACATGCTCGGCGGCGAGGTCGCCTTCGACGGCGAGTTCGGCGGCGCGCGAAACGTGTTCATGCACGTCGGTAACGGACGCATCAATTTTTACGACCAGCGACCGCGCGGCGAGAGCGGCGGCACGTACCACCACGTCGGAATCCAGACCCACAACCTGCGTGCATTGCGCGATCGTCTGGCAGCCCGCGGCGTGCAGTTTCGATCCGATATTCGCGAGTTTGGCAACTGGCGCTATATCATGTGTCCGGCGCCGGACAATGTGTTGCTCGAGCTGTTCCAGATCGACGTCGAGCAGATGCCAGCCGGTCTGGCGCGCTTTTTCACACCCTGATCACCTGCTCCTTCGCCGCATCCCAGCGTCCGGAGCCCGTACTTCCGTGCAACTGCAAACATGTATCAGTACCTGCTGAAGAGAACTCTGCTCATCGTGCCGACGCTCATCGGGGCGGCGTTACTGGTATTCGGTCTGATGCGGCTCGTCCCCGGTGATATCTGCGTGGCCACGCTGTTGGCCGAAGGCATGCCGGTCAGCGAAGAGGCCCTGCAGCAGTGCCGGGCACAGCACGGACTCGATGTGCCGATGCCGATCCAGTTCGGCAACTTCCTGTGGAACCTCGTCACGCTCGATTTCGGGAACTCGATGTGGACCGGCCGGCCCGTCGGGCAGGAGGTGGGGCTGCGATTCGAACTGACGGTGCAACTGGCGCTGATGACGATTCCGATCGCCGTCATGATCGCCATTCCACTAGGCATCATGTCGGCGGTCAAACAGCGGACCTGGGTCGACTATGTCATCCGCACGTTTGCCATCGCGGGCGAAGCGATCCCGTCTTTCTGGCTCGGTATCATGATCATCCTGACGTTACTGATCGTGACCCAACACTGGTTCGGCGAGCCTTGGATGCCGCCGCTCGACTACCGGCCGATCTGGGAAGACCCCGCCTACAACCTGAGTCAGCTGCTGCTGCCCGCAATCGCGACTGGCTATCGGTCATCGGCGATCCTGACGCGCATGACGCGCTCGGCCATGCTCGAAGTGCTGCGCGAAGACTACGTTCGCACCGCGCGCGCGAAAGGCCTTTACGAACGGGTAGTGCGCAGGCGCCACGCACTGAAGAACGCCATGCTACCGGTCGTTACGCTGATCGGTATGGAATTCGCGTTTCTGATCGGCGGTCTGGTCGTGACCGAACAGGTCTTCAATCTGAACGGGCTCGGGCAGCTGCTGGTCGACGCGGTCGAGGTTCATGATTACACGATGACCGAGGCCCTCGTCATGCTGATCGTGTTTGCTTTCGTGCTCATCAATTTCATGATCGACATCCTGTACAGCTGGCTGGATCCAAGAATTCGCTACAGCTGAAGACGCGGCGCGCATCGACAGGTCCTAGCGCTTGCGACTATCTGCCATATCGCATGCGCGGTGCCCAAGCCGCGCACCAGGCGTTACATTGCACCAAGACCATCCGGAAACGAGGCACGGAATGTCCAATACCATCGATGCGGTCGTCGCAGTGCCGAGCGGTGACGCGCTCGGCGCCGAAGTTCGCGGCGTCGATTTCTGCGCGCCGGTGGCCGACGCGGTCGGTCAGCGCCTGCGCGCACTCTGGGCTGAGCATCTGGTGCTGTTGTTTCGCGGACAGTCGCTCGACGATGAGCGCCTGCTCGAAGTCGCCGATGTGTTCGGCGGGCGTCAGGTCGCCGGTTCCAGAGCGTATTTCATCAAGGCCGGACACAAACCCGGCGAGAGCGCGCGCGTGGCCGAGAAAGCGGCCATCAGCGTCATCTCCAACCTGGATGACAAGGGCAAACTGGCCGCCGGGGCGGGCGGCAACGCGCCGCTCAAGTGGCATTCGGACAACTCCTACGTCGAGACTCCGCCGCGCGGAAGCCTGCTGCATGCGCACCGGGTGCCGGACGACGGCGGCGGCGTGACGTCGTTCAACAATCAATATCTCGCCTACGATCGCCTCCCGGATCGGCTGAAAACCGCGATAGAAGGCAAACACATCTGCCACGACAACACGCGCAATACGACCGGCGCATTCCGCCCGACCGTCAAACCACCTGAGTCACGCGCGGATATTCACGGCCCGGTGCACCCCATCGTGCGCGTGCACCCGGAGACCGACCGCAGAGCCTTGTATCTCGGACGGCATTACGCGTGGCCATCGAGCTACGTCGTCGAACTCGATGATACGGCGAGCGAGGCGTTGCTGGCCGAACTGTGGGAGTACGCGACGCGAGAAGATCTGGTGTGGTCTCATCACTGGCAGGCCGGGGACCTGTTGCTTTGGGACAACCGCTGCACGATGCACGCGCGAAGCGCGGTCGACCATACCCAGCAGCGCGTCATGCACCGTGCGCTGGTGAAGGGCGAGGCCGTACTCTCCGCATGGCCCGAAGTGCCGCGGCCGGCCTCTGCGGCCACCGCCTGACCCCGCGAATGGAAGGTGCCAGATGCTGACTCCAGCGACCCTCAATACCGCCGGCCAGAGCGGCCGTAACCGTAACGACGCGGCCGATATCCGCGTAGTCCCAACGGGCCGCGGCACCGGCGCTGAAATCGTCGGCGTAGACCTCGCGAAGCCGCTCGATGATGCCGCCTTTGCGGTGATCGAAGCAGCGTTCGACCTCCATGGCGTCATCTATTTCCGCCGTCAGCAGATCGAGCCTGCCGACCAGATCCGTTTCAGCGAGCGGTTCGGACCGATCGAAGTCAACTTCAATTCCGACAAACACGGGCTTGAAGAACACCCTGAAATCTTCGCGATCGGCAACGTCCAGGATGACCCGCGCGCGCCCGGCCTCCGGGGTGTAGGGCAAACCTGGCATAGCGACATGTGCTACGCGGCTCATCCGCCCCGGGCCACGATGCTCTACGCCATCGAGGTACCGGAACTACACGGGCTGGCGACCGGAGACACTTCGTTTGCAAATGCAGCCCTCGCGTACGAAGCCCTTCCCGAGCCGATGCGCGCCCGCATTGACGGGCGTCTCGCCACGTTCGATTTCACACGTCGAAAACGCTCGCGGCCGGTGAGTGCCGAGACCGTAGCCCGCTACCCTCCCGTGCAGCACCCCGTGGTGCGCACACACCCGCAAACCGGGCGCAAGAGCCTGTATGTGATGGGCGACGACTGCGTCGCCATAGAAGGGGTGGATGAACCGGAAGCCAGCCAGCTGATCGCGGCACTCGCCTCGCACGTGCTGCGGCCCGAATTCATCTACCGACACCAGTGGCGGGCGGGTGACCTGTTGATGTGGGATAACTGCACCGTCCAGCACAAGGCGCTTGGCGACTATGCCGCTCCGCAACGCCGCCTGCTGCATAGAGCCACGATCGCAGGTGCGCCGCCGGCCTGAGCGATGCCCGCCTGCTGACCGTTGGGCATCAGGCGCTTGAGGATCGAGAAAAACGGCCGATAGCGTGCTACGCCCGCAATCTGTCAACCGGCCAAGCAGTATGCCCGCATCGACGCTATCTACCGCCTTTGCCAACGAAGACACGACGACGTCTGCCGCGATCAGCCGGCAGCGGGACATGTCCGCGGCCCCGCCCATGCGGCTGCTGGCCCTGACACCGGAAGCCGAAGGTGCGCTCGGCGGTAATCCGTTCGCCGACTTGCCCAGGTTTCCCGTTCGCATCGGGCGCGAGTCGCGCGCGAGAGAGTCGCTACTCACCCGCCTGCTCCACCTGACGGAACGACGCACCTTGAACGCGCGGCCCAATAACGACCTCTACCTGATCGACAAGGGGCCGGTATTGCACATCTCCAGGGAGCACTTCAGCATTCTGTGGGAAGACGGGCAGTTTCTGATCGTCGATCGCGGCAGTGCGTGTGGGACGGTTGTCGGGAGCGAGTACATCGGCCAGGAACAGTCAAATGACGAGGCCGTGCTCGAGCCCGGGCATACTCTGATCGTCGGTTCGCCCGACTCACCGATGGCATTCCGCTTCGACCCCATCCGGCCCACCTGAACCAGTCCAGCCTGGGTGTCTCCCGCAACGCCGTTTGCGGGGGAGTGCGCACGGCCCGGTTAACACCCCTGATTTTTCTCTTTTGACGTCCGAAACGTTGACTTAAACTCTGGCCTACCGAGGGCCTTGCGTGGCTCTCGCGCACCAATGCATAAGTCGACGAAAAAACGACATAATCGAGAGGAATCTGATGAGGAAGCTTGCAATTGCCGCCGCCATGGCGATGGCGGTCTCAACCTCGGCCATGGCCGAGCGCTATGTCATGGTGACCCACACACAGGGTACCGACCCGTTCTGGCCAGTGGTGGAGAAAGGTGCCAAGGACGCGGCCAAAGCCGTGGGTGCGCAACTCGAGTATAACTTCGCCCCGACCGGCGACATGGCCGACATGGCCAAACTCATCGAAGCGGCGACCGCGACGCAGCCCGATGGACTGATCGTGTCGCTGCCCGACGCTGCTGCACTCGGCAACGCGATCAAAGGTGCAGCCAGTGCCGGCATTCCCGTTATCACCATCAACTCGGGACTGGAGTCGTCGAAGAGCCTGGGCGCGCTGATGCACATCGGCCAGCCTGAGAAGCTCGCCGGCACCGAGGCCGGCAACCGCGCGAAATCCGAAGGGGCGACCAATGGACTGTGCCTGAACCAGGAAGCTTTCAACACGGCGTTGGTCGATCGCTGCACAGGCTACTTCGATGCGATGGGCAAGAAACTCAACATGATCGATGTCTCGAACGACGTTGCGCAGATCAAGACCCGCACCGCCGCTGCGCTGCAGGCTGACCCGTCCATCGATGCCCTGCTTGCTGTCGGCCCGCACGTGTGCGAAGCAGCGGCCGAGGCAGTCGCCGACGTCGGTGCGAAGGTACACCTGTCGTGCTTTGACCTGACCCCTGGCGTCATCTCCCTTATCAAAGCTGGCAAAGTTGCATTCACGATCGATCAGCAGCAGCGTCTGCAGGGATACATGCCGGTAGTCGTGCTGCATCTCTACAACGCCAACGCAGGCATGCTGCCTGGCGCCAACATCCCCTCTGGCCCCGGCTTCGTCGACAAAGGTAACGCGGATGGCGTTGCCGCGCAGGCGGGTGTCAACCGCTAGAGTCGGACGGCCGCGCACACCCGCAGCGTCCGGGTGTGATGCCAGCGAGGGCGCCCGCGTGCGCCCTCGCCCTCTCTCCCACGTGCGTCCGCGTCGTACTGCCGCGGGCCGTTTGCAGCAGGGTTGGCAGAACAGTTGAGCGCACTCAAGCGAAGCGAACAGGACCGCAGGGCGTCCACAAGCCGATTTAGCCGCCTCGTCAGGCGACCCGAGATCGGCGCTTTCATCGGCCTGATATTGCTGCTCATCTTCCTGGCGGTAGTAGCCGGTAACGTCGTCTATAACCCGCTCGGCATCAAGAACAACCTGTCGATCATCGCGCAGCTCGGCATCATCGCAACAGGCGCTTGCCTGTTGATGATCGCGGGTGAATTCGACCTCTCTATCGGCTCCATGATCGGATTCGCAGGCATGTCCATGGCGATGATGTTGAAGTGGGGCTTGCCGTTTGGTCTGGGACCGGCGACGCCGATGGCGGCGTTCTTGCTGACCTTGGTGATGACCCTCGCGATCGGCTGCCTGATCGGCAACATCGTCGTACGTTCGGGGCTGTCATCGTTCATCGTAACGCTCGCGTTCCTGTTCATCCTGCGTGGCCTGACCGAGGTGTCGTTCCGTACTTTCAACAATGGCTCGACGCAAATTTCCGGCCTGCCTGACTTCAAACAGGAATACTGGTTCGCAGACCTGTTCGGCGGCGACACGTTTACGTGGCTGTTCGATTTTCTGTTCTGGATTGGCTGGAACGTCAACCGCAACGGCGACCAGTGGGTGAGCGGCCTGGATGCGCGCGTGCTCTGGTGGATCATCATCTCCATCGTCGCCTACATCGTGCTGGCGCGGACCCAGTTCGGCAACTGGATATACGCGTCCGGCGGCAATCGCGACGCTGCCATGGCCAACGGCGTGCCCGTACGTAAAGTCAAAATCGGACTGTTCATGTTCACGGCCTTTTGCGCCACGATCTTTGCGGCCTGTCAGGTTTTCGATACCAACACCGCCGATGCCGCCAAGGGCAATCTCAAAGAACTCGAAGCCATTGCAGCGGCGGTCGTAGGCGGCGCCATTCTCACCGGCGGCTTCGGCACTGTCGTCGGCGTCATCTTCGGCGCGCTGATCTTTGGTCTCGTGCAGAACGCCGTGTTCTACATCCCCTGGATCGACGGTTCTTACTACCGGGTATTTCTCGGCACCGTGCTACTCGTCGCCGCGTTCTCGAACGAGAACATCCGCAAGCGCATCACGGGAGGTATCTGATGACGGCACCGGTCATACAGGTCCGCGATATCACGAAGACCTTCGGCACGTTCAGCGCGCTGAACGGCATCTCTCTGGACGTTTTCCCGGGCGAGGTGCATGCGCTGCTGGGTGACAACGGCGCAGGCAAATCGACACTCATCAAAATCCTCTCGGGGGTGCACGAACCAACCGATGGCACCATTCAGATCGACGGCCAGAAGGTACGTTTTCGTTCGCCCCGCGATGCCTCCGAGGCCGGCATCGGCACGGTCTATCAGGATCTCGCGCTGAACCCGCTCGCGTCGGTGACGAGGAACTTCTTCATGGGGCGCGAACTTACCGTGGGCCCGCGGCCATTCGGTCTGATGAAGACCGCGGCCATGGACGAGGTCACGCGCACCGAGATGCTGAAACTTGGCATCGACATCTCGGACCCATCGCAAGCTGTTGGAACGATGTCCGGCGGTCAGCGCCAGACCCTCGCCATCGCCCGTGCCATCTATTTCGGCGCGAAGGTGCTGATTCTCGACGAGCCGACCTCGGCACTCGGACAGAAGCAGCAGATGGAAGTACTGAAGACGATCCGCAAGGTTCAATCGCTGGGTTCCATCGCGATCATTCTCATCACTCACAACGAAGTACACGCGAACCTCGTTGCCGATCGGTTTACGTTCCTGAGTCTCGGCGAAGTCATCGGCAGCGGCATCAAGGACGATCTTGGCGGCACCGACATCCGTCGCCTGATGGCCGGCGGGGCTGAACTGGCCGATCTGGAACAGGAACTCGCGAGCATCTGATCGCGGGATCCGCGGCGCCGCCGTCGGGCCCTGCGGCGGGACCGTCAGACCGCGTCGAGCCTTACCCAGACGCCGGCGGCGTCCGCGGAGCACGCCGCCGCGTGCACCACTCGCACCATGGCCTCGCCGTCCGACACATCCGGGATCGGATGGTGCCAGACGCCTGTGCCGGAAACCTGTCCGTGAATGCCTCGGTAAATGTTACCGAGTGCGCTGATGAATCCTTCCGGATGCCCCGTAGGGACGCGCGAAAGCGCGGTCGATTCCGGGTGCAAGGCCGGTCCTCCGCGTTCCAGCACCTGCGTGGAGCCATGCAACGGCGTCCAGTACAACTGGTTGGGCGACTCTTGTGCCCACCGCAATCCGCCGCGGCTTCCATACACGCGCAGCGTCAAGCCATGATTATTGCCGACTGCAATCGAGCTGGCCCAGAGCCGCCCACGGACGCCGCCCGACAACCGCAGCGCCAGGTGCGCGTCGTCTTCGAGCTGCCGGCCTGGTACACACGCGGCAAAATCAGCCGAGAGCGATTCGATGCACTGCCCGGTGACGAAGGTCGCGAGATGCAGCGCGTGGATGCCGCAGTCGGCCAGAATGGCGCTGTTGCCAGCCTCCGCGGGGTCGTAGCGCCAGCGCACGCGCGGGTCGTCCGCTCCGGCTTCGGCGTCGGCATGAAAGCCGTGTGCAAACTCGGCTACAACTACGCGTACATCGCCGAGCTCGCCCGCTTCCACCATCTCTCTCGCCTGATGGACCATGCCGTACCCGGCGTAACAGAAGTTCACCGCCAGCAAACGGTCGTTGGCAGCCGCCGCCTCTCTCAGTCTGACCGCATCGGCGACATGCGTTGTCAGCGGTTTTTCGCAGAGGACGTTGAACCCTGCATCGAGAAAAGCGCGGGCTATTTCATAGTGCGTTGAATTCGGTGTCGCCACGGTGACGAGGTCCAGGCGGTCAGCGCGCTGGCGCTCGACGTCGAGCATCCGGCGCCAGTCGCCGTACGCTCGGTCGGGGCTGATGCCGAGCGCCACCGCCTGCGTCCGGCCCCGCTCAGCGTCTACGTCCAATGCCCCGGCCGTCAGGCGGAACAGTCCATCCAGTCGCGCCGCCATCTGATGGGTTGGCCCGATCTGGCTCCCGGCGCCGCCGCCGACCATCCCGAGTGAGAGTACCTCTGGGGAAGTTGTCATCTCCATCGCCGCTCTTGCCGTTGCCGCTGCCGTTCGAGGCCACTAAGCTTCGCGCAGTCTAAACGCGAGCCGTGTCGACTGGCATGCCTGTCGACGACCGGGTCCAGACCCGATCCACCGCCAGCCGCGCCAGTCAGGAGCCTGATGATGCCAAACCCCGAGACCCACGAAACCGTCCTGACGCCCGCCCGTTATACCGACCTGGAAGACCGCACCGTGTTCGTGAGCGGCGGCGCGACCGGTATCGGCGCGTCGATCGTCCAGAATCTCGCCGAGCAGGGCGCGCGCGTCTGGTTCGTAGACGTCAACAGCGACGCCGGCGCGGCGCTCTCGGCGCGTGCTGGCGACAACGTGACTTTCATGTCGTGTGACGTCACCGATGCCGCCGTGCTGCAGCAGACGATCGGTGAAGCCCATGCCGAGACCGGCGACCTGTACGGGCTCGTCAACAACGCGGCACACGACCAACGCCATCGCTGGTCAGATGTCTCCCCCGAAGGTTGGGACGACATCGTCGCGGTGAATCTGAAACACCAGTATTTCGCCGCGCAGGCGGCAGCTCCCCTCATCGCAGCCTCGGGTGGGGGCGGTATTGCGAATTTTGGCTCTATCGCGCCGACGCGCGGTACCCCCGACCTGTCGGTGTATTCCACATGCAAAGCTGCGGTGTTCGGCATGACCCGCTCACTGGCCCGCGAATTCGGCGAAATGGGCGTGCGCGTCAATTCCGTCGTGCCTGGTGCCATCCTGACCGAGCGCCAGCTGGAGCTGTGGATTACGCCGGATGTGGAATCCGGTTTACTGGCCGCCCAATGTCTGAAGCGCCGCATGGTCGAGCAGGATATTGCCGATATGGTGTTGTTCCTGCTGTCGCAGGCCGCTCGTGGCTGCACCGGACAGGAGTTCCGGGTCGACGGTGGACTGTTCTGACGTCAGTCTTCGGACTTTAGCGACTTCACGACGCGCGCGGGCGCGCCGACGGCAACGCTATAGGGTGGAATCGCGCGCGCGACGACAGCACCAGCGCCGATCACACAGTGCGCGCCTACATCGGCCATGATGACCGCGTTGGTGCCAATCCAGGCACCTTCGCCGATCGTTACCTGATTGAAGGTCTGCGGCAAGTCCTGATGGGTCTCGCCTTCTTCAGCCGTGGTGCCGTGCTCTTTGCCACCACTCAATACCTGGACGCCATCGGCCAACATGACCTTCGCGCCAACATCGGCATATCCGAGGCCGCAGCGGTGGCCGATGTAACAGCCCTCGCCGAGCTTCGCCTGACTCATTGAGAACATCGTTTGCCAGCCGATGTAGACGTCTTTACCACAAGCGGCCAGCGCCTGGCTGTAGAACGCCTGACGCACGTATACGCCCCATAGCCCGCTGCTACCCGCCAGACTCTCACTCGCGGCCATGAATGCACGCGGCTCATCGACCAGCCGCGACATGAGCCGGTATTTCATCCATTGCGGCAGCACCCAGAGCCGGAAGCCCAGCTGCAAGAGACGCTTCGCGAACATTGCCAGACCAGAGCGTTGCGGCTGGGTCACGACAACCGTAGCGGCGCTCGGCTCCGCAGCCCCCGCAGATAGACCGGGAGCGTCGTCGTCGCGGCTGCTCACAGACCTTCCCTCATCAGCTTGGGTCGGCTCCTGATTCTGCGCGCCCGGTCACCTGATCGTAGATACGCTTGATGCGGCTCATGCGCAAGGCGAACGAATAGCGCTCTTCTATCGTCTTGCGGGCACCCGCGGCCAACCGCTCGCGAAGCTCTCGCGATGTCATGAGGCGCGACAGACGGTCGGTCAACGCGTCTTCGTCGCCCGGATCCAATAACAGCCCGGACTCGCCGTCTTCGACGACACTTGGCACGCCGGCGGTGCGTGTCGCAACGAGCGGCACACCGGTTGCCATCGCTTCCAGAACAACGTTTGGTAAGCCCTCGCGAAGACTGCTGAGCGCGTAGGCGTCCATGCACTGGTAGAGCTCGAGTGTGTCAGTCCTGAATCCCATTAGTTTGACGCGATCGCCAAGACCGAGGTCGGCGATCAGCTGCTCGAGGTTTGGCCGCTCGCGACCTTCGCCGAGGATCCACAGCTCAGCGTCAGTGTCGGTGCTGGCCAGTACGCGGCTGAAAGCCTTGATCAGCATGTCGAAGCCCTTCTCCGCCGACAGCCGGCCCACCGCGCCGACGACCATACGGCCGTCGGGCACACCGGCTTCGCGCTTGGCCTCAACGCTTGGTCGTAGCCGGCGGAACTCATCGGTGTCGATACCGTTGGGAACGAACGTGCACCGCGATGCCGGCACGCCGAGGCCGGTCACGGTCTCGTACAGATCTTCCGAAACGCAAACCACGTGCTCGTAGCGCGGCAGGCACCACTTGTCGATCGCGTAGTACGCGGGCAATTTCCAGGTCCGTTCAACGTAGCCGTGTGTCGTGGTCACGAGGTGCATGTTGGGAAAGTGCCGGCGCAGCAGCAGGCCGATGAGGTCGCTCTTGTAATCGTGCGCATGCCAGATGGTCGGCTGGAGTCGCTCGCACAGCTCGCGGAAGCGGCGCACGATGCCCCAGTCGAACGGCCCGTTGTCATCGATCGCCACCAGGTCAGCGTTACGCTCCGCGGCGCGTTGCTCCAGTGCCGCGAAGCCCGCGTCGTCCGGCGAACGCATGTAAGCGAGTACCATCGGGTAGCCGTCGTGTTCAAGGAACCGCGGAGAATTGATGATGGTCTTCTCGGGGCCGCCTCCAGCGCCGACCACAACGCGGGTGTGAAGTACGAGTTGAGTCACGGGCGTTTCGCATCGGATGGACAGGCGCGGCCGCCGCTACACCAGCGGGCGGTCCCAACACGCCAGACGCTCCGATGATACTCGTTCGCCCCGGGCGTGCGCAGGCTCGCTCTGCGACATCGTTCACATTCTGCATCGTTTGTCATCGACGCACCGGTCAACTGTGACGCCGCATGCCGATAAGGCGGCCCCGATTGGTCGGCGTATCAAGGCGGGCGTGGGCTTGCCTTACCGCGTCGACCCGGGCGAACAAGTCCTCACCCATCGGCGCAACGCGTCGCTCGCGCGCGTCGACATGCAGCGATATCAGTTCTGATTGCGCCGCCAGATAACCTTCGTCAGCGTGATACATCGCCTGACACAGGTGCATGCGCTTGTGGTCGCAGTCCACCAGCTGATGGGTGATGCGAATCGGGTCGCCCTCCATCAACTCGCGGACATAGTGAATGTGAAAATCGCCGACAAACGTCGTCACCTGACGGGCGTGCCGGTAATGGTCCGTCAGACCGAAGTATTCGAACAGTGAGCCGATCGACTCGTCGAAGGCCAGCAGGTAGAACGCGACATTCATGTGGCCGTTGTGGTCTATCCACTCCGGTTTGACCCGCACGCCTGTCACTTCATACGGTGTCGGCATATTGTCGGCGTCGAACACGTGCTACCTGTTTGTGCCGTCGATCCCTTGGCAATATTGTCGTCACTGTCGGCCGCTTGCCGCAATGGTGCGGGAGCGACCAAGCAGGCCGATTCCGACAGCGTCCGCCGGGCACCGGCGCCACGCTCGGCAAGTGCCCCGCGTGAGTCGGGCACGCGGGTGAAGAACCATCGACGAACCCGGCCGTATCGGGTCTCAGGAGACTTTGATGAGCGTCGACTTTTCAGAAGAGCAGATTCAGATTCGGGACAATGTCACGCGGCTTTGCGCGGAATTCGGCGATGACTACTGGCTTCAACGAGATGCCGACGGAGAGTTCCCGGAGAAATTCTGCCGCGCAATCGCCGATCACGGATACATGGGCATCGCGATGCCAGAGGCCTACGGCGGCTCCGGGTGCGGCATCACCGAGGCCGCCATACTGATGCAGGCGATCTCACAATCGGGCGCTGGCAACGGCGGAGTCTCTTCAGTGAGTCTCGGCATATTCGGGTTGAACCCGGTCGTGCGTTTTGGTTCCGAGGAGCAGAAGCAGCGGATGCTGCCGCCTGTGATCCGACGCGACGACATCGCCTGCTTCGGCGTCACGGAAGCCAACACCGGACTCGATACCACCCGCCTGCAAACCCGCGCGGTGCGCAAGGGTGACCGTTACGTCGTCCACGGTCAGAAGCTCTGGACGAGCACGGCACAGGTATCGAACAAGATCTTGCTGATAGCACGCACGGCCGACGAGTCTGAAACCGCCAAACCGATCGACGGACTCAGCCTGTTCTACACCGATCTGGATCGCAGCAAGGTCGAAATTCGTCGCATCGAGAAGATGGGCCGCAAGTGCGTCGATTCCAATCAGTTGTTCATCGACGGTCTGGAAATCCCGGTTGAAAACCGCATCGGCGATGAAGGCAAGGGATTTCGCTACCTGCTCCACGGCATCAACCCGGAGCGTATCCTGATCGCGGCCGGGCTCGTCGGGCTCGGCCGCGCGGCGCTGTCGCGCGCGACCGGGTACGCCAAGGAACGTGTCGTTTTCGACCGCCCGATCGGCATGAATCAGGGCATTCAGCATCCGCTCGCCAAGAACTGGGCGGAACTCGAAGCGGCCAATCTGATGGTGTTCCGCGCGGCTGCACTGTACGACCGAGGCGAAGACTGTGGGCACCTGGCAAACGCCGCCAAATACCTGGCCGGCGAGGCGACCTTCGACACCTGCAACAACGCCATCCTGACGCACGGCGGGATGGGCTATGCCAAGGAGTACCACGTCGAGCGCTACATGCGCGAGGCGCTGATCCACCGCATCGCGCCGATCACACCGCACCTGATTCTGTGCTACATCGCTGAGCGCGTGCTCGGCTTGCCGAAGTCCTACTGAGCGCCGCGCCGTCGGTGATGGTCCGCGACTACGAAGCCTCGCCAGCGCGCCGTCAGGGTGAAGCCGCGTCCGACACTTGCTCCGAAAGCCAGGCCAGGGCGTAGTCGTTGTAGCCCGACCATTCGTAGGGTACCCAGTGGCCGACGTCCGGGATGACTTCGAATCTGACGTCAGGGCGCACCGACTCCAGCACCGCACGCCGCTCCGCAAAATGGGGCGTGACCGGCGCATCGTGCTCGCCGTAGATGACGGCGAGCGCCATCGTCGAGCCCTCCAGTGCATCGCGCACGGCCGTTTCGCGCGCGAAACCGGGGCTGAAAAAGCGCGACCGGTTTGCGTTCACCACCTGCAGATCGACCGCGAGTTCGCTGATCCGTTCGCGTCGGTACACCATCAGGCGGGCCAGATTCTCGCGGTGCAGCTCGCGCTCTTCCGCCGCCGACATGCCGGCGTTTCTGCGCAGCAACGGCGACATGTTGCCGCGCGACACCGGCCCCAGCCCGGCGGGCCCGGTCATCAACAGCGACGCGACCTGCGGCCCCGCACCGTCAACTAGAAACCGCGCCGCGGAGCTGCCGGCGCTGCACCCCCAAGAAAAGGTCAGCAGGTGGATTCGGGCTCGGGCACGAAGTAGTAACTCGAGGCCACGAGCGACAGCCCGGCCGGCGTCAGCCACGGTATAGGGTGACGGCAGCTCGGCAGATTCGCCGAGGCCCGGCAGGTCCGGTACCAGCACGCGGTAATGCCGTCGGAGCGCTTCGATGTTGCGATACCAGTGTGTCCAGGCGCCTGCGCCGCCGTGACACAAAACGACCACATTGTCGCCGCAGGGCGACAGGGCCCCCCAGTCCCGCCAGACCATCTCACCTTCCCCACACGGGGTGAAATGGTGCGTTGCGTCTGCGTCCAACGCCTCGATGTCGATCGTCAAGTGCTCGCCTCTGTATTGCCGTTTGGCCGGTCGCGCTGGCGTACCGGTCGATCCTCCCGGCACAATGATCCGGATTCTGCCGCCACGCGGCAACGCGCACGCCACGTCATCGATGGAGGGAAAGCCCCGTGAAACTCTTGAACTCGTTTGGACCCAATCCCCGCATGGTACGTATGTTCCTGCATGAGAAAGGGCTCGATCTGGAGAAGGTGGAGCATGACCTCATGGGCGCCGAGAACCGGGCCGCACCCTACACGAGCAAGAATCCGGGTGGCCAGATGCCGGCGCTCGAGACCGACGGCGGGGATGTGATTGCCGAGACCGTGGTGATCTGCGACTACCTCGAAGAACTGCACCCCGAACCCGCGCTCATCGGCGCCAACGCGCTGGAGCGCGCCGAAGCCCGGATGTGGAATCGCCGCATTGAGCAGCGCATCACCGAGCATATGTACGCAGGGTTTCGCTTCTCGGTCGGGCTCGGCATGTTCAAAGGACGTATGTATTGCATGCCCGATGCGGCCGATGACTTCAAGGCCGCCGCGCAAGACGGTCTCACGTGGCTGGACGGCCTGTTGGGCGACAACGACTATCTCTGCGGCGAGCGCCTGACGATCGGAGACATGGTGCTGTTTTGCTGTGTCGATTTCGCAGCGAAAACCGGTCAGACGATTCCAGCTGAATTGAGCAACCTGACCGCGTGGTACGAGCGCATGGCGGCACGCCCGAGCGCGTCGGCAAGCCTGCATCCAGCCGCGGCCAAGGTCGGCATGCAGGGCTGATCGGACAATCCCGGCGCGGTTACGCGCGGCCCCCGCGAAGGCCGCGCCTGGAGCGACACGAACATGGCTGCGAAAATCCACGGTAGCTGCCTTTGCACAACGGTCCGCTGGACTTACAGCGGCCCGCCAGCCCCGATGGGGCATTGCCACTGCAGCATCTGCCGCAAGTGTCACGGTACTGCGTTCGCAACCTACATGGGCGGTGATGGCACGCACTTCGCTTTCACCGCAGGCGAATCGGCCGTGCGCCGATACGAATCGTCGCCCGGCTTCATGCGGGCCTTTTGCGGCGGCTGCGGTTCGGTGGTACCGGGCATCGCGAGTGACGGGCACGTGTTCATGCCGGCTGGTTGCTTCGATGGCGATCCGGGCGCGCGCCCGAAGGCACACATCTTCGTCGCGCATCGATCCGACTGGTACGCGATCGAAGACGAACTGAGGCAGTTCGACGCCTTCGCGCGCGCGGCAGGGCCCGACCTGTTGAGTGTCGATGATGAGATGCGGGTAAAAGATGCCGCTGGCGGGACGTGTGCGTGCGCCGGTGTCGCGTTCCGCATCGACGGGTCATTGGTATCAGCGCAGTTCTGCCACTGCACGCGATGTCAGAAAGCCCGCTCCGCCGCGCACGCGACCAACGCGTTCGGGCCATCAGAAGCGGTGGTGTTCCTGCGCGGCGAGGATCTGATCGAGCACTACAAAGTCCCGGACGCCAGATTCTTCACCCAGGCCTTCTGCCGGGTCTGCGGTTCGCCAGCTCCCCGGATCGACCCGGGGCGTGGCATCGCCGTCATCCCGTTTGGTGCTTTCGACGTCGCGCCCGAGATCAGGCCACAGCGCCATATCTTTGCGGCGAACAAGGCCGTCTGGTTCGACATCCCGGGCGCGCTACCGCAGTTCGACGGCGACGCCCCAGCCGCCTGAGGTGCGTGGATCGGCGTGTTTAACTGTGCCGCTGGGAGCGCTCGAGGTCCGCGCCCGGCACCGTCGGATCCTCGCTGATGTCGGCCTCCTCGCGCGCCGCGCGATACAGCTCGTCGGACGTGTATTGCGCGCCCGGCTTTGGCAGGAACGGCCGCCTGACGGCACCTTCGGGCCGCTTTAGCAATCGGTAGACGGAATAGGTGCCGAGGCCGGCCATGATGGCGCAGGCTTGTTGAAACAACCCCGACGGGCCGAACCATCCCATCGAGACGCCGGCGACTACCGGTCCGGCGACCGCACCGCACCCGTAGGCAACCAACATCGCGCTGGCGGTCTTGACGCTCTGCTCCGGGCCGAGGCGATCGTTGGCGTGCGCAGAGCTGAGCGAGTAGACCGTAAAGGCCACTGCGCCGTAGATCACAGCGCCAGAAATCAACGCCGCGCCGTGGTGCTCTACGCCCGCCAGATACAGGCTGGCGCAGGCGGTTGCCAGCGCGACGCCAGCCAGCAGATTGCGGCGGTCGACCCGGTCCGACAGCCATCCGATCGGCCACTGCAGTAGCAGACCACCCAGAATCGCCGCTGCCATGAACGATGAGATCTGACCGACGGAAAGTCCCAGGGACTGGGCGTAGACCGGACCCATACCGTTGAATGCAGCGTTCACGGCACCTGCGCAGATGGCGCCGAGCACGCCTAGCGGAGCCTGAGCAAACACCTGCGTGAACCCTCCCCGCTCCGGAGCGCTGGGCGGCGGCGCGACGGCGCGGGTCAACAACACCGGAATCAGCGCCACCGACAAGAACATCGACACCATGCAAAACAGATAGAACTCACCCGGGTCCGACAACGGCAGCAGAAACTGTCCGAGCCCCGCGCAGGCGTAGTTCGTGACCATGTAGATAGACAGGATCTGGCCTCGAATCTTGTTGACCGTGCGGTTGTTCAACCAGCTTTCGGTCACCATGATCATGCCGGCCATGCAGCAGCCGGCCACGAACCTGAGCAGTGCCCATGCGTACGCGTCGACCCATATCGCGTGCAGTAGCGCCGTAACCGACATGAGCGAGGCAAACGCAGCAAAGCTGCGGATGTGTCCGACCGATGCGACGACCCGTGACCCGCCCAACGCACCGGCCAGCAGACCCGCGAAGTAGGCGCCCATGATGAGCCCGGTGGTCGTTGCTTCGAAGCCTTCCATGCGGGCACGCACGCCGAGCAATGTGGAGAACAGTCCGTTGGCTACGAGCAGCAGCCCGTAGCTGAAAAGAAGAGATGCGATCGAGCGCAAGGTTTCGAGCATGACGGGAACAGTATCGAACTTTCCGCAACTGTGCGCCGGCTTGGATCGGACCAATCCTTGAAGTCAGGCGGCGAAACCCCGGACCGGGAAGCGGCGGCGCGAGTTTCGGATCGCCGACAGAGTTCGGGATATCGACCGGGTCAGATGCGGCGCACCATTTGCTTTGCACCAGGTGAACCCGGAAAGACACATTCAGTCTGTTTATCATCGGGACGGCCCAAACGAGTGTCCCGACTGGACAGTTGCGACAGGTAACACCATGCTGCGCACGCACGACCTCGAGGAGAATCCGGCATGAAGTTTGGCTTCCACATGTTCACGCGCGGCGCGACCGCCACGCCCGACAACATTGCCCATGTGGCAAGCCACTGCGAGGCCCTTGGCTTCGATGCTTTTGGCGTAAGCGATCACGTGGTCGTAAGTACCGCGATCCAATCGAGCTATCCGTATTCACCTGACGGCTCTTGGGCGGGGGCGGCCGAGGGCGAATGCCTGGAAACACTCAGCACCCTGGCCTATCTGGCCGCCACGACTCGCCGCATGCGGCTGTTCACGTCGGTCATGGTGCTGCTGCACCGTCCGCCGGTGCTGGCGGCCAAGACGCTCGCAACGATCGACGTGCTATCGCGGGGGCGTCTTACGATCGGCGCTGGCGTCGGATGGATGAAAGAAGAGCTGGACCTGCTCGGCGCGCCCGAATTCGCGCGCCGCGGTGCGGCGGCCAACGAATACCTGCGCGCCTTCAAAACCCTGTGGACGGACGAAGAACCGAAGTTCGCCGGCGAGTTCGTGCAGTTCGATGATCTGATGTTCGCGCCGAAGCCAGTGCAGCCCGGCGGTCCGCCGATCTGGATTGGTGGCGAAGGTACCGCCGCCAGACGTCGCGTCGCGGCCGTCGGCGATGGCTGGTACCCCGTAAGCCGTAATCCGCGGGTGCCTCTCGACACGTTGAACCGATTCCGCGCCGCGCTCGCCGATGTGCGGGAACGAACGGACGCGGCCGGACGGGACCCGGACGCACTCCAGATCGCCCTGTTCGCGCCGCACCTGCGCGTTGGTAAAGCGATCGTCGAGGACGGCGAACGCCTTGCGTTCACCGGCGAAGCGTCCGCGATTCGAGACGACATCGCAGCCTTCGAGGAAGCTGGCCTCCAGACTCTCGTACCCAACCTCGATCGCCCGCACGTCAATGACATCATCGTCGCGTGCAACGAGTTCGCTGAAACCGTGCGTATGTAACGCCGCCACAAAACCATCAGCCGGGCGCGTAGGTCGGCCGCATGCCGCGAACCCACGGCACGTGGCCGCTGTTGCGCACCGGCCCGCCCAGCGTGAAATGAGTCCCAAGAGACCGCCGCATGCCGATCGTCACCTACACATTCACCGCCCTGCTGCTCGGCATGTTCGGGCTGCAGTGGCTGCTCGGCATCGAGTCGGTACCGGCGCTGCTGAGACTCGGTGCGTTGCAACCTCAGCTCGTTGCGAGCGGCGAGTGGTGGCGACTGGCGACAGCCTCGGCGTTGCACGGCAGCGTGCAGCACATCCTGTTCAACGCGCTGGTGCTGGTCGCCATCGGGTCGTTCGTGGAGCGTATTGTCGGCGCATCGCGGTTCGCGGTGCTGCTGCTCGCCAGCGTGCTCGGCGGCGCCGCCGGTACGATGCTGACCTTGCAGCAGGGATTTTCGATCGGGGCGTCAGGCGGGCTCTGGGGTGTGCTGGCCGCACACGCGGTGCTGGCCTTTCATCCAAAGAGCCCGGTGCCCCAGGACTTTCTGAGTGGCGTTCGCCGGGCTGTGCTCATCAATCTCGGACTGAACGTGATCGTATCGTTCCTGCCGCACGTCGACTGGGCCGCACACCTCGGCGGATTCCTGGTTGGGGGCCTGGTGTTCATGGTCGCCTTCCTGCCGCAGGTACCGCCAACACCCGACGACGCTGAGCAGATTCAGCCGGCGCCCCCGGCCAACGCCGCAACCAGATTAGCCGCGGGCGCATTCGTAGCACTGTTCGTCGCTGCGCACGCCACGTCGTTCTATACGAGTCGGCCACTGGGCTTGCGCAACCAGCAGTTGGTTCGGGTCGACCTGCCGACTCTGAAGGCCAGCCTCGAGCTGCCTTCGACGATAGCGGGGCAGCGGACCGAACTCGGACGGTTGCATATCGGCTATGGCGGGCTCGGCAAAAGCCCGGCGGCGTGCAGCATCCGACGTGTGCCGCATCGCCAGGCGCTGCCGCAGTCGTCGCAGACACAGGTTTTGCGTCTGATGCTCCGCGGGCTGGGCTCGCCGCCGCCGCAGATGTATGTGCTTGACCAACCGGCGGTCGCCGCGACGCCGAATCGTCGAATGGGCGTGGTTCGCTACGCCAGCCGTCAACGCAATACGCACATGCAGCGGGTCGCCTTCACCACGGTCCGCGAGGTTTATGTGATCGAATGCCTCGCGTGGTCGAATCTCGCGTGGTACCAGAATGCGGCGCTCCGGATCGGCGCATCAATCGAGCCGATCGCGCTTCCGGCAACGCCCCCTGACCCGGCGGCAACGGGCGGCAATGCAACATTTGGCGGCATCGAATTCAACACCCGAGACTTCGAAATCAGTCAGTGAACCAGCCGCCGTTCGCCGCCATCCCGTGCGAGGGGCGCAACGTATTCTCTAGCCGGCCGTCACGCTCAGGATGCCGGCGCGAGCCAGCGCGACGCTCCGGCCTGCTCCAGCCAGGCGTCGACTCGCGTGCGCGCACCGCCTGAGAGCTGTGAGTGGAACGCCACCAGACGTGCACGGCACTTACCCTGATAACGAAACGGTGCCTGCCGGTAGCGTTGCCCGAGGAGATCGAGGTCAACTTGCTCGGATCCCTCGGCGAGTGCGCTCGCATTGGCGGCCAGGAATGGCAGATAGGTCTCGGCACAAACCCGCAACAGACGCGTAACGACGGTCGGTAGGTTGTGCCCGGGCACGTGCCAGTCGCCGCTAATTCCCGACAGATCGTCCATCTGGCGAATCCAGTGCGACACGGTCGGCGCGCGCTGACGCATCAACCACTGCGGGGTCGGATCGTCAGCCAGGGTCTTAAGCTGACCGAACAGTCCGAAGTCGGCGATGGACGGCCGGGTGCCGAACAGGAACTGGCCGAAGCCAACCTCTCCTTCCAACGCGTCGAGGACCCGCTCGTACGTCGCTTCGATCACGGGTTTGTTCTGTTCCGTGCAGCCGACCAGCGCCATGCGACTCACCTGCCGGGCTCCGATCGAAGCGGCGAACTCGCGGCGCCGCTCCACCGCACCCTCGCCAGGCGTGACCTGGTCGGCCGCGATCCACCCGGCACAGTACTCTCGGTCCTGCGCGTAGAACCACCGATAATGGAACATGGCTTTCGTAAGCCACTCATCGGCGAAGTCTTCCAACAGTTCCGCGATGAACCGTGACGCCTCGTCATCGGGCAGCAGGGAGCGCCCGGCGTGGTGCGACTCGAGCGCGTATAGGATCGGGGTCGAATCCACCATCCAGTCAGGCTCGCCCGGAAACTTGAGCATCGGGATCAGCTGAGGACGTACGTGGGCGACCTCTTCGCGGACCTTGCCGTTGCGCATTTCGAATGTGTGCGCTATCCGCCGGTACCGAAGCGCCGCGCGCACCTTCATCGTGTAGGGCGAGCCGAGCCCGCCAACCAGTCGATAGCTATCGTCCAAAACCGCTGCCTCCAGGTGTGCTTCGCTGCGCCATTTCGGGGCGTGTCCCGCGTTCGTCCGGGCGGACGGCGCCCAGCTTTCCTGTCGTTTGGCTAGAATGCCCGGTCTGCTATCCGCCAGCGCCCCCCAGGCGCATTTCACTGGAATCTGGAATCGTCATGCAAGCTCCCCTTGAAGGCATCAAAGTACTCGACCTCTCTCACGCCCTGGCGGGCCCACACTGCTCGACGCTGCTGGCTGATTTCGGGGCCGAGGTATTCAAGCTCGAGACGCCGGGAACCGGCGACATCGCGCGGGCCTGGGGCGTGCCAATGGCCGGCGGTGAGAATTCCTATTTTGTCGCCCTGCATCGCAACAAGCAGGGCTTGTCACTGAATTTGAAGAGCGAACGGGGCAAGGCGCTGTTCCTCGATCTGGTCGAGCAGGTTGATGTGGTGCTCGAGAATTTCCGCGTGGGGGCGCTCGACCGCCTCGGGCTTGGCTACGAGGTCGCCAAAGCGAGGAATCCAGGCATCGTCTACTGCTCGATATCCGGCTTTGGCCAGGACGGCCCGTATCGGGACCGGGCGGCCATGGATCTGGTCGTGCAGGGCGAGAGCGGCATGATCAGCGTGACCGGAGACGTGGGCAGCCGTGGCGCGCGTTGCGGCGTCTCGATCGCCGACTTGACCGCCTGCATGTACGCTGCCTTCGGTACGTTGCTGGCGCTACGGGTCAAGGAACAAACGGGCGTCGGGCAACACGTCGACGTATCGATGCTGGAAGGCCAGATGTCATTACTCAACCTGATGATCAGCGCGTACATGGCGAATGGCGAAGTGCCCCGTCCCATGGGTACCGCCTACGGTGCACTGCTACCGTATCAGTCCTTTCGGACGCAGACCGCCGACTTCACGATCGCGATCGGCAGCCAGAAGCTCTGGAACATCTTCTGCCCGGTCATCGGGCGCCCCGATCTGACCGACGACCCGCGATTCGCGACCAACGTAGAGCGCAATATCAATCGGGACTTACTGATCGATATGTTGCAGCAGGTGTTCCTGACGAAGACCTACGACGAGTGGGCAGCCCTCTTCGAGCCGGCCGGTATCCCGTTCGGGGCGATCAATACCGTCGACAAGCTGATCGACCATCCGCAGGTCAGGGCGCGAGATGCGATCGTGGATTTCGAGCATCCACGCGCGGGGGCCTGCAAGCTGATCGGCGTCCCGGTACGCCTGTCGGAAACCCCGGGCGGAATCCGCGCTCCATCCCCGTCGCTTGGTGAGCATACGTCGGCCACCTTGAAGTCACTGCTGGGTCTGGGCGAATCCGAAGTCGCGGAGTTGCTGGAGAGCGGCGTCGCCTACGGGAAGTAGCGTACGGCGCTGCTAGCGGATCGGAAAGCGCACCGGGACGTTGCGCGCGCCGCGCACCTGACCACCCGCCCACGTCACGCCGTCGGGGTCGGCCAACTCGAACTCGGGGATGCGCTCGAACCACACCTTCAGTGCCACCTCCATCTCCATCCGGGCGAGGTTCGAGCCCGCACAGCGGTGTACGCCGACGCCGAATGCAAAATGTCGGTTCTGCTGTCGATCCAGCACCACCTCATCGGGGTTCTCGAAAGCTTCCGGATCGCGGTTGGCAGCCGGGTAGTTGATCATGACGCGGTCACCGCGGCGCATCGTCACACCGCCGTACTCGACGTCCTCCATGGCGACCCGCCCAACCGATACCGGTGCATAGAAGCGCAGCAATTCTTCGATCGCGGTGGGAAAGATCTCTGGCTCTTCGACCATGCGGACACGATGCTCGGGGTGCGTTGCAAAATGCCACAGGGAAGTGCCGAGCGAACTCCACGTCGTATCGATACCGGCGATCAGCAGGAGCAGACAGAAATTCACGGCCATCTGGTCGGCGATCGGTTCGCCGTCCACGTCCTTGCGCAACAGCTCGGAGATATAGTCCTCGCCGTCACCGCCGCGCCGCGCACGTACCAGGTCGCCGAAAAACCGCATCATCTCCTTGCGGCTGCGCTCGCGCAGTTCGATATCGCTAGCGCCGAGTTCGATAAAGCCACGCACCCAGCTGACGAACTCGTCGCTGCGGTTCGGGTCGATGTCGAGCATGTTTCCTATGACCCGCGGCGTCAGCTGCTGGGCGTACTCGACCGCGGCGTCACAGGTACCGCGTGCGCAGAATACGTCGATGAGCTCATGGCAGAGCGACTCCGTGAAGTCGCGATGCAAAGCGACCGCGCGCGGCGAGAAAAACGGCAGTATCAACCGGCGCAGCGGAGTGTGCACCGGGGGGTCGTTACTGATCGGCGGAGTGATATGGCTGTGATAGTCGGCCAGCAGATCGACCGACGATTTCATCGGCGCAAGCGAGACCTGCCGGTTTGACAGCACGTCGGTTTGCACGGCGAGCGCGCGCGCGTCCTCGTAACGGGTCGACATCCACATGCTCCCGTAGCGCTCGGAGTGCGCGATCGGGCAGCGGCTCTGCAGGTCTTTCCAGATCGGGGCGGGGTCGTCCGCGTAGTCTTGATGAAAGATATCGAAGTCGCGACTCCAGTCATCGACGGGCGGGCGATCTTTCATGGCAGTCATGTCTCCGGAGCTTCGGACCCGCGTCTACTATACCTTGCCGAACTGGCTGTTCCGAATTGCCACTGCCGCCGGGGCGTTGAGCCGTGCGGTCGCATCTCGAGGCAATTCACGCCAGCGCGCCTTCACTGCGTCCCGGCGGAGGACCAGCGGCACCGTTGTCGGTGCCAGAAGCTCAAAAACCGGGCGGCGTCAGCTCAGACCAGTTGGTGTCCCGCTCAAACGCACAGCCAACGCGCACGAGTCTCGCCTCGGTCAGTCGATGACCAATCAGTTGAAAAGACAGCGGCAAACCGCGCCCCGACAGTCCACATGGAAGCACCAGTGCCGGCAGGCCCGCGTAGTCGGCCGGCACCGTGAAACGTGATGACCACGGATCCCGCGAGGCTGGAATGGGCCCGTAGGAAATCTCCGGTGTTACGGGATAGGCCTCACCGGGCGTCGACGGGCAGGCCAGCATGTCGATGTCAGCCATCATCATCGCCATGTCGCCATTGCAGGCCTGGCGGAGCGCGTGCGCAGCCGCGTATTCCGTCGCCGTGTAGCCCGCTCCGCGCCGCAACCACTCGCGAAACCAGGGACCGTAGTCAGCCGCGCGCGACGGATAGTACCCGCGGTGCGCGTGCGCCGCCTCCGCGCTGCACAGCACTTGCCACGCAGCCATGTACTCACGGAGTCGGGGCGGCATTGCAACGTCCACGATCGTGGCTCCCAATGCCGCCAACACCTCGACCGCCTGCACGACCAAGGTAGTGAAGTCTGCAGCGACATCTTCGGCTGCGTAGTTGGGGTCAAAACCGATGCGAACGCCAGCGAGAGGACGGTCGTCAGCCAGTTGCGGGCGCACCCCCGCCGGCTCGACCGGACCGGGGAGGGTAGTGGGATCGTCAGGATCCGGTCCGGCGATGGCGTCGAACACGATGCCTGCGTCCAGACTCGATCGCGTCAACGGCCCCACATGATCCAGTGAGGGTGCGAGGTCCAGCACACCATACCGGCTGACCCGGCCCCAGGTCGGTTTGAGTCCCGTTGTCCCGCAAGCGGCGGCCGGGTGACGGATAGACCCTCCGGTATCGCTGCCGAGCGTCGCGTAAGCCAGTCCGGCTGCCGTCGCGGCGCCGGAACCACTGGACGACGCGCCCGACCAGTGACCGCCACGCCAGGGATTCTCCGGTACATCGAAAGTCGGGTTGTAGCCGGCCATCGCCCCCTCGGTAAGGTTCAATTTGCCGAGGATGACGGCACCGGCTTCGCGCAACCGCCGCACGACCGTCCCGTCGAAGCCGGGCACGAACTCGCGTAACACCTCGCAGCCGCCCATCGTCGGCACGCCGGCCGTGTAGCAGAGATCCTTCACCGCCACGGGGACGCCGTGCAGCGGGCCGCGTGGCGCGCCGTCTTGCAGTTCGCGGGTTGCCCGGTCGGCATCGGCTCTCGCCTGTGCCGCCATCACGGTCACATAGGACTTCACGGCACCGTCATACTGCGCAATGCGGGCGAGCATCAGGTCGGTGATTTCACGCGGAGACAGATCCCCGGCGTCGAAGCGTGCGCGCAGTGCGCTAATGGTTTCGAAGTGCAATTCCACGAAATCGGTCCCGTCGTCTGTCCATTCGTTGCAGGTGCCGGCGCATGCCGCTCGAGCACCTTCGATGCGTCGCGCACTATTGCACAGTTGCAAGTCGCCAGGCGCTCGGACGGGCGCGCCAAGGTATCGACCACCGGGTCGTTGGTGGACGTCTGAACCACCGAGCGTTGCGCGTCTGGTGGGGTCAGGGAGCCTGCTTTGTGTACTATGCAGCGCATCACAGAGTTTGTTGGCGCCCGATGATGCTGAATATCGAGAACCGTGGCGACGTCGCCATTCTGACGCTGGATGACGGCAAGGCCAATGTCGTCAGCGAAGCCTATTCAGCGGCAATTCACCAAGGGCTGGATGCCGCGTTGAGCGATGCCAAGGCCATCGTTCTGACCGGGCGGGCCGGGCGTTTCTCGGCCGGCTACGATCTGAACGTGGTCCGGGAGGGAAGCCCGGAAGCGGCCGCTGCCATGCGCGAGGCCGGGGCCCGCATGATGCTGCGACTGTTCACACATCCGCAGCCCGTCGTCATCGCCTGCAGCGGGCACGCACTGGCCGCCGGCGCTCTGATACTGCTGACGGGCGACACCCGTATCGGCTGCGCGGGCGACTTTCGCATCGGTTTGAACGAAACCGCGATCGGACTGGCATTACCGGAATACGGGCTCGAACTCGCGAGGGCACGCATGCCGGCCGCGCACATGACGACGAGCGTTCTGCAGGCCGCTCTGCACACGCCGGAGAGTGCCATCGAGGCGGGCTATCTGGACCAGGTCGTCGAGCCGGACCAGCTGATGGCGGCCGCCGTCGAAGAAGCCGAACGCCTCGCCGCCATGGCCGGCGAAGCCTACGCAACGGTCAAACAGCGTATTCGCAAGCCAAGTGCCGACAAGATGGCAGCGAGCATCTGACTGGCCTCGCCAGCTACAGCGGGTATGTTACCGATCACTACCGGGGATCCACGCGATCCGCCAATGAGATGATGAAGGAGGCTCCAATGCGCCTTGGTATGTTCATGCAGCCAGTGCACGATCCGGCGCGGGATTTTGCAACCGTACTAGAGCAGGACCGCCAGACCATCGTGCTGGCCGATCAGTTGGGCTTCGAAGAGGTTTACGTCGGCGAACACATCAGCGCGACGGTCGAACCGATCACCGCACCGCTGGTGTTCATGGCGACCCTGCTGAACGAGACCAGCCAGATCCGCTTCGGCACCGGGGTGTTCTGCCTGCCGCAGCATCATCCAGCCTCCGTTGCCGCTCAGGGTGCGCTATTCGATCACCTCGCGAGGGGCCGGTTCATCATGGGCATCGGCACCGGCAGCCTGTCTTCCGATGTGGAACTGTTCGGTGTTGGCGGCAGCACGGACCGCGGCGCGATGGTGCGTGAATCGATCGATCATATCCTGGCCATCTGGTCGGGGGAGCCACCGTACGATCGCAAAGGCAAATACTGGAACGTGCAGTTGAAAGACATGTCTCGTGCAGACTTCGGCGTCGGGCACTTCATCAAACCGCTCCAACAGCCCCATCCGCCAATCGCCATCTCGATCATGTCACCAGCCTCGAGCAGCGCGCTGATGGCCGGGCAGCACGGATGGATCCCCATCTCCGGGGCCAGCTTCCTGCAACCGCGCTACACCGGCTCCCACTGGGAGCAGTACGCGCGCGGCGCCGCCGAAGCTGGCCGCGCCGCCAATCCCGATATCTGGCGGGTATCGCGCTCCATCGTCGTCGCGCCGAGCGACGCGGAGGCGCGCGACTATGTGCTGAATCCCGATGGGCCACTGGCGTTCTGGTATCAGTATCTGCTCTCGTCGTTGAGCGCGCGCGGACTGGTCAAGTTCATCGCTCCCGATGATCACCCGGACCCTGACAACATTACGTGGCAGGAAGCGGCGCTCGACATGGTCTCGTGGGGTTCCGCCGAGACCGTCACGAATAAACTGGCAGCGTTGCGCGAACGCGTGGGACCGTTCGGGGTCGTGACGATGCTCGCGCACGAATGGGACGATGAAGCGTTCTGCCGCCGCTCGATGGAGCTGCTGGCCAATGACGTCATGCCGTCCCTCACCGAGCGGGTCGGGAGCCAGGCCGCTGCCTAAATATCCCGCGCCGCGCGCCTCGATACGGGTTTGGTGAGGGGGTACGGTGGGTTGAGCGCCGACGATGCAACAGCTTGCTACGACCGGCCTCGGGTCGTGCCGGAGCTTCTCGCGCCGGGGCCTTATCTTGCCAGGGCCTTATCTTGCCAGGGCGTTGTGTTGCCAGGGTCCTGGGACCCGGCCCGTTGGTACGGCCTCGACGGCCTCGACTGAAGGCACCTCAGACACCCTGTCGATGATGGACGGATATGGCATCCGACCAGCCGCATCGCCAAACCGCCGCTCGCACCCGGCGCTATCTGAGTCTGACCACTTCTGGCTATCATCCAACGCCCGCCAGCGACCAGCCGCACGGCCAGTTTGGAATGAACCGCGACCGATATGAGCACGCAAACCAGCGAAGACGAATCCGGCACTCAATTGCACGACCTGCGCATTGGCGCCGATGTAGGCGGCACTTTCACCGATCTCATCATCAGCATCGGCGGTGCCAGTCTGCACGTCGCCAAGGTGCCATCAGTTCCTGAAGATCCGGGTGTAGGCGTCATGAACGCGCTCGCAGCGGCCGCGAACGACCTCGGTGTATCGACTGGCAAACTCCTGAGCGCGTGCACCTTGTTCGTCCACGGCTCTACCGTAGCGACCAACACCGTCCTCGAGCGCAAGGGCGCGACCGTCGGACTGCTCACTACCATGGGGTTTCGGGACACGCTCGAGGTGCGCCGCGGTATCCGCGACAACCCTTGGGACCACCGTGCGCCTTATGCGCCAGTCCTGGTGCCGCGCTATCTGCGCCTGCCCTTGGCGGGACGGCTCGACAAGTCGGGCAACGAGATCGAACCACCCGACAGCCAGTCTTTGCATCAGGCAATGGCCGAGTTCAAGGCACACGGCGTTGACTCGATCGCGGTCAGCCTGTTCAACAGCTACGCTGACTCCGCGCACGAAGCGTTCTACGCCTCGGCCCTCAGCCGTGTCGGGGACGACGATCCAACCGCCCGCGCCTGGGTCTCGCTCTCACACGACGTGGCCCCCCTTCTCGGCGAGTACGAGCGCACCGCCACAACGGTACTCAATGCCTACATAGCCCCGCGTACGGTCGGATATCTCACGTCGCTGGACAATCAGCTGCGTGAGCTGGGGCTCACGCAGCCGATGCTGCTCATCCAGAACAACGGAGGTTGCGTCTCGGCCAGCCAGGTCGCGCACAAACCGGCAACCTTGCTGTTGTCGGGACCGGCAGCCGGCGTTGGTGCTCTCGAGATCGCCCGCGGAGCGGTGGCATCGGGCAACCTCCTCAGTCTGGAGATCGGCGGGACCAGCGCCGACGTCATGCTCATGGAGGCCGGGCGCGTACCGGTTTCCGATCAGCTGTCCGTCGGTGGCTACGACACGGCTTTGCCGTCGGTCGACATTCACACGATCGGCGCAGGCGGCGGCACGATCGCGAAAGTCGATGAGGCCGGACTGCTGCTGGTGGGGCCCGAAGGCGCCGGCGCCAGGCCGGGCCCCGCGGCCTACGGTCTTGGCGGCACCGAACCTACAGTCACGGACGCCTTGCTGATCCTCGGCCGGCTGAAGCCCGGCCCATACGCAGGCGGCTCGGTGGTGCTGGACGAACACAAGGCCCGCGACGCGATCGAGACGCGGGTCGCACGACCCTTGAATCTCTCCGTTGAGGAGGCGGCGGTCGGCATCGTGCGGCTGCTCGAACAGAACCTGCTTCAGGCGGTCGAGCAGATGACGCTAGAACGCGGCCTCGACCCACGGCGCTTCACCCTGGTTCCTGCCGGCGGCGCCGGGCCGATGCACGGCGCCGCCATCGGTCGCCAACTCGGCTGTCCTGCACTCTACGTACCGCGGCTTTCAGGGGCATTCTGCGCGCTCGGCATGTTGAACACCGACGTCAGACACGATCTGATGCGAACCTTTTTCCATCCACTGCCAGAAGCTTTCGCGCAAGGCCTGGAAGCCGTGTTCGCCGAACTCGCCCACCAGGCGGAAACACTGCTCGGAGCCGATGGCTTCGGGGCTGGCAGCCGGCGCGTCGAGTACGAACTCGATTTGCGTTATATCGGTCAGCAGTGGTCCATTCGCGTCCAGACCAGTCCCGGCGATAGCGAAGACACTATCCGAATGCGGTTTGAACAAGTGCACGAAAGCCGCTATCGACATATTCAGCCGGACGGGATTATCGAGGTCACGGCCGCCTACGTCATCGGCTACGGCATCATCGACAAACTCCGCCTCGCCAGGCACCCGGAGAACCTTGCACCGCCGCGTCCCGTCGCCACGCGAAAACTCTATATGGATGCCGAGCACGGCTGGGTGGAAGCCGACATATACGACGGGGACGGTCTCGGCGAAGGTACCGCACTGTCAGGCCCTGCGATCATCGAAGAGCGCACCACCACCATCTGCATTGCCCCCGGCGACACGCTGAACGTCGACCGTCTCGGCAACTACCAGGTCACACTCGGCCGGAAATCGACCTCATGACCACGACTGCAAATCCAGCTTCAGGCCAATTGAACTCGCTCGACCCGATCACTCTGGCGCTGTTCCAGAACCGTCTCGACTACATCGCCAAACAGATGGGGTGGGTCATGACACGCACGGCGCGAAGCCCCATTTTCAATCAGTCGCACGATTTCTCGTGTTTCCTGGCCGATGGAAACGGGCGCCTGGTGTCGCAGGCCGACGGCATACCGATACACACCGGCGGCGGCGGTTTCGCGGTGCGAGCGGTGCTGGCCGCGTTTGGCGACGACATCTCGCCGGGCGACGTGTTCATCCTGAGCGACCCTTACGAGGCCGGGGGCAACCACCTGCCGGACTGGGTTATCGCGCGGCCCGTATTCGTCGATGGTGAACGCGTGGCATTCGCCTGCAACCGCGCGCACCAGTCGGACATCGGCGGTGGCGCCGCCGGGACCTATAACTCGTCGGCGACCGACATTTTCCAAGAAGGCATTCGCCTCCCGGCTATGCGACTGATCGAGCGCGACCAGCTGCGTGACGACCTGTGGCAATTGCTACTGCTCAACTCGCGCACGCCGCACTATCTGGATGGCGACCTGAGAGCCATGATCGGCTCTACCCGCATGGGCGCGGAGATGATCGCCGAGCGTGTCGGGTCGCTCGGACTCGAGGCAGGCGCGGCTTACATGGACGGCATCATGGACCATGCGGACGTGCGTTTTCGTCAGGCTGTCAGCGCGCTTCCGGACGGCACCTACCACGGCGAAGACGGTTTCGACGACGACTGCTTCGAGCCGATGGATATCCCGATCAAGGTCTCGATCACCGTAAAGGGCGATCGCATGACGGTCGACTGGACCGGCTCGGGCCCGCAGATCAAGGGGTTCAAGAACAGCTCGTTGGCCAATACTTTCTCCGCGGTCTACACGGCGCTCTCGTCGTTTTTCGACGCGGACATGCCGCGCAACGAAGGGACCTTCCGGTGCGTCGATATCATCGCGCCGAAAGGCACCATCGTTAACTCGAATCCGCCAGCGCCGGTCACGATGTGCACGGTGTTTCCGTCGCACCAGATGATCCAGGCCTGCTGGCGCGCGCTCGCGCAGATGGACAGCGAGCGCGCCTGCGCCGGCTGGGGCCCCAATGCGTACCCGACGAGCGCCGGCACGGACGAACACGGACGCACCTACGTCGTCTACCACTGGGGCGGCAACTCCGGTGCCGGCGCGGTGAATGGCCGCGACGGCTTCAATCAGATCGGGCCAATGATCACCTTCGGCGGACTCGTGCTACCGAACGCCGAGATGCAGGAGCAGTTGTTTCCGGTGCGCGTCATCCGACAGGAATTCCGGCTCGACGGCGGCGGCGCCGGCCAGTACCGCGGCGGCACCGGGGTCGAGTACGAAGTAGAGCACTTCGATGCCGCCCACTACTCGTTCCGCGCTGAAGGGGTGCGGGAAGAACGCGGTTACGGGGTCAATGGCGGCGCCAATGGTAAACGCGCAACGGTCGGCATCGCCGACACCCGGGAACAGGACGCCACGCCGTCCGACTACGGGCCGACGCCTACCTACGGGGTGCACGCGTACCCGCCCGGGCGACTGAAGGTCGTTTCTTCGGGCGGCGGCGGCTGGGGCAACCCGTATGACCGGGATGCCCGCCTGGTTGCCCGCGATGTGCAGGACGGTCTGGTCAGTGTGGACGACGCGAGAGACCTGTACGGGGTCGAGCTGACGCCGAAGTTGGCAGTGGACGAAACACAAACTGCGACCAGGCGCACCCGCATGAGTCAGGCGGCGCACAAATCGAACTGACGCCGCGGCGCGGATTCCAGGTAGCGTCGGTCTGGCGGGTACCGCCGGAATCGCCGCATCCGCGAGTCGACTGCAAGACGGCCGCGTCGCCCGTGCAAGCCTTAACCAAAACCTAACCTTGCGCGAACCGCGTCGCAATCTGGGCTCCGTAGGCTACGTACTAACGGTTGAGCATCCGCCAACCGAAGGACTTCCAAACGTCATATCGCAAAAGGACACATCTATGAAAACTGTCAGCAAACTCGCCGCGCTCGGGCTCATCGCTGCACTGAACGCAAGCCCCGCCCTCGCCGTTGACGAACACTTCGTCAGCGACAAGGCCGTGGTTGGCGGCTACGACGTTGTCGCTTACCACACGGTGGGATCGCCGACCAAAGGCTCGGCAAGTTACGCCGCTAACTACCAGGGCGCGACCTGGCACTTTGCCTCGGCCGAGAACATGAAGGCGTTCCAATCGAACCCGGCCAAGTATGCGCCCGCGTACGGCGGCTGGTGCGCAGCCGGCGCGAGCAAAGGCAAGAAAGTACCGACGAAACCCGACCTGTTCGCGATCGTAGACGGGCAGCTCTATCTGAACAGCAGCCCGGCTGCACACAACAAACTGTTCCTGGCGAAGACCGAGGCCGTCATCCGTAAAGGTGAGCGGAACTGGAAAACCATCTTCGCCACGTCACGGGAAGATTTGCTCAAGAAGTAAGGACAAGCGCACCGCCCCCCGGCGATGTCGGGGGGCGAACCCTCGCGTACCGGGCCGGTCAGACATCGCATGTCTGATTTGCGGGCCGCAATGCCATGGGCTTCGGGCTATCTAGATCCAGAATGACTGACGCGCCCTCCACCAACCCGGTCGCCCGGACCCTCGTGGTCGAAGACGACCAGAACATTCTCAACCTTCTGGCCGCCTACCTCGAGAACGCGGGGCACCAGGTCGTCCTCGCCTCTGACGGTACCGAAGGCCTCGAAAAAGCGCTCGCTGAACGCTTCGATATCTGCGTGTTCGATGTCATGTTGCCCCGCACGCGCGGCACCGAGATCGCTGCGTCGATGCGGGAGAATGGCATCAACACCCCCATCGTATTCCTGACTGCGCTCGGAACGGAGACAGACATCCTGACAGGCTTCAATGTCGGGGCTGACGACTACCTGGTGAAGCCCTTTTCTCCGCGTGAGCTCATGGTGCGTATCGATGCGATACTGCGGCGCAGCGCCATGCACGCCGGGGACCGGGAAGACCGGGTCGGCGTTGGACCCATCCAGCTCGACGAAACCGCGCTGACGTGCCAGGTGCGCGGCGTGCCCCTGGAACTGACCCCGCACGAGTTCCGAATTCTCCGGCAACTGGTGTCCTGGCCAAACCGGGTCTTCGAGCGAGGCGCGCTGATCGCTTGCCTGTACGGCAACGCCCACGCGGTCAATCCCAAAGCGATCGATGTGCACGTACACCATCTGCGGACAAAGCTCGGCGACGACGTAGGTGCCATGATCCAAACCGTGCGGGGATTCGGCTACAAACTGGCGCCGCGCGCACCTGAACCTGCGTCGAACACGAATGGATAAGCGCCTGCGCCGCTGGCCCTGGTTAACCGTGCAAATCATCGTCGCGAACGTGGCGATCATCCTCGCCCTGGCCGCGGTGTGGTATCTCGTGTTCGTGCACCAGAGCGACGTCTACTCCGCGCGCCTGATGTCGACCTTCAATATCGAGCCGGGCCAGCTGCACGCGATGTACGTCGACGACGTCGAGCGTCAGCTTTGGCAAAGCGTTCTGATCGGCATCGTAACCGCGACACTCGCCTCCATTGGGCTCGCGTGGCTGATCGTGCGCCCGCTGCGCTCACTGGCGCGGGCAACCGAACGACTGCGCCACGGCGACTACAGCATTCGCTCATCCATCGACCGGGGTGAAGTCGGTTATCTGGCTGGCAACATCAACGCGCTCGCGATGGCGCTCGAGCGAGAGGAAATCCGGCGCGCCCAGTACCTGGCGGACTTGAGTCACGAACTGCGCACGCCCATCACGAATCTGCGTGGGTACACCGAGGGGCTCGAAGATGGGGTCGTGCGCGCCGACGCCGCATTCTTCAAGCTCATGTCAGAAGAACTCAGTCACCTGACTGCCCTGTCGCACACCATCGAGGCCATGCAGCTCGACGCCGAACACGGTGAGGCGGACGGGGCGACAGAACCGCTCGGTGGATTCCTGACAGACGCCATCGCGCGGTGGCGGTCCCGATTCGACCAACGCGGCCTGTCGATATCACTTGAGGTACCGACAGGTGTAGTCGGCTGCCGGGTGGCCGTGCCGGTGGCGGGACTGCGGCAGATGGTCGACAACCTTTTGTCCAACATGCTGCGCTACGCCTCGGCCGCCGAGCCCTGCGTGATCGACGTGGCACCGGCTAAACGAGCAGACAACCTCAGCGTGACATTCAGCAATCACGCACCGGACGTCGACGAAAGTGCACTGCCATTCCTGTTCGACCGGTTCTATCGCGTGTCGGCGACGCGCACGCGGGTGCACAACGAAGTCACGAGCGGCTTGGGGCTCGCGATCGTCAAACAGCTCTGTCTTGCCCATAGCGGGCACGTGAGCGCATCGCTCACGGGCGAACGGCTGACGCTGACGGTCGAGCTACCGATGGCAGAACGCGCCCCGGCCTGATACGCGGCGATTCAGCACGCCTGGACAGGTCGTCCTCCGACGCGCGGGCACCAGGCCTGTCACCGCACTCCGGCTACGGCTGGCGGCGACTGAACGGGTCGAACGGTGCGGGAAATTCTCCGCGCGGCGCAATGTAATCGTAAGGCGCCCTGGCGAGGAACCGGCCGTACCCCTCCTGCCCCACGAAATCGCCTCCATCCGATACGACTTTGCCGCGACAGAGCGTCGTAACGGGCCAGCCCTTGACCTCCCGGCCCTCGTAAGGGGTGTAGTCGATCGCGTGATGCAGATTCTCCTGACGAATGGTCACCTGCCGGTCGGGGTCCCAGATCGCGATGTCGGCATCTGACCCGGGAGCGATGGTCCCTTTCTTTGGATAGATCCCGAAGAGCCTGGCCGGGTTGGTACTGGAAAGAGCGACGAACTCATCCAGCGTCAGCTTCCCGCTCGACACCCCCTCGTGGAACAGCACCGGCAGGCGCGTCTCAAGCCCTGGCACACCGTTCGGGATCTTGGGGAACGGCGTATCCGGGCCGTCCGCCAGCTTGAGGTCTGACGAGAATTCGCTCGGCACGCTGAAATTGGTCGGCGCGTGGTCGGAAGAAACCATGCCGAGCACGCCAGTTTTCAGATAACCCCAAATCGCCTCGATATCCTCAGGCGTGCGCGGCGAGGGCGAGCAGACAAATTTCGCGCCCTCCCCGTCCGGCCGGTCCATGTCGTCTGCGGTAAGCACCAGGTACTGCGTGCAGGTTTCGCCGAAGATCTTGAGCCCCCGCTGTTGCGCGCGGTGTATTTCCTCGGCCGCTTCCGCGCACGTGACATGGAAGATCTGGATCGGCTGATCGAGTAGCTCCGCCATCGAAATAACCCGGTGTACCGCTTCGCGCTCGACCACCGGCGGCTTCGACCAGGCGTGGTATCTGGCACCGGTCAAGCCGGCGTCGAGCAGGCGCTGGGTCTGCCACTTGATCATTTCATGATGCTCGGCATGGATGACCATGAAAGCCTGGTTCTCCCGGGCCAACGCCATGATCTTCAGCACGTCAGCGTCTTCCACGCGGTTGCTGTCGTACGTCATGAACAGCTTGATCGACCGGTGTCCGTCAGCGATGAGGCCGGGCAAAGTGGCCATTACATCGTCGTTGGGATCGTTGATGATCAGATGGAAGGTGTAGTCGATGGCGGCCTTTCTGGCGCGTTCGTGGTAGTCCGCAGTCGACTCCGTCAGCGTCCAGCCCTGGCGCTGAGGCGAGAAGCAAATGACGCTGGTCGTCCCGCCGCAGGCCGCCGATCGCGTACCGGTGAAGAAAGTATCGGCATTCATCTTGCCGCTGATCGAACTCGGTTGCTCGATATGACAGTGGCTGTCGACACCGCCCGGCAGCACGTACTTGCCGGTCGCATCGATTTCGTTCCTGCCAGGGGGAAGGTCGGTCGCAATGGCGGTGACCAGTTCCCCGACGATGCCAACATCCGCGTGCATGATGTCGGTGGCGGTGGCGACTACACCACCACGGATTACGGTATCAAACTCAACCATGGTGCCTGCTCCTGGAACACTGAAGCGAGGACAGTAGCAAGGCTGAGAACGGTCGGACAATCGATGCAGCGCGCGGCGCCGGCCGCCGCATGGCGCACGGCATGTCGGGGCAGCCGGTACCGGGCCCGCGCGGTCAGGGGTCTGGCCCGCCGGAACAACGCAGGCGCGGACCCGCTACGTTTGTACCAGCCGCTTCCACCATCGCACCTCTGGCATCGTTCACGCTTTTCCTTGTGCTCGCCGGCGAGGCCTGCGAATGTCTGGGGCCAGCACCGCGCTCCACCACCCGAGGGCCATGTCGTGATCCGCCCGTCCCATCGCCCGCCTTCTGCCAAGGGCCTGGCGTTTTCCTGACGAGACAGGCGTGACCCCGGGTTTCACAGGCAAGCAATGGTTGACGCTGTTGACCGTGCAGATGGTGACCGTCCTCTTCGGCGTAACCGTTACCAGTGTCACCGTCATCCTGCCGCAGATGAAGGGAGCGCTGTCCGCGACCCAGGATCAGGTGGCGTGGATCCTGACCCTCAATCTGGTCGCGACGGCGGCCGCCACACCGGTCACCGGGTGGCTCGCCTCCAAACTCGGATGGCGGCGGCTGATGTTGACGTCGGTCGCCGGCTTTACCGTGGCAACGGTGGCCTGCGGATTCACGAACAGCCTTGAGACGCTGCTCATCTTCCGCGTCATTCAGGGCGTTATCGGCGCACCGATCTTTCCGCTCGGTCAGGCCATCATCCTCGCGCGCTTCGAAAAGCACCAACACCCGATGGCGCTGATGATGTGGGGTGTCGGCGGCGTCATGGGGCCGATTCTGGGTCCGACGTTTGGTGGCGTGATCGGCGACGTCATGGGATGGCGCTGGACCTTCTACATGATCTTCCCGCTGGGCCTCGCCGCCTGCATTCCTGTAATTCTTGCGCTCGGGGATGAGGAACGCGGCACCGCGCGGCGCTTCGACTTCGTTGGATTTGTGCTGATCGCAGTGGCAGTCGGCTGCATTCAACTGGTCCTGGACCGCGGTCAGCGCGAAGACTGGTTCGATTCACAGATGATCGTCTTACAGACCATCGTTGGCGTTGCCTGTGCGTACTTCTTCGTCTTGCACTCCGTGTTCGCGAAGGCGCCGCTGTTCGACCTGGCGCTGTTCAGGGATCGAAATTTCCTGCTGGGGATCACGTTCGGGCTGGTCATGGGCATGCTGCAGTACACACCGATGATCCTGTTCCCGCCGATCTTGCAGGGCCTGCGCGGCTACCCGGAGTCGATCATTGGCGTGCTGCTCGCGATGCGGGGAGTCGGGAATTTCCTGAGCTTCCTGGTAGTCGCCACACTGACGCGCATCAACCCGCGCGCTACCCTCGCGGCCGGGATGTTGATTCAGGCGGGTGCGTCGATCTGGATGGGCCAGCTCGATATCAACATGACGACCGAAGACGTGATGTTGACCAACCTGATTCACGGATTCGGCTTCGGCCTCGCCTATACGCCGATGGCGGCGCTCGCATTTTCGACGTTGCCCCAGACGCTGCTGACCCAAGGTAACGCGATCTTCAGTTTGCTACGTATGCTTGGAAGCAGCCTCTTCATCGCGATAACTCTGCTTGTTTTCGTGGAGTCGGCAGCCGTCGCTTATGCCAATTTGTCGGCGTCGCTCACACCATTTGCGAACGTCCTGTTGCAGCCCTGGGTGGATCAGTACGGCGCGGTGGGATCGAACGCTTTCCAGGCCCACGCGGCGACGCAGGTGTCCCGGCAGGCGGCCATGATCGGCTACCTTAATGCGTTTCATCTGCTGACCATCGTGCCGGCACTCGCGGCACCGCTCGTGTTGTTTTTCAAAGTCGAGCGAAACGCTGGCTGACTGGGGGCTGCGGAATTTCGGAGCAACGTCGACGAACGGCCGGACGTGTTTGCGGCCCAACGTCTACTCGCGCACCATGGTTTGAGCCCGAAGAACTTCGCAACCGAAGGTGCACCGTTAGTTCGGCGACAACTGACTGGCCGGCGACCGATGTGAACTCCACAAGACAAATGTCGGGGATGACCGACCGACCTGCCCGATGGAGGCCACGCGCATGAGTGACGAACTGTCGGTCTACCGGCACCGACGCGACCCCAGATTCGATTTCCTGAGTGAGTCGGACCGCCATGCGTTCGCACGCCCGGTGCCGTCGCGCCGGCTCGCGGTGATCGGCACGGGCACGATGGGGCAAGAGCATATGCACGTGATCGCAGTAGCCGGGCGTGCCGCACTACACGGCATATTCGACTCGGCCACACGGAGCATCGACACGGCCCTCCGCGAGTACGCCAAGACCGGGCTCGGACCACCGCGTGTTTATCGGAGTCTCGATGAGGCCGCTCGAGATGGCACGATCGACGCTTTCATCGTCTGTACACCCAACTACACGCACCTCGAGGTGTTGCAGACACTCATCAAGGCGCGCAAACCGGTGTTGGTGGAAAAACCGATGGCTACTACGGTCGCTGATGCACACGCCATGGTCAGGCTGGCCGACGCGCACGGTGTACCTGTGCAGGTGGGGCTGCAATACCGCTTCAAGGCCCAGTACCGCGAAGCGATCGCTCTGGCGCTGGAGCGTCGCGTGGTTGGTGAGGTGAAGATGCTGACCCTGAGCGAGCACCGCCCGCCGTTTCTGGACAAAGTCGGGCAGTGGAACAAGTTCGCCGACCTGTCCGGCGGCACGCTGGTTGAGAAGTGCTGCCACTACTTCGATCTGCTGAACCTGTTCGCCGGCGCGAAGCCGGTCTCGGCATATGCGATTGGTGGACAGGCCGTGAATTTCAAGAACTTCCGCTACGACAACCGGCGCGCCGACATCGACGACCACGCCGTAGTTGCGATCCGCTACGAAAACGGCGTCAACGCGAGCTTTACGCTCAACATGTTCAGCCCCTCGTTCAGCGAGGAACTGGTCGTCTTCGGCGACGCCGGTCGCCTGTGCGCCTTCGAGCACGATGACGTTTTCGCCAACACCCGGAGCACCGGACTGGACGTCGATCTACGACCGCATGGCGCGCGCACCCGAAGTGAACCGCGCTATCCGGCCTACATCGAGGACAGCGGTCATCATGGCGCGAGCTTTCACGCACACCTGCAGTTTTGCGCAAGCCTCGAACTGCAGGCTGGCGATGCGGCATCGATGCAAGACGGGCTCTGGTCCGTCGCCGTCGCGGACGCCGCACAACGCTCTCTCGCGTCCGGCGAGCCCGAAGCGGTCGAACTCTGAGCAGGCTGCGGTAACGCAGACACGTCCGGCTGATTTATGCTGAAGCTCGGTGAGGTAACTCCGGTGCACCCATTGAGCACCCGTTATCGCGCGCCCGCTTGTTCCGGAACAGCAATACGGCCAGAGCTCATGTCCACGAGACTCGAATTCGACTTCATCATCGTCGGCGCCGGCTCGGCCGGCTGTATTCTCGCAAACCGGCTGACGGCGAGCGGCGAGCACTCGGTGTTGCTGCTCGAAGCCGGTCCATCGGACTGGCACCCCTACATCCATATTCCAGCCGGTTTCATCAAGATGTTGACGAATCCTTCGCTTAACTGGATGTACGAAGCGGAACCCAGCCACTGGACCGCCGGCCGTACGATCGGCGTACCGCGCGGCAAGACGCTCGGCGGTTCCAGTTCGATCAACGGCCAGATCTACAACCGCGGTCAGCGTCTCGACTTCAACAGCTGGGCGCAGCGCGGCAACCGCGGCTGGGGGTATGCCGACGTGCTGCCGTACTTCCGACGCTCGGAGCGACGCGCCGGTGGTGAAGATACGTTTCGCGGCCGTAACGGACACCTGGACGTTTCCGATCTGAACTACCGTCATCCGCTTTGCGATGCGTTCATCGAAGGCGCTGGTGAACTCGGTATCCCGCGCAACAGTGACTACAACGGTGCACAGCAAGAAGGCATTTCATACGTGCAACGGACCGAGGCGAACGGGCGGCGCGTATCGACGGCGACGGCGTTTCTGAAGCCTGCCAAAAGCCGTGACAACCTGACCGTTCACACTCACGCTCAGGCGACCCGGATCGAATTTACCGGGAAACGCGCAACGAGCGTGCGCTACCGCCGCGGCGGCGCCGGCGGCAAAGCGCTGGAGGCGTTCGCGCGCCGGGAGATCATCGTCTCGGGCGGCGCGATCAATTCACCCCAGTTGCTGCAGCTCTCCGGGGTCGGCGATCCGGCGCTGCTGCAGGAACTCGGCATCGAGACCGTGCACGCGCTCCCAGGCGTGGGCGAGAATCTACGCGATCACTTTGCACCGCGCTTCAGTGCGCGAGTCAAGAACGTCGAAACGCTGAACGAGCGCTCCAAGGGTATCAACCTGCTGGGAGAGATCGCCCGGTATCTGATGGGCAAACGCAGCATCGTCGCGCTGAGTCCGACCATGGTCTACGGCTTCTGGCACTCCGACGAAGTGCTCAAAACCAACGATCTGCAGTTCATCTTCACCCCGGCGAGCTACAAGCTCGGCGTACACGGCCTGCTCGATGACCACCCGGGTTTCACGATCGCCGCGTGGCAACACCGTCCGGAAAGCCGCGGGTTCGTGCGTGCCCGTTCATCCAACCCATTCGACAAGCCCCGCATTCAGCCGAACTACCTGGCCGAGGAAGGCGATCGCCGCGTGCTGATCCACGCGATGCGCCTTGCGCGCCGACTGATGCACACGAACGCGATGCAGCCCTATCTGGACGTCGAAATGTACCCGGGCGACGACGTGCAGACCGATGATGAACTGCTCGATGCCGCGCGGCACGTAGGCAGCACGACATTTCATGTCATGGGCACGTGCGGCATGGGGCCGGCGACCGATCCCAATGCCGTCGTCGACGACGAGTTGCGGGTGCACGGACTCGAAGGCCTCCGTGTCATCGATGCATCTATCATGCCCGCGATGATCTCAGCGAACCTCAACGCCGCCACGATGATGATCGGAGAGAAAGGTGCCGACATGGTTCTGGGCCGGGCACCGTTGCCACCCGCGGAACTGCCAGAATGAGACGATAGGGACACCGCGTCCTTTCGCATCACCCTGGCAGCTGAACGACTTGGAAGACGCGGTCAGTCGTAGTCCGGGAATGGATCGGCCATACCGTCGCGAAGCGGAATCTGGAACGCGTTCAGCGTCATCGACACGGTCGTGTAGTAGCCGATCGTGATAACGAGTTCGATGAGTTCAGCTTCACCGAGCTTGTCGCGCGCGTTCGCGTAGGTGGCGTCGTCCAGCCGGTGCTCCGACAGCAGCGCAGTTGCAACCGCGTGCGCGGCCGCTTCGTCTTCGCGGGTGAACTCAGGCATTTCACCGCGCTTTAGCGATTCGATGATCGGGTCGGCAACACCAGCCTTGCGGGCGAGTTCCGCATGCGCAGCAAATTCGAACTTCGCATGATAGAACGCGCCGACGGTGCAGATCGCCACTTCCTTGGCGTTCTCCTGCAACGCAGTGCCGTAGCGCACGGCCGCACCGAGATTCTGGACGGCGTTGCCGACCCCTGGCACGCGTACGTAGACACCGAACGGCCCGACCATGCCCATATTGCCGCGTGGGCCGGATGAGATGGCGTCGTAGACCTCGCGCTGTTCGGGGTTCAGTTCTTCGGGAGTCAGGGGTGTCAGGCGACTCATGGGGGCTCTCTCGTGTTCGTGCGTAAAGGTTGAGATCGTCGACAATACCCTATTGATTCACGCCCGCGCATCGACATGACGCCACCTGCTCACGGTCCGGCCCACCGCAGCGGCATCCCGCTGATGCTGGTGGCGATGTTTTGCATCGCAGCCAATGATGCTGTTGGCAAAGAACTGACGCAGACGTATTCCATCTGGCAGGTGCTATGGATTCGCTCGTGGATCTGGGTCGCATTCGCGCTCGTATGGATCGCGACACACGGTGGCTTCCACCGCGCAATCCGAAGCCGCAAACCCGGGTTGCAGACGATTCGCTCGCTGATTCTGGTCGCGGAGATCACGGTCTTCGTGCTCGCGTTCAAACATCTGCCACTAGCCGACGTCACGGCGGTAAGCGCGGGAACGCCGCTCGTCGTGCTGGTGCTGGCGGTCATTTTCCTGAACGAACGGGTCGGTGCGCACCGCTGGACGGCGGTCGCGTTGGGATTCGTCGGCATCCTGTTGATCACCCGTCCCGGCCTCAGCGTGTTCGGCACGCTCACTTTGTTACCGGTCGCCGGAATCGTGCTCTGGGGCGTCTACCAGGTGCTGATGCGCTTCGTCAGCGCCTTCGACTCAACTGAGACGACGTTGCTCTGGTCCGGCGTCACGATCTTCGTCGTCACGGGCGCGGTGGCACCGTGGTTCTGGATAAGCGTGCCCGACTGGGAGACGTGGGCGCTGTTTGCACTGGTCGGTTCTTTGAACACCGCCGGACACTTCATGATGATCGCAGCGATAGCGCGCAGTGAAGCCTCGGCGCTGCAGCCATTCACGTACTCCATCGTTCTGTGGGCACTGCTGCTCGGGTGGCTCGTCTTCGACGAGTGGCCGGATGCGATGTCAGTCGCCGGTACGCTGCTGGTACTGGCTGGCGGACTTTATGCGCTGCACCGCGAACGTCGGCAGGCTCGCGCGACCCATCCCTGATCGCGATCAATTCGAAGAAGCATCATTCGCCAGTGCGCATGACGCAGCTCGGTGTGCTCATGACCGGATGTTTAACGCCCAGCGGAATGCTCGAACTGAGCAGTTTCTCGAGGTCCTGAACGCCTCGGCTCAACGATTCGCAGCCGATCGCGATGTGGTCGATATCGTTTTCGTGGTGGTAACTTCGCCTCAAGCTCTGGATGCTCTTCTCGGTCTCCCGTCGGAGAACTCGCGAGCTCAGGCCCGGTTCCCCATGAGCCGCTCGCTC
>JBCCEJ010000005.1:0-126795 GCA_039030335.1 Pseudomonadota bacterium | reverse complement strand
GCACAGATGGTCCGTGTGGGTAGCGTTGGAAGAGCTTAGGCAACTTGACGCGAGTAGAAACCTCTTGCTACATCTCTGAGATCTGGCCCTCCCTCGGGAAGGTGCTCCAGACAGAAGCGAGAGCGGACGAAAGTTAAAGTAAACAAAGGCCTTTGCCATCGGTGGACCATAGAGGACTTCTAAGTACAGGACGACCTTAGTCAGGCAACTGTACAGTGGTACGAGTCTTCAAAGGAGGGGTGGAAGACCCAAAGGAAACTCCTAAGAAGGTCTGCAGCAGGGTCGGGGGCTGCGTTTACTCGTTACGAGTTCGTCGGTCGCAAACCAGCGCGGCCGTTCCCAACCGTAGACTTCCTCGTGTACGGCGCCGGCGGCGGTCAGCCGCGTATAGAACGGACTCGGTTTGACAGGACGGTGGGCGAGGCGGTTGAAGTGCGGATACGGCGTCTCGTGACGCAACAGATAGTCTTCGCGGCCCTTGGCGACGGCGTAGTCGTGGTCGGCGAAGTCACCGTACCGGCGCGGATCGAAGTCGCGCATCGAAACTTCCGCCGCGCCGTCCATCATCCACTGCGCCAGATACTTGCCCGCCCCCGGTCCCCACCCAACGCCGATCTGGCAACCGGTGCAGCACCAGTAGTTGCGCAGTCCGGGCGCCGGACCGAGCAACATGTTGCCATCTGGCGGATGTGTGATCGCACCGTGCACCTCCCGCCTGATGCCGAGTTCGGCAAGAATCGGCATGCGCTCCATCGCTTTTTCGAGCCACGGCATGATGCGGTCGTAGTCCGCTTCGAACAGTTCGCTGTCGGCTTCCCATGGCGTGCCGTGTTCCCACACGGTGTTCGGGTTTGCCTTCTCGTAGATCCCGATAAGGCCTGACTTCTGTTCCATCCGAATGTAGCCGGACACTTCGCGGTCGTCCCGCACGACCGGCAACTCGGCACTCAAAGCCAGGAACTCAGGCACCGTGTCCGTGACGAGATAGTGGTGGGTCATGCACGTGATCGGCAGGTCGAGTCCGGTCCACCGACCGACCTGACGCGCGTAGGTGCCGCCCGCGTTGACGACGTGCTCGCACACGAAGTCGCCCTGTTCGCTTTGCACGCACCATTCTCCGCCAGGGCTGGCATGAACGTTTGTGACACGGCAATTGCGGATGATGCGGGCACCGCGCTGGCGCGCGCCGGCGGCCAGCGCAAAGGTGGCTGTGGCCGGATCTACATGGCCGTCTTCCGGTGTCCAGAGCGCTGCCTTGACGCCCTCGAGATTGTAGAAGGGGTGTTTTTCGCGAATGCCGTCAGGACCCAGCAACTCCATCGGATGGCGGAGCGCCGCGCCGATACTGAGCGTGTATCTGAGCCAGTCGACTTCGTCGTCCGTATACGCGAGACGGAGCGAACCGCAGTCGTGAAAGTTGACCGGCTGACCGGTGTCCGCCTCGAGACGCTTGTAGAGGTCGATAGCGTAGCCAGCCATCAGGCCGAGTCCGTAGCTCGAGGTGGAGTGGGTGACCTGCCCCGCTGCGTGCCACGTCGAGCCGGATGTCAGCTCGGCCTTTTCAAGTAGCACTACGTCTCTCCAGCCGGCGAGCGTCAGATGGTAGGCGAGCGAGCATCCGAGGATGCCGCCGCCGATGATTACGACGCGCGCTTGCTGAGCCACGGTTGAGTCTCCATCGTTCGGGCGCTGCGGGCCTGGAGCCCGGGTCTGGTAATGCTATACCATCGTAATTCATGAGCGAAACGATCGTACCAACTGCTGCGGACGCCGAAGCCGTGCTGCAGCGCCTGCGTCAGGTGCTGCCCACCCTGAGTCCGCAACTGCGCAAGGCGGCGCGCTATGTGTTGACCCATCCCGGCGACGTCGCCGTAAGCTCGATCGGCGAGCTGGCCCAGGCGGCGGGCGTCACGGCCAACACGCTGGTACGCGTGGCCAGAACTGTCGGCTTCGACGGTTTCGACGGCTTGCGAATGCCGTTTCGTGAGGCGCTGCGACAGGCGCCTCTCAGCATTCCCGACCGGGCACGCTGGCTGCAGGGCGTGGCGGAACAGGGACGCCACGGCGAGCTTCTGACAGACATGGCGGGCGGCAGCCTGACCAATGTCGAGTCGCTGTTCGGTGCGTTGTCGACGGCCAGGGTACGCGCCGCAGCCGGGAAGATACTCGGCGCCCGCACATGTCTCGTCCTCGGCGTTGGGGTGGCCAGACAGGCCGCGCAGAACTTCGCCTACCTGGCGGGAATGGCACTGCCGTCCGTGACCGCCATTCCACGGGAAGGCGGCCTGCCGGTCGACGATCTTCTGAGGGCCGGTGCCGACGACGTGCTGATCGCCATGACCTTCGAACCCTACCGGACTGAAGTGGTCCAGTCGGTGGAACTGGCGCACCGTCAGGGCGCGACCGTGATCGCCATCTCCGACAGCGCTGCTTCACCGATTGCGGCCGCCGCGAGTGACCTGTTCCTGGTACCGACGGAATCGCCGCAGTTTTTCACGTCGACGGTCGCGTTGACCGCGTTGCTCGAGACCTTACTGGCATTCGTGATCGCTGACGCCCCGCTCGAGGTCGTGCGCAGCATTGAACGTTTTCATGCGCGGCGACACGAAGTAGGGGTCTACTACGAAGACCGATCGCACTGAGACCCGCGCCCATTGCGCCCTCGCATCGGGGTCATCAGACTTACCTCATGATGAGCACCATCCTCGCACTGGTGCGGCGCGCGCTGCCGCGACCGCCCGAACCAGACAGCCCGGAGACTGCCCGGCAGCTGGCTGAATTCACCGCGTCGCTCAGCCTCTTCCACTTCTCCACCTGCCCTTACTGCCGGCGCGTTCGGCGTCATCTCAAGCGTTTGAACATCGAAGTGGAACTTCGTGATATCAACGTTTCAGCGGCCGACCGCGACGTGCTGGTGAGCGGCGGCGGGCGCGCGACCGTGCCGTGTCTGCGGATCGCGCGACCGGCTGAGGGGGTGACGTGGATGTACGAGTCGGCTGACATCGTGAATTGGCTGACGACCGAAGTAGACCGCATCCGGCGCGCGACCGGCTAGACTGCGGGGCCCAGCAATCTGTAGGGACGAGTGTTATGACAGAGCGCGACGACCGCGTGCTGCTCACCGTGTTTTTGAAGCATCAACAGGACAAGAATCTGTCCGAGATCAACGAGAAGCTGGATGCAACCGGATTCTGGGCCAGCTTCCCGCCTCCGGGGGTTGAGGTGGTCAGCTGGTACGTGATGATGGGGATTGGTCAGGTCGCCACTTTGAGCGTGCCAGCAGCGCAACTGCGCGACGTCAATCTCGCGATCGAGCGCAAGGCGTGGGGCGCTTTCGACACCGAGTTCTATGCCACTTACGATTTCGTTCCCGTATGGCAGAACCTGCGTGATGCCGCCATAGACGGGGAAGGCTGACCTCCACCACGCTCGGGCGGCTGCGACGCGCAGCGCGCCACGCGGCCTACTTTGCGTTCGGAAAGAACAGCTGGCGACCGTTTAGCTGGTAACTGGCGATCGCGGCCTGGCCTGCCTTGCCGAGCAGCCACTCGATGAAGATTTGCCCGCTGCGTGCCTGCACGTTCGGGTGGCGGGCGGGATTGACGAGGATCACGCCGTACTGGTTGAACATCGATGATGCACCTTCAACCGCGACGATGAAATCACGCCGGTTCTTGAAGCTTATCCAGGTGGCGCGATCCGTAAGGACGTACGCTCGCATCTCCACGGCGATGTTCAGCGTCGTACCCATGCCGGCTCCGGTCTCGCGATACCACTTGCCGCTGTAAGCGGGTGCGTCGATCCGCGCCTGCTGCCACAAATCCAGTTCTTTCTTGTGCGTGCCCGAGTTATCGCCGCGCGATGCAAATAGTGATTCCGTGGAAGCGATGCTGCGCAGCGCCTTGATGACGTCTCGCGTACCGGCGATGCCGGCCGGATCGTCGGGCGGACCGACGATCACGAAATCGTTGTACATGACGTCGAACCGCGCGACGCCAAAACCGGACGCGACGAATGTTTCCTCCGCGGCTTTGGCGTGCACCAGCAATACGTCTCCGTCGCCGTTTCTGGCGTTCTTGATGGCCTGACCCGTTCCCACCGCTACGACGTGCACGCGAATGCCGGTTGCCCTGGTGAATTGCGGCAGGATGCTGTCGTACAGGCCGGAGTTGGCGGTGGATGTCGTCGACTGCAAGATGATCGACTGCGCCGCGACTAAGCCGGACGACATGAGTGACGACAAAGCGATGCTGCACGCTGCCAGCCACCCGCGGAAACGTTGCATGTCAGTGCTCCAGGTTGTGGGGATTATCCGGCGCCGATTGGATGATGGTATCCGCCCGCGTTCACATAACCAGCCGACCGGCTACGTAGTCGCGTGCCGGCTGTGATGCCGGCCCGGCGAAGAACTGCCGGGCGTCGGTGTGCTCCGTAATGCGTCCACGGTGCATGAACAGGACATCGTTCGCGACCCGTCGCGCCTGCCCCAGGTCGTGAGTCACGATGATGACCTTGGTGCCGGCCGCCGTCTCATCCGCAATTAGCGATTCGATCATCGCTATCGATGCGGGGTCCAGACTCGCGGTCGGTTCGTCCATCAGCAGGACCGCGGGCGCAAGTGCCATCGCACGTGCCATGGCGAGACGTTGTTGCTCACCGCCGGACAGGCGTCGGGCTTGTTGGGTGGCCTTCGTTTCGAGTCCAACCCGTTGCAGCAGGGCACCAAGATCGGGTGAGCCGCCGGACGGCCGCGCACGGACCACGAACTCCAGGTTGGCCCGGACGGTACGGCGCAGCAGCACCGGGCGCTGAAAGATCATGGCCTGGCGCAGACGCACGTTGCGGTCCAGCGGCGCACCGTTCCAGCGGAGTTCTCCGGCATCTGGTTGCAGCAGGCCGTGCATCAGCCGCAGCAGCAGGCTCTTGCCGGCGCCGTTGGGACCCATCACCGCGGTGACGCCTCGATCGACGATGCTGCAGTCGACGTCGTGTATCAGCGTCTGACCGCCAAGTGCCAGCCGCACGCTGTGCAATTCGATCGGCAATACGGGACCGTCAGGCAATGGTGTGGTCATGCGCTCGCATAGCGGCTTGCGCCGCCCCGCAAAGCCATGACTCCGGCGTTGACTGCCAGCGCGATCAGGAGCAGCACGATGCCAAGTGCCAACGCGAGTGCCAGTTCGCCCTTCGACGTCTCCAGTGCGATCGCCGTGGTCATCATGCGGGTCAGGTGATTGATATTGCCGCCGACGATGATGATGGCGCCGACCTCTGCCACGGCCCGCCCGAAGCCGGCCAACGCGACAGTCAGGAGGTTGAATCGGGCATCCCATAGCAACGCGGCGATGGCGCGATGGGCCGGCAGGCAGAGCGACCTGAACTGCTCGTCGTATTCCTCGTGCAGCTGACTCAGGATTTCCCGTGACAGCGCGATGACGATCGGCGTGATCAGCACTGTCTGAGCGACGATCATCGCGGTCGGTGTGTACAGCAACTGCAACCAGCCGAGCGGCCCGGAACTGGACAGCGTGACATACACCAGTAGTCCGACGACGACTGGCGGTAAGCCCATCAGCGCGTTGACCGCAACGAGCACCGCCCCGTGGCCTGGAAATCGGGATACCGCCAGCGCGGCGCCGAGCGGCAGGCCGAGGCCGCAGGCGATCACCACGGCAGAGACACTAACCCGCAGCGACAACCCCACAATTTCAATCAGATCGGCGTTGCCCGACAGCACCAGACTGAAAGCGACGCTGAAAGATGCTGCAAGATCCTGCATTATTTACTTAGATCGGAAATCTCTGCGAATTCAGCGCTCACCTTGACGCAGGTGGACGCAGCGCACAACCCGAACGAAGTCTCTGCAATGCTCCTTTTTCGCCACTTTTGAAGTCTTTAGAGTGCATAATCCTGCGTACATTACGAAAGGTCGCGAGCATGTAACGCACCAGGGTGAGCACCGTCATGCCTGACTACCTTACGACCCGCGAGCTGGCCGACCTGCTGCGTATCAAGGAGCGCAAGGTCTACGACCTCGTCGCCGGCGGAGAAGTACCCGTGTCGCGCGCCACGGGCAAGCTGCTGTTTCCGCGCGCTGAGGTCGACACCTGGCTGCGCCGGCATAGCATTGGATTTCAGGCCGGCTCCGCGATCGCACGCCCGCTGGTTGTCGCCGGCAGCCACGACCCCCTGCTGGATTGGGCGCTGCGCGAATCCGGCGCCGGGCTGGCCACGTATTTCGACGGCAGCCTGGATGGGCTCGAACGTTTTGCTGACGGCCGGGCTCTGATGGCGGCTCTCCACCTGCACGATGCCGGATCCGGGCGTTGGAGCGATGTGCGCGTGTCCGAGCAGTTTTCGGACGAACCGGTTGTGCTTCTCGAATTTGCCTGGCGCGATCGGGGCCTCGTGGTCGGTCGTGAGTCGGCAGGTCGCATCGACTCCATCAACGCGCTGACGGGCTGCCGGGTGGTACCGCGCCAACCGCAGGCCGCCAGCCAGCTGTTGCTGGAGCAGATGGTGTCAGAGGCGGGCGTGGAGCGGATCGACTGGCTGCATCCGGCCCGCACGGAGACCGATGCGGTGCTGGCGGTGGCGCAGGGGCAGGCGGACGCCGCTTTCGGCCTTGCCGGACTGGCCGAGCAGTTCGGACTCGCTTTCGTGCCTTTGCTGAACGAGCGCTTCGACCTTTTGGTACGCCGTCGTGACTGGTTCGAAGCACCGCTGCAGCGCTTTGCCGCGTTCTGTGGCGGACCGGCGTTCGATCGCAAGGCCCGCGAGATGGGCGGGTATCAGATCTCCGACTTCGGGCGCGCGCACTTCAATGGAGCTGAACGTTGATGCCGTCGCTGGAAGTGCGTCGCTGCCGCCTTACGCCAGGAGATTATCGCCGCGCGTCGTGGCGGCGCCAGACGGGGCACAAACCGGACGCGCTCTACACAAGCCGGAGCACGCGGTTCACCGTTAAGCTGGCAACCGTTTCATGACCGGATAACCGCACGATATGACCAGGCAACTAACTGACTACAAAGTACTGACGTTTGACTGCTACGGCACTTTGATCGACTGGGAATCGGGAATTTGGGATGCGTTGCAGCCCCTCCTGATGGCCAATGCGCGTGCCGATATCACCCGCGACGCAGGCTTACGTGCCTTTGCGACCCATGAAACCCGCCAGGAGCGCGATACGCCGGAAATGCTCTACCCAACGCTGCTGACACATGTGCATCGCGCGATCGCAGCTGGTTTCGGTCTCGAGAGCAGCGCGGAACTCGATGCGGCCTTCGGTGCGTCTGTGCCGCACTGGCCGGCGTTCCCCGATACGGCTGACGCTCTGCGTATCCTCAAGCGCCATTATCGTCTGGTAATCCTGTCGAATGTGAATCGGGACGGCTTCGCCGCGTCGAATCGCAAGCTCGGCGTAGAGTTCGATGCGATCTACACGGCGCAAGACGTCGGCGCCTATAAGCCAGCGCCCGCCAACTTCGACTTCATGCTGAAGCGGTTGGAAGCAGACTTCGGACTACGGCGAGCCGACATACTGCATACCGCGCAGAGTTTGCATCACGACCACATGCCGGCACGCGCGGCTGGTCTGGACAATGCCTGGATCGATCGACAGCGGCTTTCCGAAGGTGGTGCGTGGGGTGCTACCGCCGAAGTGCCCGAGCAGCCGGACTGCAACTTTTTGTTCTTCTCGATGATGGAGATGGCCACGGCGGTAGCGGAGTCGCGATGACGACCCCGCGCGGGCATGCAGTGACACGAACGGCGCTGCACAGTTAGCCGCCGATCAGGCCATCGGCGGCGACTGCTGTCGCGCCGGCCGGGTCAGCTTTCCGGTGCACTCAGCACACCACGTTCGAGCTGGTCGCGTTCGATCGACTCGAACAGCGCCTGGAAGTTGCCCTCGCCGAAGCCGTCGTCGCGCTTGCGTTCGATGAATTCGAAAAATACCGGCCCCAGCACCGTGGCAGAGAAGATCTGCAGCAACAGCCGTGGCGGACCATCGCCTGTTTTGCCGTCCAACAGGATGCCGCGGGCACGCAGCTCGCCGACCGGTTCCCCATGGCCCGGCAGCCGCTCGTCCAGCATGGTGTAGTAGGTCTCAGGCGGGGCAGCCATGAACGGCATGCCGCGCGCCTTCAGCCGATCCCAACAGGCGATGAGGTCGTCGCACCGCAGTGCGATGTGCTGAATGCCCTCGCCGTTGAATGCCATCAGGAACTCCTCGATCTGACCGGCGCCGCCGCGGGCCTCTTCATTCAGCGGGATTCGGATCTTGCCGTCTGGTGCGGTCATCGCCTGCGACGTGAGACCGGTGTACTCGCCTTTGATGTCGAAGTAGCGCAACTCGCGAAAATTGAAGAGCTTCTCGTAAAACGCCGCCCAGTAGGCCATCCGGCCGCGGTAGACGTTGTGTGTCAGGTGGTCGATCTCGAGAAAGCCGCAGCCTGCCGGCGCCCGTTCGACATCATCGAGAAATTCGAAGTCGATGTCGTAGATCGAAGCGCCTTGCGCATAGCGGTCGATGAGGTAGATGGGCGCGCCGCCGATGCCTTTGATCGCTGGCAGGCGCAACTCCATGGGGCCGGTCGGGATGTCGATCGGTTGTGCGCCGAGTTCGAGGGCCCGTGCGTAGGCCTGATGGGAATCGCGCACGCGGAAGGCGAGCCCGCACGCTGAGGGGCCGTGCTCTTCCGCGAAGTAATGCGCGAGGCTGCCGGCCTCGCGATTGACGATGAAGTTGATGCCACCCTGGCGGTAGAGCGACACGTCTTTGGAGCGGTGGCGTGCGACTTCACTGAAACCCATGGTTTCGAAGAGCGGCTCGAGCACCGCGCTTTGCGGTGCGGCGAATTCAACGAACTCGAAACCGTCGAGTCCCATCGGATTGTCGAAGAGGTCAGGCATGGTCATGCCTCCCGAATGAACGTTTGAGCCTGGTGTACTTGGGACCTTCAGATTCCGTTCAGGCAGGCGGCGCGCAGGCGATTCCGCGGATACTGTTCCCGAGCTGTTGCGCGATAACCAGGTGAATGGCCGGGCGGAGGATTGGCCGCGGACACCCGGGCAGGCTGAGGTTGTGTATCGACGGGCGCGGCACGCCCGTGACACCCTCTGCGGATCTCGCTCCGCCGGTGTTCATGTGCTCCTCCAGCCGAGCTCGCCGGCCACGTGCGCATTCAGGCGGTCGAGAGCGCGCAGGATCTCGTCGGCCGGGGTCTCGCCGAGTGCCTCATGCAGGCCGTCCAGCCGCTCTTCGAGTTCGCCGCGCAGGTCGGCAAGCTTCTGTCTGCCGCTGGTGCTCAGCCGCAACCACTTGCGTCGAGCGTCGAATTCATCCGATTGGGTCTCGAGCAGGCCGGCTGCTTCGAGCTGCGCGGTTGCCCGACTGACCTGGGCCTTGTCGATCACGACGTAGCGGGTCAGTTCGACCTGGGTCATGCGGCCGAAAGCTGCGACCGTATGCAGTATCCGGTACGGACCGAGCGTCAGACCGTGTGGAGCCAGAAGGCGGGCTATGTGCCGTTCGAGCAAACGTGCCAGCAATGCCACCTGGAACGGCAGCTCGGCTTCCAGCCGCGTGAGCCCGGCGGCGACACGCTCGTGGTCTTTGCGAACATCAGACAGCATTAGTAGACGATATTCATATTTAGTTGCGAAATCAACAAAAAACACAGGCGCTCGCAGGCAATCAGATCGCACCGTTGCCTTCTACGCGACAACGCACGTCTGACGACCCTTGGTTTCGCCCGGCTAACGAGCGTATGGCATGCCGCCGGTGGCGGCTGACTGGCGGCTTACGTGTTCGAGCGGAAGCTGTCGTCGAAATCGCTGAAGAACGGTTGATCAACGATCTCGGTGAACTCCTGATAGCTGAGCGTTGCCGGAATGTTGGCGGGTGTACCGTCGCGGGACAGACATTCCAGGGCGGCTGAGACGGCCCGGCAAGCCGCGAACAGTGTAGTCACTGCGTAGAGCACGACGTCGAATCCCATGGCCTGCAGATCGGAACTGGTGAGACGCACGGTCTCGTTACCGTCGACTATCGACACCACCTTCGGGCCTTCGACCTCGCGGGCCACTGCTTCCACCTCGGCGATGGATTTGATCCCATCGACGAAAACCAGGTCCACGCCCGCATCCTGATAGCGTTTCGCACGGCTGACCGCCTCGCCGGGTCCGGCCGCGGGCATCGCGTCGGTGCGTCCGATGATGACCAGGTCATCATTCTCGCGCGCCGCGATCGCCGCTTTCAGCCGCCGCGCGGCATCGGCCGCATCGATCAGCTCGATGCCCGCGCGCTGCCCACAACGTTTGGGCGCCACCTGGTCTTCGAGATGAATAGCCGCCGCGCCGGCCTGCTGGTATTCCCGGACGGTCCGGCGGATGTTGTTCGGGCCGCCATAGCCGGTGTCGGCGTCCGCAATGATCGGAATATTGACCGCCTGCGCCATCGTCCTTGCGTGGGTGCACATCTCGGTCTGCGTCAGAAGGCCGATGTCGGGCGTACCGAGCCTGCTTGCCGTGGCACCGAAGCCGGTCATGTACACAGCGGGAAACCCGGCTCTTTCCACCATCCGGGCCGTGATCGCATCCGGCGCACCAGGTGCGGCCACGAGGGCTTTCTCGCTCAGCAGTTGGCGCAGGCGTGCGGCTTGAGACATCGGGACCATACTCCTTGGTGATTGGCGCTGAGGACGGGCTGGGCGGTTCAGATGCGCTCCGAACACACCTCGGTAAAACCGAATGTAGGCATATAGGCCGAGTGTTTCCCCGGGCCGCCGGCGACCAGGATTTGAATGTCTTCGGCCGTGCGGCTGAGATAGAAGCGATCGTTCTCCGGCGCCTGCCCCCACTCTTCGAGGTTGGCGCGGTTTTCAGGTGATACGCGTGAAACGTGTACCGCGGTATCTTCGAAGAGCCGCGACTGCATGTCTTCGATCGTCCAGCCGTCGCGTTTCAGCGTGGCGGCGTGCTCCGGCCCCAACGCGACTACGTAGGGTGCCGTGCGGTAGATGGTGTTGGCGCCGGTTTGCGAAATGGCGCCCGCGATCGTCATCAGAATGCCGGCGCCGGTATTGCTGCCATGATCGTTGATATTGTGCGGCGCCTCGCACGGCAAGGCGGTGACCACGCTGTCGTTAGCGGCGTAGCCGCGCCTGACATGGTAGGGCTCCCAAGGACTTTCTTCTTCGTTCTCGCCGAAACAAAAAGCCATTTTTGCGGGCGAACCTTGAGTAGAACGGTCCATCGTGCCCGGATGCGCGCCACCGATGTTGCGCAGCGCCAGCTGCAGCGCCCGCCCGATCGAAGAATTGGCCCGCCAACCCTGGCCGAAGCAGTTGCCGGCACAGTTGATTTCGAGCTCCGCGCGAACCGGCCCATTCAGGATCAGGGCGGGTGCGCAAGGGTGCGTCGTAGCGAGTGTACCGTGCAGGTTGTAGTCCGGCTGCAGCACCGCCCGGACCGCCGCCACGACGGTTGGAAAATACGCCGGCCTGCACCCCGCCATGACGGCGTTGGCAGCGATCGAAGGCAGTGTCGGGTGGACCCGGCGCGGCGACATTGCGTCGAATGGGCGGTTGTCGCCGTGGCAGGTGGACACGAACTCTGCCACGCGCTCCTCGGTCGGCGGGTAGAGCGGGAGGCCGTCTCCCCAGCCCTGTTCGACGGCGTATTCATTGAACGCCATGATGTCCAGGTCGCCAATGTCGATGACTTCCTGTTCGGGCGCGGTGTCGTTGCTCATGTTTGCGATTCCAGTGCGCGATTAGCCGGGAGTATGCTCGGGAGTGCTCAAAAGCCGGCTGCTGCGCGAAGGTCCGAGTAGGCCGCGTCGATACGCGAGACGAGTTCGCCCGCGTCCAGGCCGCCAACCGGGTGCGCGACGCGTAGGAACTTCGGCGTCACTTTACGCGCAGCGGCCTGCGCATTGACGAGCGGCATGAACGTATCGGTGACGACGATGTAAGTGGTTACGCCGCGGCGTTCCAGTTCGATGCTGTCATGGAAACTCCACGACGAGCAGGCGCCTCAATCGGCCAGAGCCAGAATCGCGCCCTTGTAGTTCGCCGCAACGTGGTCGAGCAGTTCGACCGGTGCTGGCTGAGCGGCGCTGTCTTTGTACAGATAGTCGATGTTGCCGGTGTCGCGGACGGACGACATCTGTTGGCGCAGACCTTCCAGCAGCTCGCGCGCGTTCGGTTTGGCATTCGAAATGATGGCGATGGGGTCCCGTCGCCAGTCGAGCGGTGCATCTGGCACGATGCCCGGGGCATCGGGCTGGTGAGTCGGTCCGAACGTGGGATTGACGATACGCATGGCGATTCCTCGCGTCGTTGGTGCCGCTTACGGACTGAAAATCCTAGTGCGATGGCCCGACCGGCGCAAACAGCCCTGCGATCGGCGTGGTCGCCGTATCGGTGAGCGTCTGGTTTACATCGGTTTCAGCACTGACTGTCGGCCGCGTCCGCCGGGGAGCGCGCTATGTACTGGATCGCAGCGCGCAGCTAGCATGAGCGCGGCCTCGCCGCATGTCGCGGCCGAGGTCAACTGCAGAGAACCGGCTTGACGACGCGCATTCTCGGACTGTCAGCGTTTTACCACGACTCCGCGGCGGTCTTGCTCGTGGACGGTGACATTGCGGCAGCGGCGCAGGAAGAGCGTTTCTCTCGCGTTCGCCACGACCATCGTTTTCCGCACAATGCTCTGCGCTACTGCCTGGACGAAGCCGGCGTCGAGATCGCCGATATCGACTACGTGGGTTTCTACGACCGGCCGCTCACCAAATTCCACCGGCTTCTCGAAACGCACGTCGCGTTCGCGCCGCGTAGTCTGCGAACCTTTCTGCTCGCCTTACCACCGTGGCTGACCGGGAAACTTCACTTGCCCGACGTTCTCGACCGTGCCCTGGATGGTGCCTACCACGGCCGCTACGCGTTTGCCGACCATCACGAGTCTCACGCCGCCAGCGCGTTCTTTCCGTCACCCTTCGACGAAGCCGCGATCCTGACGCTCGACGGCGTCGGGGAATGGTCGACCGCGACGCTTGGCGAAGGCCGCGGTAACCGTGTGCGCCTGACTCACGAGATGCGGTTTCCGCATTCGCTCGGACTGTTGTACTCAGCGTTCACGCACTACACCGGGTTCAAGGTGAACTCAGGGGAATACAAGGTCATGGGTCTCGCGCCGTATGGCGAGCCGCGTTTCGCCCCGCTCATCTTCGAGCATCTGATGCGGCTGAAAGAGGACGGGTCGTTCTGGCTCGACATGTCGTATTTCAGCTTTGCGCACGACCTGACGATGACCACGCCCGCCTTCCATGCCTTGTTCGGGGGGCCGCCACGCGCTGCTGAAAGTGAGTTGACGCAGCGTGACATGGATCTCGCGGCGTCGGTACAACACGTAACGGAAGAGGTCATGCTTCGTTCGGCGAGGCATCTGCAGCGCACCACCGGCGCGCGCCATCTGGTGATGGCGGGCGGCGTCGCCCTGAACTGCGTTGGCAACGGGCGAATTGTTCGCGAGCTGCCGTTCGACGATATCTGGATTCAGCCGGCCGCCGGTGATGCCGGTGGCGCATTGGGCGTGGCATCGCTGCTCTGGCATCACGCGCTTGGCCATCCACGTGAAAGCACGCACAACCGGCAAGATCGAATGCACGGCGCCCTGCTAGGACCGTCTTACACCGGAGCGGACCTGTATGCGGCCCTCGATCGCCTTGGCGCCCACTATCGGCTACAGCCGGATCGCGACGCGCTGCTCACGGAGGTTGCCGGGCTGTTGGCCGGCGAAAAGGTCGTAGGGTGGTTTCAGGGGAGGATGGAGTTCGGTCCGCGCGCGCTGGGCGCCCGCTCGATCCTCGGCGACGCGCGGTCGGCTCGCATGCAGCAGCTGATGAATCTCAAGATCAAGTTCCGTGAATCTTTCAGGCCGTTTGCACCAGCGGTGTTGCGCGAACATGCCGCGCGCTACTTCGAATTGCCCGACGGGGTGGAGAGTCCATACATGCTGCTCGTGGCGCCGGTACAGGCTGCGGAGCGCACGCCCCCGCGTCCGAGCGCGGCGGCGCAAGGAGAGCCGAACGAGCGAGATGCCGGGCCGCCCGGTCTGGCTGCGATACACGAGCGCCGCTCCACCATCCCGGCCGCGACCCACGTGGACTACTCGGCGCGGGTGCAGACGGTCGACCGCGATCGCACACCGTATTTTCACGCGTTGCTGGAACGGTTCTATCGGGAGACCGGTTCTCCAGTACTGTTGAATACCAGCTTCAACATTCGCGGTGAACCCATCGTTTGTACGCCTGAAGATGCGTATCGATGTTTCACCGGTACCCAGATGGACGCGCTCGTCATCGGCGACGCGATCCTCTTGAAAGAAGAGCAGGCGATGATGAGCGAAGAAGAGCTGCTGCGCTATCAGGCGCAGTTCGAGCTGGATTGACCATGATCACCATCAGCCCGAACCCTGCATTGCGGGGTTGCGAGCAGTCTGGCCGCGTACGCCGGACAGGCGATGCATATGACCGGAGGGGTGCGACATGAAAGCGCTGGCTGGAGTTCTCTATCTGCTCGTCCTGCTCCCTTTGCGTCTGCTCAATCGGCGTACCGGGCTGGATCCGTTGATGCTGCGCGACGATAACCGGGATTCGTACTGGCTCGCGCTTGCGCCGCAGGACGAGGCGACACGCTACTTCGATGACTCGCGGGTATTCGGCTCAGCATCGGCAAACCGTTCTTCCGCCATGCGGTTGTCACGCTGGCTTCACCAGGTATCGAGACGGCGATGGATGCCAGCCAGCCGGCGCGCGCGCCACGCCGATCAAGACGGCTCGATACCCGACGAAAACTATACCTTGTGGTAGCCGCGCTCCGGCAGGCACGGGCGATGCATCCGGATACCAAACCGTACGTGCGCTATCACGCAGAGCTCGGCTACGAATACGTGCCCGACGTGTGTGAGACGTTGCCTCGTCCTGGCGGTGGTCGATACACCATCCGGGTCAATCGGCAGGGCATACGCGCAAACCGGGAGTTCTCATCGTCGGTGCCAGCAGGCAAACGCAGGTTTGTGGTACTCGGCGATTCTTTTGCCGCCGGACAGTACCTCAGTAACGAGCACCGGTTCTCCGAAGTGCTCGAACGGTTCAGGCCCGATATCGAGGTCGTGAATCTGGCATTGGAAGGCACCGGGACCGACCAGCAACTGATGTTGTTCGAACGCTTCGCGCGCGACTACGCATTCGATGTCGTCGTCGCCATGCCGTTTTTGCAGAACATTCGCCGTAATCTGGTGACGGTAAGGGAAGCATGGGATGCGCGCACCGGCGCGCCGGTACTGCGCGGTAAACCGCGCTACGAATTCATCGATGGCAACCTGAGTCTCAGCAATGTGCCGGTACCGGAAACCGTGGAGCCCCCCATCGGACGCGCGCAGACCGATACGGTCGGAACGGCGCAGCGGTTGAAAAGTACGTTGAACAAATTACCCGGTATCGGGCTCGCCAAGCAGCTCGCCTACCGCCTGGTGGCTTGGGAGCCGTTTCCGGAGTACCGCGACGATGCCCATCCGGCCTGGCAACTAATGCGCGCATTGCTGCTCGAAATCCATAGTGTCGCGAGCCAGCGGCCAATGGCTGTCGTTCCGCTGTTCTACGACTCCTACGTACGCTACCGGATGGCCGATCATTACTGGCGGCGGTTCCGGTCGCTGGAAAACGACGCCGGAATCGCCGCTATCGACGTGCTGCCGTACTTCAGAGCTTCGAAGGGTGACACCGACCGACTGTTTCTACGTGGGGATGCGCATCTGTCGCATCACGGGCATCTCCTGCTTGCGCACGCGCTCGAACGTGAGCTCACGTCCCGAGGCTTTCTGGCAACTTCCTGACGGACAGCATGGCAACCGCCACCTAGGCCCCGGCGGCTCTAATCCAGAACCCGATGAGATATCTGAACCGACGTAGTTCGAGATTCCACCTGAACGTCTGTTGATAGATGCGCAGGGCGTCGGCGCGGCGGCGCCTTGCGATCAGCGCGAGGCTCAAACTCCGGCTTGCGCGTGTCAGGATACGCAGGCGGTCTCGTGCACGTCGTTGACCGCCCGGGAACATCGCGAGCGTTTCGTGTCGATACTGGAATTGCCACCCAGCGAGCGTCTGGTCCCAGTTGTGTACTTCGCTGTCGGGGTGCTCCAGATAGCAGAAGGTAGCCGGTGCCTCGACGTGTACGAAACCGGCTTCGGTGCCGAGGCGCATCGTGAGCTCAGCGTCTTCACCGTTCATCCGCTCCGTCGTGAATCCGCCGACACGGTCGAATACATCGCGCCGGATCACAAACGAGGAAGCGCTGAACCAGCGCCATGCATCGCTGCTCGAGAAGTAGTCGGCAAAGTAGCGCAAGCGCAGTGGGTTCGACGGCGGAGCGTCGTCGTTGTGTGAGCGCCGAAGCGCTGGCTGACCGGTCAGGAAAGCCGGCATGCCGGTTACCAGCAGAGCGTTCTTGTAGGTCTGCAAGGTCCAGGGTAGCCAACGGTCGTCACTGTCCAGAAATGCCAGATAGCGTCCACGCGCTGCGGCAGCGCCAGCGTTGCGTGCGGCACCCGGCCCCGCATTGTCCTGGTGCAGCACGGTGATCGAGAAACCGGCGCTCGGTCGTGCGTAGTGTCGCAGCCGCGCCAGCGTGTCGTCGGTCGAACCGTCATCTACACAGATGATTTCGAATTGCGCGGGGCGCTGTCGTGCAATCGACTCTAGACAGTCGTCAATGTGCGCGCCGCGATCGTGAAACGGGACGATCACTGAGAACCAGGGAATGTCCGTCGCGCCGCTCATCGCCCGCTCGACGAAAGGTGCGAACGGGCAGCGGGTTCTGAAGCGGCGCCGGCCGTATGCATCGCGCTAGCCCCGGCACATGGTGCGCGGCGTACCGTTACGTTTGTCGTTCATCCGCAGCATGGTAGCGCAGCAACGTCAGCAGAGGTGGGGGCCTTGCAGCTGGCGCCTGGCTGAGACCTACGCCCGAACGCCGTAGGTTGGCGGGCGGTTGACTGGCGCCGGCCGCCGCGTCGATGTCAGTCCCGCGCCCTTCATGTTCGCGTCCGATCGGTCAGTGCATGCCTAGAGATGGAACTCGGGCGGCTCGATGTGTCGTTTGAAAGCACTGCGGGCGGCGAGACGGGCCAGCCAGGCGTCTATCGCCGTCAATTCGGCAGGCAATGATTCGAGCAGCCGCGATCGGTATACCGCCGCACCAGTGGTAATGTCTCCCATCGAAAAACGTTCACCCGCAACATACGGCTGTTGGGCCAGATGCCGGTTCAGCACTTCGAGATGTGGGCTCAGCTCCGCGCGCGCACCCTCGGCAGCCCCGTCGGTACGGAGCCCGGGACGCAACCGCACGAGTTCCATGACCAGCGTATGCAGCCGCGGCTCCAGGTGTTCGTTGGTCCACGACATCCATTGCAGTGCACTGGCTTTGACCCGGCTGCTGGCGTCGAACAGTGCCTCTGGCGCGTAGCTCTCGGCCAGGTAGCTGACGATCGCGTTCGACTCCCAGAGGATGAAGCCACTATCGTCGATCGTAGGTACGGTTGAGTTAGGATTCATACTGCGATACCAGTCGGTTTCAACCGACCCGTAAGCCGCGGCACCCGTGGAGACGTGCCCGTTCGCACCCATCGTGGCGCTCGCCAGATGAAATGCGTAGTCGAGCTCTGCTTCTGCACAGGTCCACAGCACGCGCTGCGTGCAGATCGATGTCGGTCTTCCCCAAATTGTCAGCATTGCTCCGGTCCGCCGCGCGCTCTTGAACGATGATGATAGAACGGGAGGCAAGCATATGAGTAACGGGAATTGCACAGGATATGAAATGGGTTGGGATCGATGTCGGCGGTACGTTTACCGACGTTGTCGTCTACGACCACCAAGACGGCCTGGTGCGGTCGGCCAAGCGACCGACGACGCCGGCTGAACCGGAGCTGGGCGTATTCGAGGCACTGGAAGCGCTGGCCGTCGACCTGCCTCGCGTCGCGCGGTTTCGTCATGGCGCCACCGTCGCGACCAATACGGCGCTAGAGCGCAAGGGTGCCCGCATCGGCGTGCTGACGACCCGGGGATTTCGCGACGTCCTGATGGTTGGACGCGGTAACCGGCTCGATCTCTACAACATCAAGGCGACGCGTCCGGTCGGGCTGGTGGAGCGTACGCATATTCTCGAAGTCAGCGGGCGGCTGCGCGCCGACGGCTCTGAGATGACACCGCTCGACGAAAACGGCGTGCACGACGCGGCCCGGCGCTTCGAAGCGATGGGTGTGGACACGGTCGCCGTCTGCTTTTTACACGCCTACGCCAACGGCGCGCACGAAGCGCGCGCCGCCTCGCGCTTGCGCGACACGCTTCCCGGCGTCTTGGTTTGCACATCGGCCGAAGTGCTGCCGGAGCATCGCGAGTACGAGCGCTTCGCGACCACCGCTCTGAACGCCTATGTGGCGCCGCGTATGTCGGGATACCTGACGCGGCTCGCCGATCGGTTGGAAGCAGAGGGCCTTTCAGTGAGCCCGGAGATCATGTCTTCGAGCGGCGGCTCGTGGTCGTTCGCGCGCATGGCGCGCCTGCCGGTCAATTCGATGTTATCCGGGCCTGCCGGCGGCGTGATCGGCGCCGTCGAAACTTGCCGTGCATTGCAGTTGACCGACTTCATCACGTGCGACATGGGCGGTACGAGCACGGATGTGGCGATGGTTCGAGGCGGCGCTTACGCGCTGTCGATGGAGGGTACGATTGGGGAGTTCCCGAACCGTGTACCGCAGATCGAGATCAACACCGTCGGCGCCGGCGGCGGGTCGCTCGCTTATCTCGATACCGGTGGGTTCCTGAACGTCGGCCCGCGCTCGGCTGGCGCGGTGCCCGGGCCGGCCTGCTACGGACGCGGCGGCACCGAGCCGACCGTAACCGATGCCAACGTAGTGCTCGGGCGCCTGCGTCCGAATGCGCGACTGGGCGATCGGATTACGCTGGATGTGGAGGCCGCCGAGCGCGCGGTAGATGCGCTGGCGGACCGCTTGCAGCTGGACCGCATGACAACTGCCGCCGGTATCGTGCGCATCGCCAATACGCGCATGACGGCGGCCGTCAAGGAGATCTCCGTCATGCGCGGCATCGATCCTCGCAGCTTCGCGCTGGTTGCGTTCGGCGGCGCCGGGCCGCTGCACGCGGCCGAGATAGCGGCGGAGCTGGCCATGCCGCAGGTTATCGTGCCCCCGCTGCCGGGGGCCTTTTCGGCATTTGGCCTGCTGGTTGCCGAACGGCGCCTCGATTACTCGCAGGCTGCGTTGATTCCGCTGACCGATGACCACCTCGCCGACATTCGCGCGCGGCTCGAAGCCATGGAAGACACTGCGCGCAAAGAACTCGCCGATGAAGGATTCGGCGGCCACGCCGTTCGCATCGAACATTCACTGGATATCCGTTTTCACGGGCAGGCTTTCGAGCTGGCGACGCCGCTGACCGCCGGAATGCACAACGCGGCCGCGATCGGCGAGTCGTTTCGGGCGATCTACGCGGAGCGCTATTCGCACGCCGACAGTGGGTCCGCGGAATGCGTGTGCCTGCGCCTGTCCGCATTTGGTCTTGGCGACAAACCAGCGGCCCGAACGGATGACTCGAGCGCTTCCGGTCCGTCGCAAACCGACGTGATGACCCGGACCGTGTATTTCGACGGCGGCCCCGAAGATGCGCGCGTACTCGACCGGGCGAGCCTGCCGCCTGAGGCCCGCGTGCAGGGCCCCGCGGTGATCGAAGAACCCGGCGCTGTGACGATCGTGCCGCCTCGCAGCACCGCACGGGTGGCCTCCACGGGTGCCTTGATTCTGGTACGCGAAGGAGAAGCGGGCGAATGAACAGTATCGACCCCATCACGCTGGAAGTGGTGACCGAAGGTCTGATCTCAGTGGTGCGCGAGATGCGTGCGACCGTGTTCCGTACGGCCCGGTCGGTCGCGATCTACGAAGCACGCGACTTCTCATGCGGCCTGTTCGATGCGCGGGGTCAGGTGGTCGCGCAGTCGGAAGACATCGGTTCTCACGTCGTGCCGTTGCCGTGGTCGGTGGAAGCGTCGTTGGACAGGATTGGAGACGATCTGGAACCGGGCGATGTGATCGTCATGAACGACCCGTATCTCGGCGGTACCCATCTGAACGACGTCACGCTCATCTATCCGGTGTTTCACGATGGGGAACTGGTGTTTTTTCCAGCGGTGCGCGAACACTGGGCGGACGTCGGTGGCGCGGTGCCGGGTTCGATGTCCGGCTCTGCCACCGAGATCTATCAGGAAGGGATCCGGATCCCGCCGGTGAAACTCGTATCGCGCGGCGAGGTGAATCACGCCGCGATGGAAATTCTGCTGTCGAACATGCGGGTCAGGGACGAACGCATGGGGGATTTCAACTCCGGCCTCGCCGCGTGCCGCACCGCTGAGCGGCGTGTGCGTGAACTGATCGACCGCTACGGCATCGAAACCCTGCTGTCCGGTGTGCGTACGAATCTGGACCGCTCGGAGCGGCGGATGCGCGCTCAGATCGGCAAACTGCCAGACGGGCGCTACCTGTTCGAAGACTATCTCGAGACGTTTGGTCCGGCGCCGACCCACCGCCTGGAGCCATTGTGGCTGCCGCTCGAACTGACCATTGCCGGCGACACCCTCAAAGCGGACTTCACGGGCGCAGCCGAACAGGCGCCCGCGCCGGTCAACTCGACGCTCGCGGTCACGGCAGCGTCGGTGTTCATCGTGTTGAAGTCCGTGCTCGATCCCCGTCAGGCGTTGAACCAGGGTTCGTTCCGGCCGGTCCAGGTCGTGGCCCCAAAAGGGACCATCGTCAATGTGACCCATCCGGCACCGGCCGGGTCTCATGGAGAGATTCGCAAGCGCGTCATAGCCAATATGCTCGGCGCTCTGGCGCAAGCCTGCCCCGAGCTGTCGTCGGCTGATATCCAGCGTACTTCGTTTCACAATCTGATCGGCGGCATCGACCCAGTCACGCGCAAGGAATACGTGCACTACGAGTGGTCGGCTGGCGGCAACGGCGCGTTCGCCGAGCACGATGGTCCGAGTGCGATGGCACCTATCGACTGGGGCGATCTGATGACGGCACAGTCGACCGAGGTGCTCGAGACGCGCTACCCGTTACATGTGCGTTGGACGGGACAAGCCGCAGACTCCGGTGGTCCAGGGCGCACCCGCGGCGGCCTGGCGACGAGGCGCGCGCTCGAGCTGGAACGCGGCGAAGCACGCTACTCGCTGTTGGCCGATGGCGCGGTCGTGCCGGCGTTCGGCATTCTCGGCGGCGAAAGCGGTGCGCCGGTCGGCAGTTTCATCCAACGCGGCGACGATGTCGTGCCCTTTCCCACTCCTGGCAAGATCGGCGGGCACCTGATGACGGCAGGCGACGTGATCATTTTGCAAAGCGCCGGCGGCGGCGGGTATGGCGATCCTCTGGAACGCGATCCGGCGGAGGTAGTCGCCGACGTTTTGAGCGGCTACGTGACTGTCGGTGAGGCCGCGAAGGTCTACGGGGTCGCGATCAGCGAGGGGCGACTCGATCGCGCCGCAACCGAGTCGCTGCGGCGCCGGCACGCCGCTGGCCGGGCGCGGTTTGCAATCGACGTCGTACCTTCCAAAGCCGTCTTTCAGGCGGTGGGCCGGGGCTGTAAACGTATCGCCCGTCTGGCTCCTGAAGACGCGTTGCGTTGGCAGTTCGGGGACGACCAGCTCGTCGAGATGGTCGGCGCCGGTGGCCCGCCCGTGCGTGCCTGGACGGTCGTTGACGCCACCGCCGCGTCGGGCCGGTTGCAACTGGATGAGCGCGCCTGTGCGACGTTGAATGTCACTGTGCACGACGAGGTCCGGCTGCGCCCGGTGTACTCACCGCCATTGAAGGTGACGGCGCCGCTGGATACCGGCTGAGCGCCCGGCACGCACACGCGTTGCAGGTGCTTCAGAGTCGGTCGCGCAGCGAGTAGTACATCATCGCCAGCACCAGCAGCGGCCAGCGGAACAGCGTGCCGCCGGGGAAGCGCGGATGCGGCAGGTTTGCCATGACGTCGAAGCGCCCCGCTGTGCCGTCAACGGCTTCCGCCATCAACTGCCCGGCCAGTGTCGCGAGCGCGACTCCGTGGCCCGAGTATCCCCCCGCGCTAAAGCACGCGTGGCCGATGCGCATGAAACACGGCAGCCGGCGTGGCGTGATGGCGAGGGTGCCGCCCCAGCCGTAGTCGATCTTAGTGTCGGCAAGCTGTGGGTAGATCTCCAGCATGCGCGGGCGCACGAAGGTCTTGATATCGGCCGGGAAGTTCGCGCCGTAGCTTTCGCCGCCGCCGAACAGCAGGCGTCGGTCGGCGGACATTCGAAAATAGTTGACGACAAAGCGCGAGTCCGACACCGCGACATCGTCGCGAATGAGTTCGCGGGCGAGGTCGGCGGGCAACGGTTCGGTCGCGATGATGAAGTTGTTGAGCGGCATGACGCGCGCGGCGATCTTTGGCTCCAGCGATTCCAGATAGCCGTTGCAGGCCAAGACCAGGTACGTGGCAGAAATGTGCCCGTCAGCCACATCGACTGAGGGATCCGCGCCCGTCCTGATCGCGGTGACTTCAGAGCGTTCATAAAGCCTGGCGCCGGCTGATTCGGCTGCGCGCGCGAGACCGAGCGCGAAGTTCAACGGATGCACGTGTGCCGCACCTTCGTCGAGCATGCCGCCGTAATAGTTCGTCGTGCCGAGCATGGTGCGCATCTCGTCGCGGTCGACGCAGCGCGCCAGCCCGTAGTCATACCGATCGTTTAGCAGCCTGGTGTACGCGTGCGTCGCCGGCACGTAGCGTGCGCGATGGTCGGCGTGAATGTGTCCGTGTTTGAGATCACAGTCGATGGCGTGTTGCCGGATCAGGTTTTTCGCGAGCGTCTTGGCATCTTCGGCCAGGCTCCACAGCGCGTGCGCGCGTTCCAGTCCAACCAGTGCTTCGAGATCATCCTGATCGCGGCGCTGGCCCGAACCCAGCTGCCCCCCGTTGCGCCCCGACGCACCCCAACCGATTCGATGCGCTTCGAGCAGCGCCACGTCGTAGCCGCGTTCGGCCAGATGCAGGGCGGCGCTGAGACCGGTGTAGCCCCCCCCGATAATGCAGACATCGACGTGTCCGTCGCCGGTCCAGGCTGGACGGGTTACGTCACTTTGATGCGCCGTTGCCGCATAGTATGAATCGGGATACGCAGCCGTTCTGTCGTTGCGGTGCAGGTAGCCTTGAGCGCGGCCGAACATGGTTCCGCGTGGGGCTAGACGAGGCCGGCTGCGTTGGCGTCGTGCAATGTTGCGTCGAGCGCCTGACCGGCTTTTTCGATGAGTTCATCCACCTGCGCGCGCGTGATGATGAGCGGCGGTGAGATGACCATCGAATCACGCACGCTGCGCATCACCAGACCGTTCGCAAAGCAGTGGTCACGGCAGAGGAGCCCAACGGTGCCTTCTTTGGTTGCGAAGGGCGCGCGCGTAGATTTCTCCGGTGTGAGTTCTATGGCCCCAAGGAATCCACACGTGCGTGCCTCCCCAACGAGCGGGTGGTCGCGAAGCGTTTGCCACGCTTTGGCGAGATAAGGGGCGACGTCGGCCGCGGCCCGCTCGACGATACCCTCGTCGCGCAGCAGTTCGAGGTTGGCGATCGCACCGGCGCACGCGGCCGGATGTCCTGAGTAGGTGTAACCATGCTGGAACTCACCGCCGTGTTCGATGAACTGCGCGGCCATGTCATCTGAGATCATGACCCCGCCCAGCGGTACGTAACCAGATGTCACGCCCTTGGCGAAGACGAGCACGTCCGGCTCGATGCCGAGTGTCTCCGATCCGAACCACGCACCGGTTCGCCCGAAGCCGCAGATCACTTCGTCCGCCACCAGCAGCACGTCGTAATGGCGGCAGATGCGCTGAATCTCCGGCCAGTAGCTGGCCGGCGGGATGATGACGCCACCTGCGCCCTGGATCGGCTCGGCAATGAATGCCGCGATGCGCTCAGCACCTTCGGATTCGATGAGGGTCTCCAACTCCCTGGCTCGGGCTAGGCCAAAGGCTTCCTGGTCGCTGTCACGCCCTTCGGCGTACCAGTAGGGCTGGCCGATGTGGGTGACATCGGGGATCGGCATTCCGCCTTGGGCATGCATCGTGGTCATGCCGCCGAGTGAAGCGCTCGCCATGGTCGAGCCGTGGTAACCGTTCTTGCGCCCGACGATGATCGACTTGCCGGGTTTACCCTGGCAGGCAAAGTAATGGCGTACGAGGCGTACGACCGTATCGTTGGCTTCCGAGCCGGAACTTGCGAAGAACACGCGGTTCAGGTGTGGCGGGGTCAGCTCCGCCAGCAGTTCGGCGAGTCTGACCGCTGGCGGGTGGGTGGTCTGAAAGAAGGTGTTGTAGTACGCGAGCTCTGCGGACTGGCGCGCGATGGCTGCACCGATCTCACTTCGTCCGTAGCCGATGTTGACGCACCAGAGCCCGGCCATCGCGTCGAGGATCTGGTGCCCGTCGGAATCCCACAGATACACGCCGTCGGCCCGCGCGATAACGCGGGCTCCCTTCTTGTTCAGGGCCAACGTGTCAGTAAACGGATGCAGGTGATGCGCCGCGTCAGAGGCCTGTAGTTCGGCGGTGGGTGGCAGGTTGGCGAATGTCATGACTCGATCGGCCCCGGATGTTCAAACGGTCAGGAGCAGGTACTCACGCTCCCACGGCGTAACGACGCGCAGGAACTCTTCGAACTCGTGGTGCTTGATGGTGCAGAAAACGTCGACGAAGTCACGGCCCAGCAGGTCGATGAGCTGCGGGCAGTCTTCGAGCAGTGTCATGGCATCGAGCAGGCTGCGCGGCAGCGTATGCGGTGCGGAGTAGGCATCGCCGTCCAGGGGCTCGCGGGCACTCAACCGATTGACCATGCCGAGGTAGCCGCATGCGAGGCTGGCCGCGATCGCGAGATAGGGGTTCGAGTCGGCGCCGACCAGGCGGTTCTCAAGGCGTCGGGCGCGCGGCTCCGAACGCGGCACGCGTAACCCTACCGACCGGTTGTCATTGCCCCATTCGAGATTGATGGGTGCCGCCTCGCCGGGCGTCAGTCGCCGGTAGGAGTTCACGTACGGTGCCATCAACGCCATGGCGGCTGGCAGGAAGCGCTGTTGGCCGCCGATGAAATGCTCGAACAGCACCGACGCGGTACCGCCAGACGCGCTGAACAGGTTCTCACCGCTCGCCGCATCGACGACGCTCTGATGGATGTGCATCGCGCTGCCCGGCTCGTTATCCATCGGCCGCGCCATGAAGGTCGCGTAACAGTCGTGCCGGAACGCGGCTTCGCGCACCATTCGCTTGAACAGGAACGCGCGGTCAGCGAGTTCCAGCGGATCGCCGTGCAGCAGATTGATTTCGAGCTGCGCCGCACCGCCTTCCTGGATGATCGTGTCGATCTCCAGACGCTGGGCTTCGGCGTAGTCGTAAATGCTCTCGATGACGGCTTCGTATTCATCGACCGCCGCGATCGAATACGACTGCCGGCCCACCGTTTGACGGCCCGAACGGCCGATCGGCGGGCGTAGCGGGTAATCCGGATCGGCATTTTGTTGCGTCAGATAGAACTCCATTTCAGGGGCCACCACCGGCCGCCAGCCGCGTTCGGCGTAGAGCGCGAGGACGCGCTTGAGCACGTTGCGGGGCGCGCACCCAACCGGCGTGCCGTCCGCTTCGTGCAGATCGTGAATGACCTGCACGGTTGGTTCGTTGGCCCAGGGCACGAGCCGGAGCGTCGTGAGATCGGGGATCAGGTTGACGTCGCGTTCGGTCCAGAAGTCTTCGCGCTCGAACTGGGCGTAGGCCCCGGTGATGGTCTGGAAGAAGATCGAGATCGGCAGGAAGCTCTCTTTTAATTCTCCGAACTTGCCGGGTGGCATCGATTTGCCGCGCGCGACGCCGGCGAGATCCGGTGTGATGCACTCGACCTCGTCGATACGGTTGGCGCGTAACCACGGTGTGAGTTCCGAGGCGTCGCGTGGTGGCACCGCGGTGCCCGGTGTTGGCGTGACGTTGGGCGGCTCATTCATGGCTTGTAGTATACCGGCGGACCCGTAGAAAATGCCGGCGTCCCGCCCGTCCAGGGCGCTGCCGGGTCTACCTGACCAGAACAACACAACGGGGGACTTTCCATGCGCATCCGATACACATCATCAATGGCTGCAGGCGTCGCACTCAGTTCGCTGCTGCTGACCAGCGCCGCCAGCGGCGCCGATCGCAGCATCAATGTATACAACTGGTCGGATTACATCGATGAATCGGTGTTGAAGACCTTTACCACTGAGACTGGCATCAAAGTCGTCTACGACGTATTCGATTCGAATGAACTGCTCGAGACCAAGCTGCTGGCCGGCGCTTCCGGCTACGACGTCGTGGTGCCGTCCGGCACCTTCCTGGCGCGTCAGATTCAGGCTGGCGTGTTTGGCAAGCTCGATTTCTCCAAGTTGCCCAACCGCAAGAACATGTGGGACGTGGTGACGGCGCGCACGGCCATGTACAACCCGGGCAATGCCTATGCCGTCAACTATATGTGGGGTACGACCGGCATCGGCTTCAACGTCGATGAGGTCAAGAAGCGTGCGCCCGATGCGCCGCTCGATTCGTGGGCATTACTGTTCGATGAGAAACACGCCACGCGGCTCAAAGAGTGTGGTATCCACGTGCTGGACGCGCCGAACGAACTGATCCCGGCGGCGCTCAACTACCTTGGCAAAGATGGCAACAGCCATGAGCCAGATGAAATCCGTGAGGCGGCGGCGCTGCTCGAAAAAGTGCGGCCCTACGTGCAGAAGTTTCATTCGTCGGAATACATCAACGCGCTCGCGAACGGCGACATCTGCCTGGCGGTCGGCTGGTCAGGCGACATATTCCAGGCTCGTGCCCGGGCTGATGAAGCGAAGAACAACGTCAAGGTGACCTACATCATCCCGAAAGAGGGTGCGCAGATGTGGTTCGACATGATGGCGATTCCGGCCGATGCCAGGAATCCTGACGATGCGCACGCGTTCATCAATTTCATGATGCGCCCGGAGATTATCTCAAAGGCGTCGAACTACGTGTTCTATGCGAATGGCAACAAGGCATCTCAACCGATGTTGAACCCTGCGATCTTGAAGGACCCGGCCGTTTATCCGGACGACGCGACGCTCGACAAGCTCTTTGTCACGACGCCGTATTCAGCCAAGGTACAGCGAGTCGTAACGCGTGCCTGGACGAAGGTCAAGACGGGGCAGTAGCTTTGGCCCACGGGTCTGGACGAAGGTCAGGTCTGGCCCCGGCACCCCGGCGGGCGACCTGGTGACGGGGCCATCGTGATGCTGCCTGCGCTGTGACTGCCAGCACCGCACCGCTCGAGTTTGCGCCGTGGCGCAACCCGGCGGCCCGTCCGCTGGTGCGTTTCGAAGGAGTCACCAAACGTTTTGGTGACTTCACAGCTATCGAGAACTTGAGCCTCGATATCTACGAGCGCGAGTTTTTTGCGCTGCTCGGTCCGTCCGGCTGTGGAAAGACCACGCTGATGCGCATGCTGGCCGGATTTGAATCCGCGACCAGCGGCTCCGTGTCGCTGGATGACAACGACCTTGCCGGCGTGCCGCCGCACCGGCGCCCGATCAACATGATGTTTCAGTCTTACGCTCTGTTTCCGCACATGAGCGTCGCGCGCAACATTGGTTTCGGGTTGGCGCGCGAGGGGCGCAGCAAGGCCGAGATCGCAAGCCGCGTAGACGAGATGCTCGCCCTGACACAGCTCGAATCGTTTGCGCACCGTAAACCGCATCAGCTCTCAGGCGGCCAGCGCCAGCGAGTGGCGCTGGCCCGCTCGCTCGCAAAGCGCCCGCGCCTGGTACTGCTCGATGAGCCGCTCGCGGCGCTGGATAAGAAACTCCGCGAAGAGACGCAGTTCGAACTCATGAACATCCAGGAGCGCATCGGCGTTACGTTCATCATCGTCACACACGACCAGGAAGAAGCGATGACGGTGGCGAGCCGCATCGCGGTCATGCGGGCCGGAGGCCTCGAACAGGTGGCGCCGCCAGCGGAGCTGTACGAAAAGCCTGCGTGCCGCTATGTGGCCGATTTCGTCGGCGATGTGAATATTGTCGAAGGGCGGGTCGCGAGCATCGATGGCAACGCGGTCACGCTCGGCTGGCGGGAAGACGAACCGCCGTTGCGGGCTGGCGTAGAGCCTGACGTGCGAGTCGCTTCAGGTGACACGGCCTGGCTTGCCATACGGCCCGAGAAGATTCTGATCGGTGCTGACCGTCCTTCCAAGGCAGAGAACTGCGTAAGGGGAACCGTCTGGGATATCGCGTATACCGGCGCGACATCGACCTATCACGTACGCCTCGATGACGGCCGGATTCTGAAAGCGCGGGAAGTGAATCAGCGTGCGGTTTCTGAGCGGCGCTTCACGTGGGAAGACCCGGTCTGGCTGCACTGGCCGGCCGAGGCTGGCGTGTTGCTGACCCGCTGATGCGTTTCCTTGATAGTCGCGCGGCGCTGGTGCTTTTGCCTTTCGCATGGCTTGCCGTGTTCTTCTTGGTCCCGGTGGGCATCGTCGTGAAGATCGCGCTTTCCGATGCGGCCATCGCGCGCCCGCCGTACGCACCGCGCTTCGATCTGTCGGCCGGCTGGGATCGGTTTTTATCGGCGTTTGCGCAGTTCGATTTCGAGAACTTCGTGTGGCTTACCGAAGAACCGCTCTACTGGAAGTCCTACGTATCGAGTATCGAGATCGCGACTGGCGCAACGCTGTTCACCGCCGTGCTCGGCTACGCGCTGGCGTACGCCATGACGCGCGCACCGCGGCATTGGCGTGCAACGCTCGTCATGCTGGTCATCCTGCCGTTTTGGACCAGTTTCCTGATCCGCGTATACGCATGGATCGGGATCCTGAAAAAGGAAGGGCTGGTGAATCTCCTGCTGATGACCATTGGCGTCGTCGATGAGCCGCTGACCATCCTGAACACCAACGCCGCGGTCTACATCGGCATCGTGTATTCGTACCTGCCGTTCATGGTCCTGCCGATCTACGCGAGTCTGGAACGCCTGGACGAGTCGCTCCTGGAAGCAGCTTACGACCTCGGCTGCACCCGACTCAGCGCGTTCTGGACCGTGACGTTACCGCTCAGCGTGCCCGGACTCGTGGCGGGTTGCCTGCTGGTGTTCATCCCGGCCGTCGGCGAGTTCGTGATTCCCGATCTGTTGGGTGGCTCGAACACCTTGATGATCGGCAAGACGCTCTGGGTCGAGTTCTTCTCGAACCGCGACTGGCCGGTGGCCTCCGCCGTCGCGATCGTGGCACTGGTGTTGCTGGTCGTACCGATCGTGTGGCTGCAGAAGGTTCAGGAACGCCAGCTCGGGGCCAGCTCGTGAACCGGCTGAGCTGGTTTTCCGCCACGTCCCTGACGTTTGGTCTTGCGTTCCTCTACCTGCCGATCCTCATCCTGATCGTGTTCTCGTTCAACGAAGGCAAGCTCGTGACCGTGTGGGCCGGCTTCTCGTTCAAATGGTATGCAGCGGTGTTCGACAACGAAGCGATAATCGATGCCGCCTGGATCACGCTGCGCGTGGCTGCTCTCAGCGCAACCTGCGCGACCGTGCTTGGCACGCTGGCGGCATTGGCACTACTGCGGGGCGGAAAGTTCAGCGGACGAACCGTGTTTACCGCTTCGATCTACGCGCCGCTCGTCATGCCCGAAGTGATCCTCGGGCTGTCGTTGTTGCTGTTGTTCGTTGCCGTGGAGTTCGACCGCGGCTTCTGGACCGTTACGATCGCACACGTAACCTTCACGATGTGCTACGCGACGGTGGTGGTGCGCTCGCGCCTCGTCACGATGGACCGGTCGCTCGAAGAGGCGGCCTGCGATCTGGGCTGTACGCCGGTTGCGGCGTTCTGGCATGTGACCTTGCCGGTTATCGCGCCGGCCGTCTCGGCAGCCTGGCTGCTCGCGTTCACGCTGTCGTTGGATGATCTCGTGATCGCGTCGTTCGCGTCCGGTCCCGGCGCCACGACTCTCCCGATGAAGATCTACTCGCAGGTCCGGCTCGGCGTCACGCCGGAGATCAACGCCCTGTCGACGATTCTGATAGGCCTCGTGTCTTCCGGTGTCGTCCTGGCATCCTGGCTGGGGCAACGTCATCAGCGGCGCCTGGAGCAGACCGCGGCTGACGCCGGGCGTGCCTGAGTAGCGCTGACCGCGCGCGGCTTCAGGTCCAGCTGAAACCCGGTGTGCGGGTGTAGAAATGCAGGCCTTCGTCCTGCACGACGAGGCTGTACATCCGGCCGTCGCCGCGGTTGTGATGTGAGTGCAGTTCGGTTGCCGGCGTAACCTGGGCCGCGCCTTCCATCCAGTCGATTTGCTGGTCTTCGATCATCGAATGCACACCGTCACCGTGCACGGCCAGCGTGATCGCGACACCGTTGTGACGATGCGGGCGCTGATCGCCGCCGGCTTCCAGCGTGTTGATGGCGACGTTCATCGACGGAAAGGTATGTACCGCGGGCGCCATGTCTTCGCTCGAGAGCTGCACTGCACGTCCGCTCGCTTCGGCGCCGTTGTCACGGGCGTAGACTTCGTCGAGCGAGCGTTCGATGGTGTCGAACGGCCATAGCACCGGTCTCACTATCGCTTCACCCGGCGCGGGCGGGCGCAGGCGTTCGTAACGCAACAGCGGCTCATTACAAACGGTGAAGAGCACGGTGTCGGAAGTTGCCCGGTGCGTAACGTCAACGCCCCCTGGGAACGCAAACGCATCACCTTTATCCCAGTCGAAATGCTCTCCGGCGCCACTGCTGGAACCACTGCCACGGAGCACGTACAACACCTCCCCCGACGTCCAGCGGTTCACAACCATTTCCTCGTCCGGCCGGATGCGCAGGTATCGTGCCAGCAGCAGCGGTGTCGTGGCCGGGTACGGGGTGCCGAGATCGGCTGAGATGTCGAGCAGGATCTCGCTGGTTGGCGTGTCGTTTGCGAACGCGTGACGACACTCGGCCGCGAACTGGTGTCTCGGGACGGCGGAGAGTTTCAAACCGAAGAAATTCTGCGGATTGTGCAATGCCGCGCGGCTCGCCGGTGACGTCTCCGGTGTGGGCTGAGTGCTGGCCATGTCATATCTCCTTCGGTAGGGGTTGTTGGGCTGCGCTGTTGCGAACCCCCGTAGTTGTCTGCGCGAGTGATAACACAACGCGTTGACCAACGCACGGACGCGACCGTTGCGCGACGAAGTACGTGCCGCGCGAATATCGCAATGCGCACCGGGTTCGGAACGGGTCGCTTGAAGAATGGTACGCCTGACGGTCGACGGTATTCTGCGCACTCGCCTGATGAGGCTGCCCTGATGGCGATCGGTCTCCCGAGCTTCAGCGATGCCTCGGGCACTTCGCACGCGTGGCCCCAACGATGTCCAACTGATTGGAAACGGCATGAAATCTCACACTCGCGTAGTTGTCATCGGCGGCGGCGTCGTCGGCTGCTCCGTCCTGTATCACCTCGCCAAGTTCGGCTGGACCGACTGCACGTTACTGGAGCGTTCCGAGTTGACGTCCGGGTCGACGTGGCACGCGGCTGGCGGCATGCACACGATCAACGGCGATCCAAACGTTGCCAAACTCCAGAAGTACACGATCGAGCTCTACCGTGAGATCGAGGAACTGTCCGGGCAGGCGACCGGCGTGCACATTACCGGCGGCGTCATGATGGCCGCCACGCAGGCCCGCTTCGACTGGCTGAAAGGGCTCGTCGCAAAAGGGCGGTATCTCGGCATCGAGGCCGAGGTCATCACGCCGGAGGAAGCGCACGAGCTGATGCCGCTTCTCGACCCGGCGTGCTTTGTGGGCGGCATGAAAACCTACGTCGATGGGCACCTGGATCCATCCGGCGTCACGCACGCTTATGCCAAAGCGGCGCAGTCACTCGGCGCGGTCGTTCATCGCCATACGCGCGTTACCGCGCTCTCGCGCACCGCGGAAGGTCTCTGGCGGGTGACGACCGATCAAGGCGAGATCATGGCCGAGCACGTCGTCAATGCGGGTGGCCTCTGGGCACGTGAGGTCGGCCGCATGGTCGGGCTCGAACTGCCGCTGCTCGCCATGGAGCATATGTACCTGCTGACCGAGGACATGCCGGAAGTCGCGGAATTCAACGCGAAGACTGGCGGAGAAGTGATCCACGTCGTCGACTTCGACGGAGAGCTCTATCTACGACAAGAGCGCGGCGGCATGCTGATGGGCACGTATGAGAAAGCCTGCGTGCCGTGGTCAGTCGATCACACGCCGTGGGATTTCGGTCACGAACTGCTGATTGAAGATCTGGACCGGATCACCCCATCGCTGGAAGTGGGTTTCAAACATTTTCCGGCGTTCCAGAACGCCGGTATCAAACAGATTATCAACGGTCCGTTTACGTTCGCGCCCGATGGCAATCCGGTTATTGGGCCCGTGCGCGGCCTGCCCGGCTACTGGTGCGCATGTGGCGTCATGGCCGGCTTCTCGCAGGGCGGCGGCGTAGGGCTCGCGCTCGCCAACTGGATGATCGACGGCGATCCGGGCGCCGATGTATTCGCAATGGACGTCGCGAGATTCGGCAACTGGGCGACGCCGGACTACACGCACGACAAGGTCAAGGAGAACTACTCCAGGCGTTTCTCGATTCGCTACCCGAACGAAGAGCTGACCGCCGCTCGGCCGCTGAAGACCACGCCGATCTACGATCTGCTGGCCGCCGCCGGCGCGCAGTTCGGCGCCGCGTGGGGACTCGAGACGCCGCTGTGGTATGCACCGCCCGGGGTTGGTGACGAGTTCTCGTGGCGTCGGTCAACCGACTTCGAACACGTCGGTGCCGAGTGCGCAGCGGTGCGCAACGGCGTCGGCCTGACCGAGACCACGAGCTTTGCCAAGTATCGTGTTACCGGTGTCGGCGCCACGGCGTGGCTCGACCATGTGTTGGCCGCCAGGGTGCCGAAGCCCGGGCGTATGACGTTAGCGCCGATGCTGAAGGAAGACGGCAAGCTGATCGGCGATTTCTCACTCGCAAACCTCGGCGACGAAGGCTTTTTCATCGCGGGCTCGGGAATCGCCGAGGACTACCATATGCGCTGGTTTGCCGACCACTCCCCCGACGACGGCAGCGTGAATATTGAAGCCATCGGGCATGCATGGTGCGGGCTCTCCGTTGCCGGGCCACGCGCTCGGGAGGTGCTGGCGAGTGTTACGCGAAGCGATGTCTCGGGTGCGGCGTTCCGGTTCATGGACATTCGCCGAGTCGATCTCGGCATGGCGCCGGCATTGGTCGGCCGGGTTTCGTTCACGGGTGATCTGGGATATGAGATCTGGTGTACCCCGGAGTATCAGCGCTACCTGTTCCACCTGCTGATGGAAGCTGGCGAGTCGCACGGCATTCGGCTTTTCGGGTCGCGTGCTTTGAATGCACTGCGTCTTGAAAAGAACTTCGGCAGCTGGGCGCGCGAATACCGGCCGATCTACGGGCCGCTTGAAGCGGGCTTGCATCGTTTTGTCGCCTACGACAAACCGGCGGAGTTCATCGGCAAGGCGGCTGCCCTCGAGGAACGTGCGTCGGGTGGTACGCTGCGCCTGCGCGCGTTCGTGGTCGATGCACTGGACGCTGACGTCATCGGCGACGAACCGATCGCGCATAACGGTGAAACCTGCGGGTGGGTTACGTCTGGCGGCTATGCGCATGCCTCTGGCGTGTCCGTGGCCATGGGCTACGTGCCAAAAGAGCTGGCTGAGCAGACCGACGGATGGAGCATCGAGCTGCTGGGTGAGGCGCTTGCGGCGCGTATGCAGCATGCTCCGCTTTTCGATCACAACGCTGAACGCATGCGCGGTTAGCTGCCCGGTATGACCGGGCGTCGGGGGTGAACCGAGTCAGACCTCGCCTCACGCCCGGATTGATGGCGGGCTCCGAACGAACAGGCGTCGGTTCAATAAGCCACGGTAAACCGTGCCCGGTGATGCCGCGGCGTTTCCGCCTCGTCGATCAGTGCTACGGCAAAATCCTCCATGGAAATGGCTGAGTTGCCGCCGGAGTCGACCACCAGAGCGTCTGAACCGAGGCGATAGTGCCCGGTACGCGCACCCGGCGTCAGCATTGCCGGCGGGCAAAGGTAAGTCCAGTCGGTTTCGGTTTCAGCCGCGCACAACTCGTACTGCGCCTGACAGGCCTTTGCGATCGGTTTCACCCAGGCAGGCAAGAAGCCCGGCGCGGTGAGTACGGTATGGCCAGTCAGGTCAGGCACTTTGAGGCTCGCAGCGCCGCCTACCAGCAGAACACGGACTCGCGCATCAGACGCCGCTTCCAATACGGCGCGAGTCAGCGTCACGAGTGTGCCTTCCTGGCCATCGGGTGGCCTGAGTGCGCTGACGGCCAGGTCGTGGCCCGACATCAGCGCACTCAGTCGTTCGCTGTTGGCGACATCCGCGATGCACTGCGTGACACCTCGCGGCAGAGTCTTGGCCTGTGCATCCGAGCGCACCACGGCGGTTACGTCGTGACCGCGGGACAACGCTTCTTTGACGACCCGGCTGCCGACGTCGCCCCGCGCTCCAAATACGATGATCTTCATGACCTCTCTCCTCTACTGCTGTGGTGATGGCGGGACTGGTTGGCCGCGGTGCCGCGCGGGCGCCGGCTGCGTCACTGGTTGCCCTTGAGCCGGTAATTCCTGATCCCGAACTGCTCTACGAATCCAAGGCTGCGGTAAAGACCTTCACCCATGGCTGAGGCCTGCAGCGTGATGTACAGCGCGCCGAGTTCGTGTACGGCGGGGAGCAGCGCACGCATCAACTCGCGGGCAATACCCTGTCCGCGGAAAGCTCGCAAAACCCCTACCTGGTGGACGCCGACTACGCCATTCGTTTGGAAGAGCAGCGCGGTTGCGGCCGGCTCTGCGCCGACTGAAGCGGTGTACAAGAACGCATTCGAATCGTTCGCGAGCGTCGCGATGGCACCGGGGTCGATGTCGTAGCCGAAAGCCGCCGATGAGACCTGCGTCCACCGCTGAATCTCGGACGCTGAACTTACAAGCTCCAGTTCAACACGCGTTGCCGGCGATTCCTCCGCACCGGCGTGCGCATCATCGCCGAGCGCGAGATACATGGCCGTCTGCTTGAAGCCGACGCCAAAGCCGCGACTTATCAGGACAGTTTCCCACTCGGCGCTGGTCCCCGAGTCCCACACCGGCACGATGTGCCTGCCGGCCAATCGCTGCAGGCCGGATTGAGCTTTGTCAATGACCGCTTCGTTCATTGCACAGCTGGCCCAACATCTGTGCGGCCAACTCCGCGATACGCGAAACTGCTCGAGGCCAGCGACTGAACATGCGTCTGCGCCCATCGACTCCCAGAGGCTGGTGAGATTGTGCAAATTGGCTGAATTGATTTCTTGCGTCTCCATGACTTCACTCCCGATTGGCTAGAACGATTCCGATGGTGAGCGCGACCAGACCGAGCAGCTTCGTTGCGGTGAACGGTCTGACCGGCAGATCGAACCAACCGAAGTGCCCCGCGATCATTGCGACGACGAGCTGGCCCGACAATGCGAACGACATCATCGGTCCTACACCCATCTTCGGGATGAGGTAGTAGAACATCGTGATGCCAAAGGCACTCAGGAGGCCGGTGAGCCACAGGTGCGGAGGCACGCTCCTCACCATGTCTCCAGATGGAAATTCGTGCCGGTAGGCCGCCAGTGCCAGAAGCGTGAAGAACACACTCCCCGCAAAAGCGATGCAGGCGGCCAGCAGCGGGTTGCGCAGCAGCGCGCCCAGCTGTGCGTTCATTCCCGCCTGCACGGCGATGGCGCCGCCGGCTACTACTGCGATGATCGGTAGGTAACCCATGACCGAACCTTATCGTCGGCCGGACGGGGTTTCATTTACATAGGTTGATGGCTCAGGTCGTCTTCCGAATCCGACTTAACTGCGTTGGCGTGATCCCCAGGTGCGAGGCGATGTGATACTGCGGGATGCGTGCGCTAAGCGATGGATAGTTCGCAAGAAATCGCTGATATCTGGTCGTTGCATCTTCAAGCACCAACTGCACTTCTCGTGCGTCTTTGGCGAGCAGCCAGTTCTTTTCGAGGTAGAAGATCTGAAAGAGCTTGAGGTCGTGCGCCTTCAGCATGAGGTTCCGGTAAGCCGCAAAGTCCAGCTCGACTATGGCTGACGGTTCGAGCGCCTCGATCGAGGAGCCGGACGCGGTCGACGTCAGCAGAGCAGCCATCGTGCCGGGAAAACTCCCTTCAGCGAAGAAGTTCTTGTTGTATTCCTTCCCGTTGTGGTCGGTCGTAAACACCCGGAACAGGCCGGAATACACAAACGCAAAAGAGTCAGGTACATCCCCTTGCCGGTAGAGGACCTGTTGCTTGTCCAGGCACCGGAAGGTGCAGAACTGTTGCAGTTCCCGCCAGGTGGAAGCTGTGATCGGATAGTAGGCGTCCATGGCCTGCTTAAGAGCCCCGAAAGCCTGCTCCCGCGTGTCGGTGGACGCCACTGAGGAAACCGCCGTCTGTTACCGGTTGGTCGGAGCGCAACATCTACCATGTTCGCCGCCCCGGCGCACAGGCGGAGTCAGGACAAACCAACCGGCTGACGCAGATCCGGTCTGGGCTTCTCGCTACACCGGCGTTTGAGCACCCCCGCCTTTTACGCCGCGCAGTGAGACAGGCAAACTGCCGGTGCAGCTACGTTTAGGAGGTTCCATGCCTGCACGCAAAGACAAAGAAGAGCGCGACATCGAGCGCGGCTATCCCGCCAAACAGTTTGTCGCGAAACTGCGCCGCCTGGCCGACTGCATCGAGCAGGACAAGCGCTTTCGCATCCAGGTTGCCGGTGAGCGGGTGTCGGTACCACCAGATGCCCTGATTTCGATCGAGCACGAGCGTGGCGACTCCGAGGAGGAGATCGAGTTTCAGCTCAAGTGGAAGTTGGATGAGTAAGTACGAGCCCCGGCTTCACGGAGTGAGCAGGTTCATGTGACAACACGCCCCGGTTCGACCGCGCGGCAGCGTAGTACGGACCTTCCGGCTCCGAAGTGCAGTACTTGCGCAGCGGCTCCGAGTTTCTTCCGTTCGAGAACCGTCGCCCCGAGGCGTGTCGGATTTCTTTACAGTCTTTGCGGAAGGTCGGCTGGCCGGACGCCATAAAGCGCAGAATAGTCAGTGTTTTACCGTGTCCTGGTTCTGCGTTGGCCTGCTATTTGCTTAACAATTCGCCATATCACCTTCTTGCTCAGAGTCCTCTTACATGCCACGCATCTTCCTGATTGCCGCAGCGATGCTGGTCGCCGCTCCCTCCGCTTTCGCGACCATCATTGGCGATGACATCACGATCCTGCGATTGTTCGATTCAGGCGGCACAGAGCTTTCCACGCCAGGTACCGAGCCCAACATTCAGTTCGCCCATCCGTCCGTCGTCGATAACGGGCCGTTCACGGCGACGACTTCGGATGAGCAGATCATCGTGCAACGTGACAACCTCGGCAGTGGGCCGCCGCTCTACACTATCGACCTGCAATCCAGCAGCATCGTCTTTACGGGGCTGCTTGCTTCGTTCGGCAGTGACCCGTCCGACAATCGTTTCAACGGCTTTAGCTTGTCGGGTTTCAGCGCCGAGATCGCGAGCGCCACGGCCTTCAATGGTGCGACCAGTATCAACGGCTTCGATAACAACGACGCTTGGGTTGTAAACAACGTGGTGTATGTCAATTTGATGGGTAGCGGCGCGCTCGCCGGCACCACGTTTGGCGTAAACCTGACGTTTGTTCAGGCGCCAGCCCCGGCTTCGTTTGCCCTCATGCTGACGGGGCTTGCGCTCGTTCGCCTGCGGCGCAGCATCGGCTAGGTAAGCTGCTCCGCCGGCATCTGCGCGGTCGGCGTCTGCCGGTCGCGTGCAATCGACAATACCCTCTGTTTGAGGCGGGGAACCCGCGGAACCACGGCTTCCCCGGTCGGTCCCACTGGAAGCTCATCCGTACACTGCATCGTCTCACCTAGTGGGGCGCCATGCCGGAAGCTGCCTGGAATGAAACCTGCCTGGCTTACATTGCTGCTCTGCGCAGCGTTTGGCGCCCCTTCGTGGGCGCAGTCACACGCGGCTACGAACAACAAGCTGGTCGAATTTCACCGTGTCGGCGACTGGGAGATCTGGTGTCTGCGCCTGGAGAACACCGGTCGCGTGGAGTGCAACCTGAACTATGTGCTCCGCTACAAGGATCATCCCGATTTTCGCGCCATGATCCCTCGGGTGTTCGTCCGCGATGGTAAACCCGAGATGCACTGGGGGACCGAATGGCAGACCGACCTGGAGCGCGGCTCTCTGGCACTCGGCGAGGAAGAGCCGCTTCGCTTCGATAACTGCGACAAACCCTGCGTACGCAAAGGGGCGTGGCTTTCGAGGCTAATCCAGTTTGCGCGGTCGAATGACGAGGCGAAATTGCGCTTCTATGACTACATCGTGCAGGAATTCGAAGAAGCTATTCCCCTGATCGGTCTTCGCGACGGCGTGCCGCTGTTGCTGCAATTGCAGGCGCGATACGACGGGCTTTGACCGGCGCCGCCGTCCTGAGCGTCTGCGTGCTCGAGATTGAGCGCGGCCTGTGTCAGCGCCTCCGCCTGCTGACCAGCCCTGGTCGCGCGCGGATCCGGGAAAGACTGGCCGACTGCCTGGATCTGGCCGCGACGTGGCTGAGGACAATGCGAGCTGCCGGCGGTTGAACCGGCCGCGCCGCGCCGTTGCGAGGGTGTTGGATGCGCTGCGGCCGAACCGCGTTTGGTTCAGCCGCCGCGCATCGATTTGTCAGCTGCGGACTGACCGGCGGCGCCAGGCGCCAGCGGCGAAACCCAACAGCATCAGTGACGCAACTGCCGGTGCCGGCGCGGCGTGGATGGCGTTGCCAGTCGCGTCGTTGATGACTTCAAAGCTGTCCGTGCGGTCTGCCAGCACCGTCACGAACACGCTGACCGAGAGCGAGCCCATGGTGCTGTCAGAAAGGTCTGCTTCGGAAGGCGTGAGATCTATCGTGTTGTCCACGAGGAACTCTGCCAGCGGAATGCGCCCGCCGCCGGAGTCGACTTCCAGGGTCTCGGCGCCCGATGGTGCAAATCCCGAAAGATGAAAGAACGGATTCGCAATCGCCGCCTCGAGGTCCGCGCTGGTGCGCGAGATCGAGGCATCCCATGTGTATGTGAACAGAAACTCGGCTTCCGCAGACGTGGTGAGACTCGTGTTCGTCAGCACGATCAGCATACTGTTCAGGATGCTGGCGGCACTGGTACCGCCGGGTGCGTCAGCGCTGCCCGATAGTTCCGAAATCTGGGTGACGGAGTCACCCACGCCCAGGGCTACGGGCCCGGCCCCAACCGGGGATTGCCCGTCTGTGTCGAGGCTCGCGACACCAGTACCTGTCGTCGAGGTGGAGTTGTTGCCGCCCGGAACGATCGTCGGTTCTGCCGTGATGACCATGCCGCCGGTGCTGATGACCGTGAAAGAGCTGGACGCTTCTACGTCGTAGATGGCGATCGCCTTCGCGGTTGGATGGAATGCGGCGGTCAGAAGCCCTGCCAGAATGACTCGGTGGAATCTCGACATGCTACCTTCCTCCTTAAAATGGATCGGCTTGTCGGTCTCGAATAGGGGTGCAGTGCTTTTTGCCTGACGATCATGCAAAAAAGATGCCGCACTGAGACAAAGTCCTACCGTACAGAGGTTTGCGCGGCTTGGCGGCTCTTGGCCACACATGATTCCCGGCTGAGTGTAAAGTTATCCGACACACCGGCGACGAGACGCTCGACCGTTGCCCCTGGTCGCGGCGCGAGACCTGGGTAGATGAGCGCGCATGAGCCGATGCCGAGAGGCCAGACTTCTCACTGACTGCGGAGCAGGACGGCATTACGACTGCCCGCAACCGGTTTGCATTGCATCCAGAACTGGAGCCGGATCGCCGGCCAAGACAGATAAGGAACCGCTTTATGCCTCACCCTGCCATTCACTCAGACGCGGTTGCCGTCATCACCGGAGGCGCCTCCGGAATCGGTCTTGCGACGGCAATGAAGTTCGCCGCAAAGAAGATGCGCATCGTCATCGTCGATCGGGCCGAGGACAAGCTGGCCACTTCCGAACAAGCGCTTCGATCTGCGGGCGCGACGGACGTCATGGCCGCCGCGGTGGACGTCTCCGATCGGGCGCAGCTCGAAGCGCTGGAAGCAACGGTCACCGAGCGTTTCGGCGGCACCGACATTCTGATGAACAATGCCGGCATCGGCGGGCGTTCGTCCTGCCTTGGGCCGTTGTCCGAATGGCAGGCGTTCCTGGGCGTGAATTTCCATGGCGTGCTGAACGGGTCGCAGGTGTTCGGGCCGGGTATGGTCGAGCGCGGTCGCCCCGGTGCCATTATCAACACCGGCTCCAAGCAGGGGATCACGACGCCTCCTGGCAACCCTGCCTACAACGTGTCCAAGGCGGCCATCAAGTCGTTCACCGAAGCGCTCGCCCACGAGCTGCGCAACACCGAAGGTTGCCAGGTAACCGCGCATCTGCTGATTCCAGGCTTTGTGTTCACAGGCATCACGCGACACAAGGAAAAGCCGCCGAGTGCCTGGACGGCTGAGCAGACCGCGGAGTTTTTCCTGGACCGTCTCGACCGCGGGGATTTCTACATCATCTGCCCGGACAACGACGTGCCTCGCGAGCTCGATGAGAAACGTATCGCGTGGGCGGCCGGCGACATCATCGAGAACCGTCCGGCCCTGAGCCGCTGGCATCCCGACTACGCCGACGCCTTCAAGGCGTTTATCGACGGCAACGCCTAGACATCCGGGTCGCGCCGGCACGGATAGGGCGCCGCGACGTGCGCATCGGCCGCGCGTCCCGGCACTGGCGCTAAGGACGGTCCGACTGGAAGGCATCCGCGAGAAGGTCGAACACGACGCGTATACGCCGGCTCGTGTGGAGTTCCTGATGCGTGGTCAGCCACACTGGCACATCGACTGAGACGGCCTCGGGCAGTAGCACCTCGACTTCCGGCGTTGCGTCGCCGGTCTCTTTGAGCATCGCACCGATGCCCAATCCGGCCTTCACCATCTCCCAGCACGCGATGCCGCTGTTGCTGTGCACGCGAATATTGTCCCGTGTGAGACTCAGACCAAGTGCATTGAAGTAGCGCACATAGCGTTCCGGGTCTTCAAATCCGACGAAGTCATAGCGCGACAGGGCAGCGACCGAGTCGGGCCGCCCGTGCCGCTCCAGAAACCCGGTTGACGCATAGAGATGCCCGGTGCTCTCCCGTACGAGACGAGCGATCAGCTCGGGTTGCTCCGGGCGTACGTGCCGGATCGCGATATCGGCCTCGCGTCGTCGCAGGTCCTGGAGGGCGTTGGAGGCCAGAATCTCGACCTCGATCTCCGGCGCAGATTTGCGCAGGCGGGCGATGACCTCGGGCAGGTAGTAGGCCGCCATGCCGTCGGTTGCCGTAATGCATACCTGACCCGCGATCACCTGGGCACGCCCGGACGCTGAGAGCGAAACGAGGCTTGCCGCGTCGCCCATCGATCGCACGTGATCGAGCAGGCTCAAGCCCGCGTCGGTCAACGCAAGCGACCGTCCCACCCGGTCGAACAGAGTCACGCCCAGTTCGCCCTCGAGCGCCGTGATTTGCCGTCCCACCGTCGGCTGAGTAAGTCCCAGTGCCCGGGCGGCCGCTGACAAGGAGCCTTCCTCTGCCGTCGCAAGGAAGGCTTTGGCCTGATTCCAATCGAAATTCAACGACGTCCAATTCATACAAATTCGTATATCGGTAGTGCATATATCTGTATTTACTCATCTAGAACGTATATGTAGATTGCCTGCTCATGCAATGCTGCACCGCAACGAGAACCGGCCAAAGGAGTTTGCTCAAGCTTATTCCGCCGGCCTTTTCGATGCGGTGCCCGTCACCAAGAGACCGTAGGTATGTCACGAACGATCACTCAGGCGCCGTCCCATCCGGGCACTGGACCGCAGAGCATGGATACCCACCAAAGCGACCCCTCTGCGCGCTTCTGGGATCGCATCGCGAAACGCTACGCGCGAACGCCCATCGCCGACGTGGCCGCGTACGAAAAGAAACTGGAGATAACGCGACAGTACTTCGATAAGGATTCGAACGTACTCGAGTTCGGCTGCGGCACCGGGTCTACGGCCATCGCACTCGCACCTTTTGTCAGGCGCATTCGGGCTACCGACATTTCCTCGGGCATGCTTGACATCGCCCGCGCGAAAGTCGCAGAAGCCAATGTGAACAACGTCGACTTCGAGCAGGCCTCAATCGAGAGCGTCGTCGTCGAGGACGGCTCACTGGATGTCGTGATGGGGATGAGTATCCTGCATCTGGTCGACGCGAGATCCGCCGCGATCGACCGGGTCTGGCGGATGTTGAAACCGGGCGGCGTGTTTGTAAGCAGCACTGCCTGTCTGGCTGACAGCCACTGGTTCCTCCGGCCCGTACTGCCGATCGGCCGGGTATTCGGTTGGTTGCCTCATGTGGCCTTTTTCACGCGCAGGGAGCTGGAAGCCAGTCTGACGACAGCCGGCTTTGGCGTTGAGTTGAGCTGGCAACCGGCCCGGCGCAAGGCCGTTTTTGTCGTTGCAAGAAAGCTGTAGTTGCCAGGTCGGCAACCAGCTGGACCGGCGCGGCCGCCAACCGTCGGCACCGGCGGCGGTGCGCGCGGCGCCTGACCATCTCGCGATGCCGTTGCGGCGGGCGTACTGCTCGATGCTGCGGCCGCAGGTCCGGTCAGCTTTCATCGGAGATCGTGCCCCGCCAATTCGCGGACAACCGCAGGCTCCCGCGGGGTTGCAGCGGCGTTGCGCGGCTCGCGGGCTCTCGGCACACTGCGACGGGATGCAACGCTAGATCGGGGAGCACACATGCCGCTGGCTGCTGACTTGTGGGAAGAAAACACCGATCTGGCGCGCGCGTCTCTCGACCATCCGTTCGTACAGGGTATCGGTTCGGGACAACTCGCTCTGGCTTCGTTCAAGATTTACGTTGGTCAAGATGCGGTCTTCCTGGAAGCCTTCATTCGCGCTTACGCCCTCGCACTCGCCAAGGCGCCGGACCAGGAAGGGCTGCACATGTTCAAAGACCTCCTGCTCGGCGTTTTCGATGAACTTTCACTGCACCGTGGTTTCGCGGAACGATGGGGTGCGGATTTGTCACCCGCTCCGCTGCCGTCAACGCGTGCGTACACCGATTTTCTACTGAGTATCTCGGGCCTCGAGCCGGTGGGGCACATCGCCGCCGCCATGACGCCTTGTATGCGGCTCTACGCCTGGCTCGGCCAGACGCTCAAGACGATGGGTCAGCCCGGAAGTCCTTATCGGGAGTGGGTCGAGGCATATTCAGACCCCGCGCTCGATACGCTCGTCGCCAGGTTGGAGAACTTACTCGACCGCTACGGCGGAGACGAGGCGCGTATACGTTCGCACTATCGGACGGCGATGGAACTGGAGCTCGGTTTCTTCGAAGGTGCATGGAAAGCAGGCCAATGACGCTTTCAGACTACCCGGAATTGGGTAATCCAGAGACGGGCTAGTCCGTTTCGGTACCAATTCCCGCTAAATTCACGCCCAGATCACGCTTCCTCCATACATTGCACATCGTGTAGCAGATTTGCTGCGCCAGCTCGGGTGGCACTACCCGGGCCGTTAACAAAAGTTGAGCAATCGGGAGGGATCCATGAGGGATTCGACGGCATCAGCAAGGTCATTCGACCGCTATGCTCCAGGCCAAGCGCAAACCGGCTACGGCACCGGAGTACCGAACTGGCGCAACCTCTGGGTGCAGACGGTAGCTGCCTCATTGAACGCGACGACAAGACCCAGATTTATTCTCGACGCAAACTGCACCTTGATCGTCAGCAACGGAGCCGGAGAGGTGTTCCTGGAGAGTCCCAGCCTGCTCGAGTTGAATGGCGGCCGGGTGCGGCCGGTAGCGCGGCGATCGAGGGACGAATTCCGGGCTGCCGTGCAGCTGGCCTGCCGCGCCGGCGAACCGCAAGAGACCAACCTCGTCCTTACCCGGCCGTTCGAACACATTCCGGTTCTGGTTCGAGTCGGTGTACTGGGCGCCGCGGCAACCCCAGAGCCATTTGGCTCAGGGCAGTTGGATGAAGGGCTCGCGTGGATGGACATCGCCGACGTGCATGCGCCGATCAACCTTGATGGTAACGTCATCAGGCGGCTGTTCGGACTAACGCGACGGGAAATCGATCTGGCTATGTTGCTGGCGCAGGGTTACTCCCTCGCGGAGTCGGCCGAGCGATTGGGCGTCACGATTGAAACGGCCCGAAGTCACTTGAAGAACGTATTCGCGAAAACGCATGTCAAGGGTCAGGCGCAACTCATGCGTGTGCTCGTGTTGACCGCACGATGAGGGCTTGGGGCGAGTCTCGGAGAGGGTGCGGCGCATGCCGGTCGCAACCACGTCGCTGCGTTGCTGCAGCGCGGTGTGCGCCGTCCTCACCCGAGCACTGTTCGATCCGGGCGTTGGTGCCGCGGTGACGCTGTCCCGGTAGTATCGGACGCCAACCTGCGTCTCTGAGCGTGGCTGATCATATGTCGCAATCTCGTTTGTCTGTAATTGCCGAGGCGAACTCCTCCGATCTGTTTGCGGTGCCGCCCGAACCGTTTGGTGTGGTGGTGGGGCCTGACGGACTGGTGTATTTCTGCGATGTCTCGAACCACCGCATCTTCAAGGTCGACACCTTCGGCGTGGTATCGGTGGTCGCAGGTAGTGGTGAGCCAGGCAACGACGGTGACGGTCTCGCCGCCGCTGCCGCGCGTGTTACGCAGCCCTACGAGTTGCGCTTTGATTCGGCAGGCAATCTCTATTTCGTGGATATGATCGCGCACGTGGTGCGGCGGGTTCTGGCGGCCGATGGCACGATAGAAACACTTGCCGGTACCGGTATCGAGGGTTTCGCCGGAGATGGGGGCGCAGGCACGAGTGCACAGTTGGCCCGCCCTCACAGCATTGAGCTCGATGGCAGGGGTCGGCTCTTTATCGCCGATATCGCCAACCACCGCGTCAGAGCGCTCGACCTCAACTCAGGTGTGATCGAGACTTTCGCGGGAACTGGGGAACAACTGCCGACGAGGGTCGGCGAAGCGTTGCCGGGCAACCCGGTCTACGGACCACGGGCTGTTGCCTTCGAGGCCAACGGCGATATGGTTCTCGGGCTGCGAGAAGGTAACGCCATCTATCGGCTCGCCGCACTCACCCAGACGATCGCGCACGTCGCCGGCACCGGGAACATGGGCTACTCGGGTGATGGGGAGGACGCCCGGTTAGCGGAGCTGGCGGGTCCGAAGGGCATCGCGCTGGGTCTGAATGGCGACATCATCATCGCCGACACGGAGAGTCACACGGTTCGCCGCATCGATGCTGGTGGCGTTATTACCACCCTGGCTGGCAATGGCGAGAAGGGGGACTCGCTTGATCCGGGCAAGGCATGTCTCGCCCGGCCTCACGGCGTATTCGTCGAGCCTTCGGGCGCAGTTCTCATCGGCGATAGCGATAATCGGCGCCTCCTGCGGCTGTCAGATTAGCTGAGGATCAGGGCGCCTATTCCGCGGCTGCGGTTTCCGTGAAATACCGCTTTGGACCAGACATCAACCCGGACTCCCCGGGCCGAATCTGCAGTGTCTGCGCGCCCGGATTGCACGCTTGGGCCGGGCTGCCGGCTTTACACCGATCATACGAAGCGATACTTTTCAACCGATCAATTGCGTCTGTTGACGTCGAAAATAGAGCATGCCGCCTGCGCCCGACGAGCGCATCAACCCTACTGCCCCAAACTGCCACCCCGGCCCCGCCTGTCGTTTCGAAGGAGACCAAGGCCCGATGCTGATTGCTGTCCCGAGAGAAATTCACACGTCTGAAAGACGCGTAGCCATGACCCCTCGTTCCGCGGAGCGATTGAAGTCCCTCGGGTATGACGTCGCCATTGAATCGGGAGCCGGTGTCCACGCCAATTTTGCCGACAGCGCTTATGTCGAAGTCGGCGTCGAGGTGCTACCGCCAGGGCGCGACGTGTGGGACATGGCTGACGTGGTCTTGAAGGTTCGCCCGCCTGAGCCGCACCCCACCATCGGTTTGCACGAAGCTGAACTGCTAAAGCCCGGTGCGGGGCTGGTGGGCTTTGTCTGGCCGGCCCAAAACGCCGAGTTGCTCGAACGTCTGAGCGCTCGTGGTGCCACCGCGCTAGCGATGGATTCGATCCCGAGAATTTCACGCGCGCAAAAATGTGATGCGTTGAGTTCGATGGCGAACATCGCGGGCAACCGCGCCATCATCGAGGCAACCCTGCACTTCGGGCGCCTGTTCGGTGGCCAGACTACTGCGGCTGGCAGCATGCCGCCCGCGCGGGTACTCGTTATCGGCGCCGGCGTGGCAGGGCTCGCCGCGGTCGGTGTGGCCAATCGTTTGGGCGCCATCGTGCGTGCCTTCGATACCCGGCCCGAGGTCCGTCAACAAGTCGAGAGTCTGGGGGCAGAATTCCTGGAACTCGACATTGAAGAAGAGGGTGATGGCCAGGGTGGTTATGCCAAGGTCATGAGCGATCGCTTCATCGAAGCGGAGATGGCGCTCTTCGCGCAGCAGGCAATGGAAGTCGACATCATCGTCACCACGGCCCTGATCCCCGGCAAGCCGGCCCCGAAGTTGATCACCGCCAGCATGGTGCAGAGCATGCAGCCGGGCTCGGTCATCGTCGACCTCGCGGCGGAGCAAGGCGGGAACTGCGAACTGACGGGGCCGGGCCAGGTTGTAGAGCGCCATGGCGTATCGATCATCGGCTATACCGATCTGCCAAGCCGAATGGCCGCTCAGTCAAGTGAGCTGTACGCAACCAATCTTTATCACCTTCTGGATGAACTGACGCCCGAGAAGAACGGCGTGCTGCAGGTCGATATGGACGACGAGATGCTGCGCGGCGCCACGGTGTTGTTGAACGGCGAGATAACCTGGCCGCCACCCTCCGTCGACAGGCCCCCGGCCGAGAGTCCGCCCAGCCGACCGGTCGGCTTTCAGCAAAGCCCGGAAATGGAGACGGAAGAGAAGGGTTTGAACGACGGCGTGAAGTCGGTTATCACGATGTTGGTTGGTGGACTTGTGCTCTATGGCATTGGCTTGCATGCGCCGCCATCGTTCATGGTGCACTTCACGATTTTTGTGCTGTCTTGCTTTGTCGGATGGCAGGTCATCTGGAATGTAACACCCGCACTGCACACGCCGCTGATGAGCGTGACCAACGCTATCAGCGGCATTGTCATTCTCGGGCCGATGCTGATGGTATCGGATTCGTCCACCATCGTAGTGGTGCTCGCTACCGCAGCGGTAGCCCTCGCCACCGTGAACATCGCCGGAGGATTCGTGGTGACTCAACGCATGCTTCGCATGTTCAAGAAAAGTTGAGCTGAGTCATGGACAGTGGACTGCTAGCCGTCTCCTACATCGGCGCAAGCGTTCTCTTCATCCTGAGCCTGGGCGGACTCAGCCATCAGGAAACGGCCAGGCGGGGCAACGTGTACGGCATTCTCGGCATGGTCGTCGCAGTTGCGGCTACCGCACTGGCCGAGGGCGTGACCGGGTACAGCATACTGCTACCAGCCATACTCGTCGGTGCCACGGTGGGCATATTCGTCGCGATGCGGGTCGAGATGACGGGCATGCCGCAACTGGTCGGTATGTTGAACAGTCTGGTCGGCCTGGCTGCGCTACTGGTCGCGCTGGCGAGCCATTTCAGTCCGCCGCCAGGGCTCAGTCCGACCGAGGAGGCCATCCTGGCAGTGGAGATCGTCGTCGGCGTTTTGATCGGCACGATCACGTTTGCGGGCTCGCTGGTAGCGTTCGCCAAGCTCCAGGGCATTCTGTCCGGCCGACCGGTCTTGTTGCCCGGCCGTAACGTCATGAACATCGCCGGTCTCCTGATGGTCGTGTGGCTCGGGTACGAATACCTTGCAGTGCAGACCGGCGGCGGCGGGTTGCTGTCCAGCGACGTTCCCGCCAATGCCGAGTTCGCGGTGTGGTTACTCATCGTGGTGCTGATACTCGCTACATTGATTGGCATTCACTTCGTGCTCGCGATCGGCGGGGCGGACATGCCCGTGGTCGTCTCGGTCCTGAACAGCTATTCGGGTTGGGCAGCGGCGATAACCGGTTTCATGCTGGGTAATGATTTGTTGATCGTGACCGGCGCACTGGTCGGGTCCAGCGGCGCGATTTTGAGCTACATCATGTGCCGTGCGATGAATCGGAGTTTCCTGAATGTCATCCTGGGCGGGTTCGGCACCGAAGGCGGTTCTATCACCACCGGCGTCGACGGCGAAGTAATTCCAACTTCGACTCTCGACACGGTCAACCTGTTGGTCGGTGCCAAGGAAGTCATCATCGTCCCCGGCTATGGAATGGCCGTCGCGCAGGCGCAAAACGTCGTCAGCGACATTACTGAAAACCTGCGACTCAAAGGCGTCAAGGTCAGATTCGCGATACACCCGGTAGCGGGGCGCTTGCCGGGCCATATGAACGTTCTGCTGGCCGACGCCAATGTTCCATACGATATCGTCGTCGAAATGGACAACATCAACGATGACTTCCCCAACACCGACGCAGTTCTGGTGATCGGTGCCAACGATATCGTCAACCCGGGAGCGGCGGAGGATCCGGCGAGCCCGATCGCGGGTATGCCGGTGCTGGAAGTATGGAAGGCCGGTACAGTGGTGGTACTGAAGCGCTCCATGGCTACCGGCTACGCTGGCGTTGGCAACCCATTGTTCGTCAAGGAGAACACGCGAATGCTCTTCGGCGACGCAAAAGAAAGTCTGTCCGCCATCAATTCGCAGCTTCCAACCTGAGTCCGCGCCATTGTCCGTACACGGCCTCAACCCGATCTGAGCGCCCGCACAACCAGGCTGCTCAGTCGCTCGTTGTGTCAGCCGGTTTGAGGCCATAGCCGATCCCCAGCCGGTTTACGCCGCTGGCAACCGATACCACTTCCATCAGCTCCCCGAGCTGTGCATCGGTCATACCAAGGCGTCGCGCGTGTGCTATATGCGCGTTGATGCAATAGTCACAGTTGGTAGCCACGCTGGCGGCGATGTAGATCATCTCCTTGGTCTTTTCATCCAACGCCCCTGGTGCGAGGGCCGCGCGCACTGAATCCCATGCGCGCCTGAGCGTGGGTGCATGAAACGCGAGCGTTTTCCAAAATGGTGACAGTTCACCCGTGCCACGCTCGGCCAGGATCTCGTCGAACACTGCGCGAACTTCGTTGCTGGCTTCGTCATATTCGACGGGCTTGATGAATGGCATGGTAATTCTCCGGTCAGCTCTAGATTTTCAGGGGTGTGCCGGCAGTTCCGGCGGGCTCTCGCGCGGTCAGCGTTGAAGCATCGACGGGCGCTCGTGGATTGTCGGATCTCCTGCCGGCCCTGTTCAATATCGATATGGACATTGGTCCGGCTCTCGGCTGCGTTGGTGCGTAAACGCACGCCGAGCATATGGTCCATGCTTGGTACTACCTCCCGCGAGATGCCAAACTCCGTACCACATATGACGTAGTCTCCCGCAGCCCTCACGCCGGTGATGTCTGCCTTGCTCAGGGATGAACGACCATGCACACGGCGCTCCAATGCCTGGCCCTGCTCGCGAGGCGCCATGGTGTCGATACGACGCCTGAGCGACTGCAGCACGACTATGCAGTGGGCGACACGGTTAGTACCGACCGCCTGCTGCGCATCGCGCAGGAGATCGGACTGAAGAGCCGGCGTCGGCGCGTGGCTTGGGCCGATATCAACGAGCTCGAAGGCGCTTTTCCCGTGTTGTGCCCGCTCGCCAACGGTAACTGGGTGGTTCTAGCCGGTCTGGAAGACGGGGAGAACGGACTCAGGGTCCGGGTCATCGACCCACTGGCCGACAAGGCACAGGTGATCATGGTCGACCAGGCCGCGCTCGAAAAAGCCTGGGCCGGCGGCGAGTTGCTGTTCGTCAAACCGGAATTCCGCCTGAACGACGAGGAGCAGCCGTTTGGGCTGCGCTGGTTCGTGCCGGAATTCCTGCGGCAGAAAACGGTGTTCGCGGAAGTTGCGCTGGTTGCGCTGCTGATGCACGTGTTTGCGCTGTCCGTGCCGATCTTCATGCAGGTTACCTTCGACAAGGTCGTCGGTAATCAGAGCATGGATACACTCTATGTGTTGACCATTGCCGTCGTCGCGGCGCTGATGTTCAACGCGGTGATCGAGTACCTGCGCGGCCTGTTGCTTCTGCACGCGACCAGCAAGATCGACATTCGCGTCTCGACGCGGACCTTTGGCCGACTGTTGAGCTTACCGATCGACTTCTTTCGCTCGACCCCGGCCGGCACGCTGACAAAACACATGCAGCAAAGCTCCAGCATCCGGGAGTTTCTGAGCGGTCGTCTGTTCATGACAGTACTCGACTGCCTGGCCCTGTTGGTCTACATCCCGATCCTCGTGTTCTATTCACCACTGTTGGCGTCCGTCGTGCTCGCGTTCACGGTTGCGATCGCCAGCATCACGCTGCTCATTCGCGGACCTTACCGTGACCGGCTTACCGCCCTGTACAAAGCGGAAGGCGACCGCCAGTCGCTACTGGTCGAGACCATCGGTGGAATGGAAACGGTCAAGGCGCTCGCGATCGAGCCGGTCAAACGCGATGCGTGGGACAAACGCGCGGCGGCCGCTATCTCGATGCATATCAACGTCGGCAAGTTGTCGCAGCTGGTCTCCGGAATCTCCAAATTCCTGGGCCAGTTGATGTCGGTTGTCATACTGTTCCTCGGCGTGCAGCTCATCTTCTCGGGCGAGATCACCATCGGTGCGATCATCGCATTCAATATGTTGTCGCAGCGCGTCAGCGGCCCGCTTATCGCGCTGGTGGGATTGATCAACGAGTTTCAACAGACGGCATTGTCGGTGCGGATGCTCGGTAACGTCATGAATCATCCGGCCGAACAGGTCAAATCGGGTGGCCTGACCCCGGAATTCGACGGCCGCATCAGCTTCGAAGGGGTGTCGTTTAAGTATCGCAACTCGCCGCAGCCTGCTCTCGACCAGATGTCGTTCGAGATCAAGCCCGGGCAGACGGTCGGACTGGTGGGCCGGTCCGGCTCTGGCAAGAGTACGGTGACGAAGCTGCTGCAAGGGTTTTATACACCCGCTTCAGGGCTCATCCGGCTGGACGGGTACGACATGCGCGAAATCGACCTCGCGCACTTGAGGATGAGTCTTGGCGTGGTGCTGCAGGAAAGCTTTCTGTTCAAAGGCACTATCAAGGAGAACATTTCTGTCACCCGACCAGATGCGACGTTTTTCGAGATCGTCTCGGCGGCGAAGCTGGCAGGGGCCGACGAATTCGTCCAGCGCCTGCCGCAAGGTTACGACACCTATCTGGAAGAGGGCGCGACCAATCTTTCCGGCGGGCAGAAGCAGCGTCTTGCGATCGCGCGCGCGTTGCTGAAACAACCACGCATTCTGATTCTGGACGAAGCGACGAGCGCTCTGGACCCGGAGAGTGAATCCATCATTCAGGAAAACATGCGCAAAATTGCGGCCGGGCGGACCGTGATCTCCGTATCGCACCGACTGTCGACGTTGGTCGATGCCGATCTGATTCTGGTGGTCGACGACGGCAAGATCTCGGCGCAGGGTCCGCATCACCAACTGCTGCGCAGTTCGTTGCTCTACCGGCAATTGTGGGAGCGCCAGAACGGACCCGTTGCGGAGGCAGCCGAATGAGCGAAGCCGCAAAGCCGATACCAGGCGACGACGCGCAAGGCGCAGAGGCGCTGGAAGCCGCCAGCGACGTCGTGCACTTCTCGACGGGCGAGTACCTGTTCTACGAAGGCGAGCCGAGTGACTACGCCTACGAAGTGATTGAAGGCACGCTGCAGCTCACCAAGGAGACCGGGCGCGGCCCGGTACAATTGAAGCGTCTGCGGCCCGGTGAACTCATCGGTGAGATGGGGATTATCGATGGCAGCCCACGCAGTGCCTCTGCGGTCGCCGAGACCGATGTCGTCGCGCGGCGGATCGACGTCTACGCGTTCATGCAGCGCCTTGAAGCTGACCATCAGTTCACGGTCGACATCATCAGCCGGCTTATTACGAGTCTGCGCGAGACCAATACCCGCCTGGCTCATCAACACTTCCTGAATGCTGAGCAGGGCGTTGAGGCAGGTGGGAAATCTAAAGCCATCCGCGCGTCGCGTCGCGGTGGCCTGTTCTCGTTCTTCTCGGCAAACAGCGATTTCTCGGAGTTTCAGGCCGACGCAGTGGAGATCGAACGTCGTCGGTTTCCGCCGATCGCCAAGTTCACGCTGTATTTCATCATCGCATTCTTCGTTCTCGTCATTGCGTGGGCGTCGATCGCGGAAATCGAAACGGCTGTCGTGGCGCCTGGCAACATCACGACGAGTGTTCCGAACATCACCGTGCAGCCGGTGGAGACAGCGATGGTGCTCAGCATCAACGCACGTGAGGGCGACGTCGTAGAGAAAGGGCAGATCCTGGCGACGCTCGACGCGACGTTTGCGCAGGCTGACCTGCAGGCGAGCCGCGCGACACTAACCAGTGTGTCGGCGCAGGAGCGCCGGCTGATGGCGGAGTTGAGCGGCAGCGGTGATGCCAATTTCTCCGAGCACGTTGCGGTGCAGGCGCTGCAGCAGGAGATCTTCAACCGTCGGCAAGCTGAGCTAACGGCCAACATAGCGCAGAAGGATCAACGTACTGCGCGTCTTGAAGCCGACATCGATACCAATATCCAGGATGCGCGAGACATGGCCGAGCAACTCGCTGTGTTGACTGAACTGGAGAGCATGCACCAGAGCCTGATGGGTAGCGGCGGCAGCTCGCGCGTGCAGTATCTGGAAGCGAAGAATGGGCGGCTGTCGCTCGCGCGCGAACAGCGCCGTCTGCTGAGTGCGCGGCGCAGCCTCCGTCACGAGCTGGAAGCTGCGAAAGCGGAAAAGCAGGTTTACCTGAGTGAGCGCCGCGCGCGCATGGCGCAGGAACTCGTGTCGGTAAGCCGTGAACGCGAAGAGCTGTCAGAACGCCTGAAGAAGATGGAGCGCCGCGAACGGCTCGTGCAGATCGTCGCGCCGGCTCGCGGCGTGGTCCTGGAAATCGCCGACCGATCGGTTGGCTCGGTTGTGCAGCAGGCCGAGACCTTCTTCACGATCGTGCCGGCTGACGTACCGTTGCAAATGGAAGTCAACATCGCGCCTCGCGACGTGGGGCAGGTAAAGCTCGGCGACGCGGTGCGCGTCAAGTTGGATGCGTTGCCGTTCCAAAAGCACGGCAGCATGGAAGGCGAGGTCGCGCTCATCAGCGAAGACACGGTGCAGGGCGACGGCGATGCCCGTGAACCCGTTTACCGAACGCGTATCGATCTCACGAATACGCAGTTTCGCAGTACACCTGAGAACTTCCGCCTGATCCCCGGCATGACCGGCACGGCCGAAGTCACGGTGGGAAAACGGCTCGTCATCACATATTTCTTCTATCCGATCGCACGTGCGCTCGAAAACAGCTTTAAAGAACCGTGATCCTGTTACGTGTATTGCACACCGTTTGCCGCGCGCCGCAACGTCTTCGGTATCCGTAGCGCAATGACATTGCGGGTGCGAACTGCCACGTTTAATGCAAATCGAGTAAGCCAATGCCCGAATGTGTGAATGTCATCACAGTAGCGCACCCGGCAAACAGCCGATCGTCGAATTGTCATCCTGATTCCGCTCTATTCGACGAATAACATTCCCGATAAGGAGATCGACATGTACTACTGGAACCGTTACCGCAGCAACTACTGGCGATTCCGAGGCCGCTACTCGCGGTATGGCTCAGGTGGCACTTCCTACTGGGAGGCCCGGCGCGAAGGGTATGGCATCGCCCGTGAGATCGGCGTCGGCTACTACGAGGGCTATCAGATGGCCCGCTTCGGCATGGACCGTGACGATGTGCAGGGTGTACAGGGGCGTCGACGGTTCCGGTTCGGGTCGTCGGGCAACGACTTCGTGACCGCCACGAACGGCTATGCAAGGAGTGGCGCAGGCGACGACGTCATTTTCAGTCGCTATTCGTACCGGACCAATATTGGCGCAGGAACCGGTGACGACACGATCTTTTCGCAGGGCGGCCGCGGCCGAATTGCCGGCGGTGAAGGTAACGATACCGTCAACTTCGGCGGTAACGGCGTTACGGGTAGCTGGTGGCAGCAGCGCTACTCGGGCATGACCATCACGCTCAATGGCAACGGCAACGGTCGTGCCTACGGCCGCGTAGGGGGGCGTTACACGTTCCTTGGGCTGCAGTCGGTAGAGAACGTGGTTGGCACGGTCGGCAACGATCGCATCTTCGCGCGAGGTGACCAGGACAACGTGCTCGACGGCGGCGCTGGCAATGACTACATCAACGCTGGCGGTGGCGACGACACCCTGATCGGCGGCGCGGGCTACAACACGTTGGTCGGTGGCGCCGGTAACGACACCGTCGACTATTCCGATGCGCCCACCCGCAGTCGCGGCTGGTGGGGACGGTCCGGCGTTACGGTCAGGCTCGGCGAAGGCTGGTGGGGCGGATACGGCTCGGTAGCCGGATACTCCCGCGACCGACTGTTCTCGATCGAGAATGTCATCGGCTCGCAGGGTGACGATCGCATCTACGGCAACTCGCAGGACAATGAACTGTCCGGGTTGGCCGGTAATGACTATATCGTCGGCGGCCGCGGCTCCGATGTGATCGATGGCGGCGCTGGCCACGACGTCTTGTATGGCGACACGAACTCCCGATATTGGTGGTGGAATCGGCATGGCGGGGACGACGTGCTGGACGGCGGGCTGGGCCGTGACCGCCTCTACGGCGGCGGCGGTGACGATACGCTGCGCGGCGGCGCCGGCAATGATCTGCTGTTCGGTGGCGTCGGGTCAGATACGGCTGACTACTCCGACGTCACGCGCGAGGGCGTCGTCGTCAATCTGAATAGCGGCATGGCGCGCGGGCGGCGGTACTGGTGGGATCATTCCGGCCGCGTCGAAGGCACGGCCGGTTTCGATCGGCTCTATTCGATCGAAAACGTTCGAGGCTCCGACCAGGCTGACCACATCTACGGCAACAACTTCAACAACGTGCTCGAAGGCGAGGGCGGCAACGACTTCATTTCGGCCGGCGGCGGGAACGATACGCTGGACGGCGGTGCAGGCAACGACCGGCTGATCGGTGGCAGCGGTAGCGACACTTATCGCTTCTCCGATGGCGATGGGCACGATACGGTCACCGACAGCAGCGGCGCGGCGGACACGCTGTCGTTCGATGACTCGGTCATGAACGTCGCGCTGACCTTCGACGGCAGCAACTACACGCTGACCTACGGCGGCACGGACGCGATGGGCAGTTCCGTCCAGTTTGGCCAGAACTCGATCGAGCAGATCGAGGTTGGTGGCGAGACGGTGTCATTCGAAGCATTGGCGAACCTGCTCGACGAAGCGGGTGAGCAGGTTGACCTGACGGTAACTGATGAAGGCGTATTCGTCGAAGACAACAGTGCAAAACTCGGGCTCGATGAATTCAACGACGGCGTGACCGGCAAGAGCTAGCTGAGCGGAGCGCCTTCTCCGACGATCCCATCTGGAGCCGGGCCCTTTGCCCCCTTGAACGGGTCGGCGATGGTCTCCCGAACAACCGGCGCGCCGACCGTCCAGCCGCACGCCAACCGGGCCGCATAGGTGAAAGCACTCCGGCCGGTGTGTCGGCAAAGAAGTTGTCGAGGAAGGGCGGCACCGTCGCGGCGCCGGCTCTGGCGACGCGCCAGGCGGCGCGTCGCGCTTCAGTCGATGGCGGAGGTGTCGTTAGCCGAAGTTCGGCGAGCCGGACCCGGCCGCCGCGGGTGCCTCAGCGGGGGCGTCTTCAGAATCGGCGTCGTCAGCGGCCACCAACAGGCCGTCTTCTTCCATCTGCTGAATGGTGTTGGCGAGCGTACCGAACATCTGCATGAAACCCTCCGGCGCGAGCACCAGCTGTTCCTGCACTTCCGGTAGCGGGTTGCCTTCTTCGTCGCGCTCGGCGGCCGACAGGGTTATCAGGTCGATGCGGATCATGCCGCCAGACAGGCGCACCTCGCCGATGCCGTCGATGAATCTGTGCGTAGCCATGTTTTTCCTCCTGTTCAGGCTGAGCCGCATCATCGCAGGACTTCAGCATTTGCCAATATGGGTTTTCACACATTTTGGCGATAGTGTGCCAGCTTTGCCTCGCCTGGTGCTTTCCGGTCGTGGCGGGCGGTTCGGCGGCTTCTGATCCGCACGGGCCCGAATTATCCGCGCGGCTTCGCTCTCTTGCGGGCCTTGGTGCGTAACGCAGCTTCGAAGGCGCGCGTAGCCCAGAGTTTTGCGGCGTCTTCATCTTCGTAGATTTCGTCGGGCGCGAGGAAGTACGACATCTTCATCGGCTGGCCGTTCTTGTTGTATTCGAAAGCTTCCAGGCCGAGCGCTTCGAACTCAATGCGCAGTTCCGCATCCGCCTTGAGGTACAGCACGTCGTCTGCCACCAGGCCGAACATGACGCCGTCGCGGTAGATCCCGTGGCCGCCGAACATCCGTCTGGCACGCACCGCGCCAAACTGGCGAAACACTTCCTCGAGATACGCCACGAACTCACTCATGCTGGTCTGCTCTCAACCGGGCGCGAGCACGTCCGGGCAGGTTGCCGATAACCCAAAGACTGCGGCGTCGGGCGACGTAAATCAATCGATAGTCAAGGCGCGTCGGAGGCGCCATGGGCCAGCGTCGTGCAGACAGCAGCGCAATAGCGGCTGAGGGGTTGAAAGCTGGCGTCTGGCCCCGATTGCAGACCTTGAGGCGAGGTTTCGTCCGACTCTGTTTCGGTCGATGCAGCGGGGAGCCGCGTTTGCTGGGCAACACCACGGCCTATTCGTTCATTGAGGACCCTTTGGTACCACGATTCGAGGTGCCGCCCCGGTTCACGGTGATGGATGCGCACTGTGCGCTGTGTGCCAGGGGTGCGCGCTGGATCGCGAAAAACGACCGGGACATGCTCTTTCGCATCGTCCCGGCCCACACAGCGCTTGGCGAAGCGCTGTTGCGGCACTACGGCATGGATCCCGCCGACCCGACCACCTGGCTGTATGTGGAAGATGGCTGTGCGTATTCGGCATTGGATGCGCTGGTTCGGGTTGGATGCGCACTGGGCGGTGTCTGGCGTGCTCTGGCGGTGCTGCGGATTTTGCCGCCGCGTTGGCAGGATGCACTCTACGGCGCGGTCGCCCGGCGACGGATACAACTGTTTGGATCCGCAGATCTTTGCGCACTTCCGGATGCGCAGGTGCAGCGGCGGCTCTTGCTGTGAGAGTCCTGATCTTCGGAGGGTACGGAGTCTTCGGTGGCCGGCTGGTGGAACTGTTGGGCAATGTCGGCGGTCTGGAGCTGTTGGTCGTCGGCCGGCATCTCCAACCGGCGCGCGCATTCTGCGATCGTGTGCGCGCGGGCCCGTCCGGTCCGACTGCGGCGAAGCTGACTCCGATCGCTGCCAGCCGTGCCGACGTCGACCATCTTCTCGTTGCGCATCAGCCTGACGTCGTGGTCGATGCATCCGGTCCCTTTCAGCACTACGGGGCTGCGCCCTACGCCGTGGTCGAAGCCTGCATAAGCCATGCGGTGCACTACCTGGATCTTGCCGACGGAGCAGAGTTTGTCGCTGGGATCAGCCAGTTCGATACGCAGGCGAAGGCCGCCGGAGTCGTCGCATTGAGCGGCGTCAGCAGTTTCCCGGTATTGACCGCAGCCGTGATCGACGAGGCGAGCAAGCGGTTCAGGGTTCGTTCGGTCGAATGCGGTATCGCACCGTCACCTTTTGCAGGCGTTGGTCTGAATGTCGTTCGTGCGGTGCTGGGGTACGCCGGCGAACGCGTCAGGCTGCGCCGGGGCGGGCGATTCACAGTGGCTCCAGGACTGGCGGAGAGTCGCCGTTATACAGTTGCGCCCCCGGGTCAGTTGCCGCTTCGGAGCCTGCGATTTTCCCTTGTCGACGTGCCCGACCTGACCGTCTTGCCGCAGCGCTATCCGGCTGTCGACGACATCTGGGTTGGCGCCGGTCCCGTTCCCGTGTTCCTGCACCGCCTGTTGAACGCGCTCGCCATCGGGCGGTTCCGGCTACGACTGCCCTCCATGACGCCGCTCGCCCGGATCGGTCACTGGGTGATCAACCACGCGCGCTACGGAGAGCACCGCGGTGGCATGTATCTCGAGCTGCACGGTGATACGCCAACGGGTCAACGCCAGCTCAGCTGGCATCTGCTGGCGGAGGGGGACGACGGTCCGTACATCCCGTCGATGGCGGTCGAGGCGATCATCAAAAAGATGCACGCCGGCGGTACGCCGGCGACGGGTGCCCGTGCCGCCGCCGGTGAACTGACGCTGGATGATTACACCACCGCGTTTGCCGGGCGGCACATCAGTTCCGGATTCCGATCTGGCGAACTGGCATCCACCAATCTGTTCGAGGAGGCTCTCGCCGAGAAATACGCGGACCTGCCCGTCACGCTCCGCCAGCTGCATGGTGGCAGGGCGCGCGCGCTCTGGACAGGGTCGGCTATGGTACAGGGCGCCGAGACGCTCGCCGCCCGCCTGGTGGCGCGGATGTTCGGTTTCCCGGCCGCCGCCGCGCGAGTACCCGTACGCGTCGAAATTCGAGCCGAACAGGGGCCCGCCGGAACCCGCGAGACCTGGGTCCGGCAATTTGGTGCTCAGCGCTTCGAGAGTAGGCTCAGCCCCGGACGCGGGCGCGAGCAGTACCTGGTGTGCGAGCAGTTCGGTGTGGTAACCGTCGCGCTGGCGCTGGTATGGGACGGACAGCGGTTATGGTTTGTGCCGCGCCGCTGGCGCGTCGGCTGGCTGCCACTGCCGCAGATGCTGCTGCCGGCGGGCCGCAGCTTCGAGACCGACGAGGACAGCGTGTTCGCGTTCGACGTTTCCATCGAGATGCCTTTCGTCGGGAGGATCGCGCGTTACCGGGGCACGCTGAAACCCGACAGGATCTCCACCGACGTTGAATGACGAACGACGTCGGCTGGCAGGCCGGACGAGAACCGATGCCGGGCGTGCGCGGCGGTAGTCACATATCACCGTTTGGCCAGATAAAGCCGCCGGACATCAACCGCACTCGAGGCCCCTCGACCGCTGCTCGGCGCGGCGCATCGGCATGCCGTCGATTAAACCGAAGAATGTTGGCAGTGCTTCCAGGCTCCGGCCGCGGGCCTTGATGCCGCCGTCTTTGCCGATCAGCACCAACTCGCGCCCTCCCTCGCTGCTCGCGTAGATGCCGCGCAAGCTGGCAGCCCCGTCGTCGATGGGTGTCGCCGCGGGGGTCAGCGGTGTCACCGAGCCCTGGCCGACGCTGTATATATTGAGGTCGCGATCGCGAATATGGCAGGCGTAGCGTTTCAGCGCCTGTTCGAGGGATGCGTCGACCGGTTCCGCAGGCCCGGTGAATATCAGGATGACGCGCCGCTCCCAGGCGAGGTCGGTCAACTCTACCGTGGTCGCGCTCGCCGCGACATTGGAACAGGCGACTACGCTCGCGAGTGCCAGTCCGCCGAGTCTCCCAGGCGCAACATTGCGTTCAGGCATACCACTGGTCCAATTGACTTTGATGCCCGTTCGACTACGCCTGAAAGGATGAGTTCGGTGTTGCACTCGCACCTTTTTCGGGTTGCCCGACCGGGTTTGCCACAGCCGGCGAATTCAATCGGGATGCGAGAACGTCCTTATTGATTTGGGCCGGCCTTCAAGGCGTGCCACGGCTCGTCTTTCACCGCTCGCGCGTTGGTTTGGGAAGACGATGGTGAATGGCTGTCGATGCTGGAACCGTCAGACCAACAGGGTTTGAGAGTCGGAATGAGAATGAGTAGCATTAACTATCCCTATCCGCTTCTGGACGAGCGTGGCTTTTCGATCATGCTACTCGCGCTATGACTGACCGCGCCGCTGCTGACGACGCGCGTTGGCATAGAGTCGTGTCATTGCTACTCGTTGTCGCCGACCGCGAATTGCTGACGCACCAGGTGTACAGTCGCTTACGCGATACCACCGGCGAGGTTGGTATGCGCGAGCTCTACGGACTTTCGAGCACCGCCTCCGATGAGGACTGGGAGCATTATCACAGTGCTCTCTCGTGTGTGGAGCGTCTGGCGAGCCAGGCCGTGGACAGTGCGTACAAAGGCTCCGGTGTCGACGCGACGGGCCCGCGAGACAATTCCGTCACGAATCTGCTGTGGCTGCTGCGTACTACGGAAAAGCAGCTGGTCCGCTCTTATCGTGAGATCTGCCGCCTGACTATCGAGTGGGATTACCGAACGTTCGATATGTCGTTTCGGAACCTGAACGAAAACGCCCAACATCAGCAGCGCGTATCCGACCTGCTGACCGGGGGCTGGACCGAGCACCGGGCACAACACGGTATGCTCCAGGCCGCCAGCCGCTAGCCTGCCTCCCGGCTGCTCGCCAACATCGCGCGGGTGCCACCGCGCTCACTCCGCCGTCTGTAAGCGCGGGGCGCCAGCGTCAGTCGCCAGTGAACTGCGGCTTGCGCTTTTCCACGAAGGCGGTCGCGGCCTCCTGGTGGTCGCGAGTGGACTGCGCCAGGGCCTGCATGCCCGCCGCCATCTCGAGGGCAGTGTCGAGGCGCTGAAATTCGCTTTCCTTCAACAGGCGCTTTGTCATGCGCAATACCTCGGGCGGCTTGCGCACGATCTTCTCTGCGAGTTTGCGCGCAGTCGGTAGCAGGTCTTCCAGCGGCACTATCCGGCTCACGAGACCGATTTCGAGCGCTTCAGCGGCGTCGATCACGTCACCGGTAAACGTCATCTCGAACGCTTTTGCGCGTCCAACCAGCCTCGGCAGATACCAGGAGCCGCCATCGCCGGGAATGATCCCCATGTTCACGAAGACCTCCCCGAACTGGGCAGTATCGGATGCAATGCGCAGGTCGCACATCATCGCCAGATCGCAGCCGGCCCCGATCGCATGACCGTTGATGGCCGCGATAGTGGGGATCTCCAGGCGGTCCAGCGCCAGCGGAATGCGCTGAATGCCCTCGCGGTACCAATGGCGCGTGCGCACTGGATGCTGCTGGTTCTGAGGTGCGTCCACGGCGAATTGCTTCACGTCGCCGCCGGAGGAGAACGCGGTTCCGGCGCCGGTCAGGATCACGCACGACACGTCGTGGTCCATGGCGACGTCGGCGGCCAGTTCCTCGAAGCGCTCGACCATTTCACGTGACGATATTGCGTTACGGTTGTCGGGTCGATTGATCGTCCAAGTGACTATCCGGCCATCTTTCTCGTATAGAACGGGTGCGTCGCTCATGTTTTTCCTCGTCGCTCGTCGAGCGGGTCTTTGTGAATTTGAACAGTTGTGGGGAGTGGGTCGCTACGGAACTTCCCGCGTCCATCGAAGGCCGCCAACCGCATGGTAGCGAACAATGACGCGCACGAACGCCTCTGCGTGGAGATTCGACTTCCAGATGCCCGTACCGAGATGTCCGCATGCCCTGGGGATGCGCGCGCCACCCGTATACCACCACCTTGTCATGCCGCTTTGGCGCGCGGCAAAATCCCGCGGTTGAAACAGCGACAGCGGAGCTATCGAGTGCAACAAGTCGAACAGACCCGGGATTTTGGCGGCTCCATGACCCGTTACCAGCACGCGTCGACCGCCTGTGCATGCGATATGACGTTTTCGGTATACCTGCCGCCGCAGGCCGATTCCGGGCCGGTCCCGGTCTTGTACTGGCTCTCGGGTCTGACGTGTACGGATGACAATTTCCGAACCAAAGCGGGCGCCTCGCGTTACGCATCGGAAGCGGGCATCGCAATGGTCATCCCGGACACCAGCCCCCGTGGTGATCACGTCGCCGATGCCGACCGCTATGACCTCGGGACCGGTGCCGGGTTCTACGTCAACGCGACCGAGGAGCCGTGGTCTGCCAACTACCGCATGTACGATTACGTCACTGCCGAGTTACCGGCATTGGTAGAGGCGGCGCTACCTGTCGTTCCGGGTCTGCGCTCGGTGAGCGGCCATTCGATGGGAGGGCATGGTGCGCTCGTCGCAGCGCTACGCAACCCCGGGCTCTATCGCTCGGTATCTGCGTTTGCACCCATCGCCAATCCCGTCGACTGCGACTGGGGGCGCGGCTGTCTCGGTGCTTACCTCGGTGACGACGCAAACGAGTGGGAGCAGTGGGATGCTACTTGCCTCGTGCGCGCGGGCGCGAACCCGGGACCTCTGCTCGTCGACCAGGGTGGCGCGGATGGTTTTCTCATCGAGCAGCTGAAGCCGCAGAATCTGGCGGATGCCTGCCGAGACCTCGGTGTCGAACTGGATCTGCGGATTCAGCCGGGTTACGACCACAGCTACTTCTTTATCGCGACGTTTATTGGCGAACACATCGCGTGGCACGCCGAGGCGCTGCGTGCGTAGTCCCGCGTGGCGGTGTGTGCGCCACAGACGTCATGTCGGTGGTCGTTTGGGTCAGCCACGCATGCGGGTGCCGGCCGGGTCCAGGGCGCATTCGAGCGCGACCCTGGCGGCGCGCTGCTCGCCGAGGATCTCGACCGTGACCGGCTGTCCTGCAACGACCAGTTCCGGCGGCAGGAAGCCGAGTGCGATCGAGCGCTTGACGTAGTGGGCGTAGCCGCCCGACGTCACGAAGCCCACGACCGACCCATCGTGCCAGATAGGTTCATCAGCCCAAACGTCAGCGTCGCTGGCATCGACTATCAACGTGCAGAGCTGACGCACAGGTGATGCGGCCGCAGCGGCCGCCGCCGCCGCGCGGCCAATGAACTCGGCCGGCTTGTTGAATGCCACGAACCGGTCCAGACCGGTTTCGGTCGCGGTGTAATCCGGCCGGTACTCGCGCATCCACGAGCCAAAAGACTTCTCCAGCCTCAGGCTCATGATGGCGCGCATGCCGAATGGTCGCATCCCGAACTGCGCGCCCGCTTTCGCGAGCGACTCGTAGAGCGCTACCTGTTCGCCCGGCCGCACGTAAATTTCGAACCCCAGGTCGCCGGTGTAACTCAACCGCTGCACGATGGCGTCGCAAAGCCCGACTTCCATCTCGCGAACATGCATGAACGGAAGCGCTTCGTTGGAGACGTCAGCGCGCGCTACCGCTGCCAGCAACCCGCGCGCATTGGGTCCCGCAATCTGAAAACCGATGCGTTCCAGCGAAATGTTGCTGATACTGACGCTGTCATCGAGCGGCAGATGCATCTCGAACCAGCGCATGTGGTAGGCCTGCGCGGCGTAGGACGCAGTCAACTGAAACCGCTGCTCCGCAAGACAGGTCACCGTGAAGTCACCGATGAGCTTCCCTTTCGGACTCAACATCGGCGTCAATGAGACCCGGCCGGGGGCTGGAATGCGCCCAGCCATGATCCGGTCTAGCCATGTCCGCGCGCCGTCGCCGGTTACCTCGAACTTGCTGAAGTTGTGCACTTCGTTCAGTCCGACCGCCGTGCGTACCGCGTGGCATTCCGCAGCTACGGCGTCGAAGGCGTTGCTGCGCCGGAAGCTCGGCGTTTCCTCCAACGGCTCACCGGGCGGCGCGAAATAGTTCACATGTTCCGTACCATAACCCTGACCAAACACCGCCCGTTGCTGTTTCCAGATCGGGTAGACCGGCGTCGTCAGCAGCGGCCGGCCAGCGGGCAACTCTTCGTTCGGATAAGACACCGCGAACCGGCGCTGGTAATTCTCCGTCGCTTTGACACGGGCGTAAGCACGGGTTGGAAACGCTCCAAAGCGCGCGACATCCATCGCGAAAACATCGCGTGAAGGTTCGCCCTCGATCATCCACTCAGCCAGAGTCAGGCCGACCCCACCGCCTTGACTGAAGCCCGCCATCACGGCGCACGCGGTCCAGTAGTTACGCAGTCCCGGTACTGGCCCGACCAGTGGGTTGCCGTCCGGCGCGAACGTAAAGGGGCCGTTGATGATTTGCTTGATGCCCGCGGTTTCGAGCACCGGGTAACGTCGGTAAGCGATCTCCAGGGGTTCGGCGACGCGGTCGAGTTTGTTCGGTAGCAGCTCGTGGCCGAAATCCCACGATGTCCCGTCGACCGCCCACGGTTCGCACGCCTGCTCGTACATGCCGATGACCAGCCCACGACCTTCCTGGCGCAAGTAGCTCTCGCCTTCGGGATCCATCACATGGGGGAGCTCATCAGCGCGTTCGAATACCTCGGGGATGTCTTCGGTAACGAGGTACTGGTGTTCCATCGGTTGCAGCGGTAGGAATACGCCGGCCATGGCCCCCACCTCGCGCGCCCAGAGCCCCGCGGCGTTGACGATGTATTCGGCAGTCAGCGTCCCGTCCCGCGTGACGACTTCCCACGAGCCGTCAGCATTCGGCAGCAACTCGAGAACCGGATTCCGCAGATAGATCTCGGCACCCTGCAGTCGCGCGGCTTTTGCATAGGCGTGCGTGGTTCCCGACGGGTCCAGGTGACCGTCGAGCGGGTCGTACAGCGCACCGAGTACACCTTCCGGGTTCGTGATGGGCGATATGGCTTGAATTTCGTCGGGTCCGACGATGCGCGTTTCGAGCCCCATGTAGCGGTGCTTGGCGCGTTCGGTTTTGAGAAAGTCGAGGCGCTCCGGCGTGGTGGCGAGCGTCAGGCCGCCGACGTGATGTAAACCGCAAGACTGCCCCGAAACAGCTTCCAATTCCCGGTAGAGCTGAATCGTGTAACCCTGGAGCGCCGCCATGTTGGTGTCGGCGTTCAATGTATGAAAACCGCCGGCTGCGTGCCACGTGGATCCCGAGGTGAGTTCCGAGCGTTCGATTAGCACCACGTCTTTCCAACCGAACTTGGTCAGATGAAACAGCACCGAGCAACCGACCACACCCCCGCCGATCACGGCCACTTGCACATGCGACTTCATTCGGGGACCCCGCAGGCTCGCAAAGATGCGATCGCACCTCGTGACCGGCCTGCCGTCAACCGTCTTTATCCACAGTGACCGTGGGATCTCGTAGTCGCCCGACCGCTCCGTCGGATGAGGCCGTTGCGCCGGCCACAGATCGCGCTCATATGGGGTTGAAGCACTCCAGACCCAAATTGACTGCCACACGAGGCCCGCGTAGTCTCGCTGCGCGTACCCGGTTCCCAAGGTTGAATCATGAGCATCGCGCAGAGCTTGTCGGGCGGCCCGACTGAAACCGACGCCGGGCGGATTCGCTCACTCATGCTCAAGCTGTCGGCGCTGCTCGCCTTTGGCGTTGCCGCCCAGTGTATTTACACCTCGTTGTTCGGCGCGCCCGAGTCGACCATTCACCGTTCCGTCATCCTGCTCATCTGCACCATCGTCATGGTCATTCTCTATCCCACCAGGGCGCCGGAGGGGCAGGTCTGGTCAGCACCGCGGCGGTGGCTTGGCCTGATGGTGGACATCGGCATGCTGACCGTCATGGCCTATGCGGTCTGGCGGTTCATCGACAATCTCGAAGACATGGAATTTCTTGTCTCCGAATTCGATCTGATCGACAAGGCTGGCGCGCTCGGCGCGATGTTGACGGTCATCGAACTGACCCGACGCATCTTTGGTCTGCCGCTTGCGCTGGTCGGACTGATCGCACTGCTCTACTGCCTGTTTGGTGCGGATCTGCCCTGGATATTCAGACATTCCGGGTTTTCCGTAGAGCAGACGGTCGAGATCGTCTGGTACGGGTTCAAGGGAGTGTTCGGATTTCCGACCGGCATCGTCCTGACGCTCATCCTGATCTTCATCATCTTCGGTTCAATCCTGCAGGCGACCGGCGCCGGCGAGTCGCTGATCCGGATCGCGTTTGCGGTGACTGGCCGCACCCGCGGCGGGCCGGCGCACGCGGCGATTGCGGCGAGCGCGATGTTTGGCACGATGTCGGGCAGCGTTGCGGCGAACGTGGTGGGTACCGGTGTACTGACGATTCCGATGATCAAGCGCCGGGGGTTTGCGCCCGCGTTCGCAGGCGGCGTGGAGTCGGCCGCGTCGTCGGGCGGCCAGATCATGCCGCCCGTCATGGGCGCGGCGGCCTTTCTGATGGCGGAACTGGTCGGCGTTTCCTATCTCACCGTCTGCCTGGCGGCGCTGTTACCTGCGCTGTTCTTCTACGGCAGCCTGTTCGCCAGCGTGTCGCTGGAAGCTGCGCGTCTCGGCATCAAACCGCTCCCGCCGGAAGAGCGCCAGAAACTGACACGCACCGATCTGCTGTATTCGCTGATGTTCATCGCACCGATCATCGCGGTCATCGTGCCGCTCGTGATGGGTCGCTCGCCAGCTGCGGCGGGGCTCGCCGGTACGCTGACGGCGTTCGTCTTCGGGTTTATCAATCCCGAAGTGCGCAAGGACCCGGTCCGGCTCGTCCGGGGGCTGGTCCGCGGTGGTGTGGCCGGGTCGGCCATCATGATGGCGGTCGGATCGATCGGTGTGTTGCTCGGCGTCCTGGACCTGACCGGTATCGGCATTAAATTCGCTGGCGCGATCAGCTCGATCGGCGGCGATAACCTGTTCCTGGGTTTACTGGTTGCAGCCGGGTCCTGTTTGATTCTCGGTATGGGTATGCCGACGTTTCCGGCTTATCTCATCATCGTGCTGGTGCTCGGGCCTTCCATCAAGGCGCTCGGTATCGAAGCCATCGCCATTCATCTGTTCGTGTTCTACTTCGGCGTGCTGTCGAATATCACGCCACCGGTCGCGATCGCGGCCTTTGCGGCCGCGCCCATAGCGGAGGCAACGCCGACGCGCACGGCCGTCAAGGCGGTAGGCCTCGCGTTGAGCGGGTTCGTGATCCCGTTCTTTTTCATCTACGACACCAACCTGCTGCTGATAGATGGTTTTTCCGTCACGGGGCTCGTGTGGGTCATGTTGAAGCTCGGCGTGGCGCTCTGGATGCTGTCGACCAGCGTGGTGGGCTTCGACGCGGCCAGACTGACCGTCGTGGAACGGTTGATTCGCGCCGGAATCGCAGTATTGCTTGCGATGACGATACCCGCATTCAACGCAGCCGGCCTGGTCGGTGCGGCGGTGTTCATCGCGCTGCGCTTCTACCGTAAGAAGCGCATCCCCGTGGCCGGGCAGCCGGCCGGGAGCTGACGCTCCGCAGCCTCTGGCCCGTGGCCCGGCTGCACCCGCGACGTGTGGCCCACCTTGTTCCTGCCAGCTCCCGTTTGCCCTCAGGTTCGCCGCGCTCTTGGGCCGAGGTCACGGCAACCCGTTAAGTTCTCAGCTCCAGCGCCGACATCACGTGGAGGAATTCTAAAAAGCGAAACTCAATCCCATGAAACATCTGACCGCGGTCGTGTCGCTCCTGGTGGTGTTGCTGCCTCATTCGGTGCTGGGGTCGAACCGATTTGTAGTCGGCGTCGAAGCTATTCCGTACTTGCCCCACTACACGCTCAAAAAAGGTGAGTACAGCGGCTATGCGCGCGAGATTCTGGACAGATTCGCGGCTGATCAGGGCATTGAGTTCGTCTATCGCCCGCTGCCGGTCAAGCGCCTGTTCCAGGAACTCGTCACTGGCGCCGTCGACTTCAAGTATCCGGACAATCCGAACTGGAACCGTCAGGCGAAAGCCGACGTGGCGGTGTCTTACAGTCACTCGGTGGCGCCGTACGTGGATGGAGTCATGGTAAAGCCGGATCGCGTCGGGCGGGATGCCAGTGAAATCGGTCGCCTCGGCACCGTGCGCGGATTTACCCCCTGGGCCTGGATGGACCGCATAGGCTCGGGCAGCGTCACATTGTGGGAAAACCCCGACTTCGTCGGTCTGTTGCGCCAGGGGCTCGCGGGCCGCGTGGGTGGCGTTTACGCCAATACGGCGGTCGCCAACTACGAACTCAGCAACGGCCTCAGGGCGGATGGCGGGCTCGTCTTCGACCCGGCCCTACCGCACGACCGCGGCGACTATCAACTGTCGACGACGACGCGCACCGACCTGATGCGGGCCTTCAATCGCTGGCTCGAGACCAACGCCGATTTCGTCAAGACCAAGCAGCTCGCCTGGGGCATCATTCGCTAGCCATAAGCGACCGATAAGCTCGATGAGTTTCCGGCTTCGCGCGTACGCGTCATTCGTCCTGTTGATGGTCGGATTCGGCGCGACCGTTCTCTCGGTCTCCACGTACCTGTCGTATCTGGAGCGCGCTGAACTACTGATTCATCGGGCACGTATGATGGCTGACGACCAGGCTGCGAGCCTGAGCGTACCCGTGTGGAATTTTGACGCTCCCACCGTCGAGAGCCTGCTCCAGTCCGTTTCAAGCAACCCCGACGTCGCGCGCATTATCGTGGAACACGAGCACGGTAAACGCGATGTCGTCGAGGGTGTCGGCGCTCTAGGAGGCGTCATCAAAGTTGCGCGTCCGATACACGGACCGCCGGGCACGGTGGCCGAGAAAGACGTGATCGCGTCTCTTACGCTCGATTTCTCCCGCCGTTCACTAAACGAATACCTCGAAGAGCGCGTGCTGCAGGGTATTGGCATGCTCGTGATCTTCGCGCTCGCGACCGTGGTTGCCGTGTACGTCGTGTTGCGTTGGATGTTCCAACCGATAGTGCATCTGTCGAGCGTCGTGCGTGACCTCGGATCCGCGCGGTTCAACGTGAGCGTGCCGGAACTCGCGCGCAAGGATGAGTTGGGCGACATGGCTCGTGCCATCGAGACGCTGCGCAAAAATGGCATCGAGCTGACGGAACTGCGTAACTCGCTCGAACGCAAGATCGGAGAGCAGACGCGCGACCTCATCGAAGCGAAGGACGCAGCGGAAGCCGGGTCGCGGGCCAAGAGTGAATTCCTCGCCACCATGAGCCACGAGATTCGCACGCCGATGAACGGCGTGATCGGCATGATCGACCTCTTGCTGGATACGGCCCTCACCAAAGAACAGCGTGACTTTGCCGAGACTGTGCGTCGCTCAGGTGATTCGTTGATGACGATCATCAACGACATCCTCGACTTTTCCAAAGTCGAGGCCGGCAAGCTGGAGTTGGAAACGCTGACGTTTGACCTCCGTACGACTGCAGAAGATGTCGTCGAGCTGCTCGCGCACAGGGCGGAAGAGCGCGCTATCGAACTGACCTGCCTGTTCGTCGGCGGGCCGCAAGCCTGGGTGAGTGGCGATCCGGGGCGGCTCCGGCAGATCCTGATAAACCTCGTCGGCAATTCGATCAAATTTACCGAGGTCGGGGAGGTGATCGTGCGTATTGAAACCGCCCCCGACGTGGGCGAGCGGGTCTCGGTCCGCATCGATGTCATCGATACCGGGATCGGCATATCGGCCGACGCGCAGGCGCATTTGTTCAGCGCGTTTACACAGGCTGACAGTTCGACCACACGCAGATTCGGCGGCACTGGCCTTGGACTGGCGATCTCGCGGCAGCTCACCGAACTCATGGGAGGCCGCATCAGCGTCAAGAGCGAGCTTGATGCCGGTAGTACGTTCACGGTGGAACTCGAATTCGACCGGGGTGAAGCACCGTCGTCCGATGCCCCTGTCATCGCTGAAGAACTCGCCGGTAAGCGCATGCTGTACGTCGACGAGCACGCGACCAGGCAGGAGTTCATGCGCCTGCACGCTGCTGACCTGGGATTGGACGTCAGCGTGGTGAAATCCGTGGATGAAGCGGCCGCGTTGCTCGTGACCTCCGGGGCAAACGCATCGAAGCCATTCGATCTCGTCGTGGTCGGGCCGCGATTCGATGACGGTCCTGGCGCTTCGGTACCGGCGAGACTGCGTGAGCACGAAGTTCCGTGTGACGTGCCGTTTGTTCTGGTAACCGCGCAGGCCGAACGCGCCGCCCACAAACTCTCGGGCGATCATGGATTCGATGCTTTTCTGACGAAGCCCATACGTGTTGATCAGCTTCGTGCAAAACTGCAGGCGGTGTTGGCTGGCGCGCCGGAAGACGTGTCCGCAGCCCCGCTCGACAGGCAGCGCATGACGGAAGCTGAGAATGCGCGGCGAGCCCGTGTCCTGCTCGCTGAGGACAATCAGGTCAATCAGAAGATCGCGACTCGTATGCTGCAAAAGCTCGGGCACCGGGTCGACGTGGCGGAAACCGGCGTGCAGGTACTCGAAGCACTTGCATCCGGCACCTACGACGTAGTCTTGATGGACTGCCAGATGCCAGTACTGGATGGCTATGAGACCACGCGGGCCATTCGCGGGCTGGACTGCGACACGGTCAACGGCATACCCGTCATCGCCATGACTGCGAACTCGATGTCCGGCGACCGGGCCAAGTGCCTGGAGGCAGGCATGAACGACTATCTCTCGAAGCCGGTCAGGCGTGCAGAACTCGCCACGACGCTCAATCGATGGGTATCGGCAGCCTGAGGGCTGTCAAGCGCCGGGCTTGCGTCCTACGGTGCGTTGTAAAACCCCTGGGACGAAGTCGGTCGTGCCGATCTCCGTAAAACCCGCCGACTCGAAATAGCCTTCGACGTCTGCTACGGAGTGGGCGAGTCCGGTACCGTTGACCAGCGCTTCCGACAAACCCCAAAGCGCGGCGTCGGCTGGAGCCGTTCGCTCGGCGTTCAGCGCTTCGCCGATCAGATGCATCTCGCCACCTGGTGCCAGTGCCGCGAACGCCTTGGCCACAACCGCACGGAATTCCGCGCGGCCGTACATCGGGAGATTGGATGCCATGACAGCGACGTCAGCGCCCTGCGGAAACGGATCGCGGTTGAAGTCGCACGCGCGCGCTTCGATCCGATCAGTCAGACCCTGTTCATCGATGAATTCGCGTGCGACCACCGCGACGGAGGGGAGATCGAGTACGCACGCGCGCAGGTCCGGGTGTTGCTTGCAGGCTTCGATGCAGTAGGCGCCAGAGCCGCCGCCGATATCGATCATAAAGTTCTTTTGCGAGAGGTCGGTCTGGCGGAGGAACAGCCGTCCGGCCCCACGACCTATTGAATAGGTTGCGCGATGATAGGTTCGCGCGTCGTCGACCGTGAACTGGGACACTTTTACGTTGTCGCTCCGGGCCGGCTCGTCGGTGCGCAAAATCTCGCCGAGGCGTCCCCAATCGTTCCAGTCCGGCTTCGTAAACAGCATCCATTCGCCCGCGTAGTGACGCTCGCCCGCAACCAGGAAGCGCTCGACGTCGGCCGCGTTTCGGAGCCATTCGCCATCTCGTTCGAGGAGACCAAGACCGACGCACGCGACGATGATGCGCTCCCCGTGCAGCGGCGACAGCCCGAGGGCACCGGCCAGGGAAGCTTCCGTGTGCTGTTGTCGGGCAACTTCGGTGAAGAGACCTAGTTCCACTGCTGCCATCAGCGCGGCACTCTCTCTGTAGGCGCGGACCATGCGTTGCAGGCGGACGGTTGTCGGACGTTTGGGTGAGGGATCTGGCATGAGTAGTTCCGGTAGTCTTGCTGCGGCTGAAGTCGGTCAGTGAGAAAACATGCCGCCGTTGATGTTGTAACCCTGCCCGGTGATGTAGGCAGCTTCGGGTGAGGTCAGAAAGCCGACCAGATTGGCAACGTCTTCGACCGCCGCGGCGCGGCCCAGCGGGATGCCGGCAGCCTTGTTATCCCACCCACGCTCTCGTACCGTTTCCAGTGACTCACCACTCGCCTCGGCGTGCGCGCTCTCGGCGAAATTGAATCGATTCGTCCGTACCGGTCCGGGGCAAACCAGATTCACCGTGATGTTTGCGTGTGCCAGGTCGTGCGCTGCTGCCTGGGTGAGCCCGAAGACGCCGAACTTCGAGGCCGCGTAGGCGGCCGTATTGGCGCGCGCGCGTTTGCTCATATCCGAGCCTATCGTGACGATGCGTCCGCCAGAGCCGCGCTCCAACATATGTTTGGCGACGTGTTGGATGAGCAGAAACGGCGCCGTGGTATTGATCGCCAGAAACCGCTGCCAGACGTCGAGCGGCACGTCGGTAACGGGCGCTGAGTCGTGACCCATCAACGCGCGCGCGTTATTGATCAGGATGTCGATATGACCTCTCCAGGCGACGGCGCGGTCGACCAGATGAGCGATCTGCGCGGGCTCGGTCAGGTCACATCGCCGGGTGAGTACGTCGACCCCTTCTGCCCGGAGCTCATCGGCAACGCTGTCGATGCCCTGCCATCCTGAAGCGATTTCATCCGGTGGCAACGTAGCCGGATCGCGTTGAACATCTGTCAGTACAACGTCGATGCCACGCGACCCCAGTTCCCGGGCGATGGCCCTGCCGATACCGCCGCGACCGCCCGCGCCGGTTATCAACGCAACGCGCCCATGCGTAGCGGGACCCGTCATGCGTGAACCTCCTCGCTGCTATTTGCACCTCGGCAACCTTAACCCAAGACGCGCCGCGAGGTGAGCGCCGCAGGCCCCGCGCTCTCGCCTTAATCAAATGGTCGGCCGCGTTGAACTGCGCCAGTTGTTGCGTCAGCGCTCCGCGAGCGCCAGGCGCAGGCCCAGTACGCCGAAGGCCAGCGCGAACGAACGCTTCAGCCACGTCATGACGACTGGCTGCGAGATGACATAGTCCCTCGCGGCGGCTGCCAGGGCCCCGTATAGCACGAAAACCGCGAATGTCATCAGCATGAATAAGAGCGCCAGCGCCACCATTTGCAAGGTCGCGTCGGATGCACCAGCATCGACGAATTGGGGCAGGAAGGCCAGGAAGAACAGCGACAGCTTCGGGTTCAGGACATTCAGCAATGTCCCGTGTATCGCTGTCTTCAGCATCGATACCGGCTGATGGTTCTCCTCGACGGTCAATACGCCACCCTCGCGGACAATGCTCCAGGCCATGTACAACAAGTACGCAACGCCGAGTATCTTGACGGCCTGAAACGCCAGCGCGCTCGTGTGAAAAATGGCGGCCAGTCCCACGATGCTCGCAGTAGCAGCCGGGACGATGCCGAATGTGCAGCCCAAGGCTGCTGCAAGGCTTGCACCAAATCCCCGGCCAAGCCCGATCGCCAGTGTGTAGAGGACACCGGTGCCCGGCAGTACGATCACGACGAGCGAAGTCAGTAGAAATTCAATGCTCACCAGCTGTCAGCTTCGATGTGGTAAGTGGTGTCAGGTCGTTCAGTCTCGCGCGACCGAACGAATGACATAGCCGCCCGAGCGCTCGTCCGATTCCATCTTTACGAGGCCCCGCTGCCCCGCTTCCTCCAACAGTTCGTTGAATGAACGGAAGCCGAAGGCCGTCTCGCTGAACCCTGGATGCCGTCGTTTGAGCGTCTGCTTGACCATCGACCCCCAAACGCCATCGCCGCGCTCTGCGATCAAAGCCTCTGCGGTGTCCAACACGAGGTCGATGCCCTCGTCGATGGGATCTGACTCGGGCTTTTTGTCGGCCTGTTTTTCTGTGGACTTCTGGGCGGAGGACTTCTTCTTGGGCGTTTTGCGCCGCTTACTTTTCGTCGACCTCGCTTCGACCAGATCATCGTAGAAGATGAACTCGTCGCAGTTGCTCATCAAGAGGTCCGACGTGCTGGAGCGTACGCCTACACCGATGACCAGCTTGGCGTTTTCGCGCAGCTTGCTGACGAGGGGCGAGAAATCCGAGTCGCCGCTGATGATCACGAAAGTGTCGATGTGGTCCTTTGTGTAGCACAGGTCCAAGGCATCGACGACCATACGAATATCGGCAGAGTTCTTTCCCGACTGACGGGTATGCGGGATTTCGATCAGCTCGAAGGCCGCGTCGTGCATGACAGGCTTGTGGTCTTTAAATCGTTCCCAGTCACAGTAGGCTTTCTTGACGACCACGTTGCCTTTCACGAGCAGACGCTCCAGAACGACTGCAATGTCGAACTTGGGCAGCTTCTGGTCGCGTACGCCCAACGCCACGTTTTCGAAGTCACAAAACAGCGCGAGATTGTTCTCGATCGAGCTGGCGGTCATCGTCTTGACTCCGGCGTTTCGACGCGTTTGGGCAGGATTCGGTGACTTCTTAGTGTACGCGGTATGGCCTGCGTAGGTCTGGCTTCGTCAGGCGCACCTGTACGCGCAGTGGTGGCCGACTATTTGGTGGATTTCGAATTCGGCTTATCTCTGGGCGGCGGCCATCCTCAGGTATGCACGACGATCCGGTCCAGAGCCTGATGGTGCTCGACTGTAACCGGCGTCCCGTAGCACTGGCTCAGGGCATCCGGGTGGAGCACCGTTTGCGGCTCGCCGTGCGCGACGACGCGCCCGTTGGCAAGCAGCAGCAGTTCGTCGGCGAATCGAGCTGCCAGGTTGAGGTCATGCAGGACCACAATGACGCCAAAGCCCTGCGTGGCCAGCGCATGGGCGCTGCGCAGTACGACGAGTTCATGCGCCAGGTCGAGATTCGCCGTAGGCTCATCCAGCAGGACGAAACCTGGCGCCTGGTCGACGCGAATACCCGCAGCCTGAATGACCACGCGGGCGAAGTGAACCCGCTGTTGTTCGCCGCCCGATAACGAGTTGAACGGACGTTCGAGCAATGTCTCCAACTGGCATGTCGCGATGATCTCCGCCACCAACGATTCGCGGTGGGCGGGCGCACCAAGGAAACCCATGCGGAGAACTTCCGCAACTTCAAAGTCGAATCCGATGTGCGTTGACTGGGTCATCACCGCGCGGCGATTCGCCTGCTCGAGAAGCGTCATGTCCGCCAGCGGCCGGTCGTTCAATCTGACGTCACCGCGTTGTGGCGCATAGTCACCGCTCAGCACCTTCAGCAACGATGACTTGCCCGCGCCGTTCGGGCCGATAATCGCGGTTAGCCGGCCAGCCGGAAAGATCACCGACACGCCGTCCAGAATCGGGCGCCCGTGCAGCGCGACGCGAACGTCGTTGAGTGCGTAGCCGTCAGTCTGCACGTGGCCTTACCCGGGTCATCAACCAAAGGAAGAACGGCCCGCCGATCGCACTCGTGACCAGTCCGACCGGCACTTCGGCGGGCACGACAATGGTGCGCGCGATGAGGTCTGCCAGCGTCGCGAGAGTGGCGCCGAGTAGCGCAGCCCCGGGCAGTACGTAGCGATGCGACATGCCGCCGAGCATGCGCACGAGGTGCGGTACTACCAGGCCGATGAATCCGATGATGCCCGAGAGCGCGACACCGGAACCGACGACTGCGGCGGTCAACAACACTACGTTGCGTTTGAGTCGCACGACGTCGATCCCGAGGTGCCTCGCCTGGTCTTCGCCCAGTTGCAGACGGTCGAGCTGTTCGCTCTGACGTAGCAGCGCGAGCAGTGCCGCGAACATGATGGCGAGCGCCGGGATCAGAATATCCCAGGACGCCCGCCCGAAGCTGCCCATCATCCAGAACACGAGCGTGCGCAACTGCGCATCGTCACTGATGTATTGAAAGGCGCCGATGCCGACGCCTGCGATCGCATTGATCGCGATCCCAGCGAGCAGCATCGTCAATATGTTGAACTGGCCATAGCGTTGTGAGAACAGGTAGAGGCACAGAGTGACCGCCGATGCGCCGATCACGGCGGCGACCGGCAACGCATAGGGCGCTACCGACTCGGGCAGCTCGAATTCGGCACCGATGACGATATAGGCGATCGCGCCAACGGCAGCACCGCTCGACACGCCGATCAGCCCAGGGTCGGCAAGCGGATTTCGGAACAGTCCTTGCAGCGCCGCACCGGCGATGGCGAGCGACGCCCCCACCGCGAGCGACAACAGCACGCGCGGCATGCGGATTTCAACCAGGACGGTACGTTGAAACACCGCATCCCGGTCGGACTCGAAGACGGCGCTCAAGTCGACCGGGACGGCACCGCTGGCAAGCGACCATGCGCCGACCAGCGTCAGGGCGCAGCCGAGCGCCACCAAAATGATGGCGCGGCGTCGAGCCCGTGCGTCGCCCAGACGGTAGAGGTCTGCGCTCTGAGTCTGGCTCAAGGCAACTCGCGCAACTGCTCGGCCAGCATCAACGCCGACTTCAATGTGCGCGGCCCGAATCCGAGCATGCTCATACCGTCCATCGTGACGACGCTGTTATTGCGCGCGGCCGTGGTCAGTCGCACAGCCGGATGCGCGAGCACCTTGTCTACGCCGCCAGCCGCGCGAACCCCGCGCTCGGGCATCACGATCACTTCCGGGTCAGCCTTTGCCATCGCTTCGAGCGATACGGGTTTCCAGCCCTTGATCTGGCCGAACACGTTCGCGCCGCCAGCCATGCTGATAAGGCCGTGCGCCGAAGTGTTGGCACCTCCAACCATCGGGGCGCCGTCTCGCAACCCGAACAACAAGACGGTGCGTCGCCCGGAGGCTTTGAGAGTGGCGAGCGCCTCCACCGTTGGCATCAATGTCTGTTGAATAAACGCCTCGCCTTTCGCTGCCGCGTTCATGATGGTCGCGACGCACCGGACTTTGGCGATGATGCCGTCAGCCGTGTGGTCTTCGCCCAGTTGGCGGAGTTCGATGCGCGTTGCCTTCAGTTGCCGCATCACCGGGGGAGGGCCCATGTCGTCTTCCCCCAGGATTAGCGTTGGGTTAAGCGACATCAACCCTTCCACGGACAGATTGCGCACGTAGCCTACAGATGGCAACTCCCGCGCAGCCGCTGGAAAGTTGGAGGTGCGATCTACCGCCACCAGGCTGCCTTCAAGGCCTAGCGCGTAAATGATTTCGGTGATGGAACCACCTGCAACCGTGACGCGTGACACGTCGTTTGCCGGTTCGCATTGGGCCTCCGCGCCGGACGCTGGGAATGTCAACAGAGCAAGTATGAGAAGGACCAGTCGCCGCATCTGCGTGGTGCCTCATTGGTGGTTGGAGATCGCGCAGTGAGTGTACGCGCGCGCCGCCGGTCGGCGCGATCTGCGCGCGCGAGTGAGGTGGTCAGCGAGCCATTACTGGATGATAATGAGTTGCATTTACGCCGCGCAAGCAGCCGTGTCAGATGTAATCGAAGCCGGTCGGCCGACGCTCGGCAGAAGTGTGCGCGGGTCCGGCACGATCACCGAACTCGCGTTTTTGCCGTGCATACCCATTTACCGAGGAGTTCGATGATGAAAGTCGTGTTGTACGTTGCCGTGTTGTTGATGCTGAGCCCGACCGCCATGGCCGAGCGCATAGTCAAAGATAGTCCGCATTCGGTCGCGGACACCGTCGATCGGCTGGTCGCGGTGGTCGAGAAGGCCGGCGCCAGGGTATTTGCCCGGGTCGATCACGCGGCCGGCGCGAAGAACATCGGCGATTCGCTCGCCCCGATGCAGATGGTGATGTTCGGTAATCCGAAACTTGGTACGCCGGCACTCAAGGCGTCGGCGACCATGGGCCTCGATCTGCCGCTACGCGTACTGGTCTACGCCGACGCCAATTCGAATGTGAAGGTCACGTATCACGATCCCGCGGCGCTCGCGGTCGCGCACGGGGTTGGCGCCGACCATCCCGTGGTCAAGAAAATGCGCGGAGCCCTCAACAAGCTGACTGACGCGGCCATCGCAAAGTAGCGCCCGCGTCGCTTTGGCGAGCCTGAGAACGGGAGACGGCAACTGGTGTTTGCCGGCCGGGACCGTATGACACAATAGCTTTTCCATTGCCGGGGCGTCGGCGCATCTGTCGAGCCTGGACTGCGTATCATTCCGTCGCGTTGTCTCCAGGGGCGCGCCTCTATAGACGAGCATTCGATGATCATGCCCGACGTCAATCTGTCCCAGTTTTACATCGATGGAGCCTGGGTCGCGCCGCTGGGCGTGGATTCGATGGAAGTCATCAATCCGGCCACCGAGCGCGCCATCGGCACGCTGGCGATGGGTAATGATGCCGATGTCGACGCCGCCGTGACTGCGGCGCGCGCGGCGTTTCCCGCCTATTCCACTACGGCCCGGGAGGAACGCCTGGGCATTTTGCAGCGTGTTCTGGAGGTCTATACCGACCGCTTTGAGCAGTTTGCCGAAGCGATGTCACTGGAGCTTGGCGTCCCTATCGACTCGGCACGCAATCCGCAGGCCCAGTCTGGTATCGATCATCTTGCTGCGTTTATCGAAGACCTCGCGGCGTTCGAGTTCGAGGAGCAGCTACGCAACGGCGACACGATGGTACTTGAGCCGGTAGGTGTCTGCGGGCTGATTACGCCATGGAACTGGCCGGTCAATCAGATTGCTCTGAAGGTCGCACCGGCATTGGCGACCGGCTGCACGATGGTTTTGAAGCCAGCCGAGTTGACGCCGTTATCGGCGGCTTTGTTCGCCGATGTCATGCACGAAGCCGGTGTGCCGGCCGGCGTGTTCAATCTCGTGCAGGGCGCGGGCGCGGTGGTGGGCGCGGCGTTGTCGCGGCATCCTGAAGTCAACATGATGTCGTTCACCGGCTCGACCCGTGCCGGCACGTCCGTCATCAAGGACTCCGCCGATCGCGTAACCCGCGTGACGCTCGAGCTGGGCGGCAAATCGCCGAATCTCGTATTCGCCGACTGTGATTTGGTGAAAGCCATCGATGAAGGCATCGACGCCTGCTTTATCAACACAGGGCAAAGCTGCGACGCGGCCTCGCGCATGCTGGTGGAGCGCAGCGTGTACGCTGCGGCCATTGAACTAGCGCGCGAGAAGTGCGAGCGGGTGGAAGTAGACGTGCCTGAAAAGACCGGCGCGCACCTGGGGCCACTGATCAGCCAGACGCAGTTCGATCGGGTACAGCACATGATCGCCGTTGGTATGGACGAGGGCGCCCGGCTCGTCAGTGGCGGACCGGGCAAGCCCGAAGGTTTTGAAACCGGCTACTACGTGCGACCGACCGTGTTTGCCGATGTTACGAACGACATGCGCATTGCGCAGGAAGAAGTGTTCGGGCCGGTGCTTGCCATGATTCCCTTCGACACCGAGGCCGAGGCTGTCGCGATTGCCAATGACTCGCCGTATGGGCTCGGTGCCTACATTCAGACGGCAGACATGGAGCGTGCGCAACGGGTCGCGCGCGCGCTGCAGTCCGGAACCGTCAATATCAACGGTGCCTATATGAGCGCCGGCTCGCCGTTCGGCGGATACAAAATGTCCGGCATGGGACGTGAAGGCGGCGCCGAAGGGCTTCGCGATTTCCTGGAGACCAAACTCATCGCAGCACCGGGCGGCGGATGAGTCTGGAGCCGGAGACGCCGGTGCGTCTCCGGCCGCCGGTCTGCGCGCTGGCTTACCGCATGACGAACGGATTGGCCGGCGCCGAATCAGCGAGCGAGATCCAGACCGATTTCGTCTCCAGGTACTCCTCGATGGCATGGATGCCGCTTTCGCGCCCGAGCCCGGAATTCTTCATTCCGCCAAAGGGCATCATGTAGCTGACGGCTCGGTACGTGTTGACCCAGACCGTGCCGGCTCTCAGCGCCTTCGACATGCGCATGGCCCTGCCGATATTGCTGGTCCAGACCCCCGCGGCCAGCCCGTAAATGACGTCATTGCCGAGGCGCACGGCGTCCTCTTCGTCGTCGAAACCGATGATCGACAACACCGGTCCGAATACCTCTTCCTGCGCAATGCGCATGTCGTTCGTGACATCGGTAAACACGGTAGGCTGCACGAACTGCCCGCCCATGACATCGGGGCCTTCTGCCGGGCCGCCACCCAGAATGCAGCGGGCGCCTTCGGCCTTGGCCACATCGATGTAGTCCAGGATCTTCTGGTATTGCGGGGCGGTGGTGACCGGCCCGACATGCGTGTCCATGTCCATCGGATTGCCGAGTCGCGCGCTCTTGGCGATCTCGAGCAGACGCTCGGTGAACGCTTCCCGGATAGAGTTTTGCACCAGTAATCTTGACCCGGCGACACAGGTCTGGCCCGTCGCGGCAAAGATGCCGGAGATGGCGCCGGCCGTTGCCGCGCTCATGTCCGCATCGTCGAACACGATGTTCGGTGACTTGCCCCCCAGTTCCAGGGAGACGCGTTTCATGCTCTTGGCGGCGGCCGAGTAGATATGCGCACCGGTCTTGTCGGAGCCGGTGAATGAAATCTTGGCCACCTCCGGGTGTTCCACGAGAGCGGCGCCGGCTTCGGTCCCGTAGCCACTTACGACGTTGAAGATGCCGGGCGGAAAACCGGCTTCCACGGTCAGCGCAGCGAACTCCAGCGTCGAGACCGAGGTGAATTCCGACGGCTTGACGACGACCGAGCAGCCCGCGGCTATGGCTGGCGCGCACTTCCATGCGATGAACAGCAGGGGCGAGTTCCAGGCCGTCAGCGCGGCGACGACGCCAACCGGTTCGCGGTCGGTGAATGCGAAGTGATCGGGCTTGTCGATCGGCACGACGGAGCCTTCGATCTTGTCGGCGAGCCCACCGAAGTAGTACCACCACTCTGGATGGTAGGCGAGCTGACCTTTCATTTCGGCGATGAGCTTGCCGTTATCCCTGACTTCGAGCTCGGCCAGACGCTCCGCATTGGCGGTGACCAGATCCCCGAGCTTACGCATCAACTTGCCGCGCGCCGTCGGCGTCATGGCGCGCCAGGCAGGGTCGGCCATCGCCGCACTCGCTGCCGTGACAGCACGGTCTACATCGTCCGCGCTGCCGCGCGGTATCTTGGCCCACGGTTCACCGCGATAGGGGTCTACCGTTTCGATCCACTCGCCGCCAAGCGGATCCACATACTCGCCGTTGATGAAATGCCCGTAGGTCTTCATGACTGGTTCCCGGGTACTGTAAATTGCAGGAACCGTTATTCTGGACCGCCTGACCTACCTATGCCATAGGGGGTATATGGCATTGGCGTACGGGCGTGAGGTACCGCGCGCAGCGCGGCCGGCGGCCCCATCAACTGAGTGACTTCATGCAATACCTGGAGATTGACGGAGAGCAGCTGGTCGTCGCGTCTTTGCTGCGAAAGGGCACTGCCATCGCGATCGACCTCAGTCTGACGGTGGCGACGGCCAGTGTCTGTTTTGGTCTGCTGTCCTGGTTCGTGCCGCTTGACGATGCTACTGCCAAGCTGCCGATAGGGATCGTCACGCTGGCTGCACTGTCTTACATCGCATTCGGCAGAAATCACCTGACGAGCTTCGGCCGGCGCATCCTGCGGCTCAAGCTAGTGAAACTACCCGGGCGTCAGGGCATGTTGTTCAACCGGGCAATTTCGGTCCATATCGACCCCGAGCCACCGGATGAGAACAGACCTCTCGCCCTTTCTTTATGCCTCATCGCCGCGGCCACGCTGGCCGCCGCAGTCGCCCTCTCGGCTGCGCTCGGTACAACGCACATCTTTCGTGCGGTGGAAGCCTACGTGGAAGCGCGGCCGCCGAACATCGTCCGTCAAGGGGTCAGGCCAGTACTTTCGAAACTGCCACGGGCGCTGCTGATCGGCAAACTGCGCGGCTTTGTCCAGGTGAGCGCCGACTGGGGCCACGAGATCGATGTGCTCGACTTTTATCTGATGCGCGATGACAAACACGGTTGGCGGGTCGCGGGGGTGCGGTCGACCGATGATCGGCAACTCGGAAACTATTCACTGGGGGCCTCGGAAGCAGACATCCCAGTGCACCCTTGAGCGTCATGGCAACGGCGGTGGTGTAAGACGGCGGCCTGAAATGCAAAGTGCCGCAGGACGCGGCACTTTGAGTTGGCCTTCTCTACGGCCCGGTCGCTACCGGGCGCGCTCTAGCTGTTAACCAGATTCGGCAGCCACAGCACGATTTCCGGGTAGGCCAGGAACAGGCCTACAGTCACGGCATCCATCAGGAAGAACGGGAAGATACCGCGGAACACGTCGCCGAGTGGGATGTCTGGCCGAACGGCTGACACCACGTAGCAGTTCAGGCCTACCGGTGGGGTGATCAGGCAGACTTCGCACATCTTGACGACGATAATGCCGAACCAGATCGGGTCATAGCCAAGCGCGATAACCGCCGGATAGACGACCGGCAGCGTCAGCAGCAACATGCCGATCGCGTCCATGAACATACCGAGCACGGCGTAGCCGAGCAGGATGCCGACCATGATCAGCACCGGTTCTAATGGCAGGTTGACGATCCACTCCGCAAAGGCTTCCGGCAAACCGGCGAACCCGAGGAAACGCACGAAGATCAGAACCCCCCAGATGAGGGCGAAGATCATGACGCTCAGCTTGGCCGTTTCCATCAACGCGTTTTGCAGCGCGTTCCAGCGCATTCCACGCCACAGCGCGATAACGAGGACCACGAAGGCACCCAGCGCGCCCGCTTCGGTCGGCGTCGCCCAACCGGCGTACATGGCGCTGAAGATGATCGCGACGACTGCGAAGATCGGCGTTGTCCCGGGCAGCGTGCGAAGGGCCTCACCGAGCGGCGGGAACGGGATGGCCCGGCCGAGTTCCGGCTTGATCGCGCACTGGCCGATGATCAGCATCGCGTAGATGACCGCTGATATGACGCCCGGTACGAAGCCCGCGAGGATCAGGGTTCCCACTGATTCTTCGACGATGATCGCGTAGATCACCAAAATCGCGCTCGGCGGAATCAGCGACGCTAACGTTCCGCCTGCCGCCACCACACCCGCCGCGAGCTTCGGACTGTATCCGTGGTCCAGCATGTGCGGGATGGCTACCCGACTGAATACGGCAGCCGTGGCGGTGCTGGCACCGGAAACCGCCGCGAAGCCCGCGGTCGCGAACACGCTCGCCACGGCCAATCCGCCGGGCACCCAGCCGAACCAGGCCTTGGCCGCATCGAACAAGGCGTGCGTCAGGCCAGCGTGATAGGCGATGAAGCCAATCAGGATGAACATCGGCAGGACGCTAAGTACGTAGTTGACCGACTTGGAGTGCGGAATCGTGCCAACGATGCCCGCGCCCGCATCCCAACCGATCAGCCAGACCATACCGACGAGTCCGGCCATGGCGGCAGCGGCGTACACGCGCACACCCATGAACACCATGACCAGGAGACCAACGGTGACGATGACGCCAATGGCAAATTCGCTCATGAGTTGCCTCCTTTATCGCGATTCAGGAGGTCGATCTTTTCTTCCTCACCAGCAAGACCTGCGTCGATTTCGTGCTGCGCCTGCTCATCGACGGATTCGATGTGCGGTACTGCGATCTCATCACCATCTGGATTCAAAAATAGCCTTATGAATCCGGCCAGATTGAGCGACAGGCGTATCGCCAGTATCAGGAATGCAAACGGCACCAACAGCTTCGACGGCCAGATCGGCAACTCGATATCGATGGTGCTGTCGCCGATTTCCCAGGCGCGGCCAAAGTGCTGGTACGCGAAGTACATTAGAATCAGCACGACCGCCAGCGCAACGAGCGTGCCGAATATCTCGAGCCCGTAGAGCACTCGGCCTTTCAACCTGCCCAGAATGATCTCCATGCGCACGTGACCACCCAGCCGCTGACAATAGGCGATGGCGATGAACGCAAAGATGGTCATCACCATCTCGATAATGTCGACGTAACCAGGTACCGGACCGATCCAGCTAAGGGCGTCGGGTACATTCTTGTCGAACACATCTCCCAAGAAGTCGGCGAGCTTGCGACCAACTACTTGGGACACTCCGACCAGCATGACACCCAGGATGACCAGGGCCGCGATCAGATTCAGGAACTTCTCTAGCTTGAAGAAGAGTCCATCGACACTACGGAGCATTCGTGCTCCTGCCGAGAGTTCAGCGGTCTGCGACATGCCTCTTTTCCTCTTGACCAGGCGCGCCTTCCCTGCGTGAAAAGGGCCGCAAAGATGCGGCCCTTTTCTTCAGCGTTTGCCTATCGCTCGAGACTGCGCGATGCGGTCGTTAAGCGACGGCGAACCATTACGACCTGCGTTAGTTGCAGCCCTTGTGTATAACGCCTGCCGGACCCGACATACGCGGTGCGATGCCGCCGCCTGACGTTATGAGGTACTCACACCCGGTTTCGCTATCCGTCCAGACCCGGACGTCAGCGTCGGCGGAGGCAACCGCAGCGGCCGCTGGGGCGGCAGGTTGGGTTGCCGCAGCCAACACGATACCCAGCAGTTCTTGCGAGTTGAACTTGTCGGCATTTTCCTTCACCCAGGCATCCCAGACCGGCTTACCTGCGATCTTCCGGAACTCGTCCATTTCGTTCTCTGGGATTGTGACCATCTTGATCTTCGAACCGGACGCGCTCCACTTCTTCTCGTTGGCTACATCCTTTTCCTGATATGCGGCTTCGATCGCACCGTATGCACCTTCCTTCAGGTCGGCCAACAGTTTCTTGTACTGATCGGGCAGCTTATCGTAGTGGTTCTTGGCGAACACGGTCGGGCAGTTGACCGTACCGAGTGACATGTTCGTCGTGACCCAGTCAGCGATCTCGTCAAGCTTATAGGCGGAGAACGTGTAGCTGTACGGGAAGCCGATGGCGTCGACCGTCCCACGCTGCAGCGCGGTGTAGGTCTCCGAGGCCGGCATGGTCGACGGTGTCGCGCCGATCAGCTTCGCGGCGCGACCCATGCCGCCCAGCGCACGCAGACGCTTGCCGTTGAAGTCCTTCACCGACTGAGGGACATCGCCGCGGCCCATGTACTCGTACTGCGGCAAAATGTTGGACATATAGATGTGTGCGTTCCACTGTGCCAGCGCTTTCGCGGATGCCGGGTGGCTGTAGATCGCATCGTGAGCTTTGCGCATGACGCCGAAGTCGGCGAGCGGCAGGAACGGCAGGTCGAGCACGTTGAGCGGTGCATTCTTGCCAGGGTGGTAGGCGGCACAGAACGTGGCTGCTTCAAATGCGCCGAGCTTGATGCCGTCGAGGTTTTCTTTCGACTTCGACAGCTGCTCGCCGTAGAACAGCTTCATCGTGAAGTTTCCGCTGGTGCATTCCTTCAGCTGCTCCGAGACGTACTCCATACCTTCAGTAAACGCACGACGCTTGCCCCACAGAGACAGCTTCCAGCTGACCTTGGGGCCGTCTACCTTGCCGACTTTGCAGGCGTGCCCGCCGGCGTGGCTGGCGAGGGGAACTAGAGACATGCTCATTCCGAGTGCGACCGCGGCTGCCGTCGCCATCGTAGTGGCTCTACGCATGATGCTTCTCCCGAATTTGGAATTTAGTTCAGCTTTTTCGCTACCGGCCCGTCGCCCGGCAGTCCCAAATCAGTCCTGCCGGACCGGCACTCTCAGTTACCGGCAGGCTTGACCGGGGGAAACTTTACCTCGGATTGGGGCGACCGGCCACCTGCGGCGAATTTGTCTTTTTTTGGATTGTGCAGCGCGCTCTCCAGCGCGGCGGCGGTCGGCGGCTATCATGCGAACGCCGCGCGCAAACCACGAGCAATAAACCATGCAGCCAGGCGTGTAAGGAGAACGAAATATGAACTCGCGACCCATCGTAGTAGTGCCCGGGGACGACCCGTTGCAGATCGCCGGGACGCCCGCGCTGGCCCGCCTGTCTGAACGTGCCGAAGTGAGGATCTTCACCGATCGTCCAGGTAGCGGCGACGAGAAGCTCGCGCGGGTGGCGGGCGCCGATATCATCCTGAACTCGCGAGGGGCGGTGACCTGGCGCGAAGCAGATTTTGCCGCACTGCCACGGCTGAAGCTGATCGCGACCTGTTCTGTTGGTACCGACGCGATCGACCTGGACGCGGCGCGCGCGCGTGGGATCGTGGTCTCCAACCAACCCGGCGTGAATGCGCCGTTCGTGGCAGAGCACATGTTCGGGCTGATGCTGGCGGTCGCCAAGAATGTTGTTGGACACACGCAACAGCTGCGCAGCGGCATCTGGAGCGGTACGCAAAACGTCATGCTGCAGGGCAAGCGACTCGGCATCATAGGTACCGGGGCGATCGGCGCGGAGATGGCGAGGCTCGGGCGGGCTTTCGGTATGGAGGTCGTCGCATGGACGTTCAATCCCGCGCCGGAGCGCGCCGATGCGCTGGGCCTGCGCTACGTTGAACTGGACGAACTGCTCGCGACTTCGGCCGTCGTCAGTCTGCACGTGAGGCTGTCGGACAATTCCCGTGGCCTCGTCGGCGCAGCGGAGTTCGCCAAGATGCGGTCGGACGCGATCTTGTTGAACGGCGCCCGCGGCCCGGTCGTCGACACGGGAGCGTTGATTCAGGCACTCGAAAGCGGTGCGATCCGGGGCGCTGGAATCGACGTGTTCGATGAGGAGCCGGTGCCCGCAGATGCGCCGGTTCTGAAGTGTCCCAACCTGGTGATGACGCCGCACTGTGCCGACCAGACGCCGGAGGCTGTAGTCGCGACTAACGAGGGTGCGGTCGACAACATCATCGCGTTCCTGGATGGCGCGCCCCGGGTCAACGCGGCCGTTTGACCGGTGCACCGGGCTCGGCCTCAGTCCGTCTGTTTGCCCATGGCGGTGTGTGCCAGGTAGACCGTCTCCAACGCCACCTCCTTGACCGAATCGCAGTAGTGCCGAAAAGGCAGGTAGTGCACACCGGCGGACGTCCGCACATGCATGCCCTCCGGATCGGCGCAGAGCATGCGCGGAGAAGGGTCATCCACATGCACGAAGTGCCTGACCATGGCCTGCATCTCCGCGATGTGGTCGTCGTTCATATGGTCGACGATGTAATCCTCCCGGGCAAACCATTGCGCGTCGGGCAGGTGCCAGTCGGACCCGGAGAATTCGAGAGTGTCCCCGGCCGCGCCGAAGGTGCCCGCTTCAACCTGGAACGTGACTAACAGGGTGTGGGTGGCTTCCGGCACGATGCGCTCGAAGCGCAACCTGGCGTCGTCATCAGACGCGACGACGGTACCGCGTAGCCGCAAATGCGGATCGCCGTCGACGTCCAGCACGGCCGGCTGAGGACCCGTCGCTGCAGGGTTTGGCAGAGACACGATCGGCGCCCCGGTCAACGTACAGACGAACGCGCAGGACCCGATCGCCGCGCCGGCGATCGTGAGATGGCCCCGTGCGCTGGTCCTGGCGGTGCGCCTCGCCAGCTGCATCGGGGTCGCGGTCATGTCGAAGCCCGGGGAGCCAACTTGCCGTAATCCCAGGATATGACCTTCGTAGGCGTGAAGCGGATGAACACGGAACCTGGCCGTGCTTCGACCGGCAATTCTGCTTCCGGCACGCCGCGCGCTGTCGCACCGAGGCGCATACAGTGCAATACCTCGTCGGGTGCGCGGTGAATCACGGCGTTGCCCTGCATCAGTACGCCCCGGATGTCTGCCATCGTCGAGCCGTGCTCCAGCATGATGCTCGCGCGCGAGTCGCGCTCGACGTTGCGCACCTTGGCAGTACCGTCACGTACGCCCATCAGCAGGTCGCGACCGTCCCGGAAGTAGCCGAGTGGCACGGAGTGCGGGTGCCCGCTGCGACTTATCGTCGAAAGTGTGACCCAACCAGGCTTGCTGTCGACGAACGCTTCGATTTCGTCTGCCGTCATCTTGAGCGACATCTGATACACCTCTTCTGTGAGCTTAAGTTGGCCGCGCGGACGCGAGGTCTGGTCAAATGGCTGACCGCATGCCTCGTCCAGACCAGTGCGGGAAGATTGGGGCAACAGCCTCTGACGCAATCCACCGTGGACGCCGGCGCACGTCGACAAGGCCGGGCACGCCAGCCTGCAGGCGATGGGAAAGCCGCCGAGCGCGGCCTTGGAATGGAGCGCCTTTCCCCGCTTGCAAAGGCGCATCGCGACTTACAGATCACCACGGGCGTCAGCGCGGCCAGACGACCTATCCGCACTATTTTCAGTTGCGAATAGTTCTCATTCAATGTAGCGTTGATCGATGGCGAATCCCACGCGGATCGGCCGCAGTTCGCCCCTTTCCAATTCATTTCTAATCGCAGCTGGCGTTGACCTGACCCGGTGCGCCGGGTGCGGCGAACCCGGACCGGGTGTGGGACTCGCATCGTGTGTGCCGGCTCCCAGAGGCAGCTGCGAGCAAGTATGGAGCCTGGTGTTGACTCACGCCCCGACGACTCTATCGCACCTGCAGCGCCTCGAAGCCGAGAGCATCCACATCATCCGCGAAGTTGCCTCGGAATTCCGCAATCCAGTGATGCTCTATTCGATTGGCAAAGATTCCGCCGTCATGTTGCATCTCGCGTTGAAAGCCTTTGCGCCGGGCGGTTTGCCGTTTCCACTGCTGCATGTGGACACGACCTGGAAATTCCGCGAGATGATCGAATTTCGCGACGCTACCGCGAAGCGTCTCGGGCTGGAACTCATCGTGCATATCAATGCGGACGGCGTGGCACGCGGTATGAACCCGATCACGTTCGGCTCCAAGGTTCATACCGACGTCATGAAGACCGAGGCGCTCAAACAGGCCCTTGACCATCACGGGTTCGACGCGGCTTTCGGCGGTGCCCGGCGCGACGAGGAGAAGTCGCGAGCCAAAGAACGCGTGTTCTCGTTTCGTTCGAAGGCGCACCGCTGGGATCCCAAGAATCAGCGCCCCGAGCTCTGGAATCTGTTCAATACGCGCATCGCCCCTGGCGAGAGCGTTCGGGTGTTTCCGCTTTCGAACTGGACGGAACTGGATATCTGGCAGTACATCCTGAGCGAACAGATTCCCGTCGTACCGCTGTACTTCGCCAAGCAAAGACCGATCGTCATGCGCGATGGCGTCATGGTGATGGTCGACGATGACCGGTTGCCGCTACTGCCCCGCGAGCTACCCGAAATGCGTCGGGTCAGATTTCGCACGCTCGGCTGCTATCCATTGACTGGAGCTGTCGAATCGGATGCGGACACTGTGCAGGGCATTATCGTGGAACTCCTCAAGAGTCGGGCGTCCGAACGGCAAGGGCGGCTGATCGATGTCGACCAGATCGGCTCCATGGAAAAGAAGAAACAAGAGGGCTACTTCTGATGTCGATGCATGCCGCCGAGTTGGAATCGTTCTTGAGCACGCAGGATGCAAAGACGCAGCTTCGATTCATCACCTGCGGTTCCGTCGACGACGGCAAATCGACGTTACTGGGCAGGCTCCTCTACGACTCGAAGACCGTGTTTGAAGACCAGTTATCGGCGACTGAGACCGAAAGTCGTAAGTACGGCACGCAGGGAGAGAGTGTCGATCTGGCACTGCTGGTCGACGGGCTCCAGGCTGAGCGCGAGCAGGGCATCACGATCGACGTGGCCTATCGGTTCTTCGAAACTGACCGGCGCAAGTTCATCGCGGCGGATACCCCGGGCCATGAGCAGTACACACGTAACATGGCGACTGGCGCGTCGACCGCCGATGTCGCCGTCATTCTGGTCGATGCCCGCAAGGGCGTGCTGACGCAGACCCGCCGGCACAGTTACATCGTATCGCTGATGGGGATTCGCACGGCCGTTCTGGCCGTCAACAAGATGGACCTCGTAGCGTACGAACAGTCTGCGTTCGATGCGATCGCGGCTGAATATGCAGAATTCGCCGGGCGCCTCGGCATCGAGTCCGTTCACCCGGTGCCGTTGTCTGCGCTGACCGGTGCGAATGTCTGCGCAGCCCCGTCCGATGCGATGGGTTGGTACCAGGGCCCGACCCTGATGGAGGTCCTCGAAACGCTGGAAGTGGTAAACGATGCCGGGTCGCGTTCGTTCCGGTTGCCGGTGCAGTGGGTCAATCGCCCCAACTCCGAGTTTCGCGGCTTCAGTGGAACTGTCGCCGCGGGCAGTGTTCAAGTTGGTGACCTGGTCGCGGCGGCACTGACCGGGCGCACGTCGACGGTGACCCGAGTGGTCGGTCCGGGCGGAGACCTCGACACCGCTTCGGCGGGGCAGGCGGTGACCGTGGTGCTGGCCGACGAAATCGACGTCAGCCGCGGCGATGTACTGGCACACGCCGACGACCAGCCGAACGTGGCCGACCAGTTCGCGGCACATCTCATCTGGATGGACGACACGTCAATGCTGCCGGAACGGACATATCAAATCCGGTTTGCGACGGCCACTGCTACCGCGCAGGTCACCGATCTGGTGCATCAGATCGACGTCAATACGCTCGAGCACCTCGCGGCGAAGACGTTGGAGCTGAACCACGTCGGTTACTGCAAACTCGCTCTCGACCGGCCGGTCGCGTTCGACCCTTATCACCTCGACCGCCAGACCGGAGCTTTTGTGCTGATCGATAAGGTCAGCAACGCCACGGTGGGGGCAGGGGTGGTCGACTTTGCTTTGCGTCGCGCAAGCAACGTCGAATGGCATGCGATGAAGGTTGATAAGGCCTTGCGTGCTGAAGTCAATGGTCACAAGCCTTGCGTACTCTGGTTCACCGGGTTGTCAGGCGCCGGCAAATCCACCGTCGCTGACGTCCTCGAGCAGAAGCTGCATGTGTTGGGCCGGCGCACTTATCTGCTGGACGGCGACAACGTTCGACACGGGCTCAACAAAGACCTTGGATTCACCGATCAGGATCGCGTCGAAAACATCCGTCGTGTCGCTGAGGTGGCCAAACTGATGGTAGACGCCGGGCTGATGACGCTCGTGTCGTTCATCTCGCCGTTCCGCTCGGAACGGGCGATGGCGCGTGCATTGATGGAAGACGGCGAGTTCATCGAAATCTTCGTGGATACGCCTCTGGACGTGTGCGAGCAGCGCGATCCCAAAGGTCTCTACAAGAAAGCCCGCTCGGGCGAACTCAAGAATTTCACCGGGATCGACTCGGCCTACGAAGCACCGGAGAAGCCTGAGCTGACGCTTCCCAGTGCCCATATGTCACCTGAGCAACTCGCCGATCTCGTGGTGGACCATCTCCGGAAACTCGGCCGCCTGGGCTAACGGCCTCCCACAACTGACAGCAGGTCTCGTGCGTCGCTGATCGCCCGTAAGCGGCGCGCTCTGCGACGGTCAGGGGTCATCACTACTCCAAACCGAGCAACCCTCCGGCGCTAAACCGTCGTCCTCCAAACGCATACGGGGGAGGTATCAGGAGCGTTTCTCCGCACACACTCGGCAGCACTGCAATCTGACGTTCCGCAACCGGACCGCGGTCCGGGTCTGATGGTCTCCAAGCGGCGCGTTGGCTCATGTGCGAATCGGGGTGAACTGCGTGAATATGTTGAAAGGTGCTGTGGCTGGTTTGACGATGGCGGCTTCGTTGCCCGCCTGCGCTTCCACCATCTACGTCTGGGACAATGGCGACACGGGTTTTGACCGTGGCCTTTACGCGGTGGATTCGCAGAGCGGCGCCGTCAGCGATTTCATCAACGGCGCATTCGATTTCAGCACCAATCAATTCTCCGGTACCGGCAAGAACGCTACGCGCTCTCGCAACATCAATACGCTGACCTACAACTCGCGAACCAACACACTGTTCGGGATTGGCGACGGCTCCAGACAAACGCTGATCGAACTGGATCCGGCGACCCGTACTGCAACGGAGATCGCGACGTTAAGCGCACTCTCGCCGGCCGTCGGGCGTCTCGACGCGATTGCGTTCAATCCGTCCGACGGCAAGCTGTACGGTGCGGTGCGCAATCCGAATATCGATCTCAGCGATATTCTCTTCCGCATCGATCTCGACACGTTGACGAGTCAGGAACTCGGTCCGGTCTCCGCCTTCACCGCCAGCAATTCGCTCGGGACACGTGAGACGCGGCGGCTCGACATCGCTTTCGACGAGGTTGGCAACCTCTATGGGTTTGCCGGCGTCTCCAGGCAGGCGGTAGAGATCAACCTGAGTACATTGCAAACGACCTGGCTGGGCGACCTGCTCGGCGTCAGTCCAGTGCCGAACACCGCATCGTTTCGCGACGTGGCTTTCGATCAGGCGAGTGGACGTGTAGTTGGCTGGGACGTGTTCGATCGACGCTTCGAAGGCTTTGAGACCAGCGCCGGTACCAGTCAGGTCTTCCCGGGGCCAGCGTTGTCTCACCAGACCGGCGGTGTCGCGATCGGGCCTGCCACCGCGCAGGTGCCGGCGCCGGCGACTGCGTGGTTGTTCGCCGGTCCGCTCCTGCTGATATCCCGGAGGAACCGCATGCGGCGCACACGCCGGGCGGTATCGCCCGACGGCCGTTGTCGCCACCTCGTCTGACTTGCCATCGGGCAACGCGTCAGCTTTAGTGCGCTCAATCAACTTCGGTGCACCGGCACGCTCAGCGAGCCGTTCGGGAGCATCGCGAGGAGCGAATATGAGTGACCCGTTTGCCATCGAGGAGATCCGCGAGATCGTTGCGGATATCGCAGCACGCCAACTCCGGCCGGAAGCCGCTGACGTCGACCGCAGCGAAGACTACCCGTTTCATCACGCCCGAGCATTTGCCGAGGCGGGTATCGCAGGGATGACCATGCCAGCTGAATACGGTGGGCGCGGTCAGGATTTCACCGGCGTGTGCGTAGCCGTCGAGGAAGCGGCCAAGGCCTGCGGCATCTCCGGGCGCATCGTCGTCGACACGAACATGGGGGCCGTGCCCGCCATCATGACGTACGGCAGCGAGGCGCAAAAGCAACGCGCGGCGGAGCTTGTGAGAGACGGCGATAAGCCGGCTATCTGCTTTACCGAACCCGGAGCTGGGTCGGATGCGACGTCGATGACCACGCGCGCTGATCGGGTTGGTGATGGCTACCGGCTGAACGGCACGAAGTACTGGATAACCGGCGCCGGGATAACGCGGCTGTACCTGGTGCTGGCGCACGTGTACCACGCCGGTGAATACCAGGGGATTGGCTCGTTCATGGTCGAAGATGGCACGGTTGGCCTGCGGGTCGGCGAGCGCATTCCCGCGATGGGACTGAGGGGCATACCGGAAGGGTACCTGCATCTGGAGGACTGCGTTGTTGCCGACGACAGCCTTGTTAACCCTCCGGGCGGTTTGCGAGGCGGGTTTGGTCAGATCATGCGTGCGTACAACTCACAACGCATCGGCGCCGCATCGGTTGCGCTGGGCATTGCGCAGGGCGCGTACGAAGAGGCGCTTGGGTACGTCGACGTTCGCGAGCAGTTCGGCCGTCCGATCTCGGAGTTCCAGGGAGTTCAGTGGAAACTCGCGGATATGTCGGTCAAGCTCCGCGCCGCTCGCCTGATGATTCACGACACGGCCGACGCTGCAGACCCTTTCCCGGACATGGTGGCCTCCGCGCAGGCGAAGATTTTCACGGCGGAAATGGCCTTGGAAGTCACGCACGAAGCCCTGCAGTTGCACGGTGCCAGCGGCTACGGACGGGACCTGCCGTTAGAACGTATGGCGCGCGACGCAAGAATGTTCACGATCGGGGGCGGCACCGTGGAAATTCTGCGCAACATGGTGGCGAGCGGCATCCTGCATCGGAAGCTGCCGCAAACGCGTAGCGGATACGTATAACCTCCGCCCGGGTAGTGGCTGGCTCCTATCGTCGCTATTTCTCGCGTCTCGTGGTCCGTTCCGGGCGGCCCGAGCGGACGACTGTACGGTGCCGTCCGCGCATACCCTGGATGTCGTGGGGCGTTGATCCGACGGGGCAGGTGCCGGTTCTTTTGGCGTGAGGAATGCGCCCGGTTGATCCGGCACCGCTATCGTCAAGGTGAACGTCGCGAGACGATAATTTTGCCGCGAGGCTGACGGCGCGGCCTGAGATGCGCTCTCACAGGCCTTCGCCGGCGTTCGCTCAGTTGGCGATTTGACGCTCCGTGCCGGCTTGCAACAGCAGCTTGACCTGACGGCGGAGGTTCTTGAGATCGCGCGCATCGACCGATTTCTCGTCCTGGCCGTAGCGCAGCTTCCCGTACAATCTGAATACCGACTCCAGCAGCTGCGGGTCGAACTGCCCGGTTGCTCTCAGCCGCTCGAACAGCTGTTGATGTGGTTCTTCCGGCCTGGACTCGAGCCCCCGCGCCGATAGTTTCTTCAGCAATTGACGGTAGAGCGCACCCACTTCGCCTGCTCGGTTGGCGCTGGCATGACGCGCACGCAGCACGACGATGCCCACGTAGGCCAGCAGTGGGCCTGCGAGCAGCACCGTCATCAATGTCGCCGCACCGAGCCAGCCGCCCGATGCGCTGGCCAGAGCCCGTTGGCGCTCGCTGTCGAAGCCTTGCACCCAGTTGTTCCAGAGGAAACTGGCTAGTTCTGTCCAGTAGCGCGGGTCGAGTTTGGACCCGGACCGCGGTGGCTCCGCGCGGTCTACCGAGCGCGACTCCTGGCGACCCGGGCTCAGGAACTGTCGCCATTCATCGATCCCGTCTCCGCGTGCGAGCTGTCGCTCGTTGAAGATCGTGGCGTCAGCGTTGCCCTGGTTCTGCGTGAAGATGCGGTCGGGCGGTATGACAGCGGTCGGGTCGATGCGCAGCCAGCCGTGACCTTCGGTCCACGCTTCGACCCATGCGTGAGCGTGCTTTTGGCGAACGATGAGCGTATCGGTCTGCTCGTCCCAGTCGCCGCTGCGGTAGCCGAGCACCATTCGCGCAGGCACGGCCGCGGCGCGCAGGATGACTGTCATCGCCGCTGCGTAGTGGGTGCAGTAACCCTGACGGCCGGCGAACAGGAATTCATCGATCGGGTTCGTCAGGTATGGCGGCGCGTTCAGCGTGTATTCGAAAGGTTGCTCCGCGAAGTTGAGCAAGACTTGTTGAATGATGCTGCGATCGGCGCCGGCTGTCCCGGCAAAGCGCGCCCGCAGGTTTTCGCCGAGACCGCGGGCGCCGCGGGCCATACGTGGCTTGAACGGCAACTGCAGGGCCTTGATGTAGACCCGATCCGGATCCCGCGGCGTTTCGATATTCAGTGCGGAAACCATCTCGTATTCGCGGCGGCTGCCGACGCGCGCGTGGGGGATGAGTTGATAATCCTCGGACAGTCGCGCGTCGCGCGGCTCGGCGAGCGGCATGTCGAGGGAAAGCAGCCAGTGCGGCGATCCGGCCTCCTGAGTGACACGGTAGGCGATGGTCTCATCAGCCCGCGCGCGCAGCGACTGCGTATCGTCTCCGGCCGCCAGGACAGCAGGCGCCAGACGTTCAGGTGCCATCGGTCGCGCAGTGTAGTAGTCGCTGTCCCACGACCGGCCATCTGTGAAGTAGAACACCGGGCCTCGCCAGTAAAGTGCCGCGACGTCCGGTTTTCCGGCATCGAACGTTGCCTTGAATGCGACTTCTTCGGACTCGGCGAGAGGGCCGAGACCTTCCAGTTCCAGCTCCTTCGGCACTCCCGTGACAGCGCCCTGTTCGGATAGTGTCCAGTGCCAGAGCGGTTCGGAGAGACGCGGGAAGGCGTAGAACAGAACGATAGCGATCGGCACCGCCTGTACGATGAGCCGGAGTCCGTCGCGCACTGCCTGACGAATTGGCAGGTCTGGAAACTCGGTTTGCAGCAGGAATCCGGTGAGCGCGATCAGAATGATGCCGTAGTAGGCCAGCCACGCCGCCCGGTCGTCCTGAAAGAAAAACGTCAAGACACAGAAATAGCCAAGCAAGACGAAGCTGCGGCGCGCTCGCTGGTCATCGGTTTCCAGGGGCTTCAGAGCGACGACGACACAGAGAAGCGCGAAGCCGAAGTTGATATCTGCGACGCGCTGAATGCTGAACCAGAGCGCGATCACGGCGGCGACGACCAGAGTGCTCGTCGCCGCCTTGGACAGCCGCGCCCGCCATATCGCCAGCGTCAGCCCGAGCAGCCAGCCGAGCCCGCATAGGACCGCGATAGCGTCTGGCAGGTGCAGAAGGTGTGGTGAGACGACGGCGCCCGATAACAGCAGGACCCACATATCGCCGGCAGCCGGCCGCGAAAAACGCCGCGGCGGTATCGTGAACAGACGGCCTGGCACCGGTCAGCTTCTCGCGAGGGCCGCCAGACAGCGGCGATAGTGGCCGGTGCCGGTGCCGATGTCGATGCGGCGTCCCGGCAGGCGCAATCCGTAGTTTCGATGTTGGCGGTGACTACTCAATACGCCGTGGCATAGTTGCGAACGCTTTTGTTCGTCGGTGAGCGCGTAGAGCTGTTCCCAGTCGAGCAGGAGGTCGTCGAGCGATTCCTCCACGACAAAGCTCTTGCGCATGCGCAAGCCCGTCTTCGCGAGGGTCTTCCAGCAGATCCCCGACAACGGCTCGCCGTGCTGCCAGGGGTGAAGCTCATCGAACTCTCCGCCCGCGCTCGCGGCCCGGGTGCCGCCGTTGGCGTCGGGTGCCGCCAGATAGTCGACGGGTGCCGGATAGACCAGAGCCTCTGCCAGCAGTTGGTCGAAGTGAACCGACCACTCGAACAGGCCGCTCGGGTAGCGGCTCGCGATCGTCACGGCACTCACTTCGACCCGCCCCCTCGGCTGTGGCGGCAAGGTCAGCGTGAACAGCGCGTCTGGTTCGGCGTGTCGCAAAATTCCATGACCGGATGCTGTGTCGCCGCGTGCGTATAGTTCCAGGAAACGTGCGCGCATTCCCAACGCGCTCACGAGTTCTCCACGCACCGGTACCCGCTCGTTCGCGAATGAGTCGTCGATGCGAAGCGACGCGAGGCGCAAGTGCGCGATGTTCAAGGCGCCTTTGACAAACGCGATCACGGCAACGCCGAGCATCAGGAAAACCAGCATGAAGGCGAGGCTGTTGTTGTCGTTGAACGCCGCGGCAAAAACCAGCGCGACGATGGCGAGGAAGGCGTAGCCCAACCATGTGACGCGCACGCGCGTGCGTCGATCCATGTACATCGCGTCAGTGTGCTTCACGGGATAGGAATCGCCCCCAGCTCGTCCGCGATCTCGTCCGTCGCCCGGTCACTGTGCAAAACGCGCAGCCGATGCACGGCCACGTACGGCAGGACCGTTTGCATGTCCCTCGGCGTGGCGAAATCGGCGCCGTGGATGAAGGCCCAGGCACGCGTGACGTCCAGTAGCGTCAGCGCGGCGCGAGGCGACAGCCCATGGACGTAGCGCCCGCTTCGACGCGTGTACTGAACGATGTTGTGCAGGTAGTCGAGCAGGGCATCGGACACGAACACCGCTTGAATTTCCTGATGGCATTCCTGCAACGCGACTGCGTCGATCAATTGCTCGACCTCTGCCAGCCGCTGCCGCCCGTTTTCACCTTTCCATAGACGGCGCTCCACGTCGGCTTCGGGATAGCCGAGCACGATACGCACGGAGAAACGGTCAAGCTGCGATTCCGGCAGGGCATTGGCACCGTGCTGCTCCTGCGGATTTTGCGTGGCGATCAGCATGAACGGCGTCGGGAGCGGGTGACTCTGACCATCGACCGTCACCTGCCGCTCTTCCATGGCCTCCAGTAACGCGCTCTGGGTCTTCGCCGAGGCGCGATTGATTTCGTCGCCCAGCAAAACCTGCGTGAAGACCGCACCGGGGTGGAACGAAAACCCTTGTTTGGAAGGGTCGAATACGGAGATGCCGAGGATATCCGAGGGCAACAGGTCGGATGTGAACTGAATGCGTTTCCAATTCAGTCCGAACGAACTCGCAAGCGCGTGACTCAACGTGGTTTTGCCGACTCCGGGCACGTCGTCGATCAGTACGTGCCCGCCCGTCAGCAGGCAGGCGATTGCGAGCTTGACCTGTTGCTCCTTGGCGACGACCACCCGGTTGATCTGACCGAGCACAGCAGCGATTCGAGTGTTCAATATGAAGTAGCGCGCGATCCCAGACACGAAACGGAGCGCAATCGCCTGTCCGGGATGGCTGATGCGCGCACAGTGCTTTGTCAGGTGAGCACCGGATCCCGCATCGGCTACTCCATGGGCGCCGAGTCGTCGCGAACGCACGCGTAGTCTCGACGCCGGATTTTGACATCGGTTGCCGTGCCGTGTTCCCCGACGGCCGCATTGCGCGCAAACGCACCTTCGAGCCAGCCTCTGGTGCCTCGTTCGTAAGCCTGCGGCAGTGTGAGTTGCGCGCGGGCGATCGCGTCTGGCGGGCCGCGAGTAACAGGCCCAACCCGCGCGGACGCCGGTCGGCCGCTGAGTGCCGCGCTCGCCACGGTCTCCGCGGCAGTCGAAGGTCCGGCGGAGTCAGGGCTCGTTACGCAGCATGAAACGCTGGATCTTGCCGCTCGGCGTTTTCGGCAGACTGTCAACGAAGTCGATCTCACGCGGAAAGGCGTGTTTCCCCACGCGATCACGGACGTGTTCTTGCAGCTGCGCGCGCAGCGCATCGTCGGCGGTGTGGTTGGGGTGCAGCACGACGAACGCCTTTACGATGGCGCCGCGCTGGGTGTCGGGCTTTCCGACGACGCCACTCTCCGCGACCGCAGGGTGTTCCAGCAGGCAACTCTCAACGTCGAAGGGGCCGATGCGATAGCCAGCCGATGAGATCACATCGTCGCTCCGGCCGACGAAGGTGATGCTGCCATCGGCGTTCCGCACCACGGTATCGCCAGTGAGGTAATAGTCGCCGATGAAGGCTTTGTCCTCCTGACCCAGATAACCCTCGAAGAAGAACAGAGGAGACTGCTTGCGATCCACCGCGATGATGCCGGCGTTGCCGGCTGCGACCGGTTGGCCGGACTCGTCCACGACGGCGAGCGAGAATCCGGGCATCGGCAGGCCGGCACTACCGGCCGTTACCGTGTGGGACAAGCCATGATGGTTCCCGAGAATCATGCTGCATTCGGTTTGGCCGTACTGATCGAACAGGCTGCAGCCGACGTGCTGTTCAAACCAACGCATGACCTCCGGGTTGAGCGGTTCCCCGGCACTTGAGGCGACCCGTAGATGCCGCTTCAGCGGTGCCGCAGCGTCCGGTCCGGCGGCGATGATCATCCGGTAGGCGGTCGGTGCGGCTGCGAGATTGGTAACGCCGAGCTTTTCGATCACGTGGCCTGTCGATTCAACGGTGAATGGTCCGTCGTAGAAGGTCGTCTGGTGCCCCGTCAGTAATGGGCCCGCGAGCCCACAGTAGAGTCCGTAGGCCCAGCCCGGGTCGGCCATGTTCCAGAACACGTCGTCGGCGCGCACTTCGAGTACCAGACGTGTGTAGACGTCGAACTCGAGCAGCGCCCTGATCGGGATATACATCGCCTTCGCCGGCCCGGTCGTGCCCGACGTGAACATCATCAGCATCGGGTCGTTGCCAGTGCGCATCACCGGCGCGAATTCGGCGGCGGCGGCATCGACGCCGTTCGTGAAATTGACATCTCCGGGGCGATCTTCGAGGCACATCACGAGTGGGATATCGGCGATGTCGTCGAGCTTCGCGCGGTTGGATGCGTCAGTGACGATAACCTTGGCCTCCGAGACTGACAGGCGATGTTCGATCGCCTTCGGCCCGAACGCGGTGAACAGCGGCTGATAGACCGCGCCGGCACGCCAGGTTCCGAGTACGAGGGCAACGAGGTCCGGCACCCTCGGGAGCAGACCCGCGACCCGGTCACCGACGCCCACACCGTGCGCGGTAAGAAAATTCCCGACTTGTGCCGAGCGCTCCTGCAACTGCTCGAAGCTGTAACTTGCACTCGCGCCGGACATGCTTTCGTAGAGCAACGCGGTGGCGTTGCTGCCCACGTGTCGATCGCAGCACTCCACACACGGGTTGATGGCCGTTTCGAGGTCGCCATGCAAGGTGCTGGCCAGCGCCTGCAGGTCGAATGCGTTGTAGTAGGTTCGGTAGTCCGGTCGTTCTGACACAGTTGGCCTCCGGTTCGGTCGACAGGGAAACCCGGGTTCTCAAGAGCTCCGCGGTTCGCGTTGGCGAGGCCGCGGCGTCAGGCTTGCAGCAGACCGAGGCGCGTTGGCGCCGTCGGCCGCTCGCCTGTCGGAGAACTTTACACCTTCATATTGATGAATCTCTTAACCGGTTGATTTCGATGCCTATTTCGAATTGGCCCGGCTTTTGCTTTCTCGCGGTTGGTTATCGGCTATCGGAAGTGAACTTGATGAAACTCGCAAGAGTCGCTATCGCGGCGTTGGGACTGCTGCTCTGCTCAGGCGGGGCGTACGCCTTGCCCGTTACCGCTTCGTTCGACGTGCACGCGAACAACGATGTCTGGAACTTCGGGAACGGCGACGGTACGAAGGTCGGCGATCCCGGACTTGCAACCGGCATCGACCTGACCGCCGGGGACTACTTCTCGGTCGTCGTGGATGATCCCGCTGATACCTGGCTGTTTTGCGGCGGGGCTGATGCCTCCTGCCGGGTCGATGCGGATGGCCGGCGCGCTAATGGCACTTTCTTCGGTACCTATACCGACGCCGGATTCTCTGCGCACCACGGGACACTCGTTGGCCGCATCGGCGCTGGTGGCTTCTTCGCCATCGGCACGGCGGGCTTCTTCGGCACCGCCAACGCTACCGGTCAGCTGCACCTCTACCACTGGGACCACAACGCGAACAACAGCGAAACTATCGCCGTTACGTTCACTGCCCCGGAACCCGGGGCGGTAGCCCTGTTGGGTCTGGGGTTGGCCGCTATCTCCGTCGTCCGTCGCCGCCGCGCCGGACGGATCTGAATCACGCGCTTGCGTCAGCGCCAGCCTGGGCCGGCGGAGCCCTGGCCGCCGTTTCGCTGATGCTGCTCGCGCCCGCGCTCGTTTTGCAGATCTGACGCGGCCGTACTGGTGCGCGCCGTGCTCGCGTTGTACACAATGCGCCTGTAGATGCGGCCCACGAAATCGCCTGCCCGGGGTCGTCCGTAGTGCTCGGGAACACGCAGATGCCAATCGAGAGAACTGACACCGTTGTCGTTGGAGGCGGTCAGGCCGGCCTCGCGATGAGTGAACACCTGTCGCTCTGTGGGGTGCCGCATGTCGTGCTCGAACGCCATCGTATTGCCGAGCGCTGGCGATCCGAACGTTGGGATTCGCTGGTTGCAAACGGGCCTGCGTGGCACGATCGCTTTCCGAGCTTCGAGTTTGCCGATTTCGATCCCGAAGGATTTCCCGGTAAAGAGACCGTCGCGGATTACTTCGTGGCCTACGCCGAGCAGATTCGCGCGCCGATTCGCTGCGGCGTTGAAGTCACCGCGGTGCGTCGCCAGGATCTTCGTCGTGGATTTCTGGTCGAGACCTCCGACGGCCTCATCGAGGCCGACCACGTCGTCGCCGCCACCGGTCCTTTCCAGGTGCCGGTCAAGCCGGATCTGATCCCGGATAATGCCGGCATTCATCAGCTGCATTCGAGCGCTTACAAGAATCCATCGCAGCTTCCTGATGGGGCCGTGCTGGTCGTCGGGGCAGGCTCATCGGGCGCGCAGATCGCCGACGATCTGCGCCGGGCTGGCCGTCAGGTCTACCTGTCCGTTGGCCTCCACGACCGTCCTCCCAGGCGTTACCGGGGGCGCGACTACGTCTGGTGGCTTGGGGTCCTCGGCAAGTGGGACGTGCAGTCGGTGCCTGGTGCCGAACACGTGACCATCGCCGTCAGCGGGGTCGACGGCGGCAGCACTGTCGACTTTCGCCACCTCGCCGCCAAAGGTATCGCGCTGGTTGGTACCACGCATCGATTCGCCGACGGTGTCGTTGGATTCGCCGGCGATCTCGCCAGCAACATCGAGCGGGGCGATGCGAACTACCTGTCGGTGCTGGATGAGGCGGACGCGTACGTCGAGCGCAATGGCCTCGACCTTCCTGAGGACGCGCAGGCCCGGGTTATCGACCCGGCGCCACCGTGCATGACCGATCCGCTTCTCGAACTCGATCTCGCGGCCGCTGATGTCACGACAGTGTTGTGGGCGACAGGATTCACCGTCGACTTCGGCTGGCTCGAAGCTGACGTGCTTGACGAGCGTGGCTGGCCCCGGCATCAGCGTGGCGTATCGCCCGAACCGGGCATCTACTTTCTGGGTTTACCGTGGCAGTCGCGTCGTGCGTCATCGTTCATCTGGGGCGTGTGGCACGACGCGCGCTTCGTCGCTGATCACATTAATACGCAGCGCGCGTACCTGGCGTACGGCGACAGCCGTCCCTGATCCTGCATCGCGGGCGGCCCGGCGCCTTGCGGGCCAACCGGCTCTATCGTATCGAAGGCGGGGTGTTTCACTGACGGGCTAGCCGCCCGACCTCACCGACGACCGCCGGCAGCGCGCCGCTTTCGATGAGTTCGGCCGCGCTTTCGAGCTCCGGGGCCATGAACCGGTCATTCGTGAGCGCCGGTACGACGGCGCGTACTTCCGCGATCACGCGCTGCAGAGGGTCGCTGGTGGCGAGCGGCGCCCGAAACTCGATCCCTTGCGCGGCGCAGATCAGCTCGACACCGAGGATGCGTGACAGGTTGGCATTCATGAGCGCCAGGCGACGTGCTGCGTGTGCGGCCATCGACACATGGTCTTCCTGATTTGCGCTTGTCGGCGTGGAGTCGGTCGAGCACGGATTGGCCAGATGTTTGTTTTCGCTCATCAGCGCCGCGGTCGTTACCTCCGCGATCATGAAACCTGAATTGAGGCCTGGCTCCGGCGTCAGGAATGGCGGCAGGTCGCACGAAAGCGTCGGGTCGACCATCAGCGCCACGCGGCGCTGTGCGATCGAACCCAGCTCCGACACCGCAAGTGCTATCTGGTCGGCGGCGAACGCCACCGGCTCTGCATGAAAGTTGCCGCCCGACAGGATATCGGCGTCGAGCACGAGCGGATTATCGGTGACGGCGTTGGCCTCGGTCGTCAGGGTCTGCCCGGCCTGCCTCAGCAGGTCTACACAGGCCCCCGCCACCTGTGGCTGGCAGCGGATACAGTACGGATCCTGCACGCGCGGATCGTCTTCGCGATGACTTTCGCGAATCTCCGAACCCGACATCAATGCCCGCATGACGCTTGCGACATCGATCTGTCCTCGATGTCCGCGGAGATCGTGAATCTCCGCGCGCAGCGGCGCTGTCGAGCCTTTGATGGCGTCGGTGGAAAGGCATGACGTGATGAGCGCGGCGTCGGCGTTGGCCCACGCGTCGAACAGGCCTGCGAGCGCAAACGCCGTCGAGAACTGCGTGCCGTTGATCAGAGCCAGGCCTTCTTTGGCATCCAGCGCGATTGGCTGAAGGCCAGCTGCGGTTAGCGCCGCGGCGCCCGCCAGCGTGTCGTCGCCAAACCGCGCATAGCCTTCACCGAGCATGACCGCCGCCATGTGCGCGAGCGGTGCCAGATCGCCTGACGCACCAACCGAGCCTTGTAGCGGGACGACCGGGTACACGCCGCGAGCGATCATCGCCTCGATGAGTTCCAGTACGGCCCATCGGACCCCTGACGCCCCGCGTCCGAGCGAGATGAGTTTCAGCACCATCATCAGGCGCGTGACGTCGACCGGTGTGGAATCGCCGACACCGCACGCATGCGACAGAACGAGGTTGCGCTGCAGCACCGCCGTGTCGGCAGGTTCGATCTGTACGGATGCGAGCTTGCCGAACCCGGTGTTCACGCCGTAAACCGGCACCTCGCCCGCCACCGCGTTGGCGACATGGCGAGCCGCCTTGTCGACACCGTCACGCGCGCTTCGATTCAGCTCTACGGGCAGCCCCTCTGCGTGAATTGCGTGGAGCGTGTCGAGCGGTACGAATCCTGGATTCAAAATGGTTGGTTGCACGGCGCTTGGTGCTCCCAGGTCGAGTTACTACAGCGGTTCAAGCCTTGCCAAGCGATGGCAGATTCAGTTCGTGAGAGCGGGCACAGGCGATCGCATCTTCGTAACCGGCATCGGCATGGCGCATGACGCCACTCGCGGGGTCGTTCCAGAGCACCCGTTCGATCCGTTTTGCCGCCGCTTCGGTGCCGTCGCAGCAAATGACCATACCCGCGTGCTGCGAGAACCCGATCCCAACGCCGCCGCCGTGATGGATGGAAACCCACGTAGCACCCGACGCGCAGTTCAACAGGGCGTTTAACAGCGGCCAGTCGGACACGGCGTCGGAGCCGTCTCTCATCGATTCGGTTTCGCGGTTCGGCGACGCTACCGAGCCCGAGTCCAGATGATCGCGGCCGATGACTACCGGTGCTTTCAGCTCGCCGCGGGCAACCATCTCGTTGAAGGCGAGTCCGAGGCGATGGCGTTCGCCGAGTCCGACCCAGCAGATCCGAGCTGGCAAACCCTGGAAGCTGATGCGCTCGCGGGCCATATCCAGCCAGTTGTGTAGATGGGCGTTGTCCGGGATCAGCTCTTTGACTTTTGCGTCGGTGCGGTAGATGTCTTCCGGATCGCCTGACAGTGCACACCAGCGAAACGGCCCTATACCGCGGCAGAACAACGGTCGGATATACGCTGGTACGAAGCCTGGAAACGCGAAGGCATTTTTGAAGCCTTCCTCTTTTGCGACCTGTCGGATGTTGTTGCCGTAGTCGAGCGTTGGCACGCCCGCGTTCCAGAACGCGACCATCGCTTCAACGTGTTCTTTCATTGAAGCTCTGGCAGCTGCTTCGACGCTCGCCGGGTCGGTCTCGCGTTTGTCCCGCCACTCGGCGAGCGTCCAGCCTCTCGGCAGGTAGCCGTTTACCGGGTCGTGCGCTGAAGTCTGATCGGTCACGATGTCTGGCCTGACCCCACGTCGATTGAGTTCGACGAAGACTTCGGCCGCATTGCCGAGCAGGCCGACCGAGCGCGCTTCGCCGGCCGCCGTGTATCGCTCGATGCGCGCGAGCGCGTCTTCGAGGTCGCTCGCCTGTTCATCGAGATAGCGGGTGCGGAGCCGGAAGTCGATGCGGGTCGGATCACATTCGACGATGAGGCACGAGGCGCCCGCCATGACCGCTGCCAACGGCTGCGCACCGCCCATGCCTCCGAGTCCTGCCGTCAGGATCCAGCGGCCCTTCAGGTCGCCGCCGTAGTGCTGACGACCGGCTTCGACAAAAGTCTCGTAGGTGCCTTGAACGATGCCCTGCGTGCCGATGTAGATCCACGAGCCTGCGGTCATCTGGCCGTACATCATGAGACCTTTGCGGTCGAGTTCGTGGAAGTGATTCCAGTTGGCCCAGTGCGGCACCAGATTCGAGTTTGCGATCAGCACGCGCGGCGCCTCCGTGTGCGTGCGGAACACGCCGACAGGGCGGCCTGACTGCACGAGCAGCGTCTCGTCATCTTCGAGTGATTGGAGGCTTGCGACGATGCGATCGAAGTCGTCCCACGTGCGCGCCGCTCGGCCGATGCCGCCGTACACCACGAGTTCGTGCGGATTCTCCGCGACGTCTGGATGCAGGTTGTTCATGAGCATGCGCATCGGCGCTTCGGTTTGCCAGGACTTGGCCGTCAGCTCCGTGCCGGTAGGCGCGTAGACGTCGCGCGCATTCAGACGTCGGTCGGTCATGTGGTTTCTCCAGGCTGGTCGGCGGCGCGTCCGCGCACGCGTTTGACTAACGGGTTGAATCCGTTCCGGTAGGCGAGTTCCGCAGGCGTTGCTACGTTCCAGATCGCAAAGTCGGCACGCTTGCCGGCTTCGACCGCGCGTGCGCCTGCTTCGACCAAGCCATAAGGCGCGCCCCGCGCGGCGAAGGTTGCGATCGCTGCGTTGGTCAGGAGGTATCGGTAAGAGTCGTACACGCGGATTCCTCACCAGACGCCAAGTAAGGCTGGGCAAATTATGTCTAGACTTATATGATTATGTCTATACATAAATGCTGAGCGCCCGAGCGCGTGATCCGAAGTGTCGCGGCCGGGGGCGTTTCCTCGTGGACGAGAGGCGGGGCCCTGTTCGGCGTTCTCGGTCCACCCATCAGAGAGTCCAACATGACCGCGCGCGGCTCTTATCTGCAGGTCAAGCAGCATGTGTTCGATCAGATCCGAAGTGGTGCGTGGCGCCCTGGTCAGCTGATCCCTAAAGAGCAGGCGCTCGCGGAAGCGTTCGGTTGTGCCCGCATGACCGTGCATCGAGCGTTACGCGAACTGGCCGAAGAAGGCCTCGTTGAGCGTCGTCGGCGTTCTGGCACACGCGTTGCCCTGCGAACCGAGCGGGCGACGCTTATCGACGTACCGCGAATCGAGGACGAGATCGCGTCGACCGGGGCGAGCTATCGCTACCGCCGGCTGAGCCGGCGGATCGTGCGGCCCGCCGCAGCGCTTGCGGGTCATCTGAGGTTGGCGACAGGCGCCGACGCGCTCCGGGTCGAATGCCTGCACTACGCAAATGACGTGCCGTTTCAGTTCGAGGAGCGTTGGATAAATCTCGAGTCCGTGCCCGAGGCGCGTGCAGAGTCATTTCGCGAACGGTCTCCCAACGCGTGGCTGTTGGCGACTCGCCCTTGGTTCGACGTCGAGCACATCATCAGCGCGGCCAACGCGGAAGCGCGGGTTGCCGAGCGTCTCGAGCTAACCGTCGGCGAGGCGCTGATGGTTGTCGAGCGGCGCACGTGGGACGGGGATTCGGTCATCACCTTTGCGCGTATGATGCACCCTGGAACTTTCTATCGGATCCGCACGGCCGGGCAACGCGATCAGGTGAGCGCTTCACGCAGCGATGCAATGTGAGCAGGTCCGGTGCGGCAGCATCCGCCAATTATCCGCGCACCCGCTTTGCGCCAGCGCCGTGCCAGTTCGGAGAACTCGGTCGGATCCCGTTCCCCGATCCAGCAACGGCGCGCGGCATCCCATCCTTCGCCGCTGTTCGGGTAGGCGAGCAGTGGCAGGTCGGTCACGCGCCTCAGCGCGTGCAACAGTGGTTCGACATTGCCCGGTGCCGTGCAGTTGACCCCGAGTGCAACCCAATCCGGGCGGATCTCCAAAATCCTCTGCGCCGCGTCGGTGACCGGTGTTCCGTCAGCCAGTTGCTGCCCGTCGGGGCATGAGAAGCTGAGCCACGCTGCCGTGTCGGGCGAGTCGGCTATCAATTCAGCCATGACGATCGCTTCGGTCAAGGAAGGCACCGTCTCGAAGGCGATCAGGTCGGCAACCGAGTCGACCAGGATCTCGAGGCGCCGGTCGTGGAAGGCTCTCAGGCCAGCGGCGTCGACATCGTAGACACCTGTGTATTCCGCGCCGTTTGCGAGAAAGGCGCCGTAAGGCCCGGCGCTCGCCGCGATCAGGGGTTGAAAAGCTCTGACCTCCGACTCTCTGGCGTGTGCCCAGCGCTCGCGTGCCCGCTTCGCCACCTCGACACTTTGGCGCAAAGCACGGTCAGTTTCTTCGGTTGTAAAGCCCGCGTTCGCCATGCCGGCATAGCTCAGCTGGTAGCTGGCGGTGATGATGACCTCGGCGCCGGCGCACAGGTAGTCGAAGTGCACTTGTTCGACCGCTCGCGGGTTGTTCAGCAGCACATCGCCTGACCAGAGCATATGGCCGAGATCCAAGCCCCGGTCTTCCAACTCTGTGGCGAGGCCGCCATCCAGAACGAGTACGTCTTTGCCGGCGAGGGCGTTCAGTCCGGTTGATGGCCTCATCTGCTTCGCTACGGCGCGCTGCCCAGGACGTCAGTCAAGATCTTACCTGCGCGGCTCTGGCATCGGCCACTCATGGCGCCTGGCATCGCCTCCCGACGGATGGTCAGGCCTGAGCGTCCGATTGCACTCTCCCGGCCGCCCGTGCCGCCAGCCAATTTGCCTCTTCGCCCGGTTCAGGCATCACTTCGCCACCTTCCATCACCCAGCTTGACGGTGTATCAGCTGTGCTTGCCGCCAGATCGGCAAGTGCCAGTCCGGTGCGGCGACTGAGCGCCTCGCAGATACGGTGGGCGATGCGTTGTTTCTGCTCGTGGGTGCGTCCTGCCCGAATCGTGCCCGATACGATCGCCTTTTTACCGCCTCTTTGAGGATGCGCAGCATCTTCCAGAAAAAAAACGTGTACGAAGCTTGGTGGTGCACCCGTGACGTCACAGTGGATTTGCGTGATATCCGCCGCGATCGGGGCTTTCGCAGCGTCTTCGATGGCGCCTTTGGCAAAGTTGCAAAGATAGAGTGGCATCAGTTGGGTCCAGCGGTGGAGGGATCGCTTATGACGGCGACCAGTTCGTCAGGCCGACCGTCCGTGGTTTGTGTCCAAACGTCGCACAGCGCGCGCAGCAGCTCGGCGCGCCGGGCTCGCGCCAGCGGTTCAGGGGCGGTCAACGACACGACCGACGACTTCGAAGGCAGACCTGCGGTGAAACCGTTGCCGGCGGTTATCGGCATCCAGATGATGGAGGCCTGAACGCGGAAGTTTCGCCAAATGAAATCCGTCAGGGATTTTTGCAGCACGCTTTGCAGGCGGTTGGCTGCCTGCTTTTGTTGGACCATACAGAGACATCGAACCATGTGTGTCATCCCCCGTCGTGCGAAGACTTGAACCGGCGCGTCAGTGCGTTCAGGCAACGGCCGATGGTGGCGACGAAGGCGCAAACAGCGCTCCCATGAACCATCGCAGGAGCCGTCTCGGCAGCCATGGGCCGAGGCCGGTCAGCAGGCGGTTCATGTGCCCGACCACGTGGACCACACGGCCGCGCTCATAGGCTTTCAAGGCACCTGCAACGACGTCATCGGTCGTTGCGAACGGCAGTACCTTGCCAGCGAGTCCTGGTGCGCCGGACTCATCGTAGAGCCCGGTCTTGGTGAAACCGGGGCACACGGTCAAAACCCTGACCTTCGAATTGCGCAGTTCATGTGCCAGACCTTGCCCGAAGGCCAGTACATACGCTTTGGTCGCTGCGTAGGTCGTCCAGTAGGGCACGGGCTGAAATCCCACCACGGATGCAATGTTGATGATGCCGCCGCCGTCTCTCGCGACCATGGCCGGCAGGAATAGCCGGGTGAGCGCGGTAACCGCGTCGATGTTCAAGCGAGTCATCATGGACTCGTCAGCGGCTGTCTGGCTGAGAAAGGGGCCCGTGCGCGAGACGCCGGCATTGTTGACGAGCAGGTCGACCTGCCCGAGTGTGCGCGCACGCTCGGCCAGCGAGTCGAGCCCTGCTTCGGTCGAGATGTCGGCCGCCATCACCTCACACTGGCCGCCGTCGGCACGAATATCGCGGGCCAGCGCTTCCAGCTTCGATGTGTTGCGCGCCACGAGCAGGGCAGGGTGCCCGCGCCTGGCCAGTGCGACGGCGAAAGCCTTGCCAATTCCTCCGGACGCGCCGGTCAATACAACCCAACCCTTTGAGTCGGACATCTTGTTTGTTCTCCATATTTGATTACCATACGGTATCAATATCTGGATGTAATATGCAACCGTTCGGTAATAAAATATGAAAGTAGCTTCCGAACCGCGCCGGCGAGGGCGGCCCAGAAGCATCGACAGCGAGCAACTGCTGGACGACGCGATGCACATCTACTGGCGCGAAGGGATCTCCGAACTGTCGTTGAATGAGGTGTGCCGTCGCCTGAATACACCCAAGCCAGTCGTCTACCGCGAGTACGGCGGGGAGGACGGCTTGAAGGCGGCGTGCCTGGACCGCTACTGGAATCTGCACATGAACCGTCTGCATATTTTTCTGGCGACGGCGGAAGGGACTTTCGCTGACCAGATCGATGCGCTCGTCGACATCATCTCCGGCGACGTGGCAGGGATGAAAACAGCCGCCGGTTGCCTGTCGGTAAAGATGCGAAGCGGCCGGCAAGGTCTGGGTCCGCTGGCGCATGCGCGAGTTGAACAACTCGAACGGGATAACCTGAAGAGTTACCGGCGCTGGCTTCGCCGCGCGGAAGCGGCGCGGGTGCTGAGCGCAGAGGCTGACCTCACCATGCTCGCCCGGTACGTCGATGCACAGATCGTCAGCGCGTTCGACCAGAAGGCCCGCGGCGCTGCGCCGAAGGACATCCGCTTTAACGCTTCGCTCGCGCTATCGGTGCTGCTTCGCTAAATCTATCTATTGCTTTGGGCGCCGCCCAACACCGACAGAGGTGCTTCGCCGTTGACCACACCGAGCGTGAATCCATAGACCCAGTAGCCGAGCAGGCGCTGCATGAGCCGCGGCATTGCGAGCACTTGTTCTCGTGAAAACGACAGGTACATGTTGTCCTGCTGCCGGAGCCACTGGCGGATGTAGATGTTGTTGACCGACCGGCGCCTGGCACCGGGCTCGGTAGCTGCCCCGCCCCCGTGCCAGAGCGCGCCGTCGTACAAAAACACCGACCCTGCGGTCATCTCGGCAACGGTTGGCGCAGCCGTTGGCCGCACCTCGTTTGGAATCGTATGCGAACCGGGTACGAAGCGCGTGGCGCCATTGCTCTCGCGAAAGTCGTCGAACGCCCAGATCGCATTGACTTCCAGTGGGGGACGCGGCCAGGGCAGATTGAAGTGTCCGGTGTCGCGATGGAGCGGCTGCGCGGTCTGTCCTTCATAGAGCGTCATGCCCATCGAGGCGCTCAGCTGCGGCGCTTCACCGAAGTAGCTTTCGATAACGGCCAGTACCCGGCGGTGCATGACCAGTTCATCGAATGCGCGAGACTGACTGACGACGCAGTAAGCCCGGTGTGTATGCGTACCTTCGAACGCGTAGATGCCGTGGCGGGTGTTCGCGTTGATCTCGTCGAGCGCCGCGCACGGGGCGGCGAGCGCGGCTTCATCGACAGCATCAGGTAGCAAGACGAAGCCGTGGTCGCGCAGGGCTGCCGACTCGCTTGCCACCGCGGCGCGTTCGTCTTCGGTGGTGATGAGGCGCTGCTGGTTGATCCGCTGTGCATCGGCGCTGAACGGGTCGGTCGCACCTGCGGCGCGCGGGTCTGCATCTGGTTCCGTGCTCATGGTGAGTCCTTCGTGGCGAATCCCTCAATCCGAGGCCTTCACGCGGGCTGGTGATGTGCAAGCCTGTTCACGCGGGAGTTTACGGGACGTGCCCCCGCACTGCGTCATCGGGCGCGTGGCCGAGCTCGGTCGTTTCGCGGCCCAGCCTTGCGATGGGGTATTCGCGCGTACGCGCGAACCGGCAGCCGGACCGCTGAGTGCCGCCCCGAAGCCACCAGGCGTTGTCAGCCACATATGGCAGTTAAAGCGGGGTTGTTGTCATACTGCCAGACGCTCTTGGGCTTAACCTGTTGCCATGAAACTGCAACGACCCCAACCGCATCGCGTCGGCATCGTCATTTTCGATGGCTGTAATGTCGTCGACGCGACCGGCTGCGCTGGTGTCTTCGCCTCGGCAAACGACCACCGGGCAACTGATGAACGCACCGGTGTCGGATACGAGATCAGCTTTCTGGCCCGCCGAAAAGGTCGGGTCGCCACCTCAGCGGGTGTCTCGCTGTTCGCTGACCACTCCTGCCTCGATGCGTCCCTCAATGTCGACACACTGGTCTGCGCAGGCGGTCAAGGGACGCAACGCGCATGCGGTGAGACTGACACCATCAACGCAATACGGCGGATGGCAGCCGGGGCGACGCGCGTCGTGTCGGTGTGCACGGGTGCCTTTCTGCTAGCGCGTGCAGGGCTGTTGGACGGGCGCCGGGCCGTAACGCACTGGGGGAGTTGCGAGGCGCTCGCCCGCGCGCACCCGCATATCCGGGTGGAGGCAGATCCCATCTTCGTCCGCGATGGGAACGTCTACACCTCCGCGGGCGTCACCGCCGGCATGGATCTGGCGCTCGCGCTCGTCGAGGAAGATCACGGGCGTGGTACCGCGCTGCAGGTTGCGCGCGACATGGTGATGTTCGTCAAACGGCCGGGCTCGCAGGCGCAGTTCTCGGCGCACCTGGCTGCTGAACTGGGCAACGATCCGACCCTGCGAGAGCTGAAGCTCTGGTTGCTGCGCAACCTCGGTCGCGACATCAGCGTCGAGCAGATGGCCGGACGCGTGGCGATGAGTTCGAGAACGTTTTACCGCCGCTTCAAACAGGCAACCGGCATTACGCCATCTCGCTTCCTGTCTGACTGTCGTCTCGACAGCGCGCGCCGACTGCTCGAAGAGAGTCCGTTACCCATCAAGTCCGTGGCGGCGCGGTGCGGCTTCCACGACAGCGAACAGCTAAGGCGTGGCTTTCATCGTCGATTCGGTGTGAGTCCCGACGACTACCGGCGCCGTTTTTGAATTTGTGTACGCGCAACTCACGCTGCGGCGCATCTTACTCATCGAACCAGCGTAGGAGACAACGAAATGACAATGCAGTTTGGCATCCTGGCCTTCAACGACCTCGAGGAACTTGACGCCATCGGTCCCTGGGAAGTGCTTTCGTGGGCCGCAAAACAGGAAGAGAGCGACATGGCGGTGTGCACCATCGGTGCTGGCGATCGCTCCATCCGATGTGCCAAAGGACTCAACATCACGACGGACTACACGCTAGACGATCACCCGTCACTCGACGTCATCCTGGTGCCGGGCGGGCAGGGAACTCGGCCCATCTTCAAAGACGGCGGCCCGGTGATCGACTGGATCCAGAAAGTCGCACCTGGCTGCCAGTGGGTGACCAGCGTATGCACGGGTTCATTGCTGCTGCAGCGTGCGGGACTGCTGGAAGGCAAACGCGCGACGACTTACTGGGGAGCCATTGAACTGCTCCGCGGTGCCGGCGGTGTCGAGGTCATGGACGACGTGCGGTTCGTACGCGACGGCAACGTCGTCACGTCTGCCGGCGTATCGGCGGGCATCGACATGTCGCTTTGGCTGGTCGGCGAGATCTACGGTGCGCAGTTTGCGCGAAGCGTGCAAAAGGGCATCGAGTACTACCCTGCACCGCCTTACACCGCGGCGGCGTGAGTGTCCGAACCGGGCGGTCGCGGCTGGCAACTGCCGGCGCGCCGCCCCGCGCTGACAGGCCCGAAATCCATCAACGGTACGCGCGTGGCGCCGATGCCCCGTGCGCACCGGGCCCGGTCGCCTCGCAGGTGGATTGCCGGGACGTCCGGTCAGCCTACTTTCGGTAACTGCCTGAGCCTCCGTTCTTCACCCGGCGCCGGCCATTTCCCGGCACCGCCTTAGTGCATATGCCCGCCCGTCGAACGGCGGGTTCGAATCGTCCGGTACGATAAACGGCACTTCGTCGCGCGTAATGAACGCCTGCAGTAGCTCCTCGCTGCCAATCCCTGGAGTCGCTGAGTCCGCAAGCATTTCGTCGATGTGCGCCCTGGCGCCTGCCAGTGCTTCTTCGTAGCTGTCGTATTCACTGAGCAGCGGGCGCGCGCTGGTGTCCATCTGGTGGTAGTTGGTGTCGATGTGGACGCGGTATTTCATCGCGTTTCTCCAGGTTCTGCTTCGCAGTCGTTACGTTGCTCGAGCGCCACCACTGGACCGTCATATTGGCCGTCGAAGGCAATCTACGGGCTTTTGCGCAGCTTTACGAGACGGTGGGGCAAGGCTCTGCCGGGGACCGGCGGACGTTGCCGTACATCAGGTCATCTGGCGTGGGCTGAGCGGTGCGCCTCCAACTCGGTCGGGCCACGCTGACAGTTTCGACGAGGCTGGCCTTCGAAATCCACCGCCGCGCAATGGTCGTTCGACGTTCATCCCGACCGATAAGCTTTCAACATCTCGACCGCGCGCAGGTGATCGGCGAGCAATCCGTCCATATAGTCGCGGGGCGATGCGAGGCCTGACTGACGCGACATCCTGCCTGGCCCGCGCCCGAAGCCACACGGGGCCGCGATACCAAAATCGTCCAGGTGCTGACCGATCCACTCCATCTGCTTGCGCATACCAGCTTCGTCGTGCAACGCGTGGATCAGGCCGAAATAGACGCGGGCACCGGCTGCAGCGAGACCGTCAAGCGGCTCGAAGTAAGCCGCTTTGTCAGCCGCGACCGTCGGCAGGTGCAGATAGTCCACCCGCCTGCCGGACTGCGCGACGGCCGCGTTCAGTAGCAATACCGCTCCAGTCAGGTCCTGCGGCTGGCGCCGTGGCCATCCGCCAGAAGTCCCGTAACAAGCGTGATAGCCGAGTAGCGCCTCCGACGGAATTTCCGCATTGAGTTCTCTCGCCGGAGCAAACAGCGACCACGCCAGGTCACGAACCGCGTCGGTGACCTCACCGCCGGACTGGGCGAGCGCATTTTCAATGACGGTGTCTTCGATCGCGCCATCCCACTGAATCGCCAGATCCGCCGCTGGGATGTGCGCCAGGATGGTTCGTAATTCGTGTACCAGTGCCTCAGTTACCGCGGGTTCGATCTTTGGGTAGTCCGATGGGTTGCTGAAATACAGGCGGACCGCGGAGGACACAAAGGGTATCGAGACCTGAAACCTCAGGTGCCCCGGTATGACGCCGTTGCGCTTCAGTGTGTTGAAGACGAAGTAGGAACTGATCGCGTCCCGGGCATAGCCGAGGCGCCAGCCCGGATCCATGAACCGAACCCGCTCAACCGAATCCCGCATGCGAAACTTCCAGGTGGATTTGCCCGAGCCCGCTCTCCAGGCTTCGCGGCCGTCGTCCTCGAGCGGTCGCTCCAGGGTCTCGATGTCTGGATGACCGTGATAGACGCGTAGCGCAAGGTGCGAGATCCAGCTGATTCGCTCGCCGATTTCACCGTCCGGCAAATGGCCGCAGTGCTCGCCGAGGCGGGCGGTGAGCTCGCGAAAGGTCTCCTCCGCCGTATCGTAGGCGCAGCTGCCAACGAACATCAGATCGTTACCGGTCATATCCTCTTCTCCGTGGAATTCGCGCGCCCTTCGTTCGGGCGTGGTGAACGAGCGCATGGGTTAGCTGGCTGGGATCGATATCACCCTCGTACGGATCGTGGATGCCGCCGAGCACGGTGTCGTCGGCACACCAGTAAGGATGTAGAGACTCGATCTCGAAGGCCGTCACCATCGGCAGGTCGAAACCGGCGGCTTGGGAAACGCCGCTCAAGTGCGTGAAGAGCTGCATCCGGTCGGCCGTATGGGCTGGCCGGATCGCACCGGTGTGGCGATACGTAATCAGTGCGGCTTCGTCCTTCGCAAGCTCCTTGTAGAGTCGCCAGGCGTAGTTGCCGGCTCGCATGCCAAGCCAGCTGTTCGCGTAGGTCGGAATATTGCCAGCGGCGTGCCAGGTGGAACTGGCAGTCAGCTCGTTCTTTTCGATCAGCAGCGCGTCGGTGATTCCGGCTTCGGCCAGATGCCAGGTGAATATTCGGCGCCGAGTCCAATACGCGCATCAGAGTCAGCAGGTCGGCGAGTGTCGAGTCGCGAAACGTCATCGTCTGCGCATCGAGCATCTGCACGGCGGCACCACCGGTTCCGATGTGTACGTGCCCACCGCCGACGGTGATACCGCGCTCGCGCCTGAATCCCGGCAATTCGACCTTGCGCGGCGCTCGCGCAATCGCATCTTCGACCAGCGCGCGCGGGAAGCAGAGCCGCCCGTCTTCCCGGAGTTTCGCGCCGCCTGTCTCGAATCCGTTCAGAAAGCGGGGCGGCATGTCCGCGAGTCCGATCGTCTCGAGGATCCGGAGCGCTGCGTCCACGATACGGTCCGCTTCGCCGGGCGTTAGCGGTTGCATGTCACCACCGAGCGGCGGCGGCGAAACGGGCGGCGTTGTTGGGCGCGGGGCTTCGCTACGGCGTCTTCGCATGAGGCAGCACTTGCAGCGGGCACTTTATCGCTACGCTACTGCTGGTGAGCCGCTGCAGGCAACTGAATTCGTTACATCCGCAGCGCTTCTACGCGTCAGTTGCCGGTAGCGGCGCTGCCCTGTTCCAGCTTGGCGAGCAGCCCGTCGATACCGAGCCTCGCACCGACGCTCTTGTAAGACGATCGGAGCACGCTGACCAGGCTGATGCCCTCGACCATGACGTCGGTCACCAGCCAGCGCCCGTCGATTATCGCGAGCCTGAATCTGGCGCGGTTTCGACTACCGGTGGTCGTGGGGATATCTGCAATGACAACGGCGTAGGTGTCACTGCTCTTTTGGGTTCGATACTCGATCGACCGGACCTCGGCGTCCGTCATGGCGCTGGCGTACCCTTGCACGAGCAGACGGAGCAGATGGCCTTTGAGCTGTGCTCGCTGCGTCGGGTCCGAACTCTGCCACGTTTGCCCGAACACCCGCTGGCTAACCCGCTCCACGGCTACACTGCCTGCCATGCGCCGGCAAAGCTCGTCTGCATCGTCGTCGGCGATCGCTGCGCTCAACTGCGCGTTGATCTGCTGTAAGGCCGCGCTGGCCGGTTCTGCTGCACGCGCGGTGCTGAGGTTCAGCAGCAACAGTGCCGCGAATACCGCGCCGTGCAACCAATAGGTTCCGTTCATCCAAGGGCTCCTGGGCGTTTGCGCCGTGCAAGCTGTCGCCACGTGGCGACAGGCTGGGGGCTTCGAATTGCGTTTTCCCGGGCATTTCTGCGCGAAACGGGGCTATCGCGATGAAGTTTGCAATCCGTGTGCCAGGTTGGTGGATGTGGGACTCGCGTGCGCCTCGAGTTATCCGCCTGCGATGTCCCCGGCGCGAAGCGATTGGCCTGTCACGAAGTTGTAGCCGTCGACGATCAGTTGAAACACCGTGTCGGCTTCCTGTCGCGTTTGTGGCGTGAACAACATGACGAAACCTTCCCAGCCAGGGCGACGCTCGGCCCACGGGTGACGAACTGCCCACCCGGCCGCCACCGCTTCGACCGCCCGTCGCGGCGGCAGCGACGCATGCAGGCTGCCATCCGGATGCAGGTGGGCAAACTCACGGCCAGCTACGATCACGTCCGGACGCTTCAGCTCCAGTTCGTTCGTCAGCCAGAAGCCGGTTGCACCCGGGAGTGAAACAACAGTGGGCCGGAGCTCCAGGTTTGGAAGGTTTGCGACGCGCCGCAACAGTGCCTCTCGTATCTCGGGGGCAGGCGTGACGCCGATTTGAACGTGCGGCACGCCCGCCGTGGTCTGTGGTGCGGGCGTTTCACGCAATGGTAGCGGCCCGGCGCGCGAGAGGTCTGGCGGCACAATGAGGCTGAGTACGATGGTCAGGGACGCCAGCGTGCGCAGTGGGAGGGTATAGCCCATGTTGTCCGGACGAGTCCGGGCTTGGGGCTTCACGCGCTAACCGGCTGCTATGGGCACGTACTTTGCGGCTTGGTCCAGCAGTCGTAGCATAGCGTCGCTACCCTCGGCCTGGAGTTGGAAGTTGATCCGGTCGACCCCGGCATCGCGATAGCGCTTTATCTCATCTTCGCTCTCGAAGTAGTCGTCTGCGCTGCGGAACGTGCGGTCCAGCCCGAATGTCGTGAGGGAAAGTTCATCCGGATCGCGGCCCGCTTCGCGGGCCATCTCGCGGAACTCCGAGATCACCTGCAGGTTCGCGAGATCGCTGCCGAGAATCGGCATCCATCCATCGCAGTATTCGATAGCGCGTTTGGCTGCGTGCGGAAAGCCGCCGCCGATGACAATGGGCGGATGCGGTTTCTGCACCGGTTTCATGTTGTGGATGATCGGTTCGAAATCGTAGAACTCGCCGTGGAATTCAGGCTGCTCCTCGGTCCAGATCGCTTTCATGACCGCGATCTGCTCGCGCATCCGACGGAACCGGGTCTTGAAGTTGGTGCCGTGGTTTTCCATTTCCTCGGCGTTCCAGCCACCACCGATGCCGAAGATCATGCGGCCGTTCGAAAGATGGTCGATAGTGGAAATCTCGCGCGCGAGGTAGATGGGGTCACGTTGAATGATGAGGCAGATGCCGGTCGCGAGTTTGATTTCGCTGGTTACGGCCGCGGCCGCGCCCAGGGCAACGAACTGGTCCATCGACTCCAGGTACCACTTCGGCACTTTGCCGCCACCCGGCCAGTTTGACGCATAAGACGCGGGAATATGTGAGTGGTCGGGAAACCAGATCGACTCGAAGCCGCGTTCTTCACACGCTATCGCGAAGTCGGTTGGTGCCAACGTGTTCGGGGTCGGAAAGAACGCGATGCCAATCTTCATGCCGGGTACGCCTTATCTGGTGATGACGGAGGCGCTGAAGCGCCAGGTTGGGGCCGGTTGCGAACGACACGTGCGTGTTGCCGGATAACCGCCCTCCAAAGTGCCCTGGAAGCCGACCGAGAGCAAAGATCGATCGGCGCGGCCAGGTCTTCAATATTTCACTTGCGGCCGCTGTCTCTGTCGGCCGCGGTCGCGTAATCTGTCCGGCAGCAAGAGCCGCAAACCGGCTCGCGGGATCGTCGGCGAAAACGCGGTCGTTCCAGCGGGTTGAGAGCAAGCCGATGCGGCCGCGGTACGCCTCGGCGCTCCGTCGTTTGTCTCGGAGTCACGAAACTCATGCATCGTTCAAAGGTGAGGTTTCATGGAAAACGCCAGGGTCGCCAGTGGGCCGCTCGGGTTGGAAGAGATTGCGCGGTTCGAGCGCGACGGCTGGCTGCTTCTGAAGGCCGCCCTCGAGCCGGCGATGCTGGCCGCGCTGGCGGCTGATTTTGAAGGCTGGGTCGAGGCCAGTCGGGTTGAGACGGGTGCGTATGGTCAGCAGAGCGATGGCCGCCCCCGATTCAGCCTGGAGCCCGGTCACTCGGCCCATCGTCCGGCCCTGCGGCGCATCGCATCCCCCGTCGAGCTTTCGCCGAATTACCTCGCCGTCATGCGCGATGGGAAGGCGGTCGACGCGGTTGCGCAGCTTATCGGCCCGGCCATTCGCTTCAACAATTCCAAGATCAACTCCAAACACCCTGGTACCGCGACAGCGGTCAAGTACCACCAGGATTTCCTGTTCGAGCCGCACAGCAATGACGATTTGATTACCGTGCTCTACTTCCTGGACGACGTCACGGCGGATAACGGTCCTTTGGAAGTGGTGTCGGGGAGCCACACGGGCCCGCTGCACGATCACTGGCACGAGGGCGTGTTTACCGGAGCGGTGAGCGCGGCCGTGGGCGGCGCCGCCGCTTCCAAGTCGGTGCCGTGCCGCGGACCAGCCGGCTCTGCGTGCCTGATGCACACCCGATTGCTGCACGGTTCGGCGCCCAATCTCTCAGCAGCACCGAGGACCCTGTTCATCGTCGAGTACTGCGCCGAAGATGCGCTGCCCTTGCAGCGTAACCATATTCCGAGTCGCTACGCTGGCGAACTGGTTCGCGGCACGGCCAGCAATCGGGTCCGGTGCTCGTCCTATGAAATGGCGTTTCCTGAAGTGCCCGAAGGGGCGTCGTTCTTTGAGCAGCAGGTCAAGGGCGACTGACCACGGCGGTGCAGGTGATTTTGCGGGTTTGCTCGAGATCGGCTCCGCGCACGAGGCTTTGCGTCAGCTTCCCGTACGGTCTTCCGACTCTTCCTGCAATCCGGGGATGATGTCTTCGAGCGTCAGCCCGGCGAGCGTGCGGAGCGTTCTCCAGAGGTAGAACATGATCCCGAGCATCATGATCATCGACGGCACGGCGATGATCGGATAGCTCAGCAGAGTCATCTCGCCCAGCTCTTCGTTGTATGCCTCGGTGCCCGGTGGGCTCGTTACCAGCCATTTCGCCAGGATGTAGTTCATTGTCGAGCTGAACACGAACGTTCCAGCCAGCAGAAAATTGGCGCGGCGCAAATTGCGCTCGAACAATGCAGTCTGGCCCGATTGCGCAAGCTGCTGCTGTACTTTGGCAACATCGATGACGGCCGGATTGAACAGCAGCGTACGCACCAGCGGATAACGGGTGTAGCTGGAAGCGAGCACGGCCAGGCCGATAATGCCGGGAATCGCTGCCTCCTTGACCGCAAGCCAGTGGTTGTCTAGCTGCAGTAATCCGATACCGCCCGTCAACAGCACACTGATCAGGCCAAGCAGTGCGATGAAGTTCTTCTTCTGGTGGCGGAGCAGTTCGTAGAGACCCCAGGCGACTGGAAATGACAGCGCGGTGATCAGCGCGCCTTCGGGGCCGAGGTCGTCGTGGCCGCTCAGCTTCATCAGGATGATCGACGGCACGATGATGCTCACCGCCACATCGAGCAAGGGGCGTGGCTTGTGTTCAGGTGCTTGGGGTTTGCTCACGATTGGCGTTGTCTTTGTGCGTGGCGGTGCGTTGGCCATGGAGCCCAGTACATGGGGGCTCGGTGGCGCCTGCCAAAGCGAATGGCGTTCTTGTGTTCGACTGGGCCTGTGCCCATATCGTTCGCACACCATCATGAGAGGCGACGAATGAACCCCAAAGACCTGCTGGAACAATTCTTGGGGCCGGATGCAGGCCGGAATCTCGGTGTGGCCGCGCAGAGCACCAAATCCACGCTGGCGAGCTCCGGCATCGCAGGCGTCGCGGGCGGAGTCGCTGCGGGCGGCATCCTCGGCTTGCTGGTCGGTAGCAAAAAGACCCGTAAGGCCGTCGGCAAGCTGGCTGGCGGTGCTGTTGCGGTCGGCGGCGCGGCGGCACTTGGCGCACTTGCGTATCGCGCGTATCAGAACTGGCAGAGCGCGCCGGGAGCCGAGGTTTCCCACGTGTCCCAAGCCGAGCCGCCGCAACTTCCGGCTGCCTCGAAGTTCCTGCCAGCAGCTGCGCCGGCGTCCGATGGCAGGCCGTTCGAGCTGGCCTTGGTGATGGCGATGATCGCCGCGGCCAACGCTGACGGCCACATCGATCCGGATGAACAACGCCAGATCTTCGAGCGGGTAGCCGAGATGCCCCTGGACGACGCGGACAAGGGGTTTGTGTTCGACACGCTCGGCAAGCCGCCTGGCCTCAACGCCATCGCTGCGCTCGCCGGTGGGCCGGAGCAGGCCGCGGAGCTCTACCTGGCGTCGCGCCTCGCCATCGATCCCGACCATCCGGCTGAACAGGCTTATCTCCAGGCGCTCGCCAGCCGGATGAAGCTCTCGCCCGATCTGGTCCGGCATCTGGAGCAGCAGATCGCCACAGCGACTGGTTGAGCCCGGTATGCCCGGAGAACCCGGGAGGCCTCGCGGGGATGGCAACCCCGGTTTGGGTATCTGCTGCGGCTGCCAGGGGCACGCGGCGGCACTTCCGGGTAGGCTTATGCGGGCGAGCTTATGAATTCAGACACACAGCGATGATCGATCTTCTTCAGGTTGCCCCCGTACCTCCCATCCTCACCGATCGGCTTCACCAGGAATACCGCCTCCACGACTTTGTAAATCCATCCGACCCGGACCGGATATTGGCTGAGATAGGGCCGAGTATCCGGGGCGTGATCGCGGGGGGCATGAAAGGACCTGACGCCGAACTCATCAACCGCCTTGAGAACCTCGAGATCGTGGCCTCCTTCAGCGTTGGATTCGACGCGACTGACGTCGTCGCCGCGCAGCGCCGAGGTGTGGTGGTAACGCACACGCCCGAGGTACTGACTGGCGATGTCGCTGACCTCGCCATCGCTTTGATATTGATGGTCACCCGGCGTGTCGGGGAAGCCGAGCAGTTCCTCCGTGACGGTAAATGGCAACAGGGACGGATGGATCTCGGTACGACCGTGCGCGGCAAGCGACTCGGAATACTCGGGCTCGGTCGCATAGGCAATGCAGTGGCACGCCGGGCGGCAGTGTTCGGCCTGCATGTTCAGTATTACGACATCGTTCCAATGGGCGATACGACATACCGCGCCTACCCGAGCCTGCACGAGCTGGCGGAAGCGAGCGACATCCTGCTGGTCACCTGCGATGGCAACGAAGCCAACCGCGGCATCATCAACGCCCCGGTGCTCGATGCGCTCGGACCGGAAGGCTATCTGGTCAATACCGCACGCGGCTCGATCGTCGATGAACCAGCGCTGATAAACGCACTGCAACAGGGTCGGATAAAGGGTGCCGCGCTCGACGTCCTGGTTGACGAACCGAATGTGCCTGCGGAGTTGCTGACATTGGAAAACGTCGTGGTCACGCCGCACATCGCGAGCGGCACTCACGAGACCCGGCGCGCGATGGCTGACCTCGTCTGCGACAACCTCAAGGCGCACTTCAGTGGCAAGCCCGTATTGACTCCGGTGCCGCCTCAGGAATGACCCGGGTGCCGGCAAAAATCCGCGGCGAACGCGCCTGATCGCAAACAGCAGAGAATGTCATGATCAACCTTGAGAAATACGAAGACGTCTTCCTGATGAGCATGGATGCCGGTGAGAATCGGTGGAACACAACGTTTGTGCGTGCGTTCAGTGCAGCGCTGGACGAAGTGGAAGCTTCCGCCGGCCCGGCCGCCGTCGTTACGACAGCCACGAGCGAGAAGTTCTATTCGAACGGTCTCGATCTTGATTGGGCCAAGGCTCCCGAAGAGTATCCCGATGCGGGTGATCGCAAGGTCTTCGGCGATGAATTCATGAAGCTGATGAGCCGTATCATCACCTTCCCGATGCCGACTGTTGCCGCGATCAATGGCCATGCGTTTGGCGCCGGCTTCATGTGCGCGCTTTGCCATGATGTGCGCGTCATGCGGATTGACCGCGGTTTCATCTGTGCGAACGAGATGCAGCTTGGCATGCGGATCCCGGAGCCTGAGCTTGCGCTGTTCAAGCACAAACTCCCCGCCAATACGTTCTTCGAAACCGTACAGCTCGCCAGACGCTGGACCGGCCCGGCGGCACTGGCGGGCGGTATCGTGCAGGAAACCGCGGACTCGGAAACGCTCCGTGACCAGGCCATGGCGACGGCGGCGAGGCTCGCACCCCTGGGGGCGAATCGCGAGAACTACCGTGCACAAAAAGAAGCGATCTACGGCGAGAACGCTGCACTGAACGGGCCGCACGGTGCGGCCTACATGTTGCGCAATCTGGACCAGTACCACCACTAGCCGGGGCAGGCGCGCGTTCCCCGAGATCCCGGGTGCTTGCATTTGCTGGAGCGGATGCTCCGCGGTCCGACCAACCCTCTTGACAGATGGCGCGACGGACGGAGCGCCAGTTAGTCTCTGGTTGTGAGGTTCGCGGTTGCCTGGATGCCAGGACCGTGCCATGAGGCAGCACTTGACGAGCCGCGGCTGTCTCGACGCTGATGCACAACATCTTGAAGGGAGGTCAGCCAATGCCCATCGTCGTGTCGGCCCAACAAGCCCTGGAAAATCGCCGCGAGAACACGTTCAAGCAGGGCATTGCGAAGCCCTTTCACCGGCGCCTTTACATGGGCTCGGAGCCGAATCGCGGCGGCACCGTCGAGAGCGAGAAGCTGTCATTACCGCAGGCGTACCTGGTCGAGCAACCTTCTGAGAGCACGGTTGCCCCGCACTTTCACGACACGAACCAGTTCCAGGTATTCGTACGTGGTGATGGTTTGTTTGGTCGGAAACCGGTTAACGGCCTGACCATCCATTACGCCCGCGCGCACACTGCCTACGGGCCGATCGTTGCCCGCGACAGTGACGTGCACTATCTCACCTTGCGCAACTGCTGGGACTCTGGTGCGAAAATACTGCCGGAAAACCGCAGCAAGATGCAGAAAATTGAGCGGTTGCACAGAATTGTGGAAGACGTCCACGTTCCGGACCCGGTGGAGCTTTCAACTCTGCGGATGTCCCGCGGCGTAGACGTTGTGCCGTTGGAAGATGATGGTCTTGGCGTTCGCCGCTTCGATCTCCCACCCGCAGGAGGCTGCGCACTCGGTTTCGAGCAACCCGGCGCAGGCGCGTACGCGTTTGTGATAAACGGTCAGATCGTTTATGACGATTTGACCTACGAAGCGCACTCGCTTCTCTACACCGGCCCGGATGAAGCGCCGCTGCAAGTGTCCGCCGGTGGCCAGGGCGCTATCGTACTGTTGCTGCAGTTTCCGCCAGAGCCGGCTGAACTCAGTGCTTAGTACCGACGCCGCGTCGTCGCGAGACAACTTCCAGCGAGCCTCCGTTTCTTGTCGGCTGCGGCCAAAACGAAGGGCCAGAGTCTGCCCTCCAGGAGCCTATCGCTCCGCTGGCGTGGGTATTGGCACAAAGCGGTAGAGCGTAAGGCCGACAACCTGGCACATCGCAAGGGCGGCGAACGTCAGGCGATAGCCGTCCGTCTCGCTGGTACCGAGAACCTGCGTGAACAGGTCGTGGCTCAAACCGCTTCCGAACTGGAATATGAAGATACCGCCTATCATGAAGAGGTTCGTCGTGGTGATGACGCGGCCGGCAAGCTCCGTGCCGAACAGGCTCTGAGCGTGCGCAATTACCAGCGCATGCAGTTGCGAGAAGGCGGCAAACGCGGCGAGCAGTGCGAGCGTTGGCCAAAAGCCGAGAAAGCCGCCGAGCGCGGCCAGAGCCACGAGCATGACCACCTGAACGCCGACCCCGCCTGCCACCACGAGTTTGCGCCGCCCGCTCAGGCGATCGAGCGGCCCGTAGATGACGCCGCCGAGGTTGAGCGCGATAAGTAATGCGAGCACGGCATTGCCAAGCGCGGTTGGGTCGAGTGCGAAGCGTTCGCGGAGGTAAACGCCGGAGAGCAGCCCGATAACGCTGAACGACGGGCCGAGCACGGACATGCTGAAAGCCGCCAGCCACAGATAGCCGCGATGCCTGAGTATGAGCGCGATGCCGGCGAAACTCTCCGCTATCGATTGCGGCTCTTGTTGCGCGCGCTTCGACAACGGGCCTTCGCGCACGGTGAGTGCGACGAGTACCACGAAAATCAGCGTGGAACCTGCGAGCGCGAGGAACACCGGTTCACGTCCGAGCGTCGCAAGCCCGACGGCAAGCGGTGTAGAGGCGACCAACACCGACGCCGTGCCAGGCAGCGCCTGGACGGTGGCGGCCGCCGTCGTAAAATTTCTGCGCTCCACCCAGCCGAGCAGGAACACGTACAGGCCGCTGACCACGCAGGCGAAGCCCGCTCCAATGAGGGCTCGCGCTATCGCTAGCTCCGCAACGCTGTCCGCGGTTGCAAACAGCACCATGCCGCCGATCGCGAGCGGCGACATCGCGCTCACCGCCCGCACCGGACCAAAGCGGTCGAGCAACACCCCTGAGACTGGCTGCGTGGCGGCCGATGCCATGAACATCACGCCGATGATGAGCCCCAGTTCACCGGCGCCAAGGCCCAGTTCGAACTGGAGATGCGGTGCGATGACGGCGCCGCCCATCCGATGCATCTGCGCTTGCATGAACAGCAGCGAAAACACGGCAGCCATGCCCACGACGAGCCAGAAAGTGCGTTGCATCAGGGACGCCGGTTAGGAGTGATGGGACGTGGCAGGGTATTGTGCAGCAGTGCGAGTGCCTGTGATCGCACTAGATGAGACGTGCCAGGGGAGGAACATGGCGATCACCCGCAACGCGACCAAAGACAAACTCGGTGAAGGCGCGCTGGCGCTCGGCTTGAGCGTACGGCTGGTGCGCTCGCCTGACATCGCGAAGATTGCGAAGGCGACCGGTCATGATTTCCTGTTCATCGACATGGAACATTCGGGTCTTTCCTTCGAGAGTGTGGTGGACATTTCGGTTGCCGCACTCGACACCGACGTAACCCCGATTGTCAGGGTTATTGCTCATGAACACTGGCAGGCCGCGAGAGTCCTCGACGGCGGCGCGATGGGCGTAGTGGTCCCGCACGTCGATACGGCCGAGCAGGCCCGGGCCGCGGTCGAGGCCTGCAAGTTTCCACCCATAGGCCGTCGCTCCATGGCAGGGGGCTTCGCGCAGTTTGATTTCGCCGCGGTTCCGCCTGCGGAGGCCGCGGAAGTCCACAATGAGAACGTTCTGCTGGCCGTGATGGTGGAAACACCGCTTGCGATCCAAAACGTTGACGCGATCGCCGCCGTAGATGGCGTAGACGTCGTACATATAGGCACCAACGACCTGCTCGTGGAGATGGGTCTCGCAGGACAGTTCGAGCATCCCGACGTGATGGCTGCGTACGAATCGGTGCTGAACGCATGCGAGCGGCATGGCAAGGTGGCCGGACTGGGTGGAGTGCGCGACCCGGCGCTCGGCAAACGCTACCTGGCGCTGGGGTTCCGATTCATGACTACGCACACGGACCTGGCGTTTCTGCTCGAGGCAGCCAGTGCGCGCACCAGAGCGCTACGTGGTTGAGGCGACGCGATTGCAGACGTCGTGCAGCCATGAGAAAGCTGCCTGGCATTACGCAGCCGACAGTATTGGCACAGCTCAGTCAATGCAAAGCACGAGACTGACCGGCGCGGGCGGGACCGATCGGATGGATTGGTCTCTGGCCGGCAGATGACTCATCAGAGGCTTACGGGTAACAGTGGACGGTCGCGCACGGCGACCCTAGATGTCGGCTCATCCGCTGCCGAGTTTGGCCTTCAGGTAGACCTCCTCTCGGGTTCGATTGATGTCAACCGAGTAACGCGGTTCTGCATCGAAACGCTCAAACCGGCGTGTGCCTGGCGACTTGGTTGGATGCCAGAAGAAGCGAGAGATCATTGAGATGAGCCGCTCGAGCATAGGTATTGATCTGTAGAGGAGAACTGCGTTGCCTGCAGTGTACGGTGTTCGTGAGTTGTCGCGACAGTGTGGCCAGATTGGAGACCGGCGCGAGGCCTGTTGCTCCTGGTACCTCGTTCGGCGCTCGCCAAAACCTGACAGATCGACCCGTCTGGGCGCTTGCGGCCATACGTGTCGATGAATGCGCCGAGAATGGTCTCGGGCCGCGATGACTAATGGCTCGATGAAGTACCGGCGGTTTTCGTTTGTCGGTGGATTTCTGCAGCAACTAGTCTGAACTGTCTGACCGTGTTCCCACGCGAAGCGACTCGACCTGGCTCGTCGCCTGCCCGATGAAAAGCGGTATCAGCAGGCTTCGCAAGCCGGACAACTCGTTCCATCCGTCGACCTGCTGATAGTAGTCCTCGACGTCCAGAAATACCCCGTAGTGTTCGGTGTCCGTGTCGTTATCGTCTCGTGCGAACTGGAGGAAGCTGTCATCAATACCGTTCCAATCCGTCAGGCCACCAAGACGAATGCCGAAACCAACCGATCGACCAGACGCTGCCAGTGCTTTTTGCGCCTGAATGAAAAGAGGGCGGTCAACGATGTAGCTGTCTACACGGACCCACCGGTCGTCGAGCCAAACCTCGCTGTACGAATGGTCGACCTTCGGAGTGCCTGGATCGACCAGTCCGGACAGAACATCGCTCGGAATGGCCACAAAACGCTGGCGGGCCGGAATCCCTGCGGCTCGCAGCAGAGCAATGAACAGGGTCCCTTTGGTGTTGCAGTAACCGACCTTTGCCTTGAGCACGTCGATTGCACTCATCCGATAGAACGAATCCGTCCACCCGAAGGCGATCTCATCACGGACATAGTCGTGAATCCGGATCGCCTTTGC
>JBCCEJ010000004.1:0-167477 GCA_039030335.1 Pseudomonadota bacterium | reverse complement strand
CGGGCTGGTCGGCGAGTCGCACCGCTTCTCGGCGGAAAGACTCCGTGTAGCGTTTAGCTTTTGCTTTTTGGCTCATTTGACACCTCCGATTGCATCTTACGTCGATGCGTCTAGGTGTCCACTTTCCGTGGGCAACTCCGCCGCCTAACGGATACGCTCAGTGGCAGCTTGACGCGGGTGCCGAATTGCGACAGCAATTTCGGCGGCCGGGTCATGCTGTCCACTGCAGCTGTTTGTTCGGCGTCGGGCTATCGGAGGGCACGGGGTTCGATGGACCGACGCGATTCGGTTTACCCGCCCTGATGACTTTGGCGCTGACTGTGATTGCAAGGCGTCCATTTCCACTGCTACCTGTGCTACGACCCACCCGAAGGAGAGGCAAGAACTAACCAGTACTCCTTCAAGAGTAGATTCTACTCACACAGTGCGCTTCAGGCGAAGGCAATCCGATTGATCTGCGCAAGGGCTTTGGCGTCAAAGGATACTCACCGCACTCATCCGCGAACTGCACGCCCTCGGACAATCCGCTCTGCGCTTAGGAGAGTGCTCTCTTCTACTCAGAATTGGTTAGTCCGGAATTGGAGGACTGCTGAGTGGGCACCGCCCCAAACTACCAAAATACAGCGTTAGTCAGGGCACCGGTGACGCCGAACGCCAACGCTCAGGCGCCGCTTGAGGCGACAGACGATTTGCGTCAGCAAATTCGGCTGGCGGGTCAAGCGGTCGCTCTGCAGCGTATTGTTGGGCAAACATGCTATCTTCCTGCCCAAAGATCACGAAGCGCATTCGTTTGCGCCAGGGTCGATTGCGGATCATTGAAGTCTTTCGCTACGGTCTCGAGGACCCCAAGGAAGCGTGCCATTAAGCGCTTCTCCGCAGCAGAAGACTCCCGATACAAGATACTACCGTTGTCCAGATGGTCGAGAATCTGCGCTCCATACCACTCCCTGTCGCGCCACAAATCTGGCACAAACGCGTACCGAGCCAGCGTTGGGAACAAGTAGAACAGCCCCTCCTTTCGACAGAAACCAACTGGGTCCCAGCCGGGATTCCCCAAGTCAGTTCGAGTGATGCGGTCGCGTCCCTTCTGCAGCGTATTGTCATGTTCCGTGCACTCGTCACAATGAGACCGGTCGGTAAACTCCTCTGGCTTGGGATAGCCGCCAAAAGTCTGATCCAGCTCCGCTAGAATTGCCACCTGCGATTCATCGAAAGGCCAACTTTGAAAGCAGGCAAGGCGGTGGTTGCTCCATTCGCACGCTTCGCGGAGTGTACAGTCGTTCTGAGTCACGATCTCACGTAGAGCAGTTGTGTTGGCGCCCTCGGCTCGACAGCGAATCCAATCGGCAAAGCCGTTCGGAGAATCCGGTAGGCGAGTGAGCTGAGAGCCGCAGTGAGAGCAACGTTGCTTTGAGGACACTTACGCCCAACGCCAGGCATGAGCGGCTGGACGGAGCGCGCAGCGCTTTGGCCAGTCCGTCTCGATGCCATTGTTAGACCAGTTCACACGAATTCTGCGAGATGCTGCATCGGCAGGACCCCGCGAATCAGCTTCGAAATGGGGAAGGACAGTTGATAGATGCGCTTGGCCTCCGTCGCGGACCAAACGAGGACATAAATTCCCGGGACCAAGGACAAATCGAAGTCACCAGGGGAGCGCCATTCCCGCTCATGAGTGTAATCAACGCTTCCCAATTCGAATCTGACGTGACGCCATTTCTGCTCAGCCGGTATCCAGGCTCCCTCTTCGTCTGGCAAGTAGATTACCGGTCTTCCTCCTTGCGCAAATACGGCCTTCTTGCTGATCGCGACACCATACACACTGTACCTGGATGTTTTTTGATCGGGTGCAGCGGCAAATGCGGAGACGGCGGACAGCGGCGCCTCACTGAAGCAAACTGCATTCCTATTTCCTTTCACGAAGCCTTGGTTTCCGCTACCTCGAATCTTCCCTTCCTTCAGAATTTTCTTCAGCACCTCGAAAGCGGGCACCGTCTTCTCGACTCCTTCAGAGAGAATGTATTCGGACGTTTCCCGTTCGAGCCGATCGCGCGTGAGATGCACGAGCGCGTTGCAAATGTCGGGGCGTCGCTTGCTGTCTTCCGGCATTGCGTTTCTTGGTCTAACAAGTATTGGACGGCCTAAGACCGTGTTGTGAGGCGGTAGTGGTCCGTGTAGCGCGCAATTCTCCGTGTCTCCGTGTTGTAACGCGGTATTGGTCCGTGTAGCACGCACCAAACATCGCCAGCGCCTCGTATGTTCCTTCATCGGCGAGATGTGCATGCCGTCAAGCCGCGAGTCTTCGGCCTACGAAGAGCGGGTCTCAGACCGATATCCACCACCATGAGCAGGTGGCCCACTAGGCCCACAACGTTCCCAGATCGGTGTGAGCACGATGGCCCGCTCCAAGAAAACGCCGCAAGAGCTGGACGAGCTTCGAAAAGCAATCCGGCTCAGGCACTATAGCATCCGCACAGAACAGGCTTACCTCGGGTGGGTGAAACGGTTCCACTGGTTTCACAGAGGCATTCCTTTCGACGATCTTGGATACGCGCACGTTCGCGCGTTCCTTTCGGATTTGGCAGTGCAGGGGAATGTCGCTGCGAGTACTCAGAATCAGGCGCTCAATGCCCTGGTCTTCTTCTTTCGGGAAGTGCTGGATAAGCCACTCGATGATTTGCTGACAAACCTCCCGAGGGCAAAGCGTCCAGAGAAGTTACCTGTCGTGCTTACTCAAATTGAGGTAGGGAAGGTACTGTCGCGGCTTAAAGACGTGTACTGGTTGCTCGGGTCACTCATGTACGGCTCCGGGCTTCGACTCATGGAAGCAGTGCGCCTTCGCGTCAAAGACATCGACTTTCATCATCGAGCCGTAGTGGTAAGAGACGGAAAAGGCGGCCGGGACAGGGTAGTTACATTACCCGATGAACTGGTGATTCCTCTCAAGCGTCATCTCGGAGTACGGCGGACGGGCTACGAGCAAGATGTGGCCAACGACTGTGCGAACGTGCACCTTCCGTATGCGCTGGCACGCAAATACCAGAATGCTGCGACGGAATGGGTCTGGCAGTACGTTTTCGGCGCGCGTGAGCCGAGTGTGGACCCGAGAACGGACACGACGCGGCGTCACCATCTCGACCCCAGTGCCGTACAGCGTGCGGTGCGCCAGGCGGTGCGAGCCTCAGGGCTGAACAAGCCAGCGAGTTGCCACACACTGCGTCATTCGTTCGCGACGCACCTGCTGGAGCGCGGTGCCGATATCCGCACGGTGCAAGAGCAATTGGGGCACAAAGATGTGCGTACCACGCAAATCTACACACATGTGATTCAGCGCGGCGGACGTGGTGTATTGAGCCCTCTTGGCGCGGCGCTCGCAGCCGCGGGACAAACGACGACCCGCTCGTCTTCGCCAGATAGCCGGGGTTACGGCGACAGCGACGAGACTTAGAAAGGAGCGAGGTCGCGCGAATCGGTGTCTACGAAGGGGTCGCTGCGTTTCGAACACGGCTCGACGCGGCTTAGTCGCTCTCGGGATAGACGGGCAGCCCATCGGTCAGTTCGTAGTATTCGCCCTGGGTGTCCGCATAGATATGCCGATCTGCCGATACACCGTGGCCCGAGTCGAGGGTTCCGGCGGCTATCGAGATGCGCGGCGCATCGTTCCGTCGCCAGAACAAGGTGGCACCGCAATCACCGCAGAACCCTCTTTTGGCCATGTTTGACGATGCGTACCACCTGAGGCTTCGGTCTTCAGTCAGACTAAACCGCTCGATGGGTGCGGCGGTTGCGGCCATGAAGTGCCCCGTGGTGCGACGGCACTGATCACAGTGGCAGTAGACAACCGGGCGGAGTTCCCCGGTCACCGCATAGCGCACCGCTCCACAAAGACATCCGCCGGTCGCCATTTCCACCTCCTGACTGCTTGCTGCGGAGTACACCAAAAGGGCGTGGTGCGCTTTCAGACTCCGCCATCTGGGGAAGAAGTCTATCTGCCCCCAGCTCCAGATCTGTCCGCCGGGATGTCGAGCTGCGTCGGGGATTGTCGTAGGTGCGCTGAGATACGGCGAGCAACGGGTAAACTGGCTGCTTCAGCCGCAGTGGCAGCGTTCCTCCGCGGCCATGTCGACCACCCGGGAATGTCCTTTTGTCTATCGCAACACTCGATGCCGTGAAGCTCGCCGTGCTACAGGGCCGGCTCGAACAGATCGCAGACGAAATGGACGCGACGCTCTTTCGCAGCGCGTTCAATCCGATCATCGCGGAAGCCCACGACGCGAGCCACGGGATCTACGACGCCATAACGGGCGAAACCCTGGTGCAGGGGAAATCAGGCCTGCCAATCTTCGTCGGCGCCATGGCGTTCGCCGTCAAGACTGTTATCGACAAGGTCGCCACAGACGGCAGCCTGGACGAAGGTGACATTTACATCTTCAACGACCCGTACGACGGCGGGACGCACCTGTCCGATTTCAAGTTGGTAAAGCCCGTATTCCGCGACGGCTCGCTCTTTTGCTACCTGGCCTCTGTGGGCCACTGGCACGATGTCGGCGGCAACGTCCCTGGCAACTACAACCCTGTGGCTACTGAGAGCTTTCAGGAAGGCATGCTGATTCCACCGGTCAAGCTCTACGCCGCCGGCACATTGCGAACCGACATCGTAGACATCGTAAAGGCGAACTCGCGCTTGCCAGGCTCGCTCTACGGTGATCTGAACGGGCAGATCAACGCACTGGAGCTCGGTGAAAAGCGCTTGCACGCGCTACTGGACGAATACACGCCTCCAGTTATCGAACAGGCACTACGTGAGCTTTGCGAGCGCGCCGCAGAAGTCATGCGAAGCCACATCGCAGACTTACCCGATGGCACGTGGTCAGCAGGCGATTGGCTTGACAACGATGGCATCGTGGACGAGCCGCTACCGATCGGGCTTGACATCCACATCGCGGGCGATGCGATGACGCTCGACTTCAGCCGGACGGCGCCTGCGTGTGCAGGGCCGGTCAACATCTCGCGCTCGACAGCCATCGCCGCCTGCTACGTGGCACTAAAGCACGTGTTCCGCGAGGTGCCGGCCAATGCCGGTGTGCTAAAGCCGGTCGACTTCGTCATTCCAGAAGCGAGTTTGCTCTCGGCGAAGGCGCCGCGCCCGGTCGGCGGCTACACGGAGACGATCTTGCGTCTCATCGACGTCGTGTTCGTGGCACTGTCACAAGCGGCACCCGAGCGCGTCAACGGCTGCGCCTACGGCACGATCAATGCGCTGTCTATCGCCGGCCATCGCCAGGACGGAAGCCGTTGGGTCATGTTCTCGTTCTTTGGCGGCGGCCATGGCGGGCACCCCGAGGGCGACGGGCTGAACCACGGCAATGCCCCGATCTCCATGGCGACCATTCCACCGCTCGAGATCCTGGAGGCGGCCTATCCGGTGCGCTTCACACAATGGGCGCTGCGGGGAGACAGCGGCGGCATCGGTGCGCATCGCGGCGGCTGTGGTGCAGTTTATGAGATCGCGCTGCTCGAGCAGGAAGCTGAGGCATTTCTGTTTGGCGAGCGCGGGCGCTTCCAGCCACCGGGCGTGCTCGGCGGCGGCGGCGGCGCCAGCAATCGTTTTTCGCACGAGACCGGAGACGGTTTCCAACGCCCGCCCATGGCTTCGAAGATGGTGGGTATCGAACTTTGTCACGGGCAGCGGCTACGCCTGGAAACGCCCGGCGGCGGCGGCTATGGCAGTGCGCTTCTACGCGCGCCTGAACAGGTGGCTGAGGACGTGCGGCTTGGCTATGTATCTACCGAATCGGCAGCGCGTGACTACGGCTGTGTCGTGTCGGCGGAGGGCGAGTTGGACGACAAGGCAACGAAGGTTCTACGTACCAGCCGAGGCACCGCGGCATGAGTTCAGGCACGCTGAGCAACACGGGCGAAGATGTGGGCGCGCCAAAGCCACGCGCCGAAACCAGGCAAGGCGCGTCGATGGTCGGCGTCGACGTCGGCGGAACGTTTACCGATCTGTTCTGGCTGGACGCCGAAGGCAATGGTCATACCGCCAAGGTGCCGAGTGTGCGCGCCAACCAGGCGCTCGGTATCCGCGCCGGGTTGGATGCGCTGCTATGCCCCCCGGAGGCACTCGCAACGATCGTGCACGGCACCACAGTTGGTACGAATGCGTTGCTGGAGCGCCGCGGCGCCGCGACCGGCGTGATCACAACGACCGGCTTTAAAGACTTACTGGAAATGCGCCGGCGGGATCGCCCGCAAACCTGGGGCCTTTGGGGCCAATTCGAGCCTGTTATCCCGCGCGATATGCGCCTTGAAGTGGACGAACGGGTTTTGGCAGACGGCACGGTGCTGGAAGCGGTGGATAGTAAAGCCGTGCAAGCCGCCGCCAAATCTCTGCTTGAGCGCGGGGCGCGCGCACTTTGCATCTTCTTCATCAACAGCTACGCGAACGCGGCCAACGAACAGGCGGCGGCACAGGCTGCTGCCGAGGTCTGGCCAAACGACCACATCAGCGTTGCTTCGCAGATCCTGCCTGAGATTCGCGAGTTCGAACGCGCATCAACGGCATCGTTGAATGCCTATCTGCAACCCGTCGTTGGCGATTACCTCGAGCACCTCGATGGCGGGCTTCGAGACAATGGCTTCGCGGGCCAACTACTCGTCGTCCAGTCGAGCGGCGGTGTCATGACCGCGGCTACGGCGCGCGCAAATCCGGTGCGCACAGCCCTTTCCGGTCCGGCGGCCGGTGTGATCGCCGCCGGCCAGATCGCGAGCACGGCGGGGTTTCGAAACGTGATTACCTGCGACATGGGCGGCACCAGTTTCGATGTCGCCGTGATCGCCGATGGTGACACCAATCTCACTGCACAGACATCGGTCGATTTCGGGCTCGTGATCCGCACGCCGATGGTGGAAATGACGACCATCGGCGCAGGCGGCGGTTCGATCGCCTGGGTGGACCGTTCGGGCCTGCTGCAGATAGGCCCGGAGAGCGCGGGTTCCGACCCCGGGCCTGCCTGTTACGGCAACGGCAATCCGCGCCCTACCGTCACCGATGCCAACGTGATGCTCGGGCGCATCAACAGTGAGCAACCGATCGGCGGTCGCGCCACGGCGCTCGATCGAAGCGCCTCCGAGCGGGCTTTGATAACAGCGGTCGGGGAACCGCTCGGCCTGAACGCGCTGGAAGCCGCCGAGGCGGTAATCCGCGTCGCCAATGCGCGGATGGCGGGAGCCATCCGGCTCGTGTCGATCGAGCGCGGTCACGATCCGGGGCAGTTCGTGGCGATGCCGTTTGGGGGCGCAGGCGGGTTGCATGTTGGCGCGCTCGTTCGCGAAGTCGGGCTCGCAGGCGCGTTGGTGCCTCGCTATCCCGGCGTGACCAGCGCGCTCGGCTGCGTCATGGCCGATATGCGTCACGACCGCGTGCATACCATCAACTCGCTGCTGGATTCGCTGGACATCGGCGCACTAGATGCCGAGATGCTGGAGAGCGCGAGACAGGATCTGGCGAGCCTCAACGACTCGGGAGTGCCGTTCGACGGGCGTGAAACCCGGTTCGAACTAGACATGCTCTACGTCGGCCAGACACACACGCTGGCGGTGCACTTGCCATTACCGAATGTCGATGCCGGAACAACCCACACCGGCGTTACCGGAGAGCTGATCCGCGCAGCCTTCGTCGAAACCTACACACGCACGTTCGGGCGGCCGCTCGAAGGGTTGGGCGTGCGTGTCATGAATCTGCGCACCAGTGTCATCGGTCGGCGCCCGCGCTTCGACCTCACGGCGCTGGCTCCATCCGCTCGCGGCACCACGGACGGTGCGCGTACCGGCAGCCGTAAGCTCTGGGCCGCTGGTACCTGGCACGATGCTGGTGTGTACGACCGCCTGACGTTGCCTGCCGGCGCGGTCGTTACGGGGCCGGCGGTGTTGGAACAGGCGGACGCGACAACCTACATCGACCCGGGCATGTGCGCGGAGGTCGATGCGCCAGGCAATCTCGTGGTTCGTCCGACCGAGCCTGCCTAGCAGTGGTTCAGGCTGACATCGAGAGAGCCGCGGACGTCCGATTTGATATCGACTGCGACGTGCTTGTCGTCGGTGCCGGTGCGTGCGGATTAACCGCCGCGCTCGCCGTCGCAGATGCCGGGCGCGAAGCGGTACTGCTCGAACGCGATGCATCGCCGACCGGCTCGACGTCGCTGTCTTCGGGCATGGTGCCCGCTGCCGGCACAGCCGCGCAGCAGCGCCTTGGCATCGTCGATTCGCACTCCCTGTTCGCAGCAGACATTCAGGCCAAAGCAAAAGGGGCAGCCCCTCAGGCCCTGGTCGAGACACTGGCTTCGCAATCCGGGTCAACCATCGATTGGCTGACCAACGAGCACGACATCCCCTTCAGTGTGGTCGAGGGATTTCTGTATCCGGGGCACAGCGTTTCGCGCATGCACGCAACACCCGCGCGTACCGGCGCGGACTTGCAGCAACGGCTGTTGGCACGAGTGCAGGCTACCGGCGGCGAGCTGGTGACGAACGCCACGGTGGCGACACTTCTGATGGATGAGCACCGGGTATCGGGCGTGCGTGTACGGCGTCCGGACGGCAACACCGAGACGGTCGGCTGCCGGCAACTGATTCTGGCTTGCAACGGTTATGGCGGAAATGCTCGCCTGGTTGAAGAACTCATTCCAGAGATGGCCGACGGAGAGTATTTCGGGCACCCGGGCAATCAGGGCGATGCGGTGTATTGGGGACGCGCGCTTCAGGCATCGATGGGTAGCCTCGGCGCATACCAGGGTCATGGCTCGGTTGCGAGCCCGCACCAGGTCCTGATCACGTGGGCACTGATGATGGAAGGCGGCATCCAGGTCAATGCCGATGGCGAGCGCTTTTCTAACGAACACGACGGCTATTCGGAGCAGTCGGTGCGCGTGCTCGCGCAGCCCGGGCGTATCGCCTGGAACATCTTCGACGCCGAACTGCACGAGCTCGGCATGGAGTTCGAAGACTACCGTAATGCCGTTAGTCAGGGCGCGCTCGTGTCTGCAATGTCGGTCAGCGAACTGGCAAACCAGCTTGGTCTGCCCGAAAGTACGCTGGCAGCGAGTGTCGCGACGACAGCGACTCAAATTGTGTGTCCGTTTGGGCGCGATTTCAGCCGTACGCGCCCGCTGGCAGCACCTTTTCACGCAATCCGCGTAACCGGCGCGCTGTTTCACACCCAAGGCGGGTTGGATGTGAACGCGCAAGCGCGGGTGCTGCGCCAGAACGGGCAGCCGTTCCCGAACCTGTTCGCCGGCGGCGGCGCCGCGCGGGGCGTGTCAGGCAACCACGTGTGGGGCTATCTGAGCGGCAACGGGTTGCTGAGTGCCATCACGCTCGGGCGTCTGGCCGGGCGAAACGCTGCCGCCTGAGCGCCACGTCAGTCGTCATGCCCTTCGACGAGGAACATGTGCCCATGCGAGGCGGCATGGCGAATGCCGACCACCTCCTGGTACTCCTCTGAGTAATACCAGGTCTTGGCCTGTTCGAACGACGGAAACTCCACCACGACGATGCGCGGCAACGGCGCTTCACCTTCGATCGATTCCATGTTGCCGCCGCGCACGAGGTATTGCCCGCCGTATTGGGCGATCGACTTTGGCACCTCGACGCGATACTTCGCATATTTGTCTGCGTCGGTGATGTCGATCTGACCGATCACGTAGCCCTTAGCCATGATGTCGTTCTCCAGTAGTTGAGTAGTTCAGGCCGCCGGCCGCGCTGTCGCCTTGGTGGCAAACCGCCAGAGCCTGCGTTCGTTTGGAAAATAATCCGCCACCGGATAATGCAGGCAGTGCGTATTCTCCCAGACGACAATGGTGTTCAGCGTCCAGCGGAGTCGGAAGTGAAATTCAGGCCGCGATGCATGTTCGTAGAGAGAGCGCAACAGCGCATCACCCTCCGGGTCATCTTCCAGGCCGACAATGCTGCGGCAGTAGATGGGCACATTGACGAACAGGAACTTACGGCCGTTGTCGGGGTTCGTGCAAACGAGCGGATGGCGCACCGGCGCGGCGGTTATCATCTGCTCGAACTCTGCTGGCGAGAAACGTTTCGCCGAGTTCTGCGTAGGCGTGACCTTGTGGTTGGTGTACAAGCCTTCGATGCGTGCCTTGGTCTCGCCCGGCAACCCGTCGTAAGCCGCTTCCAGATTGGTGAACAGCGTGTCGCCACCGATCTCCGGCAGCAGCTTTGCACAGAGACTCAAGACCGGAGTCGGCTGCTCACGGAACGAGTAATCCATGTGCCAGAAGTTGATGGTCTGGCGCTCTTTGGGCTGAATGTGGATAGCACCAAGTTCCGGCGGATGCCCGGGCTGCGGTGTCAAATCATCCATGACCACTTCGCCAAAGGTCGTCACAAAATCACGGTAGGCGAACGAATCGATATCCTGGTCGCGTAGCACCAGTACTTTGTAGTTCACGAGGGCGTCGCGGAGCGACCGGCGCTCGGCATCGGTGACCCTGCCGGCATCGATGTCGTGGATCTCGGCACCCACGTTTGGGGTGATAGGACAGATTTGCATGCACTAAACCTCGCTCACCCGGAACGCACCGCGCGCGTTCCCGCGCAAGTTCAGGTTCGGCGTCCTGGGCTCGATCCTACGAACCACGAAGCACCGTTCGAGCCGACTGCTCAGCGCACGAACACCGTGTCGCGTTCGATCTGCTCGACGTCGGTCGGCCGCGGGAACGGTGTCGGCTCTGGCTGTCCCGGTTCGCGCGCCCGGCCAATCGCTTTGAAGAAATCGCTTAACCCGCCGGGCATCAACACCCAGAAAAACCGGAGCGGGCCATCGCCTGTGTTGGTGAACTTGTGCTTTTCTTCCGCGTGCAGGTAGAGCGTCGTGCCAGCCTGCATCCGGTGCGGTTCACCTTCGAGATCGGCAACACCTTCGCCTTCGATAACCAGAATCAGTTCTTCGTGCTCGTTGTGAGCGTGCTCGCGCACGAACGACCCGGGCGCTACTTCCTGAATGCCCGACTCGAATGGCGTCAACGTTTGCGTGCGGTGTCTGGACACGTGCACTTCAACAAATCCGTTGGCCGGCACGGGCTGCCAGTAGCTCTCGCATTCGTTCGGCTGCACGGCGAAAGACTTGCGTTCGGCGGTCATGGTTGCGGCGCTCCCCATTGTCGCGTGGCGGTCAGGAGCATGATACGGCTATCGGCTAGCCGTCAGAAGAGCCGGCCTAACTTGTAAGAGAGTCCGAGCGTCACAGGTCGAAACCGCCCACATCGGGCGGTCCGTTTCTGAAGGGATGCCGGCACGTCCCTGTGCCAGCGGGGCAGCGCGTTGCTGAACTATGCCGCCATCTCGCGCGGCTGCCATGCGTTGGCAATCGCCGCATCGATCTGAGAACGGACATTGGGGTCATCCAACACCGCAGCATCCGGGGCGCCGGTAGAAAACTGCGCCATCAGGTTGACGAGTTCGAAAACACCGGTTTCCGTCAGCGTGTAGCCGTCGGCTGTATTGATTTCCTCGGGCCGCGCCCATGGCCCACGCTCCCAGTTCTCGAGCGAGAGCTGGTCGTCAGTGCCGATGACGTCGAAGACGAGATCTTCGTCACTGTCGAACGACAGCCACAAATCGGTATGCGAAATACCGTCACCAAACTGCAAAACATCATGCGCTGTCTCCCAGTTCGGGTCCCAGAAGCCGAATGCGTCCTGGTCGTCGCCGCGGTTGAAGATCAGCGTATCGTTGCCAGCGTAGTTCCACAGAATGTCGTTACCGGCACCGCCGGTCATGACATCGTCGCCGAATCCGCCGTCCATCCAGTCGTCACCCGCACCACCGTTGATGATGTCGTTACCTTCGCCACCGCCCATGCGGTCGTTGCCATCACCACCGGACAGCACATCATCGCCTGCCTGGCCCCAAACCTTGTCGTCGCCAGCACCTCCGAACACGACATCGTCACCGGCGCCTCCACCCGTCACGTCATCGCCAGCGCCGCCATAGACCAGATCCTGGTCGTCGCCGCCCCAAACCTTGTCATTACCATCGCCGCCGAAGACCAGGTCGTCGCCTTCGTTGCCGATGACCCGATCATCGCCATCCCGACCGAAGACGATATCGTCGCCAGCGCCACCTTTGACGATGTCGTCGCCCATGCCGCCGTCTAACCAATCGTTACCGGCCGCGCCCCAGATATGGTCATTCCCTTCACGCCCGAGCGCGAAGTCGTTGCCAGTGCCGAAGTAGGCCGTTTCATCCGCGGCTGACCCGGAGAACACGTGGTTATCGGCTTCGGCATCCAGCCGTGCACTGTCGGAGGCGTCCGTCAAGAGCTCATGGCCAAGGTGTACCGTGCGGTCGTCGAACAGCAGTGCCTCGACACCAGTGACCGCGTCGACTTCCTGCCCGTCCGCACTCGTCACGGAGAACAGGCCACCCGTGCCGACGTCCAGCAGGTGGTCTTCGGCGAAGCCCGCAAAGTACGCGGCGTCGTAGCCGGCACCGCCGTCGATTTGATCCGACCCCGCGCCTGCATCGAGCAGGTCGTCCTTCGCACTGCCGATCACGATGTCGTCGCCGCGACCCGATTCCACCATCACAAAAGAATCGGCCGTCGACGCATCGAAGCGATCGGCCCCGTCGGTGCCGAAAGCAACTTCGATGCTGGCAGCGCCGAGGTCGACGTTCAAACCTTCTGTACCGGTACCGATCAGCGCGTCGATGCCTGAGCCGCCCCGAATGGTCACATCGGCGGCATCGACGAGTAGAAAATCGTCACCAGCGCCACCGTCCAGCGAGTCGGCGCCGCTGCCGCCATCCAGGAAGTCGTTGCCAGCACCGCCGTAGAGGCCATCTGCCCCCTCGGCGCCGCTGAGATGCACACCGAGCCCTGTGCCGGCGAAAAGCATGTCATCGCCAGCGCCCGCCAGTATCGCCTCGAGGGACGCCGCCCCGGCATCAATCTGCACCGCATCAACCCCTTCGACAATGCCGACGTCATAGCCGTCGCCACCGTCAACCAGGCCAGTGGTGAGATCGGCCGCGTCGAAGAACAACACGTCGTCCCCACCGCCGCCCGACAGTACATCCGCGCCACTGCCACCCGACAACCAGTCGGACCCCGCGCCGCCTCGGACGGTATCGTCACCGGCACCTGCTACCACGGATACCGCGTTGGCGTTGCCCGAAACAATTTCGTCTCCGCCCTCGCCGCCGATAAAGCCGAGTAAGTTGGCTTCGCCGAGATCGACGGTTACGCCGGCATGGTTATCAGCGATGCCAAAGGTGCCCTCCCCTCCATGCCCGAACTCGGTGTACCCGCCCTGGGTCTCCCGATAACCGGCCGCGGTGTAGCGCAACACGGTGTCGGCCGCGGCGAGTGACTCGCCAGTGTTCAGGTCGTAGGTGGTTTGCCCGAGGATTCGCGTGCCGTCTTCATATTGTTGTTCTTGGCCGTCGGAGCTGAGCGCAATCCGACCGATACCGTGGGCGTCCAGGCTCTGGAATTCGCCCGCATCGCTGATGCCATCCTGGTTCTGGTCAATCCACACACCGAACTGATTCCACTGGTCATCGCCGGCATCCAAGACCCCATCTCCATTGGAGTCGAACGCCTGCAATCCATCGAGATCACTCGCCGCGCCTTCCTTGTAGTCCACGAACGCGATTTCCGACCGGTCGGTTATCTGACCGTCGCCGTCGTGATCGTAGGCCAGCAAGCCATCGCCTCCGGTCGCCCACGAGGACAGGTTTCGGAACCCGTCACCGTTGTGATCGAAAAAGGCGGTTGATTCATCCAACTCGGCGATTTCAACGCCGTCACCGTCCATATCCATGACGATCGGCCAGGCGTCGCTGACGTCGTCATAACCGAAATCGAAATCGAAGCCCGGGTCTTCGCCACCGGAAGAGACATCGCTGATGTCACCGACATCACTTCCGGTATCGGTGTCACCCCAGTCATCAGCGCCCCAGTCTGCGTCGCCGTAGTAGTCAGGGCCGCCGTTGCCGCCTCCAGATACATCGGAGATATCGCCGACGTCCGAGTCGGTTTCGACGCTGTTAGCGCCCCAGGCTTCAACGCCGTAGTGGTCGGTGCCGTTGTTGTTGTTCGCGACGTCGGAGATGTCTCCAACATCGGAGCCGGTATCTGTCTCCGTCCAGTCGTCTGCGCCCCAGTCGGCGTCCTGTAGCGGGTCAGAGGAGAATTCGCTCAGATCTACAACGTCGTTCAGATCGCTTATGGAGCTGGGATCGGGCGTATTTCCGTAGTAGCTGTCGACGCTGTCAGCCGGGTTTGGCGAGTTGCCTATCGGTGCGCCGGCCAGGGTTTCCGGGTCGTGGTATTGCGGCGGCAAGGAGTTGCCCGGATGGGGCTCCGACTCATAGTCGCTATATCCCCAGACCGTACCCAGCGCCTGCGTCAACGGCTTGGAGGCATAGACTTCCTCCGCGATCTGATCCAGCGCGTTGAAGCGATTTGGGAGAGTCACAGGCTCACGGGAGTACGAGGGAATGTGATCGAGTACCGGCGGATGCGGCGCGCTGTTCAAAGCAGCCCGTACAGCCCCTTCGACGGTGCTCTCGAAAATCTGAGAACCAGCAATACTGCCAGCTATCCCACCGCCGATAGTGCCTGGCACACCAAAGCTAGAGAACAGGGTGGCACCTGCCGCAGTCCCTATCGAAGAACCAATCAACGAGGCCAACCCGCCAGCGCTTTGAGTGATTACTTCATCCGTGTCGCCATGCGTCAGTGCGACAACCACCTCCGCTGTTTCCATTGCCGCGGCTACGCCAGCATTCGCTCTTGTAAGTGCACGACTTTCTAGTCCGTCGACGAGGTGTACAACGCCGGCGCGCCCGGCTTCCTTGTACCCTGAAACGGCCGTATTTACAGCCCCTATCGTATCTGCGGCCTCCTGGGCGGCGTTGTTGTTCTGGGGTTCCGACATAATCCGATCTCTCACCTTAAGCAGCGTTTGATGTGGCGTCCCCGAGTGCTCTCAGCCTTCGTTAAAGAACTGCGAAAGCAATTCGCCATCCTCTCTGCATCGGCGTCATCAAGTACGCGCGCTTTGACCTCCAGCGCCTCCGCAAACTCAGCAATACCGTCAGCGTGGCCTTCCAAGGACGACAGGAGCAGAAGTCCAACTTCCTTCGCCTTGCGCAGGCTCGAATTCACAAACGTTCCCTGCCGGTGCTCCCTTACCAACACGGCAAGCCGGTAGAACGTTGTGCCTGATGCACCGGGGACCGACTCGCACGGCCTTAGCATCTCGTACGCGCGCTCCCAATCCTCGACCTCGAATTGACGATGCCCTTCCTCTTCAAGGCATACATCTCCTGCGTTGACCGGGCGTCCTACAAGACAAAGCACAAAAGACACAGCAAACAACCACCGAATTCTTCTCATCGTTAACATCATCGGCTTCCTCAAGTCCCTCATGCCGCCGTGCGACATTTGCAGTCTCATGCACTTGCCTCAGGCTGACTATCAGTCTGGGGGCCATCGTTTGTAGGCTCTGGCCTACATTTACGGCCCGCGATTTCGTTTCCCATTGCGCGTTGTTATAGAAGCATCAATTCCGCTCGACAACTGCCATTCCTAACAGGAATCCCGATTCAGGCTCGCCTGGGAAGGGCGGGGCTGGGTAGAATTGCGGTCTCTTTTCCTGACGTTCCGGCGCGGGCATTTTGAGTCCGCCCCATCTATAGAGGAAGCAAAGCGATGGCAGCTGGCGGACGATATATCTTCACGGCGTCTATGGACGTCACGCCCGAGAAGGAAGATCTGTTCAATGAGGTGTACGACAAGGAACACGTCCCTTTCCTGCTGAAAGTGCCCGGAGTGATTTCGGTAACGCGGGTCACCAATGAAGACTTCGCAGTGAACATGGCTGGCGAAGTGAAGCAGGTGTCGTTGGACGATGAGCCCAAGTACTCGGCCATGTACGAGATCGAAAGCCCGGATGTGCTTCTGTCGCCCGAGTGGTCAGCGGCGATCGAAGAAGGGCGATGGCCGTCTGAAGTACGCCCGCATACGTTGAACCGGCGCCATTCGCTAAAGAAAGTCATGGATTGACACCACCTCCCGAAGAGTTTGCGCGGCCAAGCCGCTAATAGCATTTCGAACGGCACGGCTACCATCAACCATCCACCGGAGTAACCGCACCCGTGGCCAATTCACTTCAGGACCAGCTACGCAAGAGCGGGCTCGTCAGCTCACAGAAGGCGAAGCAATCCCGCGCCGAAAAGCGTAAGAAGAGCAAGCAGTCGCGCAGCGGAGTCGCAGATGAGGAGGCTGCCCGCCGCGATGCCCTTGCGAAGGAGCAGGCAGCGAAAGTGGAGCGCGATCGAGAGCTGAATCTGCAACGCAAAGCTGAAGCCGAGGCCAAGTCCATTGCTGCTCAGGTCAGACAAATCGCGGAAATCAACGCGGTGGATCGCGGTGACGGAGCGTCGAGCTACAACTACACACAAAACGGCAAGATACGCACCGCCCACGTGAGCGAGGCGGTGCGCAATGCACTGGTTGCAGGGCAGCTCGCCATCGTAGCGGCCGATGCAGAAACTGAGATCGTACCGGCCGGCGCGGCGCGTAAGATTGCTGACCGAATGCCCGAGGCCGTTTTGTTGCTGAACGAATCAGCGGCCGGGTCGGGGACAGTAGACGAAGACGACCCCTACGCAGATTTCCAGGTACCGGACGACCTGATGTGGTGACGTCGCCGAGATCGTCGGCGCATACGCTGTAGGCCTGTGCGGATTCGAACCCTTGCGCGCCGCCGCCGCGCATGCAGCTGTTCGCAGCGGCTGGTGAGTCCGTCTATGGCGCAATTTGCCGGGTCATGGACAAAACGCTTCGTCTGACCGGCGAGCCTCAATGGAGGTGTGCAGACATGCACTGGTTATCAAAGCGCCTCGTGGCATCGCTGCTGGTCAGCATCGTCATCCCAGCAGCGGCGTCCGACCCGCCGCCGCTGCTGCAGTGGTTCGACTATGCCACGGTCGCAGATGAAACCACGCGCAAGGAGCGCGAGGCTTTCAAGCAACTCGCGTGCGGGACGCCAACGGCTGACGAAGTACCGCTCCCCGTATATCCCGGCGCTGTGGTGGAACTTGCGTTCTGCCACGGCGGGCCCCAGCCTTGCCCGCTACGGACCGGAGTGTTTCCGAAGGAACAGTTGGAAGGTGCCTGCGGCCCGCCGGACACCGGCCGCCGCTTCAGCTTCCTGCACATCCTGACCAAAGATCACCACACGAAAGTCAGCGCGTGGTATCAGCGCAAGCTCTGTAGTGACCGGCCCACCTCCGGCAACGGACCCTGCGAAGGTTGGTTCTGGGTGACGGCGGGCGGGCCGCAGCTCGGCATGCGCAGTCACGATGCGACACGGAGCATCGTGCCGCACCTGCCGCCAATATGGGCGACCCGCCTCGGTTTCGAAACCTCGATCGTATTGCTGTTCAAGTAGGCAAGTCAGGCGTTGGCAGTCCCGGGCTAAGACTCAACGACTATCCGGCGACACCGATGGCGCAATGGCGCGTCGTGCGGAAGGTCCTTCCGTCACTCAATGCTCGCGTGCGAGCGGGCAAGGGCGCGCGCCAGACGTCGCCGCTTGTCGTTGATGCCGTCGGGCAGGTCGTCGTGTAGCTCGTACAGCGCATCGATGATTTCGATGGCACGGCGTTTTATATCCACCTCCGTGCTCGCGAGTGCGTCCGCGACCAGGTGATCGTAGTGCTGCCGAAGAGCCTTCCTCGTGCGAAGTGCACGCCGGCAACTCTGGCAGTGCTTGGGGAACGCATCCACCCAGAAGTAGTACTGCTCGTACCACGCGCGCTGCTCGGCCACGCCGAACACAAACTCTTGCTCGCACCGCGCGCAGACGAAAGTCGCCGGCACATACCAGTAGCGCGGACAAACCGAACAGTTCTGTCGATCGGAATCGGCACGTTCCGCACTGTCGTAGTCGAGATGGCGCGCACCGAAGAAAAAGTGCTCGGGCATGTCGCGCGGGTCGTCTTTACCGAAGGCGGACATACGCTCTTCTACCTCCCCAAGGACCGCTTTACCGGGGTACAGCTCGGGCCCGGCGCCGGCCGCGATACTTCGCAGCGCCGACGCGCTGCCACGCGGCGCTTGTCGCGGCAACTGCGCTATGGCCGCATGCCAAACGTGCGGGCGCCGGGCTCACGCAGCGGCGCGGCGATGTTGGCGAACTCGCAGATCAAGGGGCGCGTTTCCCGGGGGTCGACGATCTCTTCGATCCAGAACGCTTCCGCAGATCGGAACGGCGAACGCAGTTTCTGCAAGCGCTCCTCGATCTCCTCGAGCTTGGCGGCAGGATCATCCGCGGCGTCTATATCGGCTCGGTACGCCGCTTCGATGCCACCTTCCAGCGGCAGCGATCCCCAGCGGCCTGATGGCCACGCATACCGGTAATTCACCTTCGACCCGTTGCGATGGGCGGCCCCGGCAACACCAAAGGAGTTGCGGATGATGACGGCGCACCATGGTGTGTTCGCCTGGTACATCGCCGACATTGCGCGTACACCGTGGCGGATCGTCGCCTGTTCTTCAGCCTCTTTACCGATCAGGAACCCGGGGCAGTCGACCAGATAAACAACCGGGAGATGAAAGGTCTCCGCCATGTCGACAAAGCGCGTGACTTTCTGGCATGTGTTGGCCGTCCAGGCCCCACCGTAGTGATACGGGTCGCTCGCCATGATCGCAACGGGCCAGCCGTCGAGTCGCGCCAGACCGGTGATTACAGAGCGGCCCCACCGTTCGCCAATCTCGAAGAAGCTGCCTTCATCGACCACCGACTTGACGATGCGCCGCATCTTGTACACCTGCCGGATGTTGCGCGGAACGATCGAGATCAGTTTGTCGTCGGTGCGGGCCGGGTCATCGTGTGTGGAGCCGCGCGGCGGAACGTCGTAGATCGACGACGGCAGATAGGACAGAAAGCGCCGCGTGCATTCGAAAGCTTCTTCTTCCGTGTCTACCGCGTGATCTACAGCCCCGTTGCGCGTGTGGATCTCCCACCCGCCGAGTTCCTGTTTGCTGAGATCTTCACTGACGCGCGCAACAACGGGCGGACCAGCGACGAACAGCGCCGAGATTTCCTTGACCAGCACGGAGTAGTGGCACGCAGCCATGTAAGCCGCGCCCAGCCCAGCCACCGAGCCGAGGCCGAGCGATACGTTCGGGACCGTCGACATGTTCGAGACGACGTATTCCCAGCCGGCGACGGCCGGAACGTTCGCGCGGCCAGTGGTTTCGATGGTCTTCACCGACCCACCACCGCCGGAGCCCTCGACGAGACGCACCAGCGGCAGACGCAGCTCGTTCGCCATGCGTTCGGCCATCTGGTGCTTTTCCTTGATCGTGGCATCGGCAGACCCGCCGCGCACCGTGAAGTCGTCGCCGCCGATAACTACGCGGCGGCCGTCCAGCGTTGCGCGGCCAAACACGTAGTTCGACGGCGTCAGGTGAACGAGGTCGCCGTTGGCATCGTAGTCCGCACGCCCGGCGATGGCGCCGATCTCATGAAACGAACCGTCGTCGGCCAGCGCTTCGACGCGCTCGCGCACGGTCATCTTGCCGGCGTCTTTCTGGCGTTTCACCTTGTCGGCACCGCCGAGCTCGCGGGCAAACGCCTCGCGCCTGCGCAGTTCTTCGAGTTCGGGTTCCCAGCTCATGCCTGACTTGCCTCCGGCTGACCGCCGCGGGCCACGGATCGGTCGGCCCGTCACCTGCGGTGTGCGTTTTCATTAGTGCCCTACATCGTAGCGTGCAATCGGCACCGTGCGGCAAGTGCAGGTTGGCATGGGCCTCAAACCGGTCTGGATGAGGTCTGGTTCTAGCGATCGAACAAACGTGTGCCCTGCTCATCGATCATGCGCTTGGCCTTCTGCTCGATGACTGCGAGCGTGTCATCTACCGAGAAATACATGTCGGCGCGAATGAACTGATGCACGCGCGTCTCCCCATCCACATCCATTTCAATGCGCCCTTGCACACGGAAGCCCTGCGAGTCTTTCATCGGGGTCGGGATGATGCGGTAGCCGTTGTACTCGACGGGCATGTACTCCTGCACCGAGCCCGGCCCGCCGCCTGCAAACAACTTCTTCAGAAATCCCATCATCGTGCTATGGCCTCGTGCGCTGAACCTGAAGAGGCCCATCGGACGTGCAACCGAAGGGGCTGGCCTTTGTCGAGGGCTCTTCCGCGATTTATTCTCCGCCAATCCCGGCCAGAAGCGAAATCCGGGCCAGACCCGCTCCCTGAATCGAACCGACGCCCTAACCGCCAGGACCTTCTGAGACCACCGGGGTTCGTGCTTCGCAGCTTCGCGCTGCCTGGCACAAGCGGTCCGCTGTACGGCCGATCCGCGCTCAGGCATGATCCATGGCCTCCCCGCCCCACCAGTTGCACGGCCATGTCTGAACGCATTCTATTCGTTACGCCCTTTCCCGACGCCGCTGACTCCGCCCGCGATGTGGCCCCGGATGGGTTTGAGCTGATCGTCGCCAAAGCCGGATCGCCGGAATACCGCGAGGCGCTGGCCGATGCGAGCTACCTGGTCGGGTTTGTCGCGAGCCTGGTTCAGCACGATCTGTTCGCGGCCGCCCCGAAGCTGAAGCTCGTGCAGTTGCTGAGCGCGGGCTATGACGATGCAGACCTCGAAGCGGCGCGCGCGGCCGGCGTACCGATGGCGAACAACGGCGGCGCCAACTCGACGGCGGTGTCCGAACATGCGCTGCTGTTGATGCTGGCCCTGTCCCGTCGCCTCGTCTGGCAACACTCCAGTGTCGCGGCCGGTCAGTGGCGCGGCAACCAGACGCCGCGGGTCTTCGAACTGAAGGGCAAAACGGTCGGCATCATCGGGCTCGGTACGATCGGTAAGAAAACCGCGCGCCTTGCCAACGCGTTTGGTATGCGTGTCATCTACTACGACATCGCGCGTCTCGCCGAACACGAAGAAGACGCGCTCGACGTCGAATTCCGCCTGTTCAAGGAACTCCTGGCCGAAGCAGATCTGATCTCCCTGCATACACCGCTCAATCCGTCGACCCGGCACCTCATCAACGCCGATGCGCTGTCGCGCATGCAACCCCACGCCTTCATCGTCAATACCGCGCGCGGCCCGGTGATCGACGAGCAGGCCCTGATCGCGGCGTTGACCGACGCTACGATCGCGGGCGCAGGGCTCGATGTGTTCGACGAGGAGCCGCCGCCAGCAGACAATCCGTTGTTCACGTTGCCAAACGTCGTATTGAGCGCCCATCTCGCCGGGCCAACCTATGAGAGCCATGGCGCCAGAGTGCGCAACGGCTTCGACAACGTGCAGCGGGTTGCACGTGGTGAAGCGCCGCTTTGGGTCGTGCCCGAACTGCTCTGATCCGCCCGAACGCTGCACTGAACCCGAGCGATGTGTTCGCAGCCACACCCAACCGAATCCACCGAAGCGAGTTTTGAATCATGACTGATGGCAATCGAATCCGCGGCGTTCTGTCCCCGGTTGTTACACCGTTCGATGCAGATCTGAATCCAGACGCCGGCCGCCTGGTAAGGCACTGTCAGTGGCTGCTCGCAAACGACGTTGGCCTCGCCGTGTTCGGTACCAACTCGGAAGCCAACTCGCTGTCGGTCGACGAGAAGCTCGCACTGCTCGACGCGCTCGGTGAAGCCGGTGTGCCGGGCAACCGCATGATGCCGGGCACCGGTTGCTGTGCGTTGTCGGATTCGGTGACGCTCACGCGCAAGGCCGTCGAGGTGGGCGCTGGCGGGGTGCTGATGCTGCCGCCGTTCTACTACAAGGGTGTCTCGGACGAAGGGCTCTATCGCAACTTCGCTGAACTCATCAACCGGGTGGGCGACGACCGCCTGCGGGTGTATGTCTATCACATTCCCCAGGTCTCGAACGTGCCGATCACGCTCACTCTGATCGAACGGCTGTTGAGAGATTTCCCGGGCGTGATCGCCGGAGTCAAAGACAGCTCCGGAGACTGGAGCAATACCAAGGCGATGCTGGATAACTTCCAGCCCGAGGGCTTCGACGTGTTCCCAGGCTCCGAGACTTTCCTGCTGGCAGCGCTTCGCGAAGGTGGCGCGGGCTGCATCAGTGCCACGGCCAATGTAAACCCCGCGGCGATCGCGGCGCTGAATGCCACGTGGCAAGACGACGACGCGGATGCGCAGCAAACCCGTCTGAATGAAATTCGCGACATCTTCCAGGGTTACGTGATGATTCCTGCGTTGAAAGCCGCCGTGGCGCATTACGGTGGCGATCCGGAGTGGGTACGCCTGCGTCCGCCGCTCGTTGAGCTGACGGCTGACGAGCAGGGCGATCTCGCGAGCCGCCTCAGCGCGGCCGGCTTCGATATGCCGGGGCTCTCCGGTTAGCGGGCTTCGGGTCAGACGCCCACGCGGTTGTTCGCTGCGTCGTGCAGCCCAAGGCGCGGCGCTATTCGCCCTCGGGCCGCGCGGGATAGCACGCAGATCTGCAGCTACGTAAAAGTCATTGCGACAGCGCTACGCGCCTGACAAAGCCAGCTGGTCAGTCGATCAGAAACGGCAGCCACACCGCCAGGTCGGGGAAAAAAATAATCAGCGCGATCAGCACCATCGCGCAGCCCATGAACGGCAGGGCGGCCATACAGATCTCGCCGAAGCGCGTGCCGGGCGGTGCAACGCCCTGCATAACGAACAGCAGCAGACCAAACGGTGGGGTCGTGAAGCTGACTTCCATCGCGAGCAGCATGATGACGCCGAACCAGATCTGCACCACCGGCAGTTCCATGCCGAAGTCGAGGCCCGCGATCACCGGGAAGAAGATCGGCACGGTCAGCAGCATCATCGCCAGCTGATCCATGAACATGCCGAGCAGCAGCAGGATGCAGAGCATCATCACGAGCATGGCGTACGCGGAGACGTCGAAGCTCGTCACCCACTCGATCAGCGCGACGCTGGCACCGGACGCAGCCAGTACATTGCTGAACAAAGACGAGCCGAGCAGGATGAGCAGCGCCACCACGGTAACGCGCGCAGCGCCCCATAGTGAACGCCAGAACGCCGCGGCGAAAAACGGTACGAACCGTTTTAGTGCGATCGCCGCGTCATCGCGCGACTGTGCGTCACGGCCAGCGAACAGAAACCGCACCAGCGGTGTAACCAACAGGTAGGCAAACGCCAGCAGGATAACGCCGACACAGCCATAGGCCGCGGCTTCCGACGGCGTGGCGACGCCCACCATGATGAGCGTGATCACCATGACGATGACGGAGATCATCGGCGCGATGTCGGTCAGGAACAGCACCGCGCGGGCGCCGAGCGACACGTCCTCGACCTCGTATGCAGGAGCGGCATCCGGGTCGAGAGTCGCGCGTACGAAGATGAGCACGGCGTAGAACAACGCGAGGATGAGTCCCGGGATGATGCCCGCGATCAGCAGCTTGCCGATATCGATCTCCGCGATGGTGCCGAGCAGCACGGCGAGGGCTGACGGTGGGATTAACATCGCGAGTCCGCCGGTGCCGAGAATCGGCCCGATCGACATGCTCTTCTTGTAGCCCCGCTTTGTCATCTCCGGAACCATCAATGTACCGAGCAGCGCCGTCGCGCCCATCGACGACCCGGAGAGCGTCGCGAGCGCCGTACCGCCGCCAACCGTTACGTACGAGAGTCGGGCCGGCAACCGCCCGAGCAACTTCTCGATCGCGTTGAACATGCGCTGCGCAAGTCCGGTGTGGAAGAACAGTTCCCCCATCAGCAGAAACATCGGAATGGGCACGATGGCGAAGTTCGCCATGTTCGAGAACGCGTTGTCAGTCAGCTGGAAAACCGCGGCCGTCAGGTTCTCGTCAACACCGTCCCAGCGTCCGTACAGGTGGTATGCCGTGAAGGTGCAAACCATCAGGAAGGCGATCCCAACCGGGATCCCGGCAAACATCAGGATCAGAATCGAGCCGAGCAGCGCCAGTAACAGCCAGTACCATTCCATCGATCCGGCCCCGCTCAGTCCTGCCCGGCGAGGCGCGCGCGCGTCTCTTCGAGTTCAGCGCGTTCACTCGCGACGCCGGCAACGCCCTGGTGCATCGTCTCGTGCGTGAACATGAAGCGCACGAACTCGAGGCCCATCAGCGCGAACCCGAACGGAAACGCGACGGTGCCAAGCCACGAGCGGATATCGAACTGAGCACGCAGTTCGTCGTAGGCCATCGGGTCGTCGTACTGCTCGACCAGCAGTTGCCAGCTGTACCAGACCCAGATGAAACAGGTTATCGCACAGGCGAATGCGATGAGCCGGGAGAGCACGGTACGCGCGCGCGGGCTCAGCATCGCCGTCAGGATTTCGATGTAGATATGACCACGCTGACGTATGAGCCACGGCGAACCGAGGAACAGTGCATAGACGAAGCCATACTCGATCAAGACGAAGCCGAGCGGCGAATAGTCCCAGCCGGCCGTTCGGAACACGGTCTGGTAGATGATCGCGACCATGATGAAGCCGATGTACAAAGCGGCGAACGCCATCAGCGCCCACAGGAGCTTGCCCCAGGCCCAGTCCAACCAGCCGAGAAACTTCATATCAAAGAGGAGAATCCGAGACTGGCACCGCCGGCCAGCCGCGAATTGGAACCGCCCGTTGCGGGATCAGTCCTGGAATGCGTCGCGGAGTTTCGCGACGTGGTCTGTTGGTCGCCCAGCTTTCTTGAGCCGCTCCATCATGCGGTCATAGGCCGAATCGATCGCCACCTTCAGATACGCGTCCCCGGCCGGTACCTTGTGGAACACCATGCCCTCGGTTTCAAGCGTCTTGCGCTCTTCCGCGGCCATCCCCTGCAGCTTTTCGCGGGCGTAGTTTTCATGTTCGATCACAGCGTTTTGCAGCAGCTTTTGCTGAGCGGCATCGAGCTTGTTCCAGCTGTCCAGGTTCATGATCCAGCCGATGTCAGTCTGATAGAACTCGGGCTCGATTCCGTGGCGTAGAAACTTGTCCCACTTCAGGCCCTTCAACCCGATCGTCGCCCACGCACTTGCGTTAACCACGCCTTTTTCAAGTGCTGCGTACACCTCGCTCGACTTCATCGAGTGGGTCGTCGCGTTCAAGGCGCGAAAGAACGCGCCGTAGATGGGATTGTCGCGCAGCTTGATGCCGTTGAAATCCGGCAGGCCAGCGGCAGTGAATTTTGGCGCGTCTTTGGTGTAGATCCGAAACAGGCCACCCGATTCCGTCCAGCCCAGATACTTCATGTTCATGTGCTTCTGGTGCAGATCGTCGAGGATCTTGAAGCCGCCGTTCGCCCGCACGGTTGCAGGAGAGGAGTTCGACGTCGCGACAGCTTCATTTTCAGGCAGGCCGCGTGCGTAGAAAGCCGCCGGAGTACAGGCCATATCCACCCGGCCTTTACTGACCGCATTGGGCTGCTTGAACATGCCGATCGAGTTGTATTCCATGACCTTGATCGACATCGAGCCGCCGGCGGCCTTGTTGATCTTGTCTGCCAGCTCCTTGCAGAGCTTCGTGTAGATCAGGAAGTCAGGAAACGGATAAACCAAGGTCAGTTCGGTGGCGGCCCTGGCGGTCGGCACCGTCGTCGTCAGCAGAGCTACGACGCCGGCAGCCAGCACACTCTTGCGAATCGTGTTCACGCGCAAATCCTCGTTTGAACCCAGTCAGGTCCGATGAGCCATGGGGTTGAATTGCGAGTATCGCACAGCCGCGCGGCCGCGCTCCTCAGGCGGACAAGGCCTTCGGAGCCCGTTCGGTGAATGCGTTCCGCCCGCAGCGGTCGCCGCCGCGAAGCAGTAGCAGGGGATTCAGCGCCAGATTGTTACCGCCGCGGTCGGCGTGGAGCGCGTTTGCGACGTCGAGGTCGTAATGCGACGTGGTCGGCATCATGCGCATCGTCATCCCGCGCCGTGAGCGCGGCGAGTTGTTCGGGGCCGAACCGTGCATCAGATAAACGTCGTGCAGTGAAATCTGCCCGCGCTCCAACACCAGATCGACTGCATCAGCCTCATCGAAGGCATCGGCGTTCAATTCCTGATGAAGCGTGACGTCCGGGCTCGCGTTGGTGTGATGCTCTGCGAGCTTGCGGCTCCGGTGTGAGCCGCGAATGATGCGCAGGCAGCCGTTCTCGCTATTGGAATCGTCGATGGCCACCCACACCGAGCACGTCGCGAGCGGCCGGATCGGCCAGTACTCGCCATCCTGGTGCCACGGCGTCGCCTTGCCGTTCAGCGCCGGCTTGGCGAACAGGCTCATATTCCAGAGCGCGATGTCCGGACCGATCACCTGGGCCACCATGTCGAGAATTCCAGGCGTGTCGCAAAACCGCGCGAACGACATATCGTGGCGAAGCAGAGCCGGACAGTTGTCGCGAAACTCTGGCTTCGCCTCCAGAAAACCAGCCACTTGCCGGTCGAGTTCTTCGAGGACGCTCTCAGGCATCCGGAAATCCGGAATGACGTAACCATCGCGGTGGTACTGTTCGATCTGCGCTTGCGTCAACATGCCATGGCCCTCGGTTGCACGGTAAGCCGTCAGATTACATCACCGGGCACATGCCGCCATCCACGTTGATGGCCGTACCGGTGACGTACGAGCCGCCGTCCGAGGCGAGGAAACACGCGACCGCAGCGAATTCCTCGGCCGTGCCATAACGTCCCATCGGGAGGTCGGTGCCCATTCGCGCGTAGTAGTCTTCGAGGCTTTCCTCGTTACTTTGCGCCGCGTGGCGGCGGACCCACTGGTCACTGCGGATCTTGCCGACCATCAGGCTGTTGACGAGCACGTTATGCGGCGCGCCTTCTTGAGACAGGATCTTGGTGATCGCCATGCCAGCCGCCCGGCTGACAGCGGTTGGCGCGCCCTCGGCGGGCGGGGCTTTGGCGCCAGTGTTCAGGATATTGACGATACGACCGAAGTTGCGCCCTTTCATCTTCGGGAATGCCAGGCGGCACAGCCGGATTGCGGCGAACACCTTCAGGTCGAAATCCGCCTGCCACTGTTCGTCCGTGATGCTCTCGAACTGACCGCGCGCGGAGGAACCTGCGTTGTTGACGAGTACGTCCACCTGGCCGAGCGCTGCCTCGGCGGCCTCGAAGATGCGCGTGCACTCGTCAGCGAGCGACACGTCGCCAGCAATGCCGACGGCTTTCACGCCGTGCCTGGCAGCGATGTCGTCAGCCGCCTGCTGCAGCGCGTCCTGCCCACGTGCCACGAGCACGACGTCGGCACCGGCGGACGCGAATGCGTCCGCGATCGCGAGGCCAAGGCCTTTGCTTGCGCCGGTAACCACGGCTTTGCTGCCTTTCATGCTGAGCTGCATCAGGGGATCTCCTTAATCTGAAATCGAAACGGGAATTGGATCACTTCGCTCTCAAGCGTAGCGAAGACGCTGACCGATGCCGAGCCGTTCGGCCTTCGCCAGCATCGCGGCACCCAGCGCGATGTCGGAGAGCGACAGGCCCCGGTGCCAGAACAGGATGGTCTCGTCGTCGGACTCGCGGCCAGGCCGAAGCCCGGCAGCGATCTGGCCGAGCTCGGCGTGCAGATTGCCGGCATGAAGCCGCCCGGAATCCACGTGCCGGCGAAGCGAGCCGAACTGGCCGGCATGCGCCTGACCCCAGTCGTCCATGACGAATTTGTCGATCACGTCGGTCAAACTGAGTTCTACCGCGCTCATCGTGCCGTAAGGGATGATAAGGGATCCGGGCTTTATCCAACTCGTCTGCAGGTGGGGATGCGGCTCAGGAAGCCTGGACGCCTCGACGATGATGTCGCAGTTCGCGAGGCAACTTGCCCAATCGTCTGTGACGATTACCTCGCGCCCGAGATCTGCCGATAACCGCGCGCCGAACGCGTCGCGGCTCTCCTTGCGTCGCGAGTGCACGCGTATCGTGTCGAGCTCGAACAGATGGGCCATCAGGCGCACGTTCCAGTACGACGACCCGCGCGCGCCGATGTTACCGAACACTTTTGGATTGCGTGGGGCCAGGAATTTGGCCCCGAGTGCGCTGACCGCACCGGTGCGCATATCGGTGATCGCGGTGGCATCGACGATCGCGCGCGGCATGCCGGTGCGCGGGTCGAACAGGTTCAGAAGCGCCATCTCGGATGGCAAGCCCTGTTTGTAGTTGTTGACGTAGTCGCCAACGATTTTGACGCCAGCGACGCCGAGCGGCTTCACGTAGCCGCGCAGCACGTTGAAATGCCCCTCAAATTCCGCATCGGGCTGCAGGTGGACCCGCGGCTCGATCACGGTTTCGCCGCGCCCTTGCGCAGCGAGGCCGCTTTCGACAGCGTCCAGAATCTCCTGGGGTGTCATCGCGAGCGACTCGACGTCCGGCCCGGACAGATAGGTGATGTCGATCTCGGGCATGGAACTGGACTCCCGGAGGCTTGGCCCAAGCTACCCGGCGTAGGCCTTGAACAGGGTCTCGAGGTCGCCCGCCAGCACTTCGGGGGCCGCGCGATCGCTCAAGATCGCATTGAACCGCCCCTGAGGGTCGATCAGGAGCAGCCGGCTCGAGTGATCGACAATGTAATTGCCGTGCTCGTCCGGCTCGCCAAACTGGTAAACACCACCCAGCGCCCGCACCAGCGTGTCGATCTGGATCTTCTCGCCGGTTATGCCGATGAAGTCCGGATTGAAGAACGGCACATACTGAGCCAGCCGCTCGCGCGTGTCACGTTTGGGATCTACGGTGACGAATCCCACCTGGAGCGCACCCTCCGGCACATTGTCCGGGAGTTTCTCCAACGTGATACCGATGTTCGACATCGTCAGCGGGCAGACGTCAGGGCAGAACGTATACCCGAAAAACAGCAGCGTCCAACGCCCCTGGAGCCGCCTCCCGTCGAAGCGTTCGCCGTTGTGGTCTTCCAGCTGGAAGGCCGGCAGTGGCCGCTCCTGCCCGAACAGCGCGGTGGCATCCTTCAGCAGTGGATTCGGATCTTCAGGCCCCTGGTTCGACAGCCAGGCGGAGACGACCAGTCCCGCCAGCAGGCCGAACACTGCGATGGAGACGACGGCAATTCGCGATTTCATGTCAGACGCTTATCGGTTGGATGCGGGCCGCGCGGCAAGACCTGTGGTCTGCGCTGCTCGGGCCTGGCGGCCCGGGCATTATGCACGAGGCGCGACGGCGCCCGCGGGTTGCATACTTGGGCAGATCGACGCGCTAACAGTTCCGGTGATTGCGGCCTCGCGGCGAACAGTTCCAGATAGCGCGGTGCCCGCGCGACTTGCGCTCAACAGTGCTTGCGCACGTAGGTCCGCATCTTCTTGACCAGTTCCGTGCGGTCTTCGGTCGACAGATACTGGCGGTTGCCCGCTTCGTCCTTTTTGTAGAGCGACGGCGCGCCGTCTTCGCGCTTCAGCCAGTCACGGGCTTTGGCACAACGCTCGGCGACCTTCTGCTGCTCGGCCTGCTCTTTGGCTTTGGCTTCGCGCTTTTCCTGGCGCTCGGCCTCGTACGCTTCGAGAATTTTCTTACGGCGTGATTTCCGCTGCAGATCGGACGCGGGGGCGGGCTGAGATTCGGTAGCGGCGGGCGTGCGGATCTCGGTCGCCTGCTTACCGCTCGGCGGTTTCGAGCCGTAGTGGACCTTGCCGTTCTCATCAACCCATTTGTAGACGGCCGCGGGCAGCGGAAACGTTAGAATCACGAGACTGGCCAGCAGCAAAGGCCGCAGCCAAGGGCGGGCGTGCATCGGTATGCTCTCGTTGGTGCGCGGCGCTCAATACGCATCCTATGGTGAAACGAACCCGCAAGTCACCGCCGTCGCGAGGCCTCCGGGCGACGATGTTCGCCGAGCTCGCGACGATGTTGAATGCCGGGCTGGGCGCAGAGCAGGCGCTCAATACGATAGCCGGCGGCGGGCAGGCGAACATCACCGCCGCGGCCAGGCACATGCTCGGGCACATCCGGCGCGGACAGCCGGTGGCGGCTGCCGCGCAGGCCGCGGGGCTACTGGAACCGCTGGACCTCGCGGTTCTGAAAGCAGCCGAACACGGCGGACGGTTGGGGCCAGCGCTCGCTGACCTGGCGACGTGGCATGCCGGTCACGACGCGCGGGCGCGGTTGGTTCGTTCACGCATGCTATTGCCAGGCGCCGTATTGACCATCGCGGCCTTTGTCGGGCCCGTCCCGGACCTGGTCAAGGGCGACATCGGCGTAGGCGTATACATCCTGCGCTCCGTCGGCTTTCTGGCCATTGTCGTGCTGGCGGTCCGGGCGCTGTTCGCCATACCGGCACGCCTCGCCCGTCGCCGGGTCAGTCGGGGCGGGACGCTCGACGCATGTTTTATTCGCATTCCGATCTTCGGTGCATTCCATGTCCGCCGCCAGTGCCTGCACGTGCTGCGCGCATTCGAGATGCTCTACACCGCAGGCGTGCCGGCGGAAGATGCGTTGAAGAGAGCCGCGGGCGTCAGTTGGAACGGCTACGTGACGGAGAGCTTCGACGATGCGCTCGGCCAGGTTCGCAACGGCGCCACGCTCGGCGATGCGCTGGCCGACAGCGGCTACCTGACGGAGCGTGCACGCCACATGGTCAGAAGCGGCGACAGCGCCGGTACGCTGACCGACATGCTGCAGCGTTTCGCGAAGCTCGAAGGTGACGCGCTCGACGGGTTCGACTCGGAGGCGGCGGCGTGGGTGCCGCGCCTCGCGTATGCGATCGTCGCCGTCTGGATGATCACGCAGATTCTTTAGACTACGTCTACTGACGTCGCTCCCTGATAGCTTTTCGTCGCCGAGGCACCAAGCCAAGTCGGGTGCCCGCTCGGGACAATTGGGGAGTTTTAGCCTGCATCTCGGGGGCGTTTCGATGTCGGCAGCAGAACCTTCTCGCAGCCGCCGCTCCGGCGGCCGGGCGGCGCGTCAGAAATTGCGTGCCCAACCCCTTGCCGAGGCCATGCGTCCAGTGCGCGCGGGCATGAGCGGCGGTAGCTACCGGCCGCTATCCGACACCGGCGCCGAGCGCATTCACGCAGCCGCGCTGGACGCGCTGGAGCACATCGGCCTCGCCGATGCGCCAGCCTCTGGCATCGAACTGATGACCGCCGCCGGAGCGACGCTCGGCGACGATGGCCGGATCCGGTTTCCGCGCAGTCTGGTGGAGGACACGCTCGCCAAGGCGGCACGCGGCATCACCTTGAACGGCCGCGATGACCGCCACGACCTGTTGCTATCGGGCACCCGCGTGCACTTCGGTACAGCGGGCGCGGCGGTGCACGTCGTCGACCCGGTTACACGGGAATACCGTGACTCGACGCTCGCAGATCTGCACGAAGCCGCGCGACTGGTCGAGGCACTGGACAACGTGCATTTCTTCCAGCGGTGCCTGGTCTGCCGGGATGTGACCGACAACCAGGAGTTGGATCTCAATACGGTCTACGCCGCCGCGACCGGCACGACCAAACACATCGGCACCAGCTTTACGGAAAGCGGGTTCGTAGGCCCCTGTATCGACCTGCTCCATCAGGTCGCCGGCGGCGAGGCCGCATGGCGGGCCCGTCCATTCATGTCGAACAGCAACTGCTTCGTCGTCCCGCCGATGAAATTCGCGACCGAATCGTGCGAAGTCATGGAACGTTGCATCGAAGCGGGCATGCCGATACTGCTGTTGTCGGCCGGTCAGGCTGGCGCGACGGCGCCTGCGCCGATCGCGGCGACGGTCACGCAGGCCGTCGCGGAATGCCTCGCGGGCCTGGTCTACGTCAACGCGAAGCAGCCGGGCCACCCGGCGGTGTTCGGGCCCTGGCCCTTCGTCTCCGACTTACGCACCGGCGCGATGTCGGGCGGCTCGGGCGAGCAGGCGCTTCTCACCGCCGCCTGCGCGCAGATGTGCCAGTTCTACGATCTCCCTGGTGGATCGGCCGCTGGCATCGCAGATTCAAAGCTCCCGGACATGCAAGCCGGCTGGGAGCAGGCGACGTCTAACGTCATGGCCGGACTGGCCGGCCTCAATATGGTCTACGAAAGTGTCGGCATGCACGCGTCGCTGCTCGGCTTTTGCATGGAGTCGCTAATCCTCGGAGACGACATGCTGGGTCAGGCCATGCGCTGCGTGCGCGGCGTGGAGGTGACCGAAGACAGCGTCTGTCTGGACACCATGCGCTCGGTCTGCCTGGACGGTCCCGGGCACTACCTCGGGCACCCGCAAACGTTGGAACTGATGGAAACCGAGTACGTTTACCCGGTAGTCGCCAACCGCAACTCGCCGAAGGAGTGGTACGAGCGCGACCGCCCCGATCTCATCGAGCAGGCACGCGCCCGCCGCGAAGCGATCATGGCAAGGCCCAATCCGGCCGCGCTCGATCCCGCCGTGGATGCCAGAATTCGCACGACCTTCCCGATCCGACTGAGCTAGGTGCCGGGGATCCGGCCACCGTCGCTCAACCGACGCGACGAGATTGCCGGGGTGCGAACGTCCCTGAACTCTGCGCACCAGTGCGCTCACAGTCTGCGCTCCCGCGTTAAACTGACCGTCTTTCCGGCGACCGTCCCTCCCGTGCGGCGCCGGCGCCCCAAGCGAGGATTGATCGGATTGGATAGCGACGGCATGCGGCGTTTTCTGTTTGAGGGCTCGCATCTGCGCGGCGTGCGCGTACATCTGACCGATGCCTGGCAAGCCCTGCTCGCCAGACACCCCTATCCCGAACCGGTGATCGGCCTGCTGGGTGAAAGCCTGGCGGCGGTGTCGCTGCTCGGTGCGACCGTCAAATTCGACGGTTCACTCATCATGCAGATGAGCGGCGACGGCCCGCTTGCCATGCTCGTCGTGCAGGCGACCGGTGCACGCACGGTGAGAGGTATGGCCAGCTTGCGCGATACCCCTTCAGAGACGTCATTGGGATCGCTGCTCGGCAAAGGTCATCTCGCGATGACGATCGACCCCGGCGCCGGCAAGGAGCGCTACCAGGGTATTGTCGGGCTCGACGGCGATGCGCTCTCGCAAGTGCTGGACGGCTACTTCGCCAACAGTGAACAGCTGCCAACCCGGTTGTGGCTCGCGGCAGATGAACAACATGCGGCCGGCCTGTTACTACAGGCGTTGCCGAGCGAAGAACCGGATGTCAGGACCTGGGAGCGGCTGACGATGATGGCCGACACCGTCAAGCCGGGTGAGTTGCTGTCACTGCCATCGCGATCGCTCCTGAGGCGCCTGTTCACCAGCGATCAGGTGCGCCTGTTCGATCCGGAAGCCATCGCGTTCGAGTGCCGCTGCTCGCGCGAGCGGGTGAGCGGTATGCTCCGCACACTGTCGCTTGCGGAACTGCTCGAAACGGCCGAGGAAGAAGGCGGCGCACTGAAGGTCAGCTGCGACTTCTGCAATGCCGCGTATGCGTTCGACCCGGTAGACCTGCAGGCACTGTTCGTCGAAAGCGCTGACGCTCCGCCAGCCAGCGACCAGACGCACTGACGCGGCGCGGAGCCGGCGCCCGGCCTCAGCCGATGCGCCCAATGCCGCCCAGCGGGTCGGCGGGGTCGACTCCATCCATGAACTGGCGCAGGCGATCGCGATGTGTCAGCCGGTAAACGAGTCCGAGCCAGTTGTTGAAGATGGCTTTACCCGTATCGGTCCAGCTGTTTTCGAGCTGCGCGTTCAGCCGGTCTTCATCGAGTGACGGGCCGGTCTCACCGCGTTGTCGGGCGGCCAGGGCTTCGTCCCGATGGGCGTCCAGGAGTGCTTTGGCACCCGCGTTGAAATAACCGTCGGGGAATGGCGGGTAATCGTCGATCACACCACTCGAAAACCGCATGACCTCGCGCTTGTACTCTTTCGCCAGGCTGTTGGCGTCGTATTCCGGATGCCCCTGAAAGTACACCCAGCGAATGCCATCCTCACTGCAGGCGAGATGCACGCCGGCCGTCTCACTCGTCGCCAGCACGCGGATACCGGCCGCTTCGAGTTCAGCGACGGGCACGTTGTTCCACCGCGAGTGCGGCGCATCGAAACGCGAATTGATGTTGCCGACCAGAGGATGGTCCGGCGCGACGACCCGGTGTGAGTAAACTCCCCACTGCTTGGTGGGGAGCGGGATCCGTTCCACGCCGTAATACTGCTTGAAGGCAGCGTGACTCGCGAGGCAAGAGCAGAGCGTTGACGTTACGTTCTCGTTCGCCCAATCCATGATCTGGCGGAGCGACTCCCAGTACGGCTCGTCGCGAATGTCGGGCTCCACGGGATTCGCTCCGGTGATCAGCAGCGCGTCCAGGCCTTGCTCGGCAAGGCTCGGATAAGGTTCGTAGAACCGCGCCACGTGTTCGAGGGCATCACCAGCGCGTGGGATACCAGGCATCGTGAACAGATGCACGTATAGCTGGACGATGCGGTTGCAAGATGCGAGCAGCCTCAGGAACTGGCGCTCGGTAGCCTCCAGCGCCGCATCGGGCATCATGTTCAGGACGCCGATGTGCAGCTCGCGGATGTCCTGAGTTGAGGCGCGCGCACCGGACAAGACGTCGTAACCTTCGCCGGCCAGACGCTCGAAACTCGGCAGTTCGGTGTGGGCGATCAGTGCCATCAGTAGTTCCTCAGGACTTGCGGGACATCCGGGCCGCCGCGTTAAAGACTGTCAGACTAACGTCACGCGAAGAGGTCCGCAGCTGCCGGTGAGGGATAGCTCGACTGCCGGGCGGACATCGGGTGCTACGCGACGCGCATCAGGCCGCTGCGCGTGGCAAAGCGCTGTCGACCAGACTCAGGAAGTCGTGCTCGTCACGTACGTTGGCAGCGTCGGCTGCCGACACGGTGTAACCGAAACGGTTCGCGATGTCTTCGTACAGAGGCCGGCGATGTGCCACCAGGCGCGGGAAGATCCAAACAACGAACGCGTTCGGGTCCATATCCTCCACGCAATCGATGCCGTGCTGTTGTAGGTACACGGCAAGCTCAGCTTCGAAGAAGGCTTCTGAATAGTAGAGCGGTTTCGGCGAGGCGACGGCGCGGCGGATCAACTCTTCTTCCATCGATTCATCCGCGCGTACGTACAGCATCAGCGTACAGTCGGCCAGCAGCTCGATGGTCTCCGGGTCGTTCAATTCACACAGACTGCCGCCCGCATCGTTCATGAAGTGCGGGTAACCGTAGATCTGCTGGCCCTTGCTAATGAACTCGCGCACGTCGTGCATCGCACCGATCTCGGCCTCCCGGTGTAAACGCTGACGGCGCTGAAACTCGTGCAACGCGAGTCCGCCGAGGGCGGGGCTGCCGACCTTGCCCAGGAAGGTCGAAAGCGGCGCAAGGTTGTGCACGGTGATATTGCTGCAGATATAAATGCTGTCCGACCGCAGCAGGTCGCGCAAAAATCCGACCTGCATGGCTTGCTTTTTGATGTTGTCGAGGATCGGTTCTTCCATGTACTTCGTGGCGATGCGGTAGTCACCTGAATAGTGGAACCAGTCGGTTTTCGGCAGCGCATTGGCGAGCGTGGTCTTACCGACCCCGGACATTCCCACGAGCGTTATGGCCTTGTTGGCCCAGCGCGCAAATGCGCTTCGGTCCATTCTCACTTACTTGAAACCTCTCGGGCGGCGAGCCGCGCAATTGTCCACACGCCCGTCTTAGAAGTACATCACCGGGCGCAGACGGGCGGCTCATCCAGGCAAATGAATGGCGTTTTCACGGCGCGCGCGGCCCGGTCAGACCGGCAACTCGTCACGCGCAAGCAGCGTATCGGCAAGCTGTTCGAGTTCGCCACCGAGCGGCCTGTCGGCTCCGAGACGGGTGACATTCTCGCGCACCGCCGCGTAGGCGCGACCGGTCGTTGCACCGAGTACGTTGATCACGCCGGCGCGTTCTACCGCTTCGGCTGCAATCATGAGTTCGAGGGCGACGAGACGGCGCCAGTGCACGAGCAGATCGGCGGCTTTGCGTGCCGCCAGCAACGTCTGAGCGACCTCGTCTTCAATGCCGTCGGCCCGCCAGCGCGACTCATAGGCGACGGGCTGGCTCAGGTGCCGAATTTCAGTGAGCACCGAGTCCGCCACTTTCATCAACGGCGCAAATCCGGAACTGCCAGGCTCGTCTGAGGCAAGGATATGCGGCAGGCCCGACAAGCGACCGGTCATCAGGCAGGCCGCGCGACTGACTGCGGACGCGCCGGCCTGCGCCATCGCCTGCGCCAGCGATTCGAGTGCCAGGGTCAGACCCGGCGTCTGAAAATTACCCGTGCTCACGATCACGTCGGGCGCGCTGAAGACGGCCGGGTTATCGCCGCTGCCATTCAGTTCCGCCTCGATATGGGGCCCGAGACGTGCCAGCGCCTCGGCGACCACCGCGAGAATCGGCGCGGCCGCGCGCAAACTCAGCGGATCCTGCAGACGCCGGGCCGCGCCGGCGCGCCGTAGAGCACCGCCGCGCAGCCGGCGAAGCAGCGCGGCAGCCGTCTTCGCCTGCCCCGGGACCGGACGGACCGCCGCGGCGCGCGGGTCCAACGGAGTCAGATTGGCCCGAAACCCCTCGAATGCGAGCGCGGCGGCGGTCAAGGACTGGCGCCACAACAGCTCGACATCGACGGCGAGCAGCGCGGACAGACCCACAGACACCGACGATGCACTGCAAAGCGCAAGCCCGTCTTTGGGGCCCGGCCTGAGCGGCGGGATGCCGACGGTCGCCAGCACTTCGCGCGCTGGCCGCCAGGGCTCGGCGCGATCTTCTGGGCGCGTCGGCCCGATACGGGCTTCACCCTCACCGCAAAGCGCCAGCCCGATGTGAGCCAATACGCACAGGTCGCTCGCACCAAGCGAACCGATCGACGGGACACGCGGGTAGAAGTCTGCATTCAAACAGGCGGTGAGCGTCTGCGCCGCGGCGGGCGAGACGCCGGAATGTCCGGTCGAAAGGCTGCTCAAGCGCGCGAGCATCGCAGCCCGGGCGACGTCATAAGCGAGCGGCGCGCCGAGCGCATTGGCGCGGGCTCGAAGCGTCGCAAGTGCGAAGTCGTGCTGATGCCCGGGTGGAACAGCCTGCGTGACGCGTTCGCCGAGCTGGGTCGTCAGTCCGTACATCAGGTCGCCGCGTTCAACCGCAGCCGACACGAGGAGATGACTGGTTTCAACCCGGCTCAAAGCGGCGGTGGACAGCGCCACGTCACCACCGTTTCGCGCGACGTGAGCTACGTCGCCTGGCGTGAGCGCGGCGGCGCCGATGCGCAGCACAGCCGCTCCGCGAGTCGCGTCAGCGGTTCAATCAGGATGGATACGAGGCGCCTTCAACCGCCCCGCATGCGCCGCATTGCCACCTCGACGCTCTTGCGCATACGTTCGAAATCGCGCGCCAGATCGCCGACCTCGTCGTCGGACGCAGCCGTCACCTCTTGAGAGGTATCACCGCGGCTCACGCGCTCGGCGACGTCCCGCAGTTGCAGCACGGGAACGGTAATGCCGCGCGACAGCAGAGTTGCCATGACCACAGAGAGTACGGCCACGACCAGAATCGCCGCGAGCAGCACGATCGCGAGTGTATTTCTGGAGTCTTCGAGCTCACGCTGCACGATGCCCAATCCCGCGATCGGTGCGAACGCAACAGCCCGCGGTTGTTCAACCAGCGTGACCCACCCGAAGCCCGTGAAGTTCTCGGCGAGTTCCTTGTAGTAATCACCGCCGGCGGATTTGGCAAACCCGACCACCGAGTCACCGGCCAGCGTGTAGCCGGCGGGCTGATTGCCATACGCGGCCGTCGCCACTGCGCCACCGCCCGACTTCAGATTCACCGCTTCGTTCATGATCTTGCGGCGCGCGTGCTCCGACTCGGTGTCCGCGATCAGCAAACCACCGGTGTTCAGCACCGAGACCTTGCCCTTTGTGATCGCTTTTGCGGCATCGTCCGTGACGCCCTGGATCAGGCTGATGCCGAGCACGGTCTTCATGACCCCGAGGCTGTCGTTGTTGCGCGGATCGACAATACGCACCGAGATTTCGATGCTCCAGATACCAGCCGAGTCGTCGAATTCGACGTCGCCGATACTGATGCCGCTTTGCCAGGCCTGCTGCCACCAGCCTTCGTCGTTTTGCACGAAGTCGGAGGTCGGGTTCGTCAGGCCCACGTTAAAGCCCTTGGTATCGGTAAAGAACACCTCGCGGAAATGAGGCGACAGTGAGATCTGCTGCTTCAGATAGTCGTTCGCACGCTCAAATTCGCCGAGGCTCTTCTCGTCGGTAAACCGGGCTTCGACCTGATCGATGGTCAGATCGTCAAGGCCCGCGAGCCGGTGTTTTTCGCGCGCATCGCGCGCCGAATCGACGATGACAGGCGCAGTCGACCAGACCAGCGCGTCAGCGATCCGCTCGCGCAGGAACAGATCGATCTGAGCGGCGATCTGGGCGGAGGTGCTGCTCAGGTTGGCGCCGACAACGTCTTCGGCGAGCTGTTCACGACTGGTGCTCAGCCGCTCGTCTACCGCGTCGGTCAGCTGGGCGAGCGTCTGGTAGGCGAGCGCCCCCACCAGCACGACGGGGATCAGCCCCACGGCGAGCGTCTGCATGGTCAACTTGCCGCGTAAGCTCTTGAAAAACGGCCGCTGCTTATCTGCCATTGATTCCGTCCTGAAATGGTCCGTACCGGGTACGGTCTGCCTTCACTCAATTATTGTTTCCGGGAGCGCCGCTGCGCGCGGCACTTCCCCGGATCGCGCTCAGCCGCCGCGAATCCGCTCGAGCACCCTGACCTGAAACGTCCGTGCCGCATCCGCGTCACCGATGTCCCGCGCCAGCTGACCGAGAATCTGCTGAATGTCTTCGGGGGTCATGCTTCTGCCGGCCACGAGGTCCTCGCAGATGAGCGGCCCGATCGGTCCGAGCGCATCTGCCGCCTCGGCTTTCAGGATATCGATGATCCGCCTGGCATCAGCTGGAGAGGGCCCGGCCGCCACCGGAGCGGTGGGCGCGGGAGCCGGCGCTGCGGCCGGCGCGGCCGCCATCCCGGCGACAGGTGCGTCGACCGGCAGTCCAGCCAGTCCCGCAAATATCTGATCGTTACTGAGCGCTGGCCCGCCGGGGGTTTCGCCGGTCACTTGCGAACCGTCGAAGCGCACCGTTACAGCGCTGGTAACCTGGATGTGCTGCATCGCCTTGGCATCTTTGACGCCCCGGCACATAACCGACACGATCAGGCCGTTGCGCAAGCCAAAACAGCCCCAGTGGTTCTCCGCCGTCTTGATAAACAGCGTACCTGTATCGCCCTGTCCAAGATGTCTTCTAAGGACCTGTGACAAGGCGTCCAGGCTGATAAAGTCCTGGTCACTCACGGATGGCCGTCTCCGCGTCGTCAATCTCATTATCTGGCTCAAGCCGCCGGACTCGTTCCCCCCAAGTACCCACGGCATACACCTTTTTATCTGCAGATTCCCGCGTCGTTCTCCACGCGACGGTTCCCCGTCGACGTCGTCGCAACCTGGCCCGGTCAGGAACTGCAAACGGCCCAAGTATGGCATCAACAGAAAACATTTCCAGTGTCATTGCAGACAGGTTCCCGGCCGCCTCGGACGGGATTGGGCTGGCCGAAGGCTTATCCCGATGGCCGGTCCTGCGTGTCAGAGAGCTCGCCGAAACGCTCCAGAACCGAGCTCTGCGCACCAGCCAGCCAGACCCGATCCTCGACCACGCGCTTGGGCCGGAGGGTACCTGGCTGCAATCGGCGGGCAACCACGTAAAGCAACAGCAGCGCCACGATGCTCGCTTCGAAGTAGAAGGCCGAGATGAAGGTCGCGATGAGGGGCAGCGCCGCGATCGTCCAGTACCGCCAGCGGCGCCGCCGGCACTGGTCGCAGACCGCTAGCGAAAGTCTGAACCGTCGCGAGCGCCAGTAAACGTTAGCGACCGTGAACCCGAGCAGCATCGCGGCGATCGCGTAAAGCACCTGCCCGCCGGAAAGTCCGAGCTGAATCACAGCGATGGTCATAGCGGCCGTGCCGAGGGAGGCGGCACAGCCTTTGGGATTGCGCCACAGCATGCGTGGATTGATGAGCCGCAACCCGGACTCGCGCCCACAGGTCGCGCAACAGCTGGTGATACCGCGGCCGATCGTTACGACCAGCCGGTCCCCGTCCCGGCGCACATCAGCTTCGGAAAAGCGGTCTTCAACCGCCGCCTCGGGCGGCGCGTAGGGGTTTGGAGACGTGTCGGCTCTGCCGACGCCAGATGGCGGCGCTTCAGCCATCGTAACAGCCGCGGATCACTTGTGTTGCGGCCTTGCGTCGGGCGCGCGGCGCCGACGGCCTGGCCGTCGGCGCTGAGACAAACCTGTCAGACGACACCGTAGGCGATCATCGCGTCCGCCACCTTCACGAAACCGGCGACATTGGCGCCTGTCACGTAGTCGACGTAGTCGTCATCCACACGCCCGTACTCGACGCACTTGTCGTGAATGCCTTGCATGATGTCGCGCAGTAGCTGCTGCAGCTCATCCTCTTTCCAGGTTATGCGCGCGCTGTTCTGACTCATCTCGAGCCCCGACACGGCCACGCCGCCCGCATTGGCTGCCTTCGCGGGCGCGAACAGGATGCGCGCCTTCTGGAAGGCGTGCACGCCATCGATGGTGGTGGGCATATTCGCTCCTTCCGCTACGCCGACGCAGCCATTTTGGATGAGCGTTTTCGCCTCTTCGATGTTGAGTTCGTTCTGCGTCGCGCACGGCAGTGCGATATCACATGTGACCCCCCAAGGCCGTTCGCCGGCAACGTAATCCCAACCGAACTCGCCGGCCGCCTCGCTGATCCGGCCGCGGCGTACCGTTTTGAGATTCATGACCCATTCCAGCTGTTCCTGATCGATGCCGTCTTTGGCGTACACGAAACCGCCCGAGTCCGACAGCGTCAGCACCTTGCCGCCGAGTTGCAGCACTTTTTCGGCCGCGTAGGTGGCGACGTTGCCCGACCCTGAGATCGCGACACTCTTGCCGTCGAAACTCTGGCCCTTGGTCTCGAGCATCCCCTGCATCATGTAGACGGTGCCATAGCCGGTTGCCTCGGTACGGATCGGGCTACCGCCGAATTCCATGCCTTTACCCGTCAATACGCCGACGAACTTGTTGGTAATGCGCTTGTACTGACCGAACATGTAGCCGATCTCACGCGCGCCTACGCCGATGTCGCCGGCCGGCACGTCAGTGTCTTCACCGACGTGACGGAACAGCTCGGTCATGAACGACTGGCAGAAGTTCATGACCTCATTGTCAGATTTTCCCTTCGGATTGAAGTCCGCGCCGCCTTTCCCGCCACCCATCGGCAACCCGGTGAGCGAGTTCTTGAAGGTCTGCTCAAAGCCGAGAAACTTGAGCACCGACAGATTGACGGTCGGGTGGAAACGGATTCCCCCTTTGTACGGGCCAATGGAGTTGTTGTTCTGCACGCGGTAGCCGCGATTGACGCGGATGTTGCCTTTGTCGTCTTCCCAACAGACGCGGAACATGACCACACGGTCGGGCTCCGCGATTCGCCGCAGAATCTCCCACTCGTGATAAATCGGCTTGTCGGCAATGTAGGGAAAGATACTCTCCGCCACCTCCTGTACGGCCTGCTGAAACTCCGGTTCACCCGGGTTGCGGCGGACAACACCATCCATGAATTTCTCGATTGTGGGCGGTTCGTGGGCCGTAGGCATGCGATATCTCCTTCGACGAAAGTCTGTTCCCGCCGCCGTCGCTGTTGCAGGCGGTCGACACTACGGTGAGGTGACGGGCCTGCGCCGCGCTCCTGCCCGGCTGGCCGACTCGGTCGGGCCGCGCCAATTTAGCAGGAATTACCACGCGCGCGCGGGCATCACCGATACCTGGACGCCAGCAGACGCAGCTGGCTGGCCCGGGCTGTTTGGACCAACCGAAAGCGCATTTTGCTTTGCTCCAATTCCGACGCTAATTGCGTCGCGTGCGACGTCGCTCAAATAAATGTCTGCTACGGACTTTGGGGTATCTCGTCGCGCGTGATACAAGTTCGCCCCCGGTTGGCAGCTGGCCTCACAAAGGCCCGCTGTATTGCGAGAATCACACCATGTTTCCCGCCATCGCCAGCACTTGGGCGCTGCTCTTGGGCGTCGCTCTGATCATGTTCGGAAACGGCCTGCAAGGTACGCTGCTGGGCGTGCGCGCGTCTGTCGAGGAATTCGATACGACGGCGACAGGTCTCGTCATGACCTGCTACTTCGTCGGCTTCCTGGCCGGCTCGGTGGTAACCAGCCGTATCGTCCGACGAGTCGGTCACGTGCGGGTCTTCGCGGCGTTGGCGTCCGTCGCATCCGCCGCCGTGCTCGTGCACGCGCTGTACGTTACGCCGGTGAGTTGGGGGCTCGTGCGCCTGCTGACCGGGTTCTGTTTCGCCGGCCTCTACGTGATCGCGGAGAGCTGGCTGAACGACCGCGCGACCAACGAAACCCGCGGCGCGCTGCTGTCCGTCTACATGCTGGTGACCCTCGGGTCGATGATCGGCGGTCAGCTCCTCATCAACGTCGGCAATCCGGTGAGTTTCGAACTGTTCGTGCTGGCATCGATCCTGGTGTCGATGGCGGTGGTGCCGATCGCGCTGACGGCAACGCCTGCGCCAGAGTTCGCCACGCCGACCAGCGTCAGCATGCGCCAGCTCTACCGTGCCTCGCCGCTGGGCGTGGTAGGGATGGTCGGACAGGGTGTCGCTAACGGCGCATTGCTGTCGCTCTCCGCGGTGTTTGCTCAAAACGCCGGGTTCTCACTGGCTGAGACGGCCTGGTTTGCCAGCGCGCCGTTGTTGGGTGGCCTGCTCCTGCAATGGCCGGTGGGGCGTCTGTCGGATTTCCTGGATCGCCGTCACGTACTAACGGCGTCCGCGCTCGGCGCCGGCGCCATCGCGCTGCTGGTCAATCACTTCGCGGGAGATTCGATGGTCGCGCTGATGGTAGGCGTGGGACTCTTTGGGGGCCTGTCGCTGCCGCAGTACTCGCTTTGCATCGCCCACACGAACGACCACTTGCAGCCGGCCCAGATGGTTGCGGCGAGTTCCACGCTGGTTCTGGTGAGCGGTGCCGGGCTGGCCGTAGGCCCGACCGCAGCCGCGATCGCGATGGACCTGCTGGGCGACCATGGCCTGTTTTTGACGATCGGGCTCGGCGAACTCGGCGTCGGGTTGTTCGCGCTATACCGGATGACCCGCCGCGCCGCGGTACCGCTGGAGGATCAGGGACAGTTCGTCGCCATGAGCGCCCGCGCTTCGCCGATCGCCACCCAGGTCGCGGTGCAGGTCATGCAGGAACAGCAGGAGTTGGAGGAACTGGAAGAAGGGGCGGCGTAGCCCGCGGGCATCGCGACGGGCGGCAGCTAATGACTACCACGGGCGCATGAAGCCACACGCCTCAGAAATCGGTAGGTGCGCCGCCTTCGCGTCGCCGTCGCTCGACGAAGTCGCTCAGTTCCTCGCGAACGCCCGCGTCCATCGGCGGCGGCTCGAAGTCTGCTAGCACCTGTTTCCAGATGGCATTGGCGCGCTGCGGTGTCAGCTGCGAGCCCTGGTCTTCCCAGTTCTCGAAGTTTGACCAGTCGCTGATGAACGGGCTGTAAAACGCCGTCTCGTAGCGCTCCTGCGTGTGGTCCACGCCGAAGAAGTGGCCCGTAGGACCAACCTCCCGGATCGCGTCGAATGCGAGCGCGTCCGCGTCAGCCTGCATCGGCTGCATGTAGTGAATCATCTGCTGCAGCGTCTCACAGTCCATCACGAACTTCTCATAACTGGCGCACAGACCGCCCTCCAGCCAGCCGGCCGCGTGGTAGACGATATTGGTGCGCGACGAGACGCATGCCCACAGGGAGAACGCGCTTTCCCAGGCAGACTGCGAATCGGGCGCGTTGGCCGCGCAGGCGTTCGAGGCGCGCAGCGGCAGGTTGTAACGCCGCGCCATCTGCCCCGACATCTGCGTCGCACGCATGTATTCAGGGGTCCCGAAAGCTGGCGCGCCGGACTTCATGTCGACGTTCGAAGTAAACGACCCGTAGACGACCGGCGTGCCTGGATTGACCACCTGCAGCAACGCGATCGCGGCGAGTGCCTCGGCGGTTTGTTGCATCACGGCTCCGGCCAACGTCACCGGCGCCATGGCGCCCGAAAGCGTAAACGGTGTCACCACCACTGGCTGTCCGCGCCGCGCGAGCCGCATCGCGCCATCGAGCATTGGAAAGTCGTGCTTCAGCGGTGATGAGGAATTGATGTTCGTGTACATGCGCGGGGTTGCATCGAACTCTGCGTGCGTCAAGCCGCCCGCGATACGCACCATCTCCATGGCGTCCTCGACCCGCTCCTTGCCGAGACAGTAGGCATGCACGACTTTGTCGGTAAGCGTCAGCTTGTCGAAGATGCAGTCCAGATGCCGGATCGATGCGTGCAGGTCCAGCGGCTCGACAGGGTAGCCACCGGCAAAGTGGATGCAGTTGAAAGCCTGCGTCAGCTTGATCAGGTCCTGGTAGCTGGATCTTTCGCCGGGTCGGCGGCCACGATCCAGGTCAGAACAGTTCGGCGGACTGGAGACGTTGCCGAACACCATATGCGGGCCCCCGATCGTAAGCCGGTTGGCTGAATTGCGCGGTGTCAGCGTGAATTCCTGCGGGGCTTTGGCAACCTGCTCCATGACGAAGGCACGATCCATGCGCACGTTGTCCGAAGACGGATCCACCGCGCAGCCGGCACCTTTCAGATACGCCTTGGCTTCTTCGTTCAGAAACTCGATGCCGATCTCTTCCAAAATGCGCATCGCGCCGCCGTGAATGGCCTCGACGGCATCTGCCGTGAGCGGCTCGGTAGGCCGGTCGCTGTTGACGGGGACTCGCCAGGCCTGTTGCGAGATGGATTGCACCGAGGCCCGCCGGGTGTTGCCAGCCCGGCCGCCACCGCGTCGGCTCCCTCTTCGATTGGCCCGGGATGGCTCCCGCCCGGCGTCTGTACTCATGAATGCATGTGCTCCCGCTTTGGCGCTCTGGCGTGGCTCACCGAGCGATGCGTCAACCCTTGTGCCCGTACCGGGTGTGGGTGCGACCGGGCATCGTTCGGCTCGACCCGGGTCCAACGCAGTAGATTCGATAATGGGCGGCAGGTCGGCTAGCTTCGATGAGAAGGACACTTATCCAGGTACGACTTCGTCTTTCGACCTACCCGTGCCCGCGGCGTCCCTCGCATGCCGGGCTGCAGGTGTCACGCCAGCAGCCGTGCGGGCAGCTCAACCCAACCAGCGCTCGTTATCTTCGCCAGCGGCGTGTGGACGATCCTGCGGGGCCAGGGGATCGCCGTTCAGGCGGAACCCGATGCCGGTCAGCTTGACCGGGGTCTTGTTGCCGCCCACCGCAACCTCGTGCAGCAAACCTCTTGCGTCCGGCTGGCCTTCCGCGATCGTTTCGCTCAGCCGGCGCGTGCGGCTGGCGGGAACCCCGGCAGCGTCCAGCAGCGTCTCCCACTCCGCTGCGGTCTTGGTGGCGAACGCGGTGTCCAGCACTGCCCGCAAGGCGTCCTGATTCTCGCGACGCACGGCCGGCGCCGACCAGCGCGGGTCGTCTGCCCATTCGGCGTGACCGGCAACGGCACAGAGGTCGCGGAACTGACGTTCGTTGTTGGCCGCCAACATGAGCATGCCGCCGTCCGCGGCGATGAAGCAGCCTGACGACGGCGCTCGGCTCGCCGCCTCATTGCCGAGCGGCGGCAGATCCTGACCCGTAGTCGCGGTGGTGACGACGTTGTTGGCCATCAGGAGCAACGTCGTATCGAGCATCGACACATCGATGCTCTGCCCCTCACCAGTGCGGTCGCGCTCGCGCAGAGCGGCGAGGATGGCGAAGGCGGCGTTCATCCCGGTGCCGTAGTCGACGTAAGGAGCGCCAACCTTGGTCGGGCCACTCTCTTGCGTACCGGTGGTCGCCATGATGCCGGACATGGCCTGCACGACATGGTCGTACGCGGGCCGGTGCCCGATCGGACCGTCCGACCCGTAGGCGGAGATCGAGCAGTAGATGACGTTCGGGTTGCGCGCCCGTAGTGCCGCCTCTCCGAGCCCCAGGCGTTCGGCGACTCCGGGGCGGTAGTTCTGAATGAAGATATCGACATCGGCCGCGAGATCGAGCACGGCGTCGCGTCCGACCGGATCCTTGAGGTCGACGGTAATGCATTGTTTGTCGCTGTTTTGCGTACAGAACGACAGACCCAGCCCGGCTTCGTTCAACTCGGGGATCGCGCCGCCCGCGCGGGTCAGTTCTCCGCCGGGAGGCTCGACCTTGATGACGTGCGCACCCAGCAGCGCGAGCTGATACGTACAGTAAGGGCCGGCGAATACCTGGGTCAGGTCAACGATGCGAATACCGGAAAGCGGTGCAGGTCTGGACATCGGTAGCGGTCTCGGATGCGTGTGATGCGCGCTGTCAGTACACGACGATTCCGAGTCGGAACAACGTTGGTCCGTTCAGACTCAGCTGAACACGCCGTGTAAATACCAACCGCGCTGGTGACGATCATGGTAGACCCAGTAGCGCTCACCTGCCTCATTGGTAGCGATGTGGTAATCGCGGCTGACGTCCTGCCCTTCCCACCAACCCCCTTCGATACGCTCCGCCGAGGTCTGTAGCGCCAGCGGGCCGCCATAACATGGCACGCCGTCTCGCACCTGCAGATGACAGGGTTCGGCCAACAGCCATAGAGGACGCTGTTCGCCGTGGTAGCTCAAGCCCGGCACCGCTTCATCAGTGACGACGGATGTAGGTTGACGCCCCCCGGCCCCGCCACTCGCCGCACTGACCGAAACGGGGCGCCAGGCGTACTCAGGGCGGTGTTCGGGCTGCATTGCCACACCCTGCACGCGTTCCGGCCCGAGCCGTGCGTGCAGGCGTTCGAGCGTTGTCGCCCATTCATCTTCCATGGACACGCGGTTGTCGAACAGATCCAGATTGCGTGGAGCCAGACTTACGCACTGCAAAGCTTCCAGTGCGATCTGCTCGACTGGCTCGGAGAGCCGCATCGCTTCGAGACGATGCTTTAAAAGACCCAACAGATGTTTGACATCGCGACTCGGTGTAATCAGCTCGACCGCGGCGCGCGTCGTACTGCCATCGGTAAGCCCCAGTTCCAGTTGTAGTAACTGCACGGCGCTGCCGCGTGCGATCAGCACACCTTCGGTCTGACGTAACAGCCGGCCCAGCGCAAACAGCAGGGCTTCGACACCGACGACAGGGCCGGGCAGCAGCAGACGCTGACGCAAACGTTCGGGCGCTTTGTATGGCCGCCGGGGATCGGCGATACGTCCTAGCGCACGATCGAGTTGCTGCCAGAACGCCGGCCCCACGCGGCGCGCAGTTTCTGCGCGTGGCAACTGCCAGCAATCAGCCAGTGTGTTCAAACCAATTCCCGCGAGCGCCGTGACGGCATCAGCGTCCAGATCCAGACAGTGCGTCGGCACCGGATCCAACGCGGTGCGCAGACGCTCCGGTTGTATGACACAGACATGCTGGCCCGCGCGCGCCAGCAACCAGGCTGCCGCGGGGGTTGGGGCGATCGCCCGCGCCGTCATGAAGCCGAGCGCGGCCAGCCCGTCGGCAACCCGGCGAACCAGACGACGCGCGTCACCGAACAAACGTTGACTGGCGCCTACTTCCAGCAACAACCCGACTGGTTCCTGGCGCATTGGTACGACCATCGATGTGTACTGCTGAGCCCAAGCCGCCAGGCTTGACAGCGTGTCCTGCTCTATGTCGGACCGGCGCACCAGAGCATGCAGTTTCGGTTGCACCGCCAGGGCGGCGCTCAACGTCATGCCCGGCGCAATGCCTGCCGTGTCTGCACAGGTGTCGGTTGCCAGCACCCGCGGTGCACTGCCGCCGCTGGTTACGGCGATACGTGGCGGTTGCTCGGCGGCGGGCGCGGTAACCGAAGCGTGCGCCGATGGCGTATGACCAGAACCTGCGACCTGAGCCACACCGGGGTATCCGGCATCAGACCGTTCCCCCTGCAGCAAAGCCTCCAGTGCAAAATGCGGCATCACGAACGCAGCCCATAGCCGCTGGCGTTCTGCACGGCGTACGCCCCCGGAACCGCGCAACCAGGTTTGCTGCGCAGTATCGTCCAGCACCTTGGTGACCGTTTGCGATGGCTCCGAAGCGGCTGAGCCAGGGATGTCAGGTGAGTGGGTGTGCGTGCTGGCGTCGGTGGATGTGTCTCGAGTAGACATCGTGACTCACGCGCTCAGCGAATGCAGAAGCTGCGCGCGGGCAAACGCCCCCGGCACTTCAACACGTCGACCTGCATACCGGAAGCGGGGTCGGTTTGCGTACTGAGTGCCATTCGCAAGGCGGCCGGTGAACTCTGCCGGGCATAAGCGGCGTTTCTGAATATCACCGCGATAGCCCGGCCAGACTCAGCCGCCAACTGCAATCGACGCAGGCGGCGATCGTCAGCTTGCCGTGCCCACAACAACACTGCACCGGTAGCTTTGGTGTGTAACAACTGTTCCGCAGCCCACAGCGACTGCAACTCGTCACCGGGTTTCACGACGAGTACGCGCTCGGGGTCGCAGCCACGCGCCTGCAGAGCTGGGGCATAAGGCACCATGGGTGGCGCTACCCAGGCAGCCCACAACCCTTCGGCCGTCAGCTCATCCAGCGCAGGCAACAGCAGGCTCAGTTCACCAATGCCCTGCTGATCGGTCAGGATTTCAGTGAGTGCGCCGCGCGGCCACCCACCGCCCGGCAATACGGCGTCCAACTCCGGCCTGCCGGTGGCAACATGCCCGGGTTCGGGTTTTGGATCGTGGCCGCCCCGCCAGATGGCGGGATGACGCAGCAGCTGTTCCAGTGCAGCGGACATCAGCGTGGTGGCACTCGCTATTTCTGTTTTTGGCGACGGGTTCGCTGCCATCGCAACCGATTGGTCACAACGGTTGCCCTTATCGAGCGCCTCTAACGGGCTAACTTCGAACGGGCTGTTCTTATCTGACTACTTTTTTGGCTGCTCTCAGGGCCCTCTTTATCTACATGGGAGCTTTCTATACAAAACTTCCTCTGCAGGGCCCTTATCTGCAGGACCCCGCCAACAAGGGCTTTATCTACGAAGCTCTCATCAGCAGTGCCATGCAGATTTTCGAAAGCCGGGCAACACATTCAGCCAGCGTGTGCCACCCGCAATGTTCTATTCGATTAGCATCACGCCTCTAAGTCGATGTCGTCGGGTGCCAGACGGTCTCATGCCCTGGCAAGTCCAACCCTTACAATCTCTTGAGTTTTAAACCCTTCAAGCTTTAAACCCTTCAAGCTTTAAACCTTGTCTCGAATGACGCCTACAGCCAGGCCTTCGATGGCGAGTTCCTGAGCTCGCAGATCGACGACGATCGGCTCGAACTCATCATTCTCCGGCAGCAGACGCACGACATTGCCGCGCCGCCGGTAACGCTTGACGGTCACTTCGTCATCTACACGCGCTACGACGATCTGACCGCTGGTGACCTGCGTGGTGCGGTGCACGGCCAGCAAATCGCCGTTCATGATGCCGACATCGCGCATGCTCATACCGCGTACCCTCAACAGGTAGTGCGCACGCGGCTGGAATAATCTGGCATCCAGACGGCAGTGCCGCTCGATGTGTTCTTCAGCCAGGATCGGATTACCAGCCGCCACACGCCCGACGATCGGCAAGCCGGTTTTTGGCTTGACCTCAGCGATCAGGCGAATACCGCGTGAGGTGCCCGGCAGCATCTCGATCGCGCCCTTACGCTCCAGTGCCTTCAGATGGTCTTCAGCCGCATTGGGTGAACGAAAGCCCAGAGTGCTGGCGATCTCCGCACGCGTTGGCGGCATGCCTTCTGCGTCGATAAATTCCTGGATGAGCTGCAGTATTTGTTGCTGGCGTGCAGTAAGCGTCAACATGAATGGCGATTCCATGGCCTGGATATCTGTGAATATATACAGCTATTCACATATTGCAAGCCATGATTGCGGCGATCCGCAACAACCGCACTACCCACCCGGTTCCGGCTAACGCAAACTCGTGCGCCAACCGCGCATTGGCGTCACCTGAGCGCGGCTCACGACGCGCTTCAGACGCGCTTTATCATCGACCCCAGATGCCGCCCACCCAACAGATGCAGGTGCAGGTGGAACACTTCCTGGTTCCCGTGCTCATTGCAATTAATGATGAGGCGGTAGCCGTCTGCCGCAATACCCTCTTCACGTGCGAGACGCTGTGCGGTCAACACCATGTGTCCCACCAGCTCGGTGTCGCCCGGCTCGAGGTCGTTCACGGTCGCCACGGCCTTGTTCGGTACGATCAGAATATGCGTAGGCGCGGCTGGTTCGATATCCCGGAACGCCGTGACCCGATCGTCCTGGAACACGATATCGGCTGGCGCCTCACCCGCAATGATCTTGGCAAAGATGGTACTCATGATGATTTGATCGCGTTGGTAACGGACTGCGGCTGGCGCCAGCATTCCAGGGCCTGCACATTGTAGGCCACCCTCGCCAGCCGTGCCCCGTACCATCGGGCTGGGCACACTGTATGAAAACCCACCGACGCATTGACACCGGAGCTTTGCATGAGCGCTGCGATAACCATTGACACGACGCCGCTAGGCACCGCACTCGGAGCAGAACTCGAAGGTCTGGACCTCAGCACGCCACCGGACGAGACGACCACCGCAACGCTGCGCGCGGCACTCCGCCAGCATCATGTGGTGCGCGTTCGGGATCAGCACCTCGACGAAGCCGCGCTCAAACGCCTGGGGGAATGCTTCGGCGATCTGATCATCCACCCGAACCTGGTGGCCGCAGGCGATCACCCGGAGGTCATCACCATCCGCAAGGAACCCGGTGACTCAGGGATCATCGGCGCGGAATGGCACACCGATACTACCTGCCTGGAGAAACCGCCGATGGGTGCGATCCTGCACGCGATCGACGTCCCTCCGATGGGCGGCGACACATTGTTCGCCAACCAGCACCTCGCTTACGAAGCACTCTCTGAAACCATGCAGTCGCTGCTCTGCACACTGCGCGCGGTACACAACGATACCCGCGTCGCCGGACCTCAGGCCGGCCTGAACGCGCGCCGCACGGTGAAAACCCGTGAGAAGGCCTGGGAGAAGACCGAGACGGTTCATCCGGTTGTCACCACACATCCAGAAACCGGGCGGCGGGCGTTGTACGTCAATATCGCCTATACGCGGCATTTTGAAGGTATGACTGAGGATGAAAGTCAGCCGCTGCTCGAATTCCTGCTGCACCACGCCGTGCGGCCCGAGTTCAGCTACCGGTTCCAGTGGCAGCGCGGCGACGTCCTGTTCTGGGACAACCGCTGTTTGAAACACATCGCAATGAACGACTACCCGGGACATCGCCGTGAGATGATCCGTGTTCAGATCGCCGGCCATCGCCCCTACCTGGCCTGAGCCAGCGCCGCCGCGCAGTGAGCCCATCGCAACCGGCGACGGCGGCGGAATCCCGGCATGCAAAGTCTCGAAGCGACCGGGGATACGGCGGAGCCGCGCGCCCGTTACAATAGCGCCACCCGTACAGGCCGACTGGCGCAACGACCATGTCCACTATCCCTCATTTCATCAACGGTGCACGTGCTGAGGGCGCTGGCAACCGTTTTGGCGATGTCTTCAACCCCGCTACTGGCGAAGTAGCTTCCAAGGTACCGCTGGCGTCAGACGCCGAGGTGAGCGAAGCCGTGGCCAACGCCCAGGCGGCCTTCCCGGCCTGGGCCGCAACCCCGCCAGCGCAGCGTGCACGGATTCTGTTCCGGTATCAGGACCTCCTGTTCCAGAACATGGACATGCTCGCTCAGGTCGTTTCATCCGAACACGGGAAAACGATCGAGGATGCCAAGGGTTCGATCACACGCGGTATCGAAGTCGTCGAATTCGCCTGCGGCATCCCGCAAATGCTGAAGGGCGAACACAACGAAGGCGTATCCGGTGGCATCGACATGTTCTCGATTCGCCAGCCGCTTGGTGTCTGCGCCGGCATCACACCGTTCAACTTCCCGGCGATGGTGCCCATGTGGATGTACCCGGTGGCGATCGCCTGTGGCAACACGTTCGTGCTCAAACCGTCTGAGCGTGACCCTTCTTGCGCCGTGCATCTGGCCGAACTGGCAGTCGAAGCTGGCCTGCCACCGGGTGTCCTGAACGTCATTCACGGTGACAAGGTAGCTGTGGACGCGCTGTTGCAAGACCCCGACGTCGCATCGGTCAGCTTCGTGGGCTCAACGCCGATCGCGGAGTACGTCTACCAGCAGGGCACCGCTGCAGGCAAACGAGTTCAGGCCCTCGGCGGCGCCAAGAACCACCTTGTCGTCATGCCAGACGCCGACCTCAATCAGACGACGGATGCACTGATCGGTTCAGCGTACGGATCGGCTGGCGAACGTTGCATGGCCGTGTCGGTCGCCGTCACGGTCGGCGACGGCACCGCCGACGCGCTGCTGGAGAAACTCGCGCCGCGCGTCCAGAGCCTGAAGCTCGGTGGCTTCGAGGATGACGGCGCGGAAATGGGCCCGCTCGTCACCGGGACGCATTTGAACAAGGTTTCTGGGTACGTCGACCAGGGCGTGGCAGATGGTGCCGAACTGGTCGTCGACGGCCGGGGTCAAAGCCCAGCGGGACGCGAAGACGGCTTTTTCATCGGCGGCTGCCTGTTCGATAAGGTCGACCCGGAGATGTCTATCTACAAAGACGAGATCTTCGGCCCGGTCTTGAGCGTGGTGCGCGTCGACAGCTACGAGGAAGCGCTTAAGCTCGTCAATGATCATGAATTCGGCAACGGGGCAGCGATATTCACGCGCGACGGCGACACCGCGCGCGACTTCTCGACGCGGGTCAAGATCGGCATGGTCGGTGTGAACGTGCCCATTCCGGTCCCTACCGCGTTTCACAGCTTCGGTGGATGGAAGCGCTCGCTGTTCGGCGACCACCATATGCACGGCCCGGAGGGAGTGCGGTTCTTCACCCGGTTGAAGACCATCACGCAACGCTGGCCGTCGGGGATCAAGGAAGGCGCTGAATTCTCCATCCCACTGTTGGGTAAGAACTGACCGGAGGTGAGGTGCGCGCCAGGCGAATTCTCAAACGCATTGGCCTCCTGCTGCTCGTCTACGCGGCCGGCCCGCTGTGGATGGCCGGTTGCGGCGGACTCAATCTCGAAGGTGACTGGCGACGGGCCAGTCGGGAGAGCGCCAACCTCGCACCGCTGCCGCGTACGGAACCGCAACCGGTGGTGCAGGTATACGCCGGGCGCGCATTCCGCTGGCGCGGCATCTTCGGCGTGCACACCTGGATCGCGCTAAAGGAAGCGCGCGCACCCTACTACGAGGTCCATCAGGTCATAGGCTGGTATGCGCGCCACGGCGGCTCCAGCATCGACTCGCGTCACGACGTACCGGACCGCCACTGGTACGGCGCGAAGCCCGACCTGCTGGCAGACATCCGCGGGCCGGCCGCGGCCGCGGCGATTCCGAAGATCCGGGCCGCCATCGCAAACTATCCGCATCAGTACGAATATGGCCTCTGGCCGGGCCCGAACAGCAACACTTTCGTCGCGCACGTGGCACGGCAGGTGCCGGAGCTCGAAGTTGATCTTCCGCCCACTGCCATCGGGAAAGACTACCTGGCCAACGGCGCTCTGATCGGCACCGCGCCCAGCAACACCGGGTTTCAGGTTTCGGCACTGGGCCTTGCCGGCGTCATGTTGGCTCTCGAGGAAGGCATTGAGATCAACCTGCTGGGTCTGACTCTCGGTATCGATCCACTCGATCTGGCATTCAAACTGCCCGGCGTGGGGCGCGTCGGCTGGCGTTGAGTCAGCCGCTGGAAGCGCGGACCTGCGGTAACTGGTCGGGCCCCGCGATAACATCCCGGTGCTCTTCCAGCAGCACGTGCGAATGCATGTTGGCGAGCCACAAACGTCCGCTGCCGGTATAGGTCAGGCAATCGATACCGTCGCCGATCAGCGGATGCAGTGTGTCCCAGAAGAATTGGGGATACGTCTCGCTTACGTCGATGGCCGACTGGTAACCCATCGATTCGTGCAGCCCGCACTCCTTCAACTCGAGCCAGAGCGGTGTCATCTTCAAGGAGAAGTCCGGATCGGCGATCGATCCGATGACCTGCGCGGCTCTCAGCAGACCAGGGTAGCTTTCAGTCTCGGGGTTGTTGCCGTGAGATGGCGGGAAGCGCGCATACTCGATGTTCTCGGCGATCGCGTCGGGGTCGAGAATATAGTGGTTGGCGAAATATTCCCGCACGAAGCATTTGCCGCGCTCGGTGAAGTAAGGCCAGAGCATCGCGTCGGTCGCACCGCGAGGTAACTCGATGGTCTTGCCATCGTTTCCAGTTACACATGTAGCGTTGTGGTCGCCACGGACGAGGTTGCGCGTGAAACCGAGCGCGAACGTCACCAGCGACACCATGAAATGCGTCCAGTCGCGCGACGTCACGTTGCCGTCGCGGTACAGCTTGCCCCGCAGCATGTCCGAGCCAACCCGGGTTACCAGCAGCGTGTGGGCCAGATTGTGGTATAGCGCATTCGACCGCACCAGGCGGGAGAACGCCATGCGAGCGGTATTGCGAACGGTATCGAGATGCCCGGGAGGGCCGTCTCCATAGATCTCGCGGTAGTCCGACTCCATGCGCTGGACGAACGCGTCGATGATGATCTTCGAAGGTCTGAACATACGGAGCTACGCGCGTCTGGCAGCGCTTGCCGCCTTCTGTCCAACGGGTATCTGGCAAGCATAGAACGGTGCCTTTCGGGCGTCCATCAACCTGTCCGCTCGACGATGCGAAAGGGCTTCTAGCGCCGGACCATCGAACTGACGGGGCGGGATTGCGTAAACTGGGGCACTTTCTACCGTCCACATTTCCAAAGAAGGACCGATCATGCAGCTTCTGGGCCGCTACCTGTCGCCATTTGTCCGGCGCGTTGCCACTACTCTCAATATCTATGGTATCGAGTTCGAAAACCGCCCACTGCAGCACACTGGCGACGATGCCCCGGCGCTGCGGGCCTTCAATCCGGTCGGGCGGGTGCCGGCGCTGGTACTGGATGACGGCGGCGTCATCGTGGACAGCGCCGTTATCCTCGATTTCCTGGATCGTGAGATGGGCGCCGACAAAGCACTGACACCGCTTAGCGGTGACGCGCGCACCCGGGTGCTGAGCATGACCAACGTGGCGACCGGCGCGGCCGAGAAGGCGATCGCGACCGCATATGAGATCCGCTTCCGCCCGGAGGAGCGGCGGCATCAGCCATGGGTGGACCGCTGCACCGAACAATCGATCGGAGGGTTCGCCCATCTCAACGAGCAGCTGAGCGGTGACTGGCTGGTCGGCGGCAAGATGAGCCAGGCAGACGTTACCACCGCCGTCGCGTGGCAGTTCGCCGGCATCGCTACCCCGAGTCTTGCGGCCGCGCTGGACGCACCGAACCTCGACCGCCTGGTCGCACGCATGATGGAGATGGACGCCTACAGTTCGACTCTGCCCGGCTAACGCCCACCCCGACACGCAATCGCCGCCAGCACGCCGGAGACACGATCCCGGCGTGCTGGGCAGGCTTGATTCCAGCCCGTCACACCCTTCGCACAGGTCGCTCCGGCCAACCCTGCCCCATGGCTGCGTGCCCGCTCGTGCGTCTCTCGGCTCACAGCTGCACCGCCATCGGGCACTTCAGTCAAGTCCGAACCGATTCGCGCTGTCACTGCGCCCGTGGCTCTCACGAGATCCGGGTAACTCGCTGCACGCAACACGAGTCGTTTTCGCGTGAGCGCACGTTCTACCGCCCTTCAGTCGGCTTGCTCGTGCCAATTGTCCACGGATTTTTGCGAAATAGTATTAATAGACTTATTGAATATTTTGAAATATCGGCACTCGCTCTAGAGTCTAAGCTATTGTTATTGATGTTTTTTATCCTGACCTCAGGAAATTGAGAATCCCGATTTTCTGGGATTCGAGCGTTCGCGCGAAATTTAAACGATTGCAGAATTGCTGTATCGCGGTCGCGATCGCGATGAACCTGATGCGCACGCCTACATCTGGCCGGGCCGGTTCAACTGAGTTGGCGCCCCTGAAGCGGCTGCCCTGGGCCACAGTCGTACCAGAGATCAGTGCTAATGTAAGTGCTCACTTACAGCAGTGACATATGGGGTCCGCGAACATCGAAGTACCCGTACCGGTACATGACGACTGGAACGCCAGTGGTTCGTGCGGACAATAGCGGCGGAATAATGCGCAGGAGCCTTGGCGCTACGGCCGCATGGCACGTTTACCCGTCACCGCACGCCTCAGCGCTTGAAGCTCGTACACAAAACCCGCAGCTATGCGTTGAGTCAGGTCTCAGGCGCACCATGAGGAGACGCCTTCCCAGACTGGATTGACGTAACATGTAGGTACGAGCCTGAGGGCGCGCGGCGCGACCCTTCGTCAATACCTGGACGGCACCCTGCGCAACGGAGGCCTGAGCGTTGAGCACACACCCGGTCGATACCCGCAATCGCGGCTTGCGAGATCTGCGCATCTCGATCACGGACCGGTGCAATTTTCGCTGCGTCTACTGCATGCCGAAGTCGGTTTTCGGGGCTGCTTACAAGTTCCTCGACCGCAAGGAACTGCTGTCGTTCGAGGAGATCGAGCGGGTCGCGCGGGCCTTCGTCGCCAACGGAGTCGTCAAACTCCGTCTGACCGGTGGCGAGCCGCTGGTCAGGCGACAGGTAGAGGAACTCATCGAGCGGCTTTCCAGTATCGAGGGTGTCGAAGACGTAAGTCTGACCACCAATGCCGCGCTGCTAACGGCCAGGCGGGCCGCGGCCCTGCGCGACGCTGGCCTGACCCGCATCACGGTGAGCCTGGATTCGCTCGACGACGTCATCTTCAAGCAGGTCAATGACGTCAACTTTCCGGTGCGAAAGGTACTCGACGGAATCAACAATGCGGCAGACGCCGGGCTCGGCCCGGTCAAGGTCAACATGGTCGTAAAGCGCGGCATGAACGACGACGAGATCGTTGCGATGGCCCGCTACTTCCGTGACACGCCACATATCCTGCGTTTCATCGAATTCATGGATGTCGGCACGACCAACGGCTGGCGCCTTGACGACGTGCTGTCAGCTCGCGAGATCGCAGACGCGATCGACCGGGTGTTTCCGGTTGAACCGGTCGATCCCAACTACCGCGGCGAAGTCGCCAAACGGTGGCGATATGTCGACGGCCGCGGTGAAATCGGCATCATCTCCTCGGTCAGTCAACCGTTTTGCGGAACGTGTACACGAGCACGTCTCTCGGCGGAAGGCCAGATCTACACGTGTCTGTTCGCCTCCAGGGGGCACGACTTCCGAGCCATGGTGCGCGCCGGCGCCGACGACGCTGAACTGGCTGAAGCGGTGGCCTCACTATGGCGCGTCAGGAACGATCGCTACTCTGAAATCCGCACGTTCGAAACCGACCGCCTGGTGGAGTTGGGACCGAAGATCGAAATGTCCTACATTGGCGGATAGGCGCGACTCGCGGTCCGCATCTTTTTGACCCGGTTGGCAGAGACGGCCGCACCGTTTGGATTCTAATGGACGCGATGAATTCTCTAATGGTCCGGCAGCGCTGCCCCTGAGACCTCGCATGCTGGACACCGCACGGCGAGTCGAAACCCCCGAAGGCATTGAGCTGGCACTGGAAGTGGCCGGCCCCATGCCGCGCGCGGTCGCGTGGACGGTAGACGTTTTCCTGCGTTCCATCCTGTACTTCGTCATAGCGATGGTGGCGGGCGTGCTCGGCAAATTTGGCCTCGGTCTGTTTCTGCTGACGCTGTTCCTGATGGAGTGGTTCTATCCGGTGCTGGGCGAGATGTTCATGAACGGTGCGACGCCCGGCAAGAAGATGGTGGGGCTGCGCGTCATCCAGGACGACGGGACGCCGGTCGGGTGGGGGCCGTCGATCATTCGTAACCTCGTTCGCTCGATCGACTTCCTGCCACTGGGTTACGGAGTCGGGCTGCTCTGCATGCTCTTCAACCGCGACTTCAAGCGCCTCGGAGACATGGCGGCCGGAACGCTGGTCGTGTACGCGGCCGCGCCAAAAGACGTGCAGACCCGCGGCGACGCACGTCCGGCCGCGCCGCCATGGCCGCTGACGCCAGACGAGCAGCAAACACTCGTCAACTTCGCTGAGCGTCGCGGCCAGATCACGCCGGAGCGAGCTGCCGAGTTGGCCCGTGCGGCCGGCCCGCTGGTGTCGGTGGAGGAGGACCCTGCCGGGCAACTCGAAGCGTATGCAAACTGGGTGGCCGGCGAGCCGTGAGACAGCAGTACTTCAAAGAGCGTCATGCGCAAGAGTGGGACGAGATGGAAGCGTTCGTCCGCGCACTCGAAAACCGCTACGTCGAGTTGCCGTTTCCAGCCAGCGAGTTTCCGGGACGGTACCGCCGGCTTTGCCAGCATCTCGCCGTTGCCCGTGCCCGCGGTTACAGCCGCGGACTCCAAGACTGGCTGCACGAGTTGGTGCTCCGGGCCCATCAGCGCTTTTACGGCGAGCGGCATTCGGCGCTGCGTGCGGCCGGGCGGTTTCTACTACGTGACTACCCGCGACTGGTGCGTGCCGAATGGCGCTACCTGCTGGCGGCTTTCGCACTGTTCATGGCGCCGTTGCTACTGCTGACCCTGATCATTCCCAACCACCCGGAAATTGCCTACACGATATTGAGCCCCGGCGATGCGCGGCAGATGGAAGCGATGTACGACCCGGCGCTGAGCGACCGCGTTGGGAGAGAACGTGAGTCCGAAGACGACTTCGTGATGTTCGCGTTCTATGTACGCAACAACACTTCGATAGGATTCCAGACCTTTGTCGGCGGTTTGCTGTTCGGTGCCGGCACCGTGTTCTACCTGCTGTTCAACGGTCTTTACATCGGCGCGATCGCCGGCCACCTCACCGGGCTCGGGTTTATCGACACGTTCTGGGGTTTCGTCGCAGGACACAGTTCGTTCGAGCTCACCGCCATCATGCTGTCCGGCGCGGCCGGCCTGAAGCTCGGCGCCGCGTTGCTGGCACCCGGGTCGAGAACGCGGCGCAAGGCGTTACGTGACGCCATGGCGGTCGCGGTACAGTTGATGTACGGCGCCGCGGCGTTGTTTCTGGCCGCAGCGTTCGTCGAGGCCTACTGGTCTTCCATCGCGTGGCTGCCAGCGACGACGAAATACATCGTCGGTATCGCCGGCTGGGCGCTGGTCGCCGGCTACATCCTCATCCCGGGGCGTAACCGTGCAGCTTGAAGACCTGCGCATAGCGTTACGCCCTCGACGGCCGTGGGAGGCCGTAGACCTTGGCCTGACGCTCGTCCAGACGTGGTGGCCGCGCTTGTTCGGCGTCTGGTTCGCCGTCTCGTTGCCGCTCTTCTTACTCATCAATCTGGTGCTGGATGACCCGTTCTGGTCGGTGCTGGCACTCTGGTGGCTGAAGCCGTTGTTCGACCGCGCCCTCCTGCACGTACTGTCACGGGCCGTGTTCGGCGCGACTCCCGGCGTGCGCGACACGCTGCGCGCGCTCCCCGGCCTCGTCTGGAACTCCGGTCTCTTCTGGCACCTGACGCTCGGCCGGCTCGACTTCGCACGCTCGTTTCGTCTGCCGGTCTATCAGCTGGAAGGGCTGAAAGGCAAAGCGCGACGCGCCCGCCTGCAGGTATTGGGAGCCCGCGGCGGCGGATACGGCGCCGGCCTGACCACCATATGCCTGCATCTCGAAGCGTTTCTCTACGTCGGGCTGTTCGCGCTCGGCTACCTGATGCTACCGGAGTCGATCGACATCGACCCGTTCGAAGCGCTGGCCGAAGACGACGGCACCTATCAGCTGCTCTGGAACGGACTCGCTTACCTCGCCATGTCGGTCATCGAACCGTTCTATGTGGCCTCCGGCTTTGGTCTCTATCTGAATCGGCGCACAGTGTTGGAAGCCTGGGACCTGGAACTCGATCTCCGCCGGATGGCGGGCCGGCTCCAGGCGCTTCGGTCTGGCGCCGGCATCAACGCCGTGCTGGCTATCGCCTGTAGCGCGCTACTTCTGTTGACGCTGCAGACGACGCCCGCTGCGGCCAAGCTCGTCGACACGCCTGTCGGCACCTACGATCGCACCGCCGACGCCCAGGCGGAGATTCGCGAGGTGTTCGAAGACCCCGCCTTTGGTCGCGAGCGTACCTATACCCGCTGGGTGCCAAAAAACGACCGGGAAGAGGATGAACCGGACGACGACTTCGATTTCAAAGGGCTGGTCGACTTTGCGAACACACTCGGCAAGATCCTCGAAGGCCTCGGCTGGGCGCTGGCGGCAGCGGCCATCATCGGCCTGATCGTCTATCTGCTGCGTCACTCGGGACCTGTCCAGGAGTGGCTGGACACGTGGCGTGACCGACGCCGCGAGGTCGTCATGCCAAAGTCGGTCTCGGGGCTAGACCTCGAGCCCGAATCGCTGCCGCCCGACATCGTCGCGGGCGCGCGCTCGCTCTGGGCGGAAGGTCAACACCGGCGCGCACTCAGTGTTCTTTACCGCGGCGCCATCGTCGAGATGCTGACTCGCGGTATGGCGCTGCCGGAATCCGCTACCGAAGGCGACGTGCTGCGACGCGCCGAACCCAGACTGGGCTCTGACGCATTCACGGGACTTCGCCAGCTCGTCGGCTCGTGGCAGCGGCTTGCCTATGCGCACCGCGCGCCGGAGCCGGGCGAGTTCGAGTCACTGTGCGGCATATACTCCCTGCACTTCGTCGTGACCGCTGACGACGAAGTGCGGCATGCCCAACAAGCCGCATCGCCGTGAGTCGCGGCAATCTCATCGTCGGACTCGTGCTCGCGGTTGCGACAGGCTTGCTGCTTTACTGGTTCTTCACGAACTTCGAGCGCAGACAGGAGACCATCGACACCGGCTACAGCGCCGAAGCCCGGCGCAATCCGATGCTCGCCGCCGGCAGGATGCTGCGGCAACTGGGCGTTGACGCACAACCGCTCGAACCCGGAGCGTGGGAGCAGCACCTGACCGAGGGTCGCGGCACCGTGTTCGTGTTGTCGCGTTCGTGGACCCTCGGCGAAGAGGAGCTCGAACAGCTGCTCGACTGGGTCCGTAGCGGCGGGCACGTCGTCGTTGCGCCAGTCACCGTGCCGAAGAGCCTGTTCGGGCTGCTCCCCGACGATCTCGACGATCAAGAGTTCGATGACGACGAGGCGGAGTCGGAAGACGACGACGCACCGCAGTCGTCGGCTGGTGTACTGCTGGATGCATTCGGACTGGAGGTGATCGACCTCGGCTTCGACATACTCTCTGAGGTTCGCGGCAAGAGTATTACGGCGAATGCCAGACGCCTGCCGACCGGCATTCGCGATATCGACGTGCGTTTCCCGACCCGCACGCGGCTGGTCAGCCAGAACTCAGCGGTACGGGTCGTGGCGCGCGACAAGCACGGCGTGTGCGCCTACGAAGGAAGTTACGGGCGCGGCCGGTTCACGGCACTTTGCACGCTCCGTAGCTTCACGAACCGTTGGATAGACGAGGCGGAGAACGCCACCTTCCTGTGGCACGTCGTGCACAATCAGGATCCCGGTGCACCGGTATGGTTTCTGTTCGATACCGACATGCCGCCACTGCACCGATGGTTCTGGGAACACGCCCCGGAGACGGTGACGGTCTTCGGACTGCTGCTGCTCGCATGGTTCTGGGCCGCGCTTCGGCGTAGCGGTCCCATGCGCGATCTGAGCGCACCCGGCAATCGACGCACGCTCGAGCACGTCGAGGCGAGCGGGCGCTTCGTATTTCGGCGCGAGGGCGCCGAACCGCTGTTATCAGCGATGCGGCGCGACGTGTTGGCACGGCTTTCCCGCCGCCATCCAGCCATCGCCCGCCAGGCCGATGCCGAGCGCTATCAGCAACTCGCTGTACGCGCCGCGCTGAGCCCCGAACAGGTGTTCCGGGCCCTGACCAGCAAACCGCGCAGCCGCGCCGGATTCATTGAAGCCGTCAGGCATCTACAAAGACTGAAGGAATCACTATGAGCGAGCCCGCCGTACCGGCCACGCCGGAACAGGCCAGCCAGGTTGCATCCAACGTACGAGCAGCAATTGCCAACGCCGTCATCGGGCAACGCGAGGTCATTGATCAGGTTCTCATCGCACTCTTTGCAGCCGGGCACGTGCTCGTCGAAGGGGTTCCGGGGCTCGGCAAAACCCTGCTTGCGAGAGCGCTTGCGAAAACCTTCGGCGGTGATTTCGGGCGCATTCAGTTCACACCCGATCTGATGCCCACAGACATTACCGGGCACATCCTCTACGACATGAAGAACGAGCGCTTCACGGTGCGCCGCGGGCCGGTGTTCACGAATCTGCTGCTCGCTGACGAGATCAACCGCGCGCCGGCGAAAACCCAGGCGGCACTGCTGGAAGTCATGCAGGAGCAGCAGGTGAGCATCGAAGGCAAGTCGATGGACGTGCCGAGCCCGTTCATGACGATCGCGACGCAAAACCCGATCGAGCAGGAGGGGACCTACCCACTACCCGAAGCACAGATCGACCGCTTCTTGCTGAAGATTCTGATCGACTACCCGAGCGCGGAGGAAGAAGACCTGCTCGTACAGACGGTCACCGGAAACCGCATCGGTGATGTACTTGATGTCTCGGACGTCGAAACGTCGCTGTCGCCCGCAACGGTGCTCGAGATTCAACGGATGGCCGCACGCGTGCAGATTGACGACGCCGTAAACCACTACGCCGTTGCGCTCGTGCGGGCCACGCGCGAATGGCCCGGCATTCGTGTCGGCGCCGGGCCGCGCGGCGGTATCGCGCTCGTCAGGGCGGCGCGCGCCGCAGCGCTGATCGCCGGGCGCGACTTCGTAACACCCGACGACATCAAGTCCGTTGCCGTGCCAGTGCTGCGACATCGCATGATGCTGGCACCCGAGCTCGAACTGGAAGGGCAGGACGCTGACGCGGTACTGAAGCAGATGGTCGAACAGGTCGACGCGCCGCGGCAATGATCTGGCGTATGCGCTATTCACCCGGGCGCCGGGCACTCGCTGCGCTGGCGGGTCTGGCGTTGCTCGGACTGCTGACCGGCTTCGACGTGCTGCCCGATCTGCTCTGGACGGTGGCGGCGTGCCTGCTCGTGCTGGCGCTGCTGGCCGACTGGTTTCTGGTGCACACGCTGTCGGTTCCGCAAGTCCGCCGCGACATGCCCGGTTCGCTCTCGCTGGGGGTGCGCGCGCAGGTTGGCCTCGAAATCGAGAGCCGTGGTCAGTACCGGCCTCTCGCGCGCCTGCACGATCTGTACCCGGCGGAATTCGACGCCCCTGAACTGCCGCTCGAACTGCGCATCGATTACGGCATTTCGCGCTATGAGTACGGCTTGCGACCAACCAGCCGTGGCGACGCGCACTTCCCAGGCATCGACCTTTTGCTCAGGAGTCCGTTCGGCCTCTGGTGGCGCAAGGAGCGGGTCGGCGAGGCCGCGCTCGTCCGTGTCTATCCGAATTTCTCTGCGGTCAGCCGTTACGCCCTGCTCGCGATGGAAGACCGGCTCTCGGAGATCGGGGTACGCAAACGCCGCCGGCGCGGCGAGGGTTCGGAGTTCCAACAGCTTCGCGAGTATCGCGAGGGCGATTCACTGCGACAGATCGACTGGCGTGCCACGGCTCGTGTGCGCAAGCTGATTTCGCGCGAATATCAGGATGAGCGCGACCAGTCGGTGATCTTCCTGTTGGACTGCGGGCGGCGCATGCGCGCGCAAGATGACGCGCTGTCTCACTTCGACCAGGCACTGAACGCCGTGCTGCTGCTGGCCTACGTTGCACTGCGCAAAGGTGACGCCGTCGGCATCGGCACCTTCGGTGGTCAGAACCGCTGGTTCGCACCCGTTAAGGGACATGCGTCGATCAACCGCATGCTCAATCAGCTCTACGACCTGCAGCCGAGTCTCAGTACGCCGGACTACGCGCGCGCGGCGATGGAGCTGCTGGCACGGCACAACAAACACGCGATGGTCATCATCGTGACAAATCTGCGCGACGAAGACTCAGAAGACATGCGCGCTGCCGTGCACGCACTTCGAAGGCGTCACCTCGTGCTGCTAGCCTCGATGCGTGAAGCCGCGATCGACGATGCCGTCAGTAAGCCGGTTGGCGGGTTGACCGATGCGCTGCGCGTTACGGCAGCGCAGTCATATATCGAAAACCGCAACCAGTATATGGACGCACTGCGCGCGCAAGGGGTTGGCTGCCTCGACGTGCTGCCCTCGGAGCTGTCGGTTGACCTCGTGAACCTGTACCTCGCGATCAAGGCCCGCGGCGCGCTCTGAGCTGCAGCCGGCCGGCGATATGCCCTCAGGTCTCCAGCAGGCGCGGCATCAGCTCGACCAGATTGCACGGGCGCGTCCGATAGTCGAGCTGCTTTTCAATGAGCTTGTCCCAACCATCACGACACGCGCCGGACGACCCCGGCAGACAGAAGATGTAGGTGCCGTTGGCGACTCCCGCGACCGTGCGTGACTGCAGCGTCGAGGTGCCGATGCCCTCATAGCTCAGCACCCGGAACATCTCGCCGAAACCGTCGATCTCCTTATCGAGCAGCGGACGCGCGGCTTCCGGCGTGCCGTCGCGGCCAGTGAGACCGGTGCCGCCAGTGGTCAATACCACCTGCACATCCGGATCGGCGATCCAGCGCGACAGTTCCAGGCGAATCGCGTACTTGTCGTCTTTGACGATGCGCCGCTCATGCAGTCGATGTCCGGAATCTTCGACGCGTGCCATCAGCAGCGCCCCGGATTTGTCGTCAACTTCGGTGCGCGTATCGGACACTGTCAACACAGCGATGTTGACGGGAATGAATGCACGTTCATTACTCATCAGGAATTCTCCGGGCCGGTACGTTCAACACGCGGCAAGCCGGCATCAACGCGCCAACCGGTACCGACATTAACAGGCATATTCAGAGCGGCCAGACCAGCAGTATCAACGGGATACTGATGGCGACGACCAGAATCTCAAGCGGCAGACCCATGCGCCAGTAGTCACCGAATCGATAGCCGCCCGGCCCCATGACGATGGTGTTGTTCTTGTGACCAATAGGCGTCAGGAAGGCGCACGACGCGGCTACCGCCACCGCCATCAGAAACGGGTCCGGGCTAACGCCCAACCGGGTTGCGACATCGAGCCCGATCGGGGCGGCGATGAGCGCCGTTGCCACGTTGTTCAGCACGTCGGACAACGTCATCGTTACGACCATCAGCACGACCAGGATCGCCGTCGCCGACCACCCGGCGGTGTAGCTCATGATGCCGTCGGCGATAAGTGCCGTACCACCGCTGCTGTCGAGCGCCGCGCCGATCGGAATCAACGACCCCAACAACACGACAACCGGCCATTCCACCGCCGTGTAGATCTGCGCCGCCGGCACGATCCCGAGCACTACGTACAGCACCGCGACCAACGCGAGTGCAACCGGCAGATACAGCCAGCCCACACTGGCGGCAATGATCGCGGCGAGAAATATTACGATGGCCTGCAACGCTTTCTGCCGCTGGATGACCTGCAGACCGCGTTCGGCGAGCGGCACGCAGCCAAGCCAGGACGCCGCCGCATCGAGACGCTTCTCATCACCGAGCAGCAGCAGGATATCGCCCGCGCGGAGCGGCAGCTTGCGCACTTGCTCGCGAAACTGCCTGCCGGCTCGCGAAACACCGAGCAGGAGCACTTCCTGCGAATTCAGCAAATTGAGATCGAGCGCCGCCCGCCCTTCGATTCGCGCGCCGTGCATGACGACGACTTCGAGCATCGCGAGCGACGACCCGAGTACACCACCTTCGACTTCATTGCCGGCAAACTCGAGCGACAGCGCACCGATAAAGGCCTCGATTGCGGCCGGCGCCCCCTGTACGACCAGCAGGTCGCCAGCCACGATCGTCCGCCCGCGTGCAGTGCCAGCCAATCGCACGCCGTTGCGTACGATGCCGAGCAACCCGACGTCATGCTCCTCGGCCTGGCTGTATAGCTCGCGCACGAGTTGACCGATCAGCGGTGACTCCGCGCCCACGCGCGCCTCAGCCACGTAACCGTCCAGCGAACGCAACTCCGCGGCCGTGTCGTGTGCGCTGCGGTCGCCTGGGAGCAACCGCCAGCCGATCAGCGCTACAAACGCGATGCCGACCGCGGCTACCCCGAGACCCACTGGGGCAAAAGCGAACATGCCGAAGGGCTCGCCCAAGGCTTCACCGCGAAAGGTTGCGATAACGATGTTCGGCGGTGTGCCGATCAGCGTCACCATGCCGCCCAGAATGGTCGCGAACGATAGCGGCATCAACGTCAGTGCCGGCGAACGCTTGGCGCGCGCCGCCGCCTGCATATCGACTGGCATCAACAGCGCCAGCGCTGCGACATTGTTCATGAAGCTCGACATCACAGCTCCCGCGATGCCGATGAGACTGATATGCGCTGCCAGTCCGCGGCCCGCATCCACCACGTAACGAGCCAGGAGTTCGATAGCACCTGAATTCGACAGACCGCGGCTCGCGATCAGTACGAGCGCAATGATCACGGTGGCCGGATGTCCGAATCCGGCAAACGCTTCACCCGTTGGCACAACGCCCAGCACCAGCGCCACGACGAGCGCGCCAAACGCGACGATGTCGTAACGCACGCGCCCCCATAACAGCAGCACAAAGACACCACCCATGATGCAAAACAGTGCGAGCTGATCGAAGGTCATGTCGATTCCAACATCCAGGGTGCGTGCGCGCTGGACAAATCCTGCCGGGTTTCAGTCGAAACGATACACTAGCGAAATCGGAACAGGTGGTCCTAGGGGCCACGTTTGAGCATGCCGGCAGACGTCTGCCCTGCGGTCTCGCCACCGGATAACGCACATGACAGAGTACGATTCAGCGCCCTATCCGCGCGCCCATATCACCGGTGTCGTACTGGCCGGCGGTCAGGGTCGCCGTATGGGCGGTGTCGACAAGGGACTGGAACTGCTCGGTACACGTCCCATGGCCGCATATGCCGTCGATGCGCTCCGCCAACAATGTGCCCGGGTACTGGTCAACGCAAACCGGAACGCCAACGACTACGCAGCGCTCGGTTGCGACGTCTTCGCAGACCAGCTGGAAGGCTTTGCGGGACCGTTGGCGGGTATCGCCAGCGCGCTCACCGAAGTGGCTTGCGGCTGGGTACTGTTCGTGCCCTGCGACTCACCGCTCGTCAGCCGCGATCTCGGCCCGCGGCTGTTCACTGGCATGACGGCAGCCAATGCAGACATCGCGATGGCCCACGATGGCGAACGCACCCATCCGGTTTTTGCACTGGTCTCTACACAACTGGCCGCCAGCGCGCGCGCGGCACTGACAGAAGGCGAACGTAAGATCGACCGATGGTATGCACGCCATGCGGTCGTCGAGGTTGCGTTGCCAGACCTGGCCCATACTTTCGTAAACGTGAACCGCCTGGAAGACAAGGCTGCCGTCGCAGAACAGCTCGGCGCCGCCGGAGTACAGCATGGCGCTTGAGAGCATCAATCCGGACCCGAGCTGCGAGGACGACTACGACCCAAATTCGATGCCGGTCGAGCAGGCGATCGCGCGCATCGAGCGCGCACTGCAGCCGGTGCGGGAGACCGAGAGCGTTGCCATCCGCGCGGCGCTCGGCCGGGTACTGGCAGCTGAAGTCACCGCGCCATTCGACGTGCCGCCACACCGCAACTCCGCACGAGACGGCTACGCCCTCGCGAGCGCATCACTAGGCGAAAGCGGCGTGGTAGAGCTCGACATCGTCGGCACGTCGTGGGCTGGCCATCCGTACCCTGATGCGGTCGCAGCCGGACAGTGTGTGCGGATCATGACCGGCGCCGCGATGCCCGACGGCGCCGACGTCGTCGTCATGCAAGAGCACGTCGAAGTCGACGGCGCACTTATCCGCTGCAATGCCGACGCCCCGACGGCCGGGCATGTAAGACACCCAGGAGAAGACCTGCGCGCCGGAGCCGCCGTCATGGCGCCGGGGAAACTGCTGCAACCCGCCGATCTCGGAGTGCTGGCGTCGGTGGGACTCGCCGAGGTCCGGGTCTACCGGCGTTTGCGCGTCGCATTCTTTTCTACTGGCGATGAGCTGCGCGGCATCGGCCAGCCCCTCGGGCCGGGCGACATCTACGACAGCAATCGCTACACGCTGCACGGCATGCTGACCCGGCTCGGTGTGGAACTTATCGATCTCGGCGTGGTGGCGGACACGCGCGAGGCAGTGCGGGACGCCTTTACGAACGCCGCAGCCGTCGCCGATGTGATCGTATCCAGTGGCGGCGTATCGGTCGGCGACGCCGACTTCGTCACCGGGCTGCTCGATGAACTCGGCAGCGTCAACTTCTGGAAGATCGCGATGAAACCCGGACGCCCGCTCACGTTCGGGCATGTGCACGGCGCGATGTTCTTCGGGCTACCCGGTAATCCGGTATCCGTGATGGTGACGTTCTACCAGTTCGTAAAGCCGGCGCTGAGGCGCCTCAGCGGCGAGGCTACGTGGGTTGCCAACCGTATGCGGGTACCGCTGACGACACCGATCAAGAAGCAGCCGGGCCGCATGGAGTTTCAGCGCGGCGTCCTGAAGCTCGATGCCAATGGACAGACCGAAGTGGCTTCAACCGGCGCGCAGGGCTCGCACATCCTGAATTCGATGAGCCTCGCGAACTGTTTCATCGTGCTCCCGCTCGCGAGTACGGGCGCCGACGCCGGTGAGCTCGTCGAGGTGGAACCATTCGAGGGGCTGGTCTGATGACGATGGAAACCGCTACCGCGCCGGATACCGACGCCGGCCTGCGCCCAACGCTTAGCGAAGAGGGTCTCGCCCCGACGCACGAAGTGGAAGCCGTGGACGAATACGGTGAAATCAATCACGTGCAGGTCGCCGGCGAATCGCCGCTCACCATCAAAGTCGACGACCGCGAGATCGTCACTTTGATGACGTTGGGCACGCGCCCCGAAGCGCTGACGCTCGGCTACCTGCGCAATCAGCGACTCATAGAAGACATCAATGACATCGCCGAAGTCCGCGTCAACTGGGACATCGAGACGGTGTTCGTGACAACGCGCGACGGCAGCGGCGTGATCGACTGGGAACAGAAACTCGCGCAGCGCACGGTCACCACCGGCTGCGGTCAGGGAACTGTATTCAGTGTCACCGTCGACAACGTCTACAACGTACGACTGCCCGAAGTCGTTGTGAAGCAATCCACGATCTACGGTGTGCTAAAAGAGATATCGGCGTACAACGAAATCTATCGGCAAGCCGGCGCAGTGCACGGCTGCGCACTTTGCCAGGGTACGGAAATCCTGAGCTTCGTGGAGGACGTCGGTCGGCACAACGCGGCCGACGCGATCAGCGGCCAGATGTGGCTGGACGGCGTCAGCGGCGCGGACAAGTGGTTCTACACGACGGGCCGGCTCACCAGTGAGATGGTCATCAAGGCAGCTTACATGGGGATACCAGTGTTGCTGTCGAGATCCGGCGTCACGCAGATGGGACTGGACCTGGCTTTCACGGTCGGCATGGTCATGATCGCGCGTGCTAAAGGCCGGCACTTCCTCGTCTATAACGGCGCCGAACAAATCTCGCACGATGCCGTACCGACACGCCCGCCAACCCCGCGCAGCCGCGGCGGTTGAAGGTCGACTACTCCGACCCGAGGGTTCGTAGAGACTGCGCTCACTTCACCCGAAGACTTTGCGCAGCAGGTCAGTCGTTCGCGCGACCGGATTCTCGCGGATCCGCGCTTCCTCTTCAGCGAGCTTTACGAACAGACCATCCATCGCTCTGTCAGTGATATAGCCTTCGAGCGCTGGCGCGGCTGGCTTCGCGAACGGGATGCGATTGTAGCGATCCTTCATCTCGGCGTAGCGCTGATACAAACCCACCTGCTGCATGCCCTGACGCACAATGGGCTGAAAGCGTGCCTCCAGCGAGGTGCTGGTGCGAGAGCGAAAATACTGCGTCGCGGCATCGCGCGGCCCGTTCAGTATGTTGTACGCATCTTTTATCGACATCGCGCGAATTGCGCTCCAGAACACCGGCACCGCCTCACCCACGGCTCGCTCGGCGGAACGGTTCATGGCGAGTTCCAGCTCGTCGACGTAACGGCCTAGACCGATCTTGCGCATCAGCTTGGCGGCCTTGTCGAGGTCGGGCGGCACGGCGATGCGCACCAACGGATTGTCAGAGAACCCACCGGTTCTTGCGAGCGTTCCGGACGCACGCTGAGAGCCCACCTGCAGCGCTTCGCGCAGACCCGCGGCAACGGTGCCCTCGGATAGCGACGCGTCGCCGCCGGTCGCGAGTGACGCGAGATCGGCGACCTTCGCGACATCCACGCATCCGGCACTCACCGTCGCTCCTGCGGCCGCCAGGAGTCCCACGAAACGTCTACGCAGCATTGACCAGATCTCCTTTCGAGTTCTTTCGCCTACGAGCGCCGGCGCGCAACCCGGGGCAAGGGCCTGTCAGCGCCGCCGGCCAGTGGCGCGTCACGCAAACCACGAGCGCACCAGTGCGCGCTGCGCATCCAGACTTGGTGTCGCGTCCTGCACGCGGTCGATCAAGATCGCACCTTCGAGCCCGGCGAGCAAAATACTGGCGAGCTGCGCGGGGCGTGGAATCCCCGGAGCGAGCCTGGCGAGGTGCGTCTGAAACAGGTCCGCAAGCCACCCCTCGGCACTGTCGAAATACGCGCGCAGCAGCGTGCGAGTGGATTCCGCAAGCCGCGCCGCGTCTGCCGCCAACATGCCACACAGGCACAAGCGGCCGCCGACCACGACCTCTTCGAAGATGTCGATGAAGGCTTCGACCTGCCGGGCCGGCCCGAGTTTGCGGCTACCGATCGCAGCCAGGCGCTGGTCAAAATCCTCGCGGTAGCGCTCGACGATAGCGTTGGCGAGGTCAGCTTTCTCGGGAAAGTAGTAGTGCACGCTCGAAGACTTGATGCCAGTGCGTTCCGCCAGCGTCCGGAAGCTGAGCGCGTGTAGTCCGCTCTCCTGCACTTCGGCGATCGCGACCTGCTCGAGTTCCGCGCGTTTTTGCGATCCTGATCTTGGCACCTGACCGTCCCCGGGAATGCCTGTCAACGGCCAGATGTTAGAGCAAAACGACGCCGATGCGGCAGTCCGACCCGCCGCCGCACGTAAGCGGCTGCGGGTCGGGGTCGAACGCCGCGGCGCCTCAGGCAGCGAGCGCTCTCGCCACCGCGGGACGCTCGGTCATGCGCGCCCGCCACGCGAGCAGGTGGGTATATTCAGCCGGGATTTCGACTTTTGCAAAGTCGGCAAATGCAAGCCCCGCAAACGCCGTGATGTCAGCCATCGAGAAGGCATCGCCAGCCACGTACGGCGATGTTTCCAACACCGAGTTGAGATAGTGCATCGCGGCAAGCGCCACGGACTTCTGCGCTTCTCCCCAGGCGGCGTTCTGATTGCGTTCGAGTTCGGGGCCGAGACCAGGCGTTGCGTGATGAAAGTAGGCGCCGACGGCATCCAGCAACTGACTCTCGGCGCGCCGCTGCATCATATGCACGACCGCGCGTTCCTTTGGCGAGCGGCCGGTCAGCGTCGGGCCGTCGAACGAGTGGTCGATGTACTCGGTGATAGCGGTACATTCGGACACCGTCGTGCCATCGGCCAGTTCCAGGACGGGGACCGTCCCGCCCGGATTCTTGGCCAGGAAGGCGGCTTCGCGATGTTCGCCGTTCATGACGTCCACACTCACGAATTCAACGTCGTCGAGCGCGGCTTTCTCGGCGAGCGCAATACGCACGCGCACGGGGTTTGGGAAGTTCGCAATGTCGTAGATCTTCATAAGCTGTTCCTCTGTTCAACAAGCCGGGTCATGGGTTGGTGGCCGAGTGCATGCGGGACATCGGGGCCGCCCCCAGATGCCCACGTTTGGTCCAGACGCGCGCGCCGCCGGGGCTCACGCCAACGCGCAGTCGGTCGCCGGACGGCAGGCGTAGCCAGTCGTGTCGGCCAACGGTGCGGCCCTCGTACTCGAAGCCGCCATCGAGGACGAGCACTTCGAGTCCGCCGGACGCGTCGAGCACGACGTCGCTATCGGGTTGCCAGATTTCGATCCGCACGTGCTCGTCAGCATCCTTGAAGAGATCGGCCGCTTCGACGCCGGCGCACTCACGGTCCGGCCGGTAGCGCAGTTCTTCGGTGTCGACGCGACGAATCTGCTGTTCGTCTGCGGAGAACTGCGAAAGCTTCACGAAAATCGTGCAACCCGAAGCCGACGCGGGCGCGTGCCGGGTACCGATCGGATTGCGCACGTAGGTGCCGGCCGGGAAGTCGCCGTGCTCGTCCTGAAACACGCCTTCGAGCACGAGAAACTCCTCGCCCCCGGTGTGGACGTGCGCGGAGAAGCGGCTGTCCGGGGCGTAACGGACGATGGACGTGGCCCGGGCCACTTCATCACCCACCCGGTCGAGCATCCGACGTTCCACGCCGGGCATTGGGGACGCGACGAAAGGCTCCGTGGCTGCGACGTAGGCACGTGTCGAAAAGTCAGCATTCAAGCGCATGGCATCAATCTCCTAGAGTATCTATCGATAGATAGTTTTTTCACTCAAAACCATTTCTAAACAGCCTTTGGGTATGCCTGAACGGCGGTATGCGTGTGGCACCGATTGCGTTGAAGTTACGCCAGTCAATGCACTGACCGGCGCATGTACCCACCGCCAGAACACAGATGCCGTCCAGCCCGCTTCGCATCTCATGGGCTCGTTACCGGTTCGACACGGCCGATCCGGTAGCGCCCACGCACATCAGCGTCTGGCCCGGCATGTAGACATCCGTCGCGAGTTGTCCCGGCAGTCTTTCTGGTGTTCGGTATTGGATCTCGTTAACTATCGACTGATAGATAGTATTTCAATGAAACGACATGAATGCAAGGGCCACGCGCGCACCTGCGCGCAATGCGGCTGTTATCGGCGTTGAACTGCTTGAACTCGCTACGCGCCTCTGGCAGAACACGGCGCTCAACGTCCGGCACTCAGCCCCCTCACCGAGAAACCGATATGGCCCACGGCACACACGACTTCACCGACGACCCGCGCAACGCGACGATCCTGATCGATATCAACGGCGAGCTTAAGCCGCGCGCCGAGGCGATGATCTCGGTATTCGACAGCGGCTTCATTCTCGGTGACGGCGTATGGGAGGGGCTGCGGGTGCACGACGGTCACTACGCGTTCCTCGATCTACACCTCGACCGTCTCTTCGAGGGCGCCAAAGCCATCGACCTGGATCTCGGTATCTCGCGCGACACCCTGATCACAAGGCTCCAGCGGCTGCTCGAGGCGAACGGCATGCGCGACGGCGTGCACGTGCGCTTGATGGTGAGCCGGGGGCTCAAGGCAACCCCGTACCAGGATCCGCGCGTGACCATTTCACCGGCCACGATCGTCATTATCGCGGAGCACAAGACACCGCTGCCCGAGACGCTGACACGAGGCATGAAACTCTTCACGGTGCACGTGCGCCGCGGGTACCCGGACGTGCAGGACCCGAAGCTCAACTCGCACTCCAAACTGAACTGCATCACTGCCTGCATCCAGGCCACCAAAGCCGGTGCGGACGAAGCTCTGATGCTGGATCCGCACGGTTTTGTCGCCACCTGTAACTCGACGCACTTCTTCATCGTGCGCAAGGGTGAAGTCTGGACCTCGACGGGCGACTACTGCCTCGGTGGTATCACGCGCGGCAACGTGCTGCGGGTTTGCCAGGAAGCCGGGATTCCTGCGTACGAACGCAACTTCAGCCTGACCGACGTGTACGGTGCCGATGAAGCCTTCGTGACGGGGACGTTTGCCGGCGTCGCACCGGTCGGTGAAATCGACGGACGGGTGCTCGGCGACGGAGGGCGCGGCCCGATGGTGGCGCGTCTGCAGCAGCTTTACCTGGCACTGCTCGACCGCGAGTGCCGCGAGGGTGTGACGGTATGAGCATCGTTCGGATCGCGATGTGGTCGGGCCCACGGAACATCTCGACGGCGATGATGCGCGCCTTCGAGAACCGCCAGGACTGCGCGGTGTGGGACGAACCACTGTACGGACCCTATCTGCACCTGACGGGCATTCCCCATCCCGGTGCTGACGACATCATTGCCGACCAGGGCCGGGAATGGCAGCCGGTGGCAGATGCCTGTGTGCATCACGCGCCGAGTGGCGCCAACGTCTTCTACCAGAAACACATGACCCACCACCTGCTCCCGACGATGGACTGGGACTGGCTGCGCAAGCTACGCAACTGTTTTCTGATCCGCGATCCGGAAGAGGTGCTGGCTTCGTATCGACGCACCCGGCCAGATGTCACCGAAGAAGATCTTGGGATCGTGCGTCAGGCCGAGATCTACGACTACGTCTGCGGCTTTCAGAGCAGTGCTCCACCGATCGTCGACGCCAAGGATTTCCTGCAGGCGCCCGAAGCCTATCTGCGTGCTCTTTGCGCGCACTTCGACATTGAGTTCACCGATCGCATGCTGTCCTGGCCTGCTGGCAGGCGCGACTCCGACGGGGTCTGGGGGCCCTATTGGTACGACGCGGTGTGGGCCTCCACCGGGTTCGAGGCGTACCGGCCAAGGGACGTCACCACGCCGCCCGAATACGAAGCCCTGGTCGCGCGCAGCATCGCTCACTACGACCGTCTGCGCGCACGCCGGCTGAGGCCCTAGCGGGGCGGTATGCGGAGTTCGATCAACAGGGAGGAGCAAGGCCACAAAAAAATGTGGCGCTTCATGCGAAGCGCCAACCAAGTACAGTCAAGGGTAGTTGGGGGGAGGAGGGGACCCTTAACGCCCTGAACCTTGCGAATCCCGTGCCAAGTTGACCAATTCCGGCCTGAAACAGGCGAAATCCGGGTCAATGTCTCCAAAAATGTGACTCAGTCGACAAAATTCCAGCCGTTTTGGTCTCCAATACGGCATAACAAGCCGGCTGGCGACGACCCGGGTCGAGCCGAAGCGGACAAGGTGTCAAAACACGCGACACGCGGCGTGACAGAGTTCACATCGGGAGTGTGAGCCGCCGCACAGATCGCACCGTTGCCGGCGAGGTCGACAACAGACACTTCATCGCCCGGACGAGCCGAAACAGACATTTAGCAGCGTGAGAAAATAAACTACATGAAGTAGTCAACTTTGCCGACACCAGCCCGTCAGGGAACCGTCGCGAGTACATCGCGCCAGAGCGACGCCGCGCTCGCGCGACACCCGGCGCATGCGATTTGAATGGGCGCGCCCATACGAGCATGCTCTGTGGCGCGACACGACTACGACCGTAGGACATCAAGCGATGAGCAGCGAGCGCCCCACTCTGACCGACCTTGAAGCGCATGGCGATTTCGTCCGCCGTCACATCGGGCCCGGGGAGCCGCAGATAGCCGAGATGCTGACCGCGCTTGGCCAGACCAGCCTCGACGCGTTGCAGGAGGCAGTGGTGCCGGCGAACATCGTGTCAGACACGCCGCTCGAACTGCGCCCGGGTATGAGTGAACGCGAGGCGCTCACGTATTTGCGCCGCATGCGCGAACGCAACGAGGTGTTCGTGTCGATGCTCGGAATGGGTTACTACGGCACGATCCTCCCTGCCGTCATCAAACGCAACGTGTTGGAAAACCCGGGTTGGTACACCGCCTACACGCCCTACCAGTCCGAAGTCAGTCAAGGGCGTCTGGAAGTATTGCTGAACTTTCAGCAGATGGTGATCGACCTTACCGGTATGGATATCGCCAACGCGTCGTTGTTGGACGAAGGCACGGCCGCCGCCGAGGCGATGGCGATGAGTGCCCGCGTCAGCAAGTCGAAGTCGAGACGCTTCCTGGTAGACCACGACTGCCATCCTCAGACGCTCGCCGTGCTCAGCACCCGCGCCGCGCACCTCGACATCGAACTCGAGATCGTCGACCTCGACGCGGGTCTGCGAGACACAGGCGATTGCTTCGGCGTTTTCGTGCAGTACCCGGGGTCGAGCGGTGAAGTCCGCGATTTCCAGGCGATCGCGGCCCAAGCGCACGCCAACCAAGCCCTCGTTACCGTCGCGAGCGATCTGCTGGCCCTGACGTTGCTGAAAGCGCCGGGCACGATGGGCGCCGATATCGTCGTCGGCAGCGCTCAGCGCTTTGGCGTCCCGATGGGTTACGGCGGCCCGCATGCGGCGTTCTTTGCAACGCGCGATGCCTACAAGCGCTCGACGCCAGGACGCATCATCGGCGTGTCGGTTGACGCATCCGGACGCACGGCGCTACGTATGGCCCTGCAAACCCGGGAGCAGCACATTCGCCGCGAGAAAGCGACGAGCAATATCTGCACGGCGCAGGTACTGCTCGCCGTGATCGCGGCGCTCTACGCGATCTACCACGGCCCGGACGGGCTGCTGACGATCTCGCGGCGGGTAGCGCGACTGACGGCTATCTTGAGGCAGGGGCTGACAAAGCTCGGTATTCACGTCGACACCCAGCACGCTTTCGACACACTGACGGTGCGCGTGCCGGGGCAGGCGGCCCGCTATGCCGCGAAAGCGCGGGAAGCGCGCATCAATCTGCGCATCGTGGACGCCGATACGCTCGGTATTTCATTTGACGAAACGACCCGGCGTGAGAATCTGACTGCGCTGTGGGCGGTGTTCGGCTCGCGCCAGGCCGAGGGACTCGACCTCGATGCCCTGGACGCCACGGTCGACGACTCGATGCCCGCCCACCTGCGACGCGATACGCCGTTCATGGAGCATCCGGTCTTTCATCGCTATCACGGCGAGACCGAGATGCTTCGCTACCTGCGCTGGCTCGCGAGCCGCGACATCGCCCTCGACCGCGCGATGATCCCGCTCGGCTCGTGCACGATGAAGTTGAACTCGACCACCGAGATGACGCCCGTCACCTACCGGCAGTTCAGCGCGCTGCATCCGTTTGCGCCGCTCGACCAGACCCAGGGCTATCAACAGCTCTTCGAAGAGTTGGAAGAACAGCTTTGCGCGATCACCGGCTTTCATGCCGTGTCGCTGCAACCGAACGCCGGCTCACAAGGCGAGTACGCGGGGCTTCTGTGTATCGCCATGTACCATCGCGCCCGCGGCGAAGGGCATCGCGACGTCTGCCTGATTCCAAGCTCCGCGCACGGCACCAATCCCGCCAGCGCGGTCATGGCTGGCATGCGTGTGGTGATGGTCGCATGCGACGACGAGGGCAACGTGGACGTCGACGACCTCCGCGCCAAGGCGACCACGCACGCCAACGAGCTGGCCGCGCTGATGATCACCTACCCATCGACCCACGGGGTCTTCGAAGCCGCCGTTAACGAAATCTGCGCGATCGTGCACGAGCACGGCGGGCAGGTTTACATGGACGGCGCCAACCTGAACGCTCTGGTCGGGATCTGCAAACCGGCGGAGATCGGCGCAGACGTCTCGCATATCAACCTGCACAAGACCTTCTGTATTCCGCACGGCGGCGGCGGCCCGGGGATGGGCCCGATCGGTGTGCGCGAACATCTGGCTCCGTACCTGCCCGACCATCCCGTGGTCGAGGGCGTGAACCCGGCATCCGGCGGACAGCCTACCGTCGGCACTGTATCGGCAGCTCCGTGGGGGTCCGCCAGCATCTTGCCGATCTCGTGGGCGTACATTGCCATGATGGGGGCCGGTGGCCTGAAGCGCGCTACGCAAATCGCGATCCTGAATGCGAATTACATCGCGCATCGTCTGAAAGATGCCTACCCGGTGCTGTACACCGGCCAGAACGGCATGGTTGCGCATGAGTGCATCATCGACTTTCGCGACATCAAGGAGAGCACGGGCATTACCGTCGAAGACGTCGCGAAGCGGCTGGTCGACTTCGGCTTCCACGCACCGACGGTTTCGTTCCCGGTCGCAGAGACGATGATGATCGAGCCAACCGAAAGCGAAGCCATGCGCGAACTGGATCGCTTTTGCGACGCGATGCTGACCATCCGGGAGGAGATTGCCGAAGTCGAGCGGGGCGACGCTGCCGCTGACGACAACGTTCTGAAACATGCACCGCACACGCATCGCGAACTGCTGGCCGATACCTGGGAGCGCCCCTACAGCCGCGCGCGTGCGTTTTTCCCGCAAGGCGATGCGCGCGAAGACAAGTACTGGCCGCCGGTAGGCCGTGTCGACAACGTGCACGGCGACCGCAACCTGATGTGCACGTGCCCACCGATGGAGGCTTATGCAGAAGCCGCTGAGTAGCGCCAACCTGGCGCGCCTGCTGCTCTGGAGCGCCGCGGCGCTGACGCACAGCGGCTGCGTGAGCCAGAACGTCATCGACCAGCTCGGGCCGGACCGCGGACTGCGGGCCTACAGTGAACGCGCCGGCTTAAGCCAGACACTTGAACTCAGCAGCACGCCGTTTCACGCACAGACCGAATACCACTGCGGCCCGGCGGCGCTCGCGACAGTATTGAACGCAAGCGGCGTCGATATCGCTCCCGACGCCCTCGCGGACGCCGTTTTCATTCCGGGCCGTCGCGGCGCGCTCCAGGCCGAGATGCTCGGAACCGCGCGCCGCCACGCGCGCCTCGCGTACGTACTGCCACCGCGACTGGACGCTCTAAGCCGTGAACTCGCTGCCGGCAGACCGGTTCTGGTCTTGCAAAACCTCGGGTCTGAATCGACGCCGCAGTGGCACTACGCGGTGGTGATTGGGGTGGACATCACAGGCGGCAACGTGGTTTTGCGGTCGGGCACTACGAAACGGCTCGTGATGAACGCGCCGGCATTCGATCGCACCTGGCGGCGAGCTGGCCGCTGGGCGGTAGTCGTACTGTCGCCGGGCGAGCTACCAGCCGAAATCGACCGTCGGGCCTACCTGCGCGCCGCGGCAGGGCTCGAACGCACGGCCCCTGGCACCGTGGCCGGCCGGGCGTGGCGCGCCGCAGCCGAACTCTGGCCGGACGATCTGGCCGTGCTGCTGGGGATTGCGAACGCCAATTATGCCGAAGGTCAGCTGCACGACAGCGCCGCAGCGCTTCGTCGGGCCGTCGCGCTACACCCGGATGCGGGGGTCGCGCATCACAACCTCGCTCACGTGCTCGCGGAACTCGGCCAGCTCGCAGCCGCACGGGTACATGCAAAGAGAGCGGTCGCCATCGGCGGCGCGGAGATCCAGGTGTTTCGGGCGACGCTTACGCGACTCGAAAGCGACGCGGGTACGCCGTCCAATTGACAGAGCCCAAGCGCGGACCGCGGCGCGGACATACGCCAGCCCTCGCAAGCGCTTTCGGGCGCACCGCCCGGAATCCATAAGCTGGAGGGCGTGACGGGGCTGCAAGCATGCGCCGTCACACGCTCAGATCCATCGCTCAGGCGCCGCCCCCGTTTTCTTCTTCGAGCGAGTACCCGGCGGGCGTGCCTCCGGTTTTATAGGATTCAACCGCCTGTTTCAGCGTGTCGTACTCCTCGCAGCCCCACGTGCAGATGTCGTCCAGCCGGTCGAGGTGATACTTGGCCTTTTCCAGATTCTTCTGCTCGAGATAGGCCTGCCCGATGTACTCGTGCGCCCCGCGGTGCTCCGGATCGAGCGTCAACGCAGTTTTGTAGTGCCTGAACGATTTACTGTACTGACCCTCCTTGCGGTAGCTGTATCCGAGCATGTTGTGCGCGTCCGCATGCCTCGGCTCAGCCGCAACGACCTCATGCAGCATCTTGATCGCGCGCTTGTAGCGAGCGTTCATCGCGGCCTTGTACGCGCGGTCGTACTTGGCGTTCTGAGCCGACCGCTGGTTCGAAAATGAGCTGGATGAGTCGGAACCGCTGTCGCCGGCCGCGGCCTTGACCACACCCGGCAGCGCCAGCGCTGCCCCGAGAACCATGGCCAGACCCAGCTGGCATCGGCTGCTTTTCATGTGATATCTCCGTTCTTGGGTTCGATTTCAGGCTCGAAAACCGTGTCCGGCCGGCGCGCCCCGCCGTGCGGGATTGTTCGACACGGGCTGGACGACCGAGTGGGACAGCATACGGAGCGGAGTGTTCCGTTGGCGCCAACTGGTTCGCAGTTTCACGCGAGGCGTGCAACCGGCGGCGACGTCCCCGCACGAAGGAGCAGCGATGCGCTCATGACCGATGCGTTCGAAAATCCAGCCCGGTCGGGCCGGAGCGCGACGGGGCTGGAACCGAGACACCAACGCCAAGGGGTCACGGGCAAACGGTCACAACAAACGCGTGCCTTCCTGACCGTCCGCGGCGTGTGCCCAGTCCTGACAGAACTCGGCGATGGCGGCGCGCGCCGGATCGGCCGCTTCCCCTGCCGCGCGCGCCCTGAGGTCGATGATCACGAGCGTAAACGCAGTCAGCTCGACCTGCTCGCGTGAGCGGCGGGCTTCCCGGTGCTTCATTTTCATCTCACCCAACATCACATCCGGGTCCGCGTTGGCGCCGCCCCGATCGCTCAGCTCTTCGAGCGTATCGCGGGTCAGCAACGCCATCTCCCGCGTCCGCGCGACCGAATATCCTTCGCGCGCTACTTCGATTATCGCAACGGCGTCGCGATTCAGTTGGCGGGCTTCAGCTTCGGGGCCGAAGAAACGATCCCAAAACGGTAGCTTGAACACAGCTTAAGGCTCCGGTCAGGCACGGCAGATACGGCGGGGCCGCCAGTGTACGGCATCCTCAAGGAGCCGACACCGGAACGGCAACTGCCCTGCTCCGCTGGCGCGACGCGCAGTTTCGCACCGGCCGCGTCGAGGTCACTGTCTTCCTTCGATAGCCGGGACTGAGCTCAAGAGGCCTCTAGAGCAGCCCTTGCGGTCGTCTGTCCAGGACGGGCGGACATCGAGATCTCCGTAAACGCGCGCTCGATCTGCGCGAACACCGGTCGCGTCGCTCTGCCGATGCCGACGGTGTCGAGCCTCGCAACGGGAACCAGCCGCGCACCTGAACCGCTCAGAAACACTTCGTCGGCCCGCATCAGTTCGGCGTGACCAATCGAGCGAACCGCCACCGGCAGACCGAGGTCCCGGGCAGCGTCGAGCACGGTCGCGCGGGTTATGCCGGGGAGCGCGCCGTCCACGGTTGGCGGCGTAACGAGGTGTCCATCGGTCCACGCAAATACGTTGGCGACCGAGGCTTCGGCGACTTTGCCCTGCAGGTTCAGCACCAGGCCTTCATCCGCTCCACGCAGACGGGCCTCCCGTTTCGCCATGACGCTGTTCAGGTAATTCAGACTCTTGACTTCCGGATTCAACACATCCGGTGGCGGCTTGCGCACCGAGGTCGTCACAAGGTTGATGCCCGCTGCGAGGACATCGGCAGCGTAGAGCCGGATCGCTGCGACGATGCAGAAGAGCTGCGGCGCCTTGCAGGGCAGCGGGTCTACGCCCAGTTCGCCGACACCGCGCGTCGCGACCAGACGAATATAGGCTTCCTCGGACCCATGCGCCGCGACGGTCTCTTCGACAATCTCGGCGATCCGTTCAAGTGGGTACGGCAGATCCAGCCCGATGTAGGCCGCCGAGTGGGCCAGGCGCCGCAAATGGTCTGCCAGACGAAATACGCGCCCGCCGTAAACCCGCATGCCTTCGAACACACCGTCGCCGTAGAGCAGGCCGTGATCGCAGACGCTGAGCCGTGCGGCTTCGCCGTCGACGACTGAACCATCCATCCAGACTTTCATGCCCCACCTCCGCTGGCCCGTGCGGCGATCGCGTCCGCGGCCGCGACTACCCGCGGCGCCAACGCTTCACCACCGAGTTCGGTCATCCGGTGCGTGGTTGCGGCCAGTGCGACCACCGCGCGAAGCTCGCGGCGCAACACGATCGGTGCGACCAGCACAGCCAGACCCGGCTGCCACAGCTCGATGTTGCTGGACCAGCCCTGGCTGAGAGCCGCAGCTGCGCGCGCACGCAGGTAGGCGACGTCCGCATGCGCCCCCGGATCCGTCGCTACGCGCTCCGGAGCAAACTCGTGCTGGCGGTAGGCCATGTACAGAGCTCCGGCCCCAGTGCAATGCACAGGTACGGTGCTGCCGACGCGCGGCGATACGCGAAGTAATCCTGTGCCCTCGCATTTTTCCAGTACCACGAGCCTGGAGCCCCGATGCCCGATCAGAAAGAGCGTTTCGCCAGTCTCATCCACGAAATCAGGCAGGACGGCGCGCGCGCAGGCGACCAGCGGGTCTCGATCCAGTACTCCCAGGCCCAAGGCGAGCAAACCGGAGCCGGGTCGATACCGGGAACGCTCATCGCGCTCGACCATGCCTTTGCGCGCAAGCGCGGAGAGCAGGCGATGAACACTGGACTTCGGCATATCGAGCGCCCGCCCGAGAGCCGATACGCCGACCGCGGCATTGCTCTCGTGCAAGTGGAACAGGAGGTCCATGGCTTTTTCGACGGTCGCTGCTGTTTGTTCCATTATTCGGGACACTAATCTTATAAATGGAACATGAGCTTAAACGCGAACCCATCCATACACAACGCCTGCGGCGAGCAGGCGTTGCTAAATCAGGCATGGGATGACGCGGCGCCCTCAAACGGCGCTATGGGTGCTACTTCCGCGCGTTGGCGCTCAGAGCGAGCTGGCCACCTACGCGCGCCGCAGTCATGGCCAGATAGCCAGCGGTAAACAGTAAAATCGGCACGACGAACCAGGCGAGCAGGTACGACACGCCGATCCCCGGACGCTCAACGCCGTTCGCGTCCGGCGCCGACAGGCTCTGAACCAGCGCATCGACGCGGGCACCTTGCTCCAGCGCTCGCGCAAATGGCTCGATTCGCGATGGATCGAGATACAAAGACCAGGCTTCCAATACCACGAGTGCCGAGATCCAAAGACCGATTGCCAGCAGTATGCATCCGACAATCCGCACCACGGACCCCAGCAGTTGGTTGAACAGCGCAATGTAGTCGCGGCCCGGCGCGGACCCTGGGAGCGGGTCGTGATCGGCGTAGCCCATGAGTTGGGAGTCTCCCTTGTTTCAGCTGATGCGGTCCGGACGCGTCGGTCCGCTCTGGGTGAGCATTGTCCCCCGAACGCGTTTGTGTCGCACCGTGGCGCAATTGAACCCTCGCAGCCCGCTGATCCTCAAAACGGCATAGACTGCGTTCAGGCTGACCCGGGCCGGGCGTACGGATCCAGCTCAGACCGACCGAAGGCCGAGAAGCGCGTTGACACGGCGCCCCCGCGCCCCAGTACACGACGGAGGGATGGTGAGATGAGTTCAACCCGGTCCCGCATCGCTGTCACCGCCATCGCTGTATTGGCTCTGTCAGCTGGCAGCGCCGTATGGGCACACGACAGCGCACCAATCCCCGAGCGTCCACACTTCGACCCGGGCGCGCAAGCAGAGCGCTTACTTCGCGATTTGAACCGGATGGAAGTTCGTTGCAACGCGGCCAGATGGGGCGCCGCGATAGGCGGAATCATGGGTGGCACGGTCGGGGCCGGCGTGGCCGACGATCATCCAGCAAGGGGAGCAGCGACGGGAGCCCTCTTCGGTGCCCTGCTGGGCGGGATGCTGGGCCAGAGCATCGACGCGGCCGACTTACTTTGCGAGCCGCCGAAGCGGTCGCCGCCGGTGCGTCGTTACCAGAGCTGAGCGCCGCGGCTGCAACTGGGAAGAGCACGTCGCGACCGACACCGCGGCCGGCCGTTGATCAAGACTCGGCCGACAACGGCGTCAGGTCACACCGCGCCGTTCACGGCGCGCTCCAGGAAATCAAGCCGGTCCTGCCCCCAGAACAGTTCACCCTGAAAGATGTAACTCGGCATGCCGAAGACCTGTTTCTGGATCGCCTCTTCGGTATAGCGCTCGAGCGTAGCGGTCACGTCCTCGGCACCCGCCCGCTCGGACAGCTGCCCGAAATCCAGTCCGTGCGCGGACAGCACATCAGCCTGCACAGCCGGCTCGGCGAAGGAGCGATCCTCGACCCAGATGCACTGCCCAAACGCGGTCGCGAGCGCGAGCGCATCGTGGCCTTCCAGTGCCGCCGCGACGACGAGCCGGGCCGCTTCGCCTTCCGCGCTCGGAAAGTGCTCGGGTTCAAGGATCAGCGGAATATCCAGAAAGCGGCGCCAGCGATCGAGGTCCATCAACCGGTATGCCTGGCGCTGCGGGGCCCGTTTCGGTAGCGGCAGGCCGCCAGAGACCGGGAACACCTGACCCGCATCGATCGGGCGCACATCGACGGTCAGGCCCGCGGCCTGAGCGATGCCGTGTAACCGGGCGCCGCCCAGAAACGTCCAGGGAGAGTTGAGCGACAGGTAATACTCGATCATGGGCTCGCGATGCTCCGATGAGGGACCGTGCCACGATGATTACCAGGCACTATCGGGGGCGGCCGCGGACGCGACCGGGGAACGGCGATTCGGGCTACAGGTCTGCGCCCGTGCGGTGACGCACTTCCGCGCGGCCCGCATCGATCATGGCTTTCGCCTGGCGCAGGAACTCGGGCAGCTTGCGCTCGTGCCCCGTCGCAATTTCCGCCGTGACACTCATGCCGGCACGGAGACTCGGTCCCCTCGTTTCGGCGACCTCGACCAGACGCAATCTGACCGGTATTCGCTGCACGACCTTGACCCAGTTGCCACTGGCGTTTTGCGGCGGCAGCAACGAGAACTCGGCGCCGGTCGCTGGCGCGATCGAGTCGACGACGGCTTCGAACCTGTGCTCCGGGTAGGTGTCGGCCGTGACTGCGACTTTCTGCCCGACCTCTACGTGCGTCAGCTGCGTTTCTTTGAGGTTGGCCGTAATCCAGACGCCATCGTCAGACACGATGCTGAAAACCGGCTGCCCGTCCTCTACGTATTCGCCTGCCTGCAGCTCCACGCTGCCGAGCACACCGCTAACCGGCGCGCGAACGACGGTCTGATCGAGCTGCAGCATCGCAGCGTCGCGTTCCGCGGTGGCCTGCAGGTAGCGCGGATGCGATTCCACCGCCAGGTCCGGGTCGCCGCCGAGCCGGGTAAGTGCCGTCGACATCTGCTCCCGAAGACCAGACATCCGCTTGCGCACCTGCTGCATGTCGTGCTGTGCCTCATCGAGCTTTGCTCGCGACACGAGACCTTTGCCAGACAGCTTTTTCTGCCGATCGAATTCCCGCTGGAAGTAGGCGAGTTCATCTTCGGCGCGCGTGAGTTCCGCCACCTCCATCCGATAGACCGACTGGTAGCCCCGAATCTCGTTGGCGACCACGCCGAGCTCAGCCTTCGATTTGGCCACTTCGATCTCGAAGGGACGTTGGTCGATCACGAACAGGATATCGCCGGCTTTGACGCGCGCATGTGATTTCGCCGACAGCTCGCTGACCCGCCCGGCGACGTCGGAACTGATGGCAATTTTCTCCGCTTTGACGTACGCATTCTCCGTATCCACCACTTTGCCGGAGGCTACGTACATTTCGACGCCGACGACGCCCACCGCGAGAGGAACGAAAACCAGCAGCACGAGCCGAATCGTGCCGCGCATCAACGCGCCAAAGAATCGCCCGATAGCGCGTTTCTCGCCGTGAGGTTTGCCTGCCGCCGGTGCTGGCGGTGCCTCGGTGGCGTCAGTCGTTTCGTTGTCTGACATGCAGTAATCCGAGTTTGGCTTCAAGTGGAGTGCTGGAGGACTGCAGCGCCCTCGAACGCACGAACTTGAATGTAGCCGCAAATTATCCTCTTTTGGGATGTATAGCGGCAATGCCGGCTTTGGTTTGCCAGCCATAGCCAAGCACGCTGACCTGCGTTGGTGCGCAAAGGCTCCCTCACAATGCCCCGCGCGCCCTCGATCGGCGCGCTACCGGGGCCGCGAAATACGTCCGGCTCAACCCTGCAGGCAGAACACGGCGAGTTTGTTGCCATCGAGATCACGGAAATAGCCGCCGTAGAACGGACCGTCGCCGCGTGGCCCCGGTGCGCCTTCGTCGGCGGCACCCAGTTCCAGGGCTTTGGCGTGCATGCGCTGAACGGCGTCGGCGCTGCCAACATTCACCGCCACCATCGTGCCATTGCCGCAGTTGCTCTCAGCACCGTCGAACGGCACCGCGACACCGAGCATCGGCTGATCGCGGGCCACCGACCACAGCGCAATGCGTTCGTTCGGCTCGATACGACGCGCGCCGAGCTGCTCCAGCAAAGTGTCGTAAAAGGCGATGGCCCGGGCCTTATCGTTGGTTCCAAGTGTGACGTAACCGATCATGAATAGTCTCCTTTGACGAGTTCTGAGAATGCCGCGAATTGCGGTGCAGCGCCGCCCGCACGGCCATCGACGATGTCATTGAACCGTCAGGGTCGCAACGCACAACATCGCGCAAAATGAAAAAACGCCCCATTATGATGCGCGAGACGCCAGAGAAGTAGAGTAGCGACCGATGAGCGACCCGGAACGGAACAGACTGGAGACGGCCGGGCGCAGCGTGCGCGAGGCACTTGGCCTCGAACTGGACAACAGCGCAGCGCCCGGCATGCGCACGATGCTCGATGAGCTCATGTTCGGCGGCATCTGGGCGCGGCCCGGACTCGATCTCGCCGATCGCCTGGTGGCGACAATCGCGGGCCTCGCGGCGCTGGAACGCTCGGCGCCGCTGTGCACTTACGCGACGGTTGCTCTGAAACGCGCGGCCCTGTCCGCCGACGGCGTCCGGGAGATCGTCATTCAGGCCGGGCTCTACACCGGCTTCGTCGCGGCCGAGGCCAATCTCACGGCCGTCAATACGGTGCTCCCGCCCGTTCCGGATGCAGAGCACTGGGGGCCAGACGAAGCCGCCGATCTCAGCGCGATCGGCGCCAGCCTGATGGATGAGATCCACGGGCCGCGGGCACGCGCCGGTTACGCCTCGGGCAGCGGCGCCCCAACCGAGCTCTACGACCTCGCTATCCGTTATGGCTACGGACTGCTGTGGAATCGTCCCGGACTGGAGCGGCGCCAACGCTTCATCACGACCGTGGCGGTGTTCACCGCGCTCGAACAACCCACACAGCTGGTCAAGTTCTCGAGTTCGGCGCGCGATAACGGTCTGAGCCGCGAGCAGGTGATCGAGGTCGTCATGCAGACAGCTCCGTACTGCGGCTTTCCGCGCGCCCTGAACGCTTTGAGCCACCTGGATGCAGCCGGCTGAGCCGACCGGGGGCGATGCGGCGTGCAGGACATCGGAATGATGAGTAATGCCCGACTCGTATCCGGGCGAAGGACCAGGGCAGCGGCATGGCTGCCCTCACGTAGGAGTCTGATATGGCTATCTTGAATACCGTTTCGCTTGGCGGCGCACTGGTTGCCCTGATCGGTCTGCTGCTGTTCATCTGGGCGCTGATCGCCCGGCAGCTAGACCCCGGTCATCCGCTTGCGCGCTTCAACCTGGGCTTGAGTCCGTCACTTTCCGCGATCGTGCTGGTGCTCGGCATGGTGTCCTGGTCGGTGAACGGTATCGTGTTCTACGCAGCACCCGGGATGTCTTACCTGGTGCAGTACCCGTGGGGTACGCAAACCGCCGTGCTCAGACCCGGCTTCCACATGCGGTGGGGCGGCGAACTCATCCAGTTCAAGAAGTTCCTGACCGTTGGCTTTGGCGGCGCCGGTGCACGTTTCTCCGGGCAGGCGAAAGCACAACAAATCCGTTTCAACGATTCGGTCACAGCCGACATGCGCATGACGGCGCGATTCTCACTGCCGGAGACGGCAGAGCTGTTCCTGCCGCTCGCGATCGCCTACCGCTCCCAGGCGAACCTCATTCATTCGTCGCTGATTCCGATCGTGCAAGAAGCGATGCGTAACGCGGGCCGTATGTACTCTGCGCAGGAATACATCGGCGGCAAGGGCGGTGACTTCGAGAACGCCGTGCTCGATCAGGTCCGCAACGGCATCTTCCTGCTCGACATCCGCGAAGAACGGATATCACAGGGCGCGCAGGCCATCACCGAGTCGGAAGCGCGCACCATTCAGCAGGACCAGACCGTGCGGGTCTCAGTACGCATCCGCACCGGGGCCGACGGTCAGCAGTTACGCAAAGATGCGCAGGACCATCCGCTGAAGAAGTTCGGCATCACGCTCGTGCAGGCCAATGTCCAGGACGTCGACCCCGACCCCGCCTTCAAGGACAAGCTAAAAGAGCAGCGTGAAGCTGCCGCACAGGTCGCCATCGAACGGCAGAACGCGCGCAAGGAAGAAGAGCGCAAGAAGCGCATCATCGCGCAGGGTGAAGCTGAAAAAGCCGAGAAGAAAATTGAACTCGAAAAACAGCAGATCCAGAAAGTGCTGGCCGCCGAAACCAAAGCCAAGGAGGCCCAGCAGGAACAGCGCCGGCGCGTAACGGCAGCCGAGACGTTCAAGAAAGAAGCCGAGATCGAACGCGAACGGAAAGCCATCGAACTCGAAACGGCACGCCTCGAATCACAACGCATCGTCGAGCTGGCGCAGGCGGAAGCCCGCGGCCGCGAACTCAAGATGGCCGCTGACGGCGCGCTCGAGCAGCGTCTGGCCGCCTACACGAGCGTCGCGACCGCGTTTGCCGGCGCGCTGAAAGACAAGCGCATCGTACCGTCGGTGGTCATCAGCGGCGGTGGTGATGGCCCCAACGGCAGCGGTGACATGGCTTCAGCGATGAATCTCATCAACCTCATCATGTCGTCGGTCGCGATGGACCTCGGCACGCGGGTCACCGAACGCGACACGGAGGCGCTGCCGACGAAGCCGGCCAGCAACTAGCCCGCCGCGTTCGCGCGGCCTGCGCCGCAAGTCGGCGCCGCGCTTCGGCCAACGGAGCGCGGCGCCGGATAAACGAAGACGATCGCCCCAAAGCCGCCCCCCTGCCCGCGTCGCTCAGCCGCGGCCGTCTCGCACCAGCGCACGGAAGTCCGCGATCGCCCGCTCCGGTGCCTGCGCAAAACTCGGACCCCGACTCGCGTTCAAACCACTCGTCTGGTAGAGCTTGCCAGCCATCTCGGCTGTCGCCAGCGGCACCGATGCGCAGCTCACCACTGGCGCATGCCCAATGCACATGCCGTGCTCGCGTGTCAGCAGGAGGCCCGGCAGCACACCGGCTGGAATCAGCAGATCGGCACCGTCGGCTACCAGCGGTTCGGCGAGCGCGACAAACGCGTCGCGAAGGCGCTGGTAAGCCGCCTCGTCGCCGGCAAACGCCGCGTTGAAATCAGCCGGCACCGCGTTCATCCCAACGATGTGCGAAATGCGGTCCTTTAACCCGTACCGATCGGCCTGTTCCAAATGCCAAACCTCGAACACGTCGTCGATGCTGATGAGCGCCATGCGGCGCCCGAGCTGTGCGGCGTAGTGCAACGTCGATTCGCCTGCGCCGACCACCGGAATCGATAGCGCAGCGCGCGCCTCGTACAAACCCGGGTCCTGAAAGTGGCCCATGACGAATACGTCGAAGCCGTCTGCTTCCGCCTGCAGCGCGTTGTCCACCGCCAGAATCGAACAGCGAAACTCCGTCAACCGGCCAAAGTCGCGATCGGGCGGCGCCATGCCACGCACCGTCACCGAAGTGGACGGATCGGCGATGTCATTCAGGTACGCCTGCAGGCGTTCGAGGTAGGCGGCGTTGTCGACGAAGCTCTGCCAGTAGATGCGCATCGTTGGGCTTCCGGGAATGGGGTCAAAGGGGCTGCCAACACGCATCAGCCGTGCGCCGCGAGCCCGGAACGGGTTTGCTAAAGTGTGACGAACCGGCGGGTTGACGCAAGCTGCGAAGCCCGCACGCCAATCACGGGTGCAGTGAAGCGCCGCGCTCGGCCACAGGAACATACGAAGGAGAAGACCCCCATGGGACAGATGATCGAACTGACGGCTTCCGATGGCCACAAGCTCGCGGCCTACCGCGCCGACCCGGCCGGCATGCCAAAAGGCGGCGTCGTCGTCATCCAGGAGATTTTCGGCGTGAACCAGCACATCCGCGAAGTGGCTGACGGCTACGCTGAAGCCGGTTACCTCGCGATCGCGCCAGCCATGTTCGACCGCATGCAGCGCGACGTGGAACTCGGCTACGTGCCGGACGACATCGCCATCGGCCGCGACCTCGCGTTCCCGATGGGCTGGCAAACGCCGGTGCTCGATATGGAAGCCGCCGCCAGCGCCGCGCGCGAAGGCGGGAAAGTCGGCACGGTCGGCTACTGCTGGGGCGGATCGCTGTCGTATCTCGCGGCGTGCAAATGCAACGTCGACGCGTCGGTTGGTTATTACGGCGGGCAGATCCTCAAGATTCTGGACGATGATCCGGGCGCCAAACCCAAAGTACCCACCATCTTGCACTTCGGTGAAAAAGACGCCGGCATCCCGATGGAAACGGTAGACGCCGTCAAAGCCGCAAACCCGGACATCCCGGTGTACATGTACGACGCCGACCACGGCTTCAACTGCAGCCACCGCGGTAGCTTCGACGAGCCGTCAGCCAAAGTGGCGCTGGATCGTACGCTCGCGTTTTTTGGTGAGCATTTGAGCTGAGGCGTTTCGGGCAACGGAAAGCCGGCAGGCGACTGGAAAGGGCGCGCGGCACCGAACCGCTCGGCGGTGCGCGTAGGCGCGCATCGATTTGGCGAGCCGTTCAGGCCACCGGCAGCGCAGACCTGCCGGCGCGGATGCGCCCGACCTGGGCGCGGCCCCGTTTACTCATCCGGCTGGACCGATGGCCGCCCTGGCTGGCGGCCGGATAACGGTCCGGATTCAAGGCGCGAGTCTGACGGCCCCAACTACGGCCGCGGCGATAACCGTGTAGTAAGGCCACACGGCCGTCGACACGGCTGCATCCAGGGTCGAGATCGGTCGCAGCTTATCTTTGAATGACAGCGCCCCCAGATTGAGCACATGCAAGTCCTGCGAATTGCCCTCACCCGCATTCAGCAGGCGCACAAAGGTGTCATAAACCGCACGGTACTGGCGCTCGAGGCGAAGATAAAACGCGTCCAGGTACGCGAAAACGAACACCGGCACCAAAGAGATGAGCCCGTATTCGGGTTTGCCTTTGTCGAGCACGATAACCAGCACACCGGCAACGAGCGTGATGCACCAGTTCTTGCAAGACGCACTGTTGCCGGCCATGCGCGTGACGACCCCCTGCAACGCCGCCAGATATGCACAGACCGCATCAGACTGCGGGTCCAACTTGTCCGATCGCTCTTCGGTCATCGCCTTCTACGCCTCCGTTGCGGTGTCGTAGCTGCGCAGACGGTAAGTCTACCGCCCGTTGCGAACCTTTTCCGCCAGAGCCAACAATCGCTCGAGCCCCGCCGCCAGATAATCCTCCGGCAGCGCCGAACTGAACCGGAAGTGTGTGTCCGATCCGAAGCAGGCACCCGGAATCACGAGCATCTGATGGTCATTTAACAACCGCTTGGCAAACGTGACCGAATCCACGGGCAGGTCGAAATTTACAAACGACATCGCCGACGCCTGAGGCGGCACCACGCTGAACACATCAGATCGGCTTGCCAACGCAGAGTAGAGCAGGTCGAAGCCGCGCCGAATCAACCGCCTCGCACGGTCAACCACCTGCTCGCGCGTGCCTGGGGTCAGCGCCAGCTCCGCGAGATGGTTCGAGAGCATCGTCGCCGTGATGGTGGCGTATTCGTGGCGGCGCCACAGTGGGTCGATCTGCGCCGCTGGCGCCACTACCCACCCGAGCCGCAGACCCGGCAGCCCATACGCCTTGCTCATCGAATTGATCGCGAGCACGCGCTCGGTGCGATTCCAGAACGATGGCGTCGGCGTGTTGGTTTCGCGCTCGGTGCCCGCATAGACCTCGTCTGCGACGATCCAGGCGCCGCTGCGTTCAGCGGCGGCCACCACGGCATCCATTTCTGTGTCGCTCAGAATCTTGCCAGTCGGATTGTTCGGGTTGACGACCGAGATGATGCGCGTACGGTTGGTCACGGCTTTCTTCAGCACTTCCTGGTCGAGCGCCCATCCTTCATTTTCGACGAGCGGTACGGTCTTTACGCTGTAGCCGAGGTTCAGCGCGTTGCCGGGCAACTGCTGGTAGGTCGGTTGAATGGCGATCACTTCATCGCCCGCTTCGAGCAGCGTCTCGGCGGCGAGCCGGTTCGCTTCCGAGGCCCCCACCGTGACGAGCACCTGCGCGGCATCGGCATTGGGATAAAGCGCCGCGATGCGCTCGCGAAGCGTCGCGGTGCCCCTGACCTCGGGGTAATCCAACAAGAGTGCGTTGACGTCCGCCACGTCAGCGCCGGCCATATCCAGAAGCTCGGCGAGCGTGAGCGGGTGCACGCCGCTTTCCGAGAAGTTGTAGTGCGCCAGTTCCTCGTGTTCGGACAGGAACTGTTCGACCTGAAACGGGTGGAACATCGCGGGCGCTCGGCAGGAGACTCTTCGGCGCCGGTATGTTAGCAAAGCGACATCCGCGAACCTGGCTGACGTTCCGCCCCGGAAGGCTCTGGCTCAAGCACGAAGCCGGCGGTTCGGACGCCGCCGGCCTCGCGAATTACCATAGAGAGCAAACGTCCTGAACGCTGGAGTCTCCGATGCCCGCTATCGCCGTTTCCCACGCCGTTGTAGGCGAAGGTCCGCCCGTTTATTTCGCCCACGGCATCGGTGCACGCAAGACCGGCTGGGATGCGATGGTCGCCCATCTGGCCGATCGCTACACCTGCGTAACTTACGATCAGCGCGGGCACGGCGAGAGCCCGATACCGCCTGTGCCCTACTCCCTCGATGAACTGGTCGACGACCTCGAAGCGCTTCGCGCAACGCTCGGCCACGAACAGATACACGTGGTTGGGCATTCGCTCGGCGGCCAGATCGGACCCGCCTACGCCCGCGCCTTTCCGGAGCGCACACTCAGCGTGTCGCTGCTCAGCACTGCCGCGTTCCGCACCGAGGAAGACAGCGCCAAGGTCAAAGGTGTCGTCGCCGCCATCCGTGCGGAAGGGGCCGCGAAAATTCTGCCGACGCTGGTCGACCGCTGGTTCACCGAGCCATTTGCAGCTGGCAACCCCGACGCCATCGAAGCCCGGCTTCAGCAGGTCTTGAACACCCCCGAGGATGTATTCGCCGCCGTGTTCGATATCTATGCCGGTGTGGAGATGGGAGCGTGGCTGAATCAGGTCGACGTACCGTGCCTCGTCCTGACCGGCGAGAATGACGGCGGCTGTAATCCGCGGCTCAATCGTCTCATCGATGCGGCGTTACCCGACAGCGAGCTCGTGATTGTGCCGGAACTCAGACACTCGATCCTGATCGAAGCCCCGGGTCTGGTTGCCGGACACGTCGGGACCTTTTTGGATCGCGTGTCGTAATCCGGATCGCCGGGCCCGCGGAAGTTCCCGGACAGCCGCACGCCAACGCGACCGTAAGGTCGAAAAAGATATGGGTGAACGTATCGTGATCCTCGGCAACGCAGGCGGCGGCAAGTCGCGCCTGGCACGCGGGCTTGCGCGCCGGATTGAAGCGCCGCTCATCGAGTTGGACATGCTCCTGTGGCAACCCGGCTGGCAGCGCACGCCTGAAACCGAATTCAGGCAGCAACATGACGACCTCGTGGCCGGGCCGCGCGGGGTTGTCGACGGCGTTGCGTCCTGGGACTCCATTCAACACCGCGTAGCGCGGTGCGACACGCTCGTGCTGGTCGACCTGCCGCTCTGGCAACATTACTGGTGGGCGGCCAAACGGCAATTCATGTGCCTGTTTCGCGAACGCCCGGATTTCGTGCCGGGCTGTCCGATGTTGCCAAAGACCGCAGCGCTCGCGCGCATGATGTGGTGGTTACACCGCGAGCTTCGACCGCAGTTCCTGAAACTCGTCGACCGCGAGCGCAGTCTGCGCCATGTCTACTGGCTGAGATCGGCCGCGCAGTGCGAGGCCTTCTACGCGCGGTATTGCGCTTGACGCTGCATGGCGTAACCGCTGTCAGCAAAAGTCGCCGCGAAGCCATCCTCAAGTGATGTCACGGTAACGGCGCATCACCTCGGATCAGTCCTTCGTGCCGAAGTTCCTCCCAGAATGCAGCTGGCAGCGGCGTCGAGACGAAGCGCGCGTTGGCTTGCACCTGCTGCGGGTCGTTGGCGCCCGGAATGATCGAGGCCACTACCGGATGCGCCAACGGGAACTGCAGCGCAGCGGCCGGCAACGCCACATCGTGACGCTCGCAAACCGCTTCGATGGCACTCACTTTCCGCACGATGTCGTCACCGGCGCTCTGGTAGCCGTATTGAGCGGTATCGGTCACGCCGGTCGCGAGAATACCCGACGCAAACACCGCGCCGATCACGACTTTGACGCCGTGTTCCGCGCAGAGCTGGAATTCGCCGTCGAGGGCTGACTGGTCAGCCAGCGTGTACGGCATGGCAACGAGGAAGTAGTCGAGGTCGAAGCGCTCCACGAAACGCGGGATCATGCCGGTGTGATTGACGCCCGCGCCGATCGCTTTGATCTCACCACGGTCGCGAAGTGCGCGCAGTTCCGCATAGCCCCCGCCGGCATCCAACTGCTCGAGGCCACGGCTGACGCCGTCTTCACCCTTCTGGTGGCGCGGGTCCAGATCGTGGATGACCAGAAAGTCGACGCGATTCAACGCGAGGCGTTGCAAGCTGTCTTCGTAAGACCGGCAGATACCGTTTCGACTGTAGTCGAAACGCGGCACGAACGGATAACCGCCCACCCAGCGCGCACCATGTTCGGTCTCACGAAACGCCGCGGGGTCTTGCGGCCGTCCGTAGAGCCGGCCGACTTTGGTGGACAGCACAAACTCGCTCCGCCGCTGGTGGCGCAGGAACTGCCCGACGCGATGTTCGCTCTTGGTGTGTCCGTACCACGGGGCCGTATCGAAATAGCGCACGCCCGCATCCCACGCGGCCTGCATCGTGGCCAAGGCGGTTTCGTCCGTCGTGACGGCATCCGGGTCGCCGAGGAACCCCGCCCCGAAGGCGAAGCGGGTAACAGCGGTGTCGTACGGTCCCAGAGTAGCAGTGTCCAAAACAGGCATGGCAGCGCTCCTGGCGTTCGGTTTGACGGATATCGGCGGTGGGCAGGCCGCGACACCTCAGTATGACGGAGGAGCACTTTCGGTCCACCGCGCCCCGGCACCTGCGGGCAGGCATCGGCAAGCTCGATTTCGTGTGCACTGCCAGATCGCACCGAGCTTTGCCTGTGTCCGCCAGCCTCGATCTCGCGCCCAGCGCCTGCGCCGACCACCGTCTGAGAACGCGCGGCCTCGCAGTTGCGTTCGTGATTTGTGTGGCCTCTTTGCAACTACAAATGATAATGTTTCGCATCCGCATTACGACCGCCCGCAATACTGCACCACACCCCGGTCTGACGCCGCTGCTCAATCCCTTTGCACCAAAGGACCAGCGGGTCGGGCAACACGAGGTCGACGTGGTAGCGCGATTCGCCCGGTCGGATACGGTCACGACAAGAGTTTCTCAGGGACAGGGACAACCGAGTCCCGCAACACGTCAACCCGAAGCCTCGAGGAGACCGCCTAATGACAACGGAATACAAGAATCTGATCGACGGGGAGATGATCACCAGCGGCGAATGGATGGACGTCGTCAATCCAGCCAACGAACAGGTGATCGGCAAGGTACCGGCATGCGGTGAAGGTGAACTCAATCGCGCCGTGGCCGCAGCCCGTCGCGCCTTCAAGACCTGGTCCAAGTCCAGCCTTGAGGATCGCCGCACCGCTCTCCACGCCATCGCCGACGCGATCGAAGAGCACAACGATGAACTGTTCCGCCTGCTCACCAGCGAACAGGGCAAGCCGCACGCGCAGGCACAGATGGAAATGGGCGGCGCGCCCGCCAACATTCGCGCGCAGGCAGCGCTCGAGTTCGAAGATGTCATCAACGAAGACAGCGAAGAACGTCTCTCGCGCACCCGCAGAGTCCCCGTGGGCGTCGTGGGCGGCATCGTGCCGTGGAACTTCCCGGTGCTGATGGCAGTTCAGAAGATCGCGCCCGCGCTACTGTCGGGGTGCACCATCGTATTGAAACCATCGCCGTTCACGCCGCTGACGACGCTGCGTATCGCCGAACTCATCGCCGATAAAGTGCCTGCCGGCGTGCTGAACATCCTGACCGGCGAAGACTCGCTCGGGCCGATGATGACCGCGCATCCGGATATCGACAAAATCACCTTCACCGGCTCCACCGCGACCGGCAAGAAGATCATGGAAGGTGCATCGAAAGATCTGAAGAGGATCACGCTCGAACTCGGCGGCAACGATGCGTCGATCGTGCTGCCCGATGCGGATGTCGAAAAAGTGGCCGAGCAGCTGTTCTGGTCGAGCTTCGCCAATGCCGGGCAGATTTGCGTCGCGGCAAAGCGTGTTTACATCCACGAAGACATCTACGACGAGCTGAGCGCCGCCATCGCGGAGTACGCCAAGCAGGTCAAGGTTGGCGACGGCTCCGAGCAAGGTACCGGTGTCGGCCCGATCCAGAACAAGAAGCAGTTCGACCGCGTGTGCGAGCTCATCAAAGACGCGCAGGACAACGGCTACAAGTTCCTGGTGGGCGGAGACGTGGATCCGAGCGGAACCGGCTACTACGTGCCGATCTCGATCCTGGACAATCCCCCGGAAGATGCGCGCATCGTCGCGGAAGAGCAGTTCGGGCCGGTCATGCCGTTGTTGAAGTTCTCGACTGAAGAGGAAGTCATCGAGCGCGCGAACAACACCGAATACGGCCTTGCGGGCGCCGTGTGGACCAACGATCCCGACAAAGGCGTCGAAATCGCCGAGCAGCTCGAAACGGGCACCGTGTGGGTCAACGAGTTCCTGCACGTCTCGCCGCTCGCACCGTTCGGCGGCCACAAGCAGTCGGGCTTCGGTGTCGAATACGGCATGGAAGGGCTGAAGGAATTCACCTACTCGCAGGTGATCACCGTCAAACGCGAGGCCGCTGAAGCCTGAGCCCAAGCGCATCGCAGGACCAATAAAAGCCGGCGTCGGGGCTCCGACGCCGGCTTTTTTATTCGGCTGATGGCGTCGCCTTCACTCGACAGTTCCCGTTTGCCGGGTAATGGTATCGTTGCGCGAAGTACGTGCGCCCGAGCATCGCGACGAGCCTGACTGGTCGCGCCGCATCGTCCAGGAGCAGGGCTCCAAAACCGACTCCCGCGGACGCGACCAGACCATCGCAGGAACATCATCCATGTCACACGGCACCGCCATTATCGGGCTCGGCATCATGGGTCAGCGCATGCTCGGCAACATGCGTAAATACGCGGGCTTCGACATCGTTTGCGTATGGGATCCGGATCCGTTGGCCTGCCAACGCGTCCGCGAAACCTATCCGGACATCATCGTGGCCGACAGTGCGAGCGCTGCCATCGACAACCCGGATGTCAGCGTCGTCTACATCGCTTCGCCGCCGCGATTCCACGCTGTACATGCGCACGCTGCGATGGACGCCGGCAAAGCGGTTTATTGCGAAAAGCCGCTCGACGTCGACGATGCACGGGCAGCCGGTCTGGTCGACCATGCGGCGAAGGCCGGGGTCGTCAACATCGTCAACTTCTCGCTCGCAGCCGCACTCGCGACAACGGAGATCGAGCGCCGCATCCAGTCCGGCGCCACTGGTGCGCTTTCCGGTCTCGACATTCGCCTGCATTTTTCAACGTGGCCCCGCGGCTGGCAAATGGATGCCGCCAGTTGGCTTAGCTACCGGGAAGACGGCGGATTTGCGCGCGAGGTACTGTCCCACTGGATCTATCTCACGCAACGCCTGTTGGGCGCGCCAGAACTGACACACGCCGCCACGCACTACCCTCCGGCGCCAGCAGCCGAGACTCACGTGACCGCATTACTCGAAGCAGGCGGCGTACCCGTGACCGTAGCCGGCAGCGTAGGCGGCGCAGGGCCCGATCTGGTGGAAGCGACGTTCTGGGGTAGCGACGAATCGCTGCGCGTGTTCGACTGGAACCAGTTGTACGCTTCAAATGGCGGGGAGTTCGTTCGGCAACTCGTTGACGTGGACGACCCGCGCGAAGCCGGCTATGACCACCAGCTGCAGGCCGCGTCGCGGGCTATCGATCGGGAGGCGAGTCCCATGCCCACGTTCGCCGACGCGCTGGCCGTGCAGCGGATCATCGAGGCGATACTGGCGGCCGCGTGACGGGTTCGGCCGGCCAGACTCAACCGGAGGCGTCAACGAGCAGCTTCTGTGCCCCGCGCCAGCAGTCGTCTGCCCCGAGCGTCACCCGATCCCGCACGATCGCAGCTTCAACGCAGACGAAACGCCGGTAGCCGTCGGGTTCCATGTCGCTAAGCGCCGCTGACTTTTCAGCACCTGGATTCCAGACCACCGCGTCGGGGAATGTCTCGGACTCGATCCGCAGTTTACGTTCACCGTCGAGGAGTTCGAGCGATCGGGGCGCATCGAAAAACACCCGGTCTACCTCCCCGGCAAACCGCAGTGATGGCGCGCCTTCGGCGAACACGATGTTGCGGTGATTGTTGTCGAAACCCTCGACACCGTTCAGGCCATGAATCTCCGCCGCGTCGATGTCATTCACAGCGAAATAGGTGTGCAAGGCGGCTGCGAAGTCGAACGGTGCCTGCCCGGTGTTTCGCACATCGAGGGCCAGGCTGAGCGCGCGGTCATCAGCCGTCACGGTGTAGGTCACCTCGAACTCGTGCGGCCAGAGCGCCCGCGTGACGTCGCTTGCCGCGAGCGTCAATCTCGCATGCGCTTCGCTTTGCTCAATCAATGTCCACCGGAGGTTCCGGGCGAAGCCGTGACGCTGCCCCCCGCCAAAGTCTGAGAACTGCGGAAAAATGACCGGCACGCCGCCGCGAATCGCCGCGCCGGGCCCGAACTGAGAAGCGCTGCTAAGGAACAGCTGCTCACGCCCCGCGGCATCGCGCCAGCGGGTTACGTGTGCGCCATCCGCGTCGAGTTCGACAATCCCGCCGCCGGGAGCAGTCAACGTAATGGTTGAACGCGTGCTCACCGTGTCGCCCATCAACAGCCTACGTGCGCCCCGGCGTACCGCCCGCGAGTACTTCCAGGTACCGCGCCCGGTCCATGTTGCCGCCGGAGATGACGACGGCGACGCGTTTGCCCGCCATTTCTTCGCGCTCGTTCATGAGCGCCGCGAACGCGCTGGCACCCGCGCCCTCCGCAATGTTGTGCGTCGCTGAAAACAGCTGCCGCATCGATTCGGCGAGATCGTCTTCGCTGACTGCCACCACGCGTGAGACACCGTTCAGTATCATCTGCAAGGCTTCTGCGTGCGGAATACGCACGGCCAGCCCCTCAGCGAATGTGGCGCAGAGATTGGACTGCACGGGCGCGCCGCTTCGAAACGAGTGCAGATAGGCCGGCGCCTGTTCTGCCACCACGCCTATCACCTCGGTATCCAGACCCAGTGCATCCCGGGCCGCGACGACGCCGTTGCAACCAGAGCCCATACCAATGGGCACGTACACCGCATCGAGTTCCGGTGCACCCCGAAACAATTCCAGCGCGTAGCTCGAGACGCCTCTGACGAGATCGGGATGATACGACTCGAACAGATGCGCGCGCCGCTCGCCCGCCAGTGTCTTAGCGTGATCGAAGCTCACATTGAAGTCAGCACCATGCTCGACGAGATCGGCACCGAGCGCACGCATCGATGCCGACTTCTCCGGGTTGTTGCCTTCTGGCACCACGATCGTCGCTTTCAGCCCACCCCGGCGCGCCGCGTAGATAACACTTTGTCCATGGTTTCCGGTGGACGCCGCTACCACTTCTGCCACGTTCGGATCGCGCGCCTTAAGCTGGTGGACGTAGTTGATGCCGCCGCGCACCTTGAACGCACCAACTGGTGTGTGATTCTCGTGCTTGACCCAGACTTCGGCTCCCACCAGTTCGCTCAACAGCGGCCAGTGCTGCTGCGGCGTTGGCGGCAGCACGGCATGCACGCGTTCTGCCGCCGCGTCGAGGGCCGCAAGGCTGTAGTCGGGCGCCGTGTCAGTCATCTCGGAAACTCCCATGGTGCGCGTTCTCCGTCACACCTCGATGACCAGCTTGCCGAAGTGCTGCGCCGCGCGCATGGCTCTATAGGCATCGGGAGCATCCTCGAATCGGAACGTCTCATCGATAACCGGCCGAATCTCGTGCAGCGCGAGCGCTGCGTTCATCTCCCTGAACATCTGGCGTGGGCCCACGTAGATGCCTCGAAGCGTGATCGACTTCCGCATGATGTCGGTCGGCGTTACGGTGCCGGCCGCGCCGGTCAGGATACCGATGAGCGCCACCACCCCGCCGACCTTTGCAGCCTGTATGGACTTTGCCAGCGTGCCCGGGCCACCCACTTCGACCACGCGATCCACACCACCGGCACACCTGTTTAGAACTTCCGTTTCCCAGTCCGGAGTTTCAGCGTAGTTGATGGTCTCGCCCGCGCCGAGCGCGCGCATTCGCTCGAGCTTCGCGTCGCTCGACGACGTTACGATGGATCGGGCCCCCATCACGTTGCAGAACTGCTGGGCGAACACCGAAACACCACCAGTACCCAACAGCAGCACCGTGTCGCCGGCAACCACCGGGTGCGGCTGCGTCAACGCGTGCCACGCGGTTAGCGCGGCACAGGGAAGCGTGGCTGCCTCCGCAAAGCTCATATAATCCGGAATCGCGATCACGCCGCGCGCATCCAGTACGAACTGCTCGGCCAGTACGCCCTGGCGCGCACCGCCGAGCGCGGTGGACATCGCATACGTCGTGACCGGACCCGCGTCCCAGTCTTCGAAGAAGGTGCTCATCACGCGATCGCCCACTGCGAACTCGGTGACGTCATCACCGACAGCGGTCACCACGCCCGCGCCGTCGGAGTTCGGTATCGTCGGCAACGGCAGCTTGCGGCCTATCGGATCTTCCACGGTAGTCAGGTCGCGGTAATTGATAGAAGACGCACGCAACGAGACCTGCACTTGCCCCGGCCCGGGCGCTGTGGCGTCCCGGGTGTTGAGCGCAAGCGCGTCCACGCCGCCACCAGATACGATTTCCCATGCACGCATTCGCACTACCTCTCAGCGTCAGCCAGAACTCGAAGAGCACGCTAACGACACGCAACCAAACTCGCAACCGTATGTGGCGCGCGCAGCAAATCGCGCAGGGCACCGCGAGACTGAAAGTGTAAGGCGCCGCGGCGACCAAGCCGCGCTTCCATACGAAGTAAAGCCGCCTGCTGGTTCGTCTGGCATGCCTCGTCACGGACTCGTTCGAGTTCCACACGCTCGTTCTGATGCGCAGGAAACGCGGACCATTTACGGCTACGAATCCCAGAGCCCGAAAGCCGACGCGCCGCCGAAGAAGCCGGTGAGAGCGTTGCTTTCCTCGCCTTGGTTAACGCATTCTAGATGGTTGGCAACCACGTATGTGTGGCCGGCAACATGAGCGCGACCTGAACGGTCGAGAGATCGTGTTGAGGTATGCGAGCGCAAAAAGTGAAACGACAATTCCACATCAATCTGTTCCTTTACAGTCGCGGTCATCATGAAGCCTCATGGCGCCATCCCCAGTCGACAACCCGTGCGCTCACCGATGTAAAGCACTACATCGAATGTGCGCAAAAGGCTGAAGCGGCCTGCTTCGATTCGATCTTCCTGGCCGACACACTCGCCGCGCCAAAGGATGTAGACCGCGCTTCAAGGGTCTTTCTGGAACCACTGACGACGCTTGGTTCATTGGCGGTTACAACGGAACGGATCGGACTCATCGCCACGGCTTCTACAAGCTATACGGAGCCATTCAATCTCGCCCGCCAGCTGGCGTCACTGGATCACGCGAGCGGCGGGCGTATCGGCTGGAACATCGTGACGACGTTCAGCATTCCCGCCAGCCGCAACTTCAGTTCCGCCGAGCGGGCAAGCCATGCCGACCGCTACGACCGTGGCGAAGAGTTCGTCGAAGTCGCGAAGTCGCTATGGGACAGTTGGTCGGACGCAGCGGTCGTTGACGATCGCGCGCAAGGTCTCTACGCGGATCTCGGTGAGATCAAACCGATCGATCACGAAGGATCGCATTTTCAGGTGGCCGGTCCGCTCAACATACCTCGGTGCCCACAAGGCTGGCCCGTATTGGTTCAGGCCGGTTCATCCGATACAGGGCGAGACTTCGCGGCGCGTCATGGCGAAGCGATTTTTACGGCCCACTCCAATATGGAAAGCGCCAAGGCGTTCTATTCGGACCAGAAGTCCCGGGTTGCCGCGGCCGGGCGCAATGTCGACCAGGCCGTGATTCTGCCTGGATTCAGCCCGATGATCGCGAGCACGGAGGCAGAGGCCAAACGCCTGGAGCGTGAACTCAATGAACTGGCGGATCCGGAAGTTGGCCGACTGAAGCTCTCCGACCGCTTCGACGGAGAAGACCTGACGCATCTCCCGTTGGACAAACCCCTTTCGCCCGAGGACTTCCCGGATGCCAGTTTGAACCAGGGCACGCGCAGCAGGGTTGAGCTCATTCTCAAGATCGTGCGGGAAGAGCAACCCACGCTGCGCCAACTGCTCGGCAAGCTGGCTGGTGCAAGGGGTCACTACGTGATGGCCGGCACGCCGGAGCAGGTAGCGGACATCATGGAAGACTGGGTCGACGGGGGCGCTGCAGATGGGTTCAATCTGATGCCCCCGCTGTTGCCCTGGATGCTGGATGTTTTTGTCGATGAAGTCGTGCCGATTCTGCAACGTCGTGGACGGTTCAGAACCGCGTATGAAGGCACGATGCTGCGCGATCACTACGGACTCTCACGGCCAGGTGCGTGATCTTCGAAGCACGAGATGGCCGGCACGCTGGTTCGGACAACAGCGCCGACGATTGGCAGGCCGCACACATCGGGTACATCGCACGCGGCCGTGATGGCTGCGTCCGCGGATGAGCGGTCTACCGCGCCGTCTGGTTCTGCTCGGGAGGCTCCGGGCAGATCTCCGCGAGAACTGCATATCGCCAGCTACGCCCCAGACGGCACGCGGGCGTGCAAAGTTAAGCGGCTCGTTATCGCCGCGAGGCACTCCCAGAGTGATAGCACCTGCACATCGCGACGGCTTGCAGGAGCCATAACGAGGCTCCCGATGCATTGGCGCAAACCGCTCGGAAACGTTGTATCGAGCAGCAGATTTGGGTGATAAGCTCACGCCATGTACGCGTCCTGGTGCCTTGATTCGAGGCGTTTCGGCGAGTGCACAATTCGACCCGAATCAAACTCCTCTGGGGGAAGTAACTGTATGAAAAGACGTTCATTCGTAAAGGGCGCAGGTGTTGCGGGTGCCGCCGCCGCCGCGTCGACCATCGCGGCGCCAGCGATCGCCAAGGGCAAGAAAAAGTGGGTGGCAGTCAGCGCCTTCGGAAAGGCCGGCCTCCTTGGACGCGCATGGGATGCGTTTGCCGCCTTCGTAGGCGAAGCCTCGGAAGGCAAGCTCACCATCAAGGTCTACCATGCAAACGAGCTGGTGAAGCCATTCGAATCATTCGACGCGGTGCAGGAAGGTACGGCTCAGATCGGCATCGGCGCGCCCTACTATTGGACCGGCAAGTCCAACGCGATCCAATTCGTTGCCGGGATGCCATTCGGCCTGAATGCGCAAGAGCAAAACGGCTGGTTGTACCAGGCCGGCGGGCTGGAGATCTGCAACAAGATCTACAACGAGCTCGGACTGCAGTTCCTGCCATGCGGCAACACCGGGAACCAGATGGGCGGCTGGTACAACAAGGAAATCAATACGGTCGACGACCTGAAAGGTCTGAAGTTCCGGATGCCCGGCCTCGGCGGTGAAATCCTCAAGACCTTCGGGGTCAATGTGATTCTCCTGCCCGGCACTGAGGTATTGCCCGCCCTCACATCGGGCGCGATCGACGGCACCGAGTGGATCGGCCCAGTCGCCGACCGTGGCAAAGGCTTGTTCAAAGTCGCCAAGTACTACTACTACCCCGGCTGGCATGAACCGGCGACAGTGCTCGACTGCTTCATCAACAAAGCCGAGTTCGATGCGCTCGATAAGGCATCGCGCGCGATCGTCGAACATGCAGCTGCGAAGATGAATATCATGCTGCTGTCGCAGTTCCAGGCGCTCAACAATGCAGCGATGGATGCCCTCGTCAACGAGGAAGGTGTGCAGGTCAAGAAGTACAGCGAAGAACTTCTGAAAGCCATCGGCGGCCGCGCGCCTCAGGTGCTCGCGGACGTTGCTTCAAAGGACAAGCTGTCGAAAGAAATCTACGACCACGTTGTGGCGTATCGCAAAACCTCTGTGAACTGGGCCCGCCTTTCGGAGGGCGCCTTCATCGAATCACGCGACTACGCAAAGCTCTGACGGCGCGTCGACGGGAGACCGGGAAAGGGGCGGATGTACGAATCCGCCCCTTTCGCTTTTCCGGGTCGACCGACCTACTTGAACAATACCGACGGCAGCCACGTTGCGAGTTCAGGGAACAGAGACAGAACGCAGAGCGTTATCACCTGTATCGCGATGAAAGGAATCACGCCCTTGTAGATGTCCGACGTCTTCACGCTCGGCGGTGCAACGCCGCGCAGATAAAAGAGCGCGAACCCAAACGGCGGTGTAAGGAAGCTGGTTTGCAGGTTGATCCCGACCATCACGCCCAGCCACAGGGGATTGATGCCGAGCGCGATGAGTATTGGCGCGACGATTGGAATCACGACAAAGATGATTTCAATGAAGTCGAGGAAGAAGCCGAGCAGGAAGATCACGACCATGACAAGCAGCATCGCCCCGACCGCTCCTCCCGGCAGGTTTCCCAGGAACTCCTCGATCATCTCGTCGCCGCCAAATCCACGGAACACGAGCGAAAACATCGACGCGCCGATCAGAATGACGAAGACCATCGTGGATACTTTGAGCGTCGCCTGAGCAACCTCCCGCAAGATACCGACCGAAAGACGCTTGTAGCTCGCAGCGATCAGGGTCGCACCAACAGCGCCAACGGCAGCCGACTCGGTGGGTGTTGCCGCACCAACGAGAATTGATCCCAAGACGAGAACGATGAGCGCAATCGGCGGAAGTACGACGCGCAGGAAGCGCCCCATGAGCGGAGGCCTCTCCTCGTCCCCCTGAATCAGGGCGGGACAGGATTCGGGCCGGTACACCGCCATGAAGACCTGATACAGCGTATAGAAGCAAACCAGCAACAGCCCGGGAAACAGCGCGCCGGCAAACAGGTCGATGCCCGTAACCGGCTCAGGCGCCAGATCGCCGCGAAGCTCTGCAGCCTGCTCATTTGCCCCCTGCAGAACGTCTGCGAGGATGATCAACACGATCGACGGTGGGATGATCTGCCCGAGCGTCCCCGCGCCGTTGATGATGCCGGTCGCGAGCTTGGGGTCGTAGCCGGCCCGTAGCATCGGCGGCAAGCTCAACAATCCCATGGTCACGACGGTCGCACCGACGATTCCCGTAGACGCGGCGAGCAGCGTGCCGACGATGATGACCGTGAACCCGAGCCCGCCTCTGACCCGGCCAAACATCAGGCCGAGCGTCTCGAGGAGATCTCCCGCAATCCGTGCCCGCTCCAGCATTACGCCCATGAATACGAACAGCGGCACGGCGACGAACGTCTCGGTTAGCATGATCCCGAAAATCCGCTGCGGGTATGCCCCCATCAACGCCATCAGAAACAGGTCCAGCGAGTCACCGATGTAAGCGAACAGCAGCGCGGAGCCTGCAAGGGTCAGCGCTACGGGAAATCCGAGCATCAACAGGACCAGCGTGGTCCCGAACATGATGAGACCGAGGACTTGCTCGCTCATGCGGCGCCTGCGTCCTTGTAGTTCGGCTCCACCTCGTGGCCGGCGAGCGACAGAATGGAGCGGACGATCAGTGAAATTGCCTGCAGCCCGAGCAGAATCGCAAACGCCCAGATCATGCCTTTCAGAATGAACAGGTAGGGAAGGCCACCGGCCTCGGCGGACGATTCCATCAGCCGGAAGCTTCGGGAGACATAGCCGACGCTCTTCTCGAGGATGATCCAGCAAACCGGCAGCACAAAGGCGGTGCATCCGATGATGTTGACGATGTCACGATAGGTTTGCGAAGCGGACCGGTAAATGATGTCGATCCGAACGTGCCCGTCGTGTAGCAACGTGTAACCGGCGCCGAGCATGAACACCATGCCGTGCGCCCAGACGTAGCTTTCCTGCATCCAGATGAAGCCCAGGCCAAACACGTAGCGCATGACGACGATCAGCGTGACCATCAGCACCATGAAGACGGTCAGCCACGCGGCCGCGCGCCCGACGTATTCGTTCAGGGCGTCGAGAACACGGACCACCCAGCTAAGCGCAGTTACCATAGAGAACTCTCGTTAAAGCCCGACTGTTCAACTCGCAGCCGAGCGCCCGGATCCTACCAGTCGGCAGCGCAATAATCGCTGCCCGGATAACCCGGGTGCGTTCCACGCGGCGCTCAGCGCTGCCCGATTCAGGTTTGCCACTGCAAACGACGCACGCGCGGCGTCGGGCAACCCGGCGGACAGGCAAGGTCGAAGTACCAAGCAGTCTTGTCGGGGATCTTTACAGTCCATGCGCTGATTCGAAACCCGAGCAGTTGGAAACCTATCGAAAACAACAACTTGCCAGCTCGGGCACAGATGTTGCTAAGGATCTCAAGAAGTTCCATCTGGAGAGCGGTTATGTTGAAAAATCGTGTATTGACGCTTTCGCTAATCAGCGGCTTGGCGTTACTGGTCGCCGTGCCGGTTGTTCACGGCAACATTATCGATACGACGCATGGTGCGGGCACGGGCAGCTTCGAGATCGGGGGCTTCCCCTCGCCCCCAAGCGGCGGCTTCCTGCGTCGGACCAGCGGCTCCTTTTCAAACTGGAATGTTGGCGGGTCCGGTATCGACTGGCTGAAAGAATCGCGCTTCGGAGCAGATGACGGAGAGTACAGTGTGGACCTCCAGGCAAGCGCTCCGGGTTCGGTCTTCCTCGATATCCCGACGGCCGTCGGGGAGGTCTACGAACTCAGCTTCGCGTCGGCGCGGCCGAGCGGGTTTGGTGCAACCAGTGGCCGCGTGACCGCGGGCGATCTGTCTCAAGATTTTGCGCCTGCCATCGGCGGCAGCCTCGCGGCTCCCAACTGGGTCCAACACACGTTCGACTTCACTGCATCGACGTCAACGACGACCATTACTTTCGCAGCGCTGACGGCCAGCCAAGGCTCTTTCGGGCCCATGCTCGACGACGTGGTGGTCGTCGTGAAGCAGGTGCCAGCGCCTGCGCCAGCGCTGCTGCTGGGCGGCGGGTTACTCGCATTGGTATGGTTGCGGAGTCGACGGGCGTAAGGTCTGCGACGCAACCGCAGGACAGGCGGCGCCCTCGCGTTACCGAGGCGCCCGCCCTATCAAACGACCCATTATCAAACGACCCGTTCTGCCTTCAGCTCAGCCACCTCGGCTTCGCTAAAGCCGAGTTCCGCGAGTACTTCTTCGGTGTGCTGGGAAAGCGTCGGGGCGGGCGCACGTATGGTGCCTGGGGTCTCCGACAGCGATACCGGAAAACCGGACAGCGGCGAAGAATCGCTCGCGGACGGATACTGCACGTTCTCAAAGAACTCGATGGCGTTGATGTGCTCATCGTCCAGCGCTTCTTGGGGCGAGTACACGGGGCCGCCGGGAACTTTGTTCTCCTCCATGATCGCGAGCGCTTCCACGTTGGTGTAGTTGTCGCACCACGCCTGCATCCGTTCGGAAAGCACTTCGCCATGATCGCCGCGCCCGATGTCGTCAGTGAAACGCGGGTCATCCAACAAGTCTTCGGCGCCCACCATCGCCGCCCAGCGCTCGAACTGCGGCCGACCGATAACGAGTGCCATCAGCCAGCCGTCTTTGGTCTTGAAGACATCGGCCGGCCCCGACGTCGGGGCACGATTGAGCAGGCCTGTGCGATTGAGCTTCAGGTGGTGTTGCTCGATCAACGTTGCGTTCATCATCGTCAGCGCCGTTTTGAGCAGGGCGCCCTGCACGAGTTGCCCTTCGCCCGTGCGCATGCGGTGAAACAGGGCGCCCACGGTCGAGAGAGCTGTCAGCGACGCCGTCCCAAAGTCGACATACGGAGTAAACGAACGGGTCGGTGTATCGCCCTCACCAGACATGTGCAGATTGCCCGACATCGACTGCGCGAGCCCGTCGAACCCCACCTTGTTGCTAAACGGGCCACCGAGGCCAAACGCGGTAACGGTCGCGAGGATAATGTCGGGTTTGACGCTCTTCAGCGTGTCGTAGTCGAGACCGACCCGTCTGAGCGTCTCCGGCGGCAGGTTCGCGACGACCACGTCGGCGGTCTTGACCAGGCGCTCGACCACCTCGCGGCCCTTCGGTTTGGTCGGATTCAACGTCATGCCGCGCTTGTTGCGGTTGCACTGCATGAACATCGAACCGATGCCATCGTCGGTCACCGGCGTGACGAAGCGATCTTCCCCTCCGCTCAGCCGCTCGATGCGGATCACGTCGGCACCCATATCTCCGAGCAGCGCTGCGCAATACGGACCCGCGATGTAGCGCCCGAAGTCCAAAACCCTGATGCCGTCCAGAATGCCTGCCATGTCGTATCGCTCTCGAAAGTTGCTGCGCGTGTGCGTGCCTAGACTTTACCATTGCCGTCATGTGGCGAGACTGCGGCCGGCCCGGACCCGGCCGCGGTGTTGGCCGACGCGCGACGTCGGACCAACTTGGAGAACCTGTGTGGACAACATCCGAATCAACCAGGAACGTCTCTGGGCCAGCATCATGGCCATGGCCGAGATTGGCGCGACATCAAAGGGCGGCTCCTGCCGTCTCGCGTTGACCGATGAAGACAAGGCGGCCCGGGAGTTGTTCGCCAGTTGGTGCGAAGAGGCCGGGTGTGAAATCGCCGTCGACGAGATCGGCAACATGTTCGCGCGCCGCCCTGGCGCGGACACGCACGCGCCAGCCGTCGCGACGGGCTCGCACCTCGACACCCAGCCAACCGGCGGCAAGTTCGATGGCGTGTTCGGCGTGTTGGCGGGCCTCGAAGTGGTTCGCACCCTGAACGATCACGGCATCAAGACTCAGACACCCATTGAGATCGTCAACTGGACCAATGAAGAAGGCTCACGATTTGCGCCCGCGATGTTGGCCTCGGGCGTCCACGCCGGTTTGTTCGATCTGGACTTTGCGATGAGCCGTGCCGACGTGGACGGCGTCACTTTCGGCGAAGCGCTGCGGGCCATCGGTTATGACGGAGACGAACCGGTCGGCAAGCGTCAGTTCAAGGCGTTGTTCGAAGCTCACATTGAGCAAGGCCCGGTGCTCGAACATTACGAGGAGACCATCGGGGTCGTCACCGGCGGGCAAGGGCAGCGCTGGTATGACGTGTCGATCACCGGGCGCGACTCGCATACGGGTACCACGCCGATGGAACGGCGCAAAGACGCGCTGATCGCAGCGGCGATGCTGGTGCAGTCCGTCGAGCAAATCGCGTTGGCACATCCGCCGGGCGTCGCAACCGTTGGGGCGCTCGCCGTTTCGCCAAACTCACGCAATACGATCCCGGGCAGCGTCGAACTGACGATAGATGTGCGCAATCCTGATGACGACGCGTTGTCCTCGATGGCCGCTGCGATCGCCCGGCTGGTCGAACGCGTGCAGCGCGATCGCGACGTCGCGATCGCCTGTGAGCAGATCTGGTACAGCCCGCCGACGCCGTTCGATGACGGTTGCGTCAACGCGGTACGCAATGCCACGGTCGCGCTCGGCTACCCGTATCGGGATATGGTCTCCGGCGCCGGTCACGATGCCGTGCAGGTTGCCAACGTAACGCCAACGGCCATGATCTTCGTACCCTGCGCTGACGGACTGAGCCATAACGAACTGGAGTCCGCCGAGTCTGCCGATCTGGCAGCCGGAGCCAACGTGCTGCTGCACGCCGTACTGGACCGCGCTGGCATCGCCGGAGACTCTTGAATCTTGTCAGCTATGGCGCGAAGGCGCAGGAGTGACCTGCCCGCGCGGCCGTTGGAGCGGCCGTGAACGTCCCCATCATCAGCAAACCGGCTACCGGGCCGTTCACCCGCGCCGAACGCGTCATCATCACCGTGCCGGTGTTGGCCGCGTCACTGCTACACGCTGTCAACATGACCACGGCCTACGTGGCATTGCCGGACATGCAGGGCAACCTGTCGGCAACCCCGAGTCAGATCGGGTGGGTCATCACCGCGTTTGTGCTCGCGAGCGCGATCGGCACGATCTTCACAGGCTGGCTGACGAGCCGGTTCGGAAGGCGAAACGTATTCCTCGCCTCGATCATCGGCTTCACGCTAACCGCAATGCTCTGCAGCACGGCTACGGGTTTGCACGATCTGGTGCTCTACCGTTTCCTGCAGGGGTTCGTGAGCGCACCGCTGCTACCTATCTCGCAAGCCATCATGCTCGATACCTATCCGCGCGAGCGGCACGGCTTCGCAATGAGCATCTGGTCGATGGGTATGATCCTCGGTCCGGTGCTCGGGCCGACGGTCGGCGCTCTGTTGACCGAATGGTACGGCTGGCGCTACGTGTTTCTTATCAACGTGCCGCTCGGCATGCTGGCGCTGGCCGGCATCTGGCTGGTGCTGCCGAAATCCGAAGATACACGCCGAAGGCTCGACTGGATCGGCGTGCTGACGCTGACGGCCTCGGTCTGCGCGCTGCAGTTGATGCTCGATCGCGGGCAGAGCCAGGATTGGTTCGAATCTACGGAAATTGTGCTCGAAGCGGCGATTGCGGCCCTTTGCGCGTACATCTTCATCGCACACTGCCTGACGCACCGCGATCCGTACCTGAACCTCGCGATCTTCAAAGATCGCAACTTTGTCGTCGGCCTCGTGCTGATCTTCGTATTCGGTATCTGCGCGTTTTCGACGATGCTGGTGCTGCCACTGTTTCTGCAGACCGTACAGGCCTACCCGGTGCTAACGGCGGGCTGGCTGCTGTCGGTACGCGGCATCGGCACGATGCTCGCAATGATGTCAGGCGGGTATCTGTCAGATCGATTTCCGAATCAGTATCTGGTCCTGGCCGGGCTGATTTGCCTGCTGGTCAGTAATGCATGGATGACGACCTGGAATGCTGATGTCGGCGTTGCAGACGTGATCTGGGCAACGCTTCTCAGCGGCTTCGGCATGGGCATGATGTGGGTCACACTGACAACCGTTACGTTCTCGACCCTGGAACCGCGTTTTCGTGTCGAGGGCGCGGCATTGTTTGCGCTGATCCGCGCGATCGGCGCGAGCGCCGGCACGTCCGTCGTCATCGCGGTACTCGTGCATTCCGCACAGGTCAACTACATCGAACTGCGCGAGAACATCACGCCGTTTAGCGAATCCATGCGCGAAACGGCGGCGCTCGCCGCTGCCAACGCCGATTCGCGCTCCGGCCTGCTGTCGCTCTATCAGATGGTGATCGAACAGGCGCGAGTAGTCGGTTTCCTGAACGTGTATGTGTTCCTGAGTGTCGTGACAACGGTCGCGATGCCGCTCGTATTTCTTCTGCGTACGCGCAAGCCGGTGCCCGCCTGATCGACGCGCCGGTACGCGCGACGCGCCCACGACCGAGCGCTATGTGCCGGTGTCGACCGACGGCACTGCCGAGCGCTGCATGAGTGCCCAGACGCGGTTGGGCGTCGCCGCACCGCGCAACGCATCCGGCGATACGTCCAACGCATGCGCGATGGCATTTTGCACCGCTGGAAAACCGGCGATCGCGCCCGGCTCGCCAGCCCCTTTGACACCGAGCGGATTGGTCGTACACCGCGTCGGACAGAAATGCAGGTCGAGTGGCGGCAGGTCGGCGGCGCGCGGCATCGCGTAGTCCAGAAACGAGCCGGTCAGCAGCTGTCCGTCCGGCGCGTACTGCACCTGTTCGAGCAATGCCTGCGCGGCACCCTGCATGATCGCGCCGTGCGCCTGACCGGACACCAGCATCGGGTTCACCATGACGCCGTGGTCGTCGGCGGTGGTATAGCGAAGCAGTTCGACCTGCCCCGTTTCCACGTCCACCTCCACCTCGGCCACGTGGCAGCCGTTCGGCCACGTCAATTCGTCACGAATAGTGTGCTGATAGGTATCGAGCGAACTGCCCAGCGCGCGCGCTTCACGCGCCACGTCGAACAAGCCCGCGCGGAGATCCGTGCCGTCTACATAGAACTCGCCCGACTCGAAGCGCACATCGCCCGGGCTCGCTTCAAACAGGTCGGCCGCAACCCTACGCCCCTTTGCGATGACCGCTTTCGCCGCGTAGACCATCGCCTGCGACGCCATGAAGGTCGCGCGGGAACTGCCGTGCCCACCACCGAACGGAATCAGGGCTGTGTCGCCAGCCCGGTAGGCGACAGCGCTCATCGGCACGCCGAACAGCGTTGCGACGATCTGGCGAAACGAGGTTTCGTGGCCTTGCCCGATCGCCTGCGTGCCGGTCGTGAACACGAGGCGTTCGCTTCGCTCGCCGGCCCCCTCATTGAAGTCAAAACCGAAGTGCACGTTTTCTTCGGGCGATCCGCCAGTCCCTTTGATATGGCACGCGACCCCGTAGCCGCGCAGGCGGCCGCGCTCGCGCGCCTCGGCGGCACGGGCGGCAAACCCGCCGACATCCGCATGTGCGAGTGCCTTGTCGAGGCAAGCCTGGAAATCACCGCTGTCGATCCGCGTACCGGCGGCATTGCGCCATGGCATGCGGGCGGTGCGCACGAAGTTGCGGCGCCGCAATTCGAGTCGGTCGATGTCGAGTTCACGCGCGGCCTTGTCGATAAGGCGTTCCAGTGGATCCACCGTCTCGGCGAAGCCGGGACCGCGAGTCACACCGATTGGCACCGTGTTCGTCAGCACCACGCGGAGCCGGAGAGCGACGCGCGCGATATCGTACACAGTGCTCGGCGCAGCCATGTATTGGCCGGTGGGTACGCCGCAGGCGACGCCGGTCATGTATCCGCCGGCGTTGAACAGCGCGTCGGCGCGCATCGCCAGAAAACGCCCTTCGGCGGTCAGCGCCAGCGATACCTTGAGCGTTGCGTCCCGGGCCGGGTGGTCCGACATACACGCTTCCGACCGCGAGGCTACCCACTTGACCGGTCGGCCCAGCCGCTCGGCGGCGACGAGCACGGCAGCATATTCCGGGTAGACGAAATTGCGCGAGCCAAATCCGCCGCCGACATCACGTGCCAACACGCGCAGATCGGGAAACGACTTGCGCGCCGGCGCGCCCCCATGCACTGGTTGACTCTGGCCAAGCGCGCCGCGCAAATGGTCGCGCATCGAGTGCACGTTCTGGCTGGCGAGCGTAAGGGTATAGCGCCGCGTTTGGGCGTCGAATTCACCCAGTGCGCCCCGACATTCCATCGGCTGAGCGGCGATCCGATGGTTGTGACAGTCGAGCGACACCACGTGTGCGGCTTCGGCAAACGCCCGATCTACCGCGTCCTCATCCTCACGCGGCGCGGTCGTGAACCAGTCCATACAGAGGTTACCCGGCGCGGCCGCGCAGATCGCTGGTGCGTCGGCCGCCAGCGCGCTCGTCATCGTCGCGGCTGCCGCGATCGGCGCATAGTCGATATCCACCAGCGCGGCGGCATCCGCGGCCGCGTCGCGCGAACAGGCGACAACGCACGCCACAGGTTCGCCGACGTAACGCACCCGGCCGCGCGCGAGCACCGGCATCGGCTCGAACCGGAACGGTTCGCCCGTGTGCGGATTCGTGCGCGCGTTTGGCCAGAGATCGCCCAGGCCGAGCGCATCCAGATCACTCGCAGTCAATACATCCAGCACGTCAGTGGCCGCCAACGCCGGACTCACATCGATAGCGAGAATTTCGGCGTGCGCGTGTTCGCTCCGCACGAATACCGCGTGGACACAGCCGGCCGGCGCATGGTCATCAAGATACTGCCCGCGCCCGGTCAGCAACCGCGGGTCCTCGAGACGCGGATGGGGCGTTCCGATCAGGCCAGACCCGGGCGCGTGCATCTGTTTGCGTTCCTCAGGTGTGCAATGCGCGCCAGATCCGTTCCGGCGTCGCGGGCATGTCGAAGTGCTCGATACCGCGTTCCTTTTTCAGCACGTCGACGATGGCATTCATGATCGCAGGCAAAGAACCCGTCGTGCCGGCTTCTCCGCACCCCTTGGCACCCAGCGGATTGGTCGTCGCGGGGATCGGGCGGGATGCAAACGCGATGTCTGGCATATCGGTGGCGCGCGGCATCGTGTAATCCATGAACGAGCCGGTCAGCAACTGACCGTCCTCGTCGTACACCGTACGTTCCAACAGCGCCTGGCCGAGGCCCTGGGCCACGCCGCCCTGTACCTGACCTTCGACGAGCATCGGGTTGATGAGCGTACCGAAGTCATCCATGACGGCATAGCGGTCCACGGCGACTTCTCCGGTCTCCGGGTCGATCTCCACCTCGGCGACATGGCAGCCGTTTGGAAACGCGGATGGCGGTGCGTCATCCGTCAATCTGACGTCCATGCCGCCGACCAGCTCTGCCGGCACCGCGTCCAGGGTCTGAAACGCCTCGGCGACCTGCATGATGGTCATACCGCGGTCCGTTCCGACGATGCGAAAGCGCCCACGTTCGAACTCGATATCGCCAGCATCGGCCTCGAGCAGGAAACCGGTTACCTGCTTACCGCGGTCGATCACTTCGTCTGCCGCTTTCAGCAATAGCGCGCCCGCGGAGATAACCGTACGCGAACCGCCCGACCCGGCACCAGCGATCACCTCATCGCTGTCACCCTGAATGAGCCGCAGCCGTTCAAACGGCACGCCGAGGTGCGAACTCACTATCTGCGCAAAAGTACCCGCATGCCCCTGTCCGTAGTTGAGCGAACCGGAGATCATCGTGACGGTGCCGTCACCCTCGAAGCGAATGCCGCCCATCTCGCGAGCCGGCGCGCCCGTCGCCTCCATATAGCAGGCAAAACCGCGTCCGCGCAGTTTGCCCTGGCTTTCGGACTGGGCCCGGCGCGCCTCGAAGCCGTCCCAGTCGGCGTGCACGAGCCCGTCGCGCAAAATCCCCGGGAAGTCGCCGCTGTCGTAGGTCAGCTTCGATACGGCCGCGTAAGGCAGGGCTTCCGGCTCGATGAGATTCAACAGCCTGAGCTCGACGGCGTCGATCCCCAGTTCGTGGGCCGCCTGGGTCAGCACGCGCTCCATGTAGTAAACGCCTTCCGGACGCCCCGCCCCGCGGTACGCGCCGATAGGGGTCGTGTTCGTGAACATGGCACGTGTTCTGGCATAGAGCAGCGGCAACCGGTACGGCCCTGGGAAATTGCGCGGAATGTTGCCGGTATGCATCGACGGTCCGCCCGGGCTCAGATAACCTCCGTTGGCGCAGTAGCAATACACGCGACCGGCGACGATGCGCCCGTCAGCGTCGAATCCGATTTCGACATGTGCTTCGCTGTCGCGCCCGTGCTGATCGGAGACGAAGCTGTCGGACCGGTCATCGACCCACTTCACCGGACGCCCGAGACGGCGCGCCGCAAGCAGCAGCGGCCCGTATTCCGGGTACACTGCCGACTTCATGCCAAACGACCCGCCGACGTCGTAGGTACGCACATGCATCTGCTCGTCTGGCACGTTCATGACGTTGCGCGCCATGACATTGCGCATACCGAATACACCTTGTGAGCCGACGTGCAGGATGTAGCGTCCGTCTACGTATTCGCCGATCGCCGCGCGCGGCTCCATCGGATTGATCACGAGGCGGTTGCTGCCGAGCACCAGGCGCGAAACGTGCGCAGCGCCGCGCATCGCCGTGTCTACGGTATCCGCGTCACCGAACTCCCAGTCGAGCGCGACGTTGTTCGGCGCCTCGTCGTGCAACTGCGGCGCCCCGTCGGCCATCGCTTCCATGAAGTCGGTCACCGCCGGCAGCTCGTCCACTTCGAGCTCGATCAGTTCCGCCGCCTCGCGGGCAATGGCCAGCGACTCCGCGACGATGAGAGCCAACGGTTCGCCCACATAGCGCACCGTACCGTCCGCCAGCGACGGTCGGCGCGGTTTGATGAGCGGCGTACCATCGCGGCTCTTGATCGGATTGTTGCAAGGCAGCAAACCCACGTCGCTCGCGGCCATATCAGCCCACAGCAGCACGTCGAGCACGCCGGACAGTCCGCGGGCCGCGCTGACATCCAACAGCTCGATATGGGCGTGCGCGTAGGGCGACCGAAGCACGTAGCCATACGCCATGCCGTCGAAGTGGAGATCGGCGGTGTAGGTGCCGGTTCCGGTCAGCAGGCGCGGGTCTTCCGTTCGCGAGACCGACTGTCCGATGGCGTAGCGCTCGAAGTCATGCAACTCGGCACTCACGTAGTGACGCTCCGTCAGAGTTTCGGGATATGGCTCGTTAATCTACACGATGCTTGCCATGGCGTCGGTGGGTCATTCAAGGTGACGTTCTTGGAGCACTGCCCGCGAAGCTGTCACCCAGGCAGCCATTCCTCGGCGTAAGCGTCCTACAACGGAGTGAACCCATGAAGTTTGGCGTCTTCTACGAACATCAACTCCCACGCCCGTGGCACGATCTGGCGGAGCACGACCTGCTGCAGAACTCGCTCACCGAGATCGAGCTGGCCGACCGCCTTGGCTATGACTATGCGTGGGAAGTCGAACACCACTTTCTCGAAGAGTACTCGCACTCCACGGCACCCGAAGTGTTCCTCGGCGCCGCCAGCCAGCGCACCCGTAACATCCGCCTCGGTCACGGCGTCATCCAGATCACGACCAACCAGCCGCACCGCGTCGCCGAGAAGGTAGCGACCCTCGATTTACTCTCGGGCGGACGAGTGGAACTCGGCATGGGCGAAGGCGCCGGGCCGGCGGAGCTGCACCCGTTTGGCGTGCAGGTGCGCAGCAAGCGCGACCGTTGGGAAGAGGCCGTGCAGGCGATCATTCCGATGTTCACGGAAACGAACTGGGAGTTTCACGGCCAGTTCTTCGACTTTCCGGCGCGCAACGTCATCCCGAAGCCCTATCAGAAGCCGCATCCGCCGCTCTGGGTGGCGTGTTCCAACATCCAGACGATCGCCGACGCGGGTGCGTGGGGCATGGGTGCGCTCGGTTTCTCCTTCGTGTCGCCAGACGCGGCCACGGCCTGGGTGAACCGCTACTACAACACCTTCCTGAACGCACCGCGGCGGCTCGCGAACTATGCGACCAATCCGAACGTCGCGATCGTCAACGGCTTCATGTGCGCGGAAACCGACGAGGAGGCGCTCGAGAAGGCAGCCGGCTGGACGTTCTTCATCTTTGCGTTGTCGTACTACGGCCGCAAGGGCGTGGACGCACCAGGGCAGGGGAACTTGTGGGAGGCCTACCAGGCATGGCGCAAGACCGACAAGGCCGAGGCGGCGCTCAAGAACGGCCTCATCGGATCGCCGGAGACCATCCGCAAGCGCCTGCGGCAGTTTGAAGCCGCTCACATCGATCAGGTGATCCTGCTGAACCAGGCCGGCAAGACTTCGCATCAGGACATCTGCGACAGCCTGACGCTGTTCGCCGAGGAGGTCATGCCGGAGTTTCATGAGCGCCACGCGGAACACGAGGCCTGGAAAGCGAGCGTGCTGGCCGGCAAGACGGTGCTCGAAGATCTCGATACCGACCAGTACGACCTCTACAGCCACCAAAACGAAGACATCGTACGGCTGACGCCTGCGCAGTTGAAAGCCCAGATGGCCGCCAAGGAAGAAGCTGCAAACGCCGCGGCCGCGAGCTGATCCTGAGTGACGCCGCGGCGCGCGGACGCACCGGGCAAACCGGGCGTTCGGGGCGCCGTTGCGGTCCGGCCGTGGACACAACGACCTGCCGCCTACATCGTGAGATCGGCCAGGACCTCTTCGGCGTGTCCTGCAACATCCTCCGGCGCGTAAACGTGGGCGACCTGCCCGCTGGCGTCGATCACGACGGTAACCCGGCCGGCTTTCGCCTGGCTTGTGCTGTCGGCAGCTCCGTAATCGATCGCGACAGACCGATCGGCGTCGCAAAGTAAGTCACAGCCCAAGCCGATCTCCGCTTTGAACCTGACCAGCTCATCCAGCGGCGAAAAGGTCACGCCGAGCACGGTCGTGCCGGCAGCTTCGAAGTCCAGGATTCGATCACGGAACCCGATCGCTTCTTTCGTTCAGTTACTGCCGAAGGCGCGCGAGAAAAACCAGACCACTACCTTGCGCCCGCGCAGGTCACGCAGACGGATGGTCCGGTCGTCCTGATTGGGCAACGCGAAGTCCGGCGCATGCACGCCCAATTGCAGTAACGCCATGGCGTACTCCCTGGTTCAATTGTTAGAAAGGCTTAAGTCGCGCGACTAAGCCACGAATTCGATCAGCGCACCACAGGCGTCGGCTGGCGCAATGCAGGTTGTGCCGGCTGCGCTCCGATGGGTGGCTACACCGTGTCCGGTCAACCAGGCGTCGGTAACGGCGGCATCGGTGACACCGATCCTGATGGCGCCCAGATAAGGCGCGACCGCTGCCGCATCGAGCGGAATTTCCGCGTAGCGCCCCGCAAATGCCGCGGCCGTGACGATGTTCACCGCGCTCGAACCCATGTCGATGCGCACACCGTCGGCGATCGTCTGACGGCGGTGTGCGCCATAAGCCGGCGACATCTGTGCTGCGGTCGCCTGCGGGTCGGCTGCTACCATGACCAGTCCCAGAAACGCGCAGGCCCCGTTCGCGTGCTTCAGGTACTCAGGCCGCCACACGACGTCGCGCGTGTGGTGATGACACAGGAATGACGGCACCGGAGACACGCTGTCGGGCAGAGTCAGCGTCGTGAAGCTCGCATCTCGGGTCTCGCCGCCCAGATCTACCGGGCGGGAAAAGTCGACCAGCCGTGCGGGCGGAACACCGCGCGATTCGAACACTCCAGCAGCCGCTTGTGCGTCGTTCGTTTCCAATGCGATCGCAGCCAGCCCTTCGCGCACCGCCAGCGCGGCTTGCCACCGCTCGTTGTGCTCCGTTGGGAAACGCAAGGCCATCACTTCGAAGTAACCACGCTCCAGCATGACGCAGTGGTTGTGTGAACCCATATGCTCGCTGTGCACCCCGCGCGGTGCTGGCGCAAACCCCAGCGCGCGCATCCGCTCGGCGGCGGTGTCCAGATCCCGGACCAGAATGATGCAATGGTCGAGACCGGTGATCGGTTCCTGTGTAGCGCTATTCATCAATTTCCTCTCGCGCCAGCCTGATGCCGGCAGCCAATGGTCGGACCGTGCAAACCGGCCGCGGAACTAAGCGGGCAAGCGCGACACGACGAACACCTCGTCGTTGAACCAAAGCCCGCCGTATTTCTTCAAGATGGCGGCGGTGTGCTCCAGGTAGTCGCCACTGCTCAATACCGGCTCCAGACGCTCGTCTTCGACCTGAGCGACGTAGATCGCGGCGTTCCAGGCGGCGAACAGTGTCGAAGTACCGATACTGGACTGAATCTCGTCTGGCAGCGTATGCATGCTGTAACTCAGTATCGAGTCCGCATCAGCGAGCCCTTGAAACTGGAACTGTGCGACGTCGTCACCAAGGCGCTCACGCAACACACCGATTAGTTCATGCCGAGTGACCTGGAACGGATCTTCGTCCGGCCAGATCCGGCGGATCAGTTCGAGACCAGGGTCGTTGCCGATCGACTGCGCCACCAGTGCCCGGCCACCCGGCGCCAACGCGCGGCTCATCGGTGCCAGCACCTTATCGACCTTGAAATCGGCCGTCATACGCGCTCGCCACGGCTGCGAAACGAGCATTAAATCGTAATCGGCCCGCGTGTTGCCGGGGGTCGGGCGAATGCCATCGAGCATGAACCGATAATCGTCCCGGTATACGACCAGCACCGACGGTTTGACGTAGAGCGGATTGCCCGTGCGTTCGCTGGCCTTGACGCGCCACCCGTCGACGAGCTTCGAATCGAGCGCCCGCAGCTGCTCGCCAAACTCGGCCGCCGTATCGCCCGCGAGCGGCAAGTCGATCCAGTTGATCGGTGTCTTCGGCCCGTGCAACCAGGGGGCATCGGCATAGTAGAGGTTCGTGAACACGGCCACCGTGGGCGCATGTTCGACGAATCGATCGGGCAACTTTTCAAGGCTGAGCCGGATGTCTTCCAGGCTGATCTCTTTGCCCACGATGTAGATGGGTACCGTGGGATGGCGCTGATGGACCTGGCGCAGCACATGGCTGAGCAGCGTGCCGTCGCCAACGCCGGCGTCGAAGATACGCAGCGCCGGGGGCCGTGGCTCGATATGGTGGAGTTCCCGCTTCGCCCGCTCCGCGAGTTTGGATTTCTCGTTGCAGGTCGTGACGAACGACAGGTATTTCTGCCGGTTGTCATAGAACCGAAACGGCCGATCAGCCGTTGACATACGCAGTCTCTCCCGGGAGTGTTACGCTCGCGTCAGAGCGAGCAAGCGCTGGATAAGCAGTTGCTCGCCGTGGCGGCCTTTATTACGACGACAAAGTGGCTGAGTCGCCCAAGAGTTGCAAGCCGGCCGTACGGTCAGCGCTCCAGCCAGTAGCCGCGACCAGCCGCGATACCAAGGCCCTGGGAAACACTCGTGAACTGCTCGCCGACGTACGCTTCGCTGAGCGGAAATGCCTGCGCGAAAGCTTCACGCAGCGCACGGACTCCCGTCGAGCCTCCGGTGAAATAGAGCGCCGAGATCGCATCGCGCGCCAGGGCGCTGCGCTCGATCAGCTGTTCGGCGCAACCGACAATGTCGGTTATGGCCCGGCCGATCGACGCGCGCAGCGTGTCCTCGCCCAGGCTCGCGATCAGAGCGTCTTCAAGAAACGCGAGGCCGATCTCTGCTTCGCCACCCTCAGCAACTTCCATCTTGGCTCGCTCCACGGCTCCGATCAGCCGGTGTCCGAGCTTCTCCCGTAGCGTGCACATCAACCGATCGTGCATGCGCAAATCAACAAACTCCGCGCGCAGTTGCATCGTCTCGCTCAGGTCGGCCGGATTGTAGGCGGTATTGATCTCGTGCCAGGTCGACAGCTTGTGATAGAGATACGTTGGCAGTGGCCGCCCCGACTTGCCGGTCGCGCCCATACCGAGCGTGCGCATGGTGGTCTCGAGGCTGAGCAGGCGGTCGAAGTCGGTACCGGCAAGGCGCACACCCGCGGTACCCACCACGCTGCCGGAGCGGTCCGGCGCGTCACGAAAGGAGGGGCCGAGGCTGACCAGCGAGAAGTCCGAAGTACCGCCACCGATGTCGACGATGAGCACTGCCTGATCCCGCGTCAGGCTAACTTCGTAGTCGACGGCGGCTGCGATCGGCTCATATTGGAAACGCACGGTTGTCAGCCCGACCTGGTTGGCGATCTCGCCGAGCACCTCCTGCGCCCGCCGATCGCGCTCGGGTGCATCGTCGATGAAGTGCACGGGGCGGCCGAGCAGCGCCTGATCGACAGAGCGCCCCATGAAAGCCTCCGCGGTCGACTTGATGTGCGCCAGAAACAGCCCGATCACTTCTCGATAACGGATGTAGCCGCCACGAATCGCGGTGGACTCGTCGATGAGTCCCGTGCTCATCACCGTCTTCAGGGCCTTCATCAATCGGCCGCTCTCACCGGACTCGTAGCGACGGATGGCTGCTGCCCCGAATGCCACCGACAGGTCTTCGGCACTGAAGAAAATTGCACTTGGCAGTGTCGGGCGACCCTCTTCCAGGGGAACTACGGTGACCTCGCCGGCCTCGACCCAGCACGCAGCCGAGTTGGTAGTACCGAAGTCGACGCAGAGAATCGGACGATCGATGGAAAGCGCCATGACACCGCCTCGTGGTCGGGTGCCGGATCATAAATGGGGTGGCGCTCGCTGTCATTGCCTGGAAGGTGGGTTACGCAACGGCAGCCAGGCTTACACCGCATCTGCACCGTCAGTGTGGACCCGGGCCGGTCATTCGTTCAGACCCGGGATAGAATGACTGCATCACTCAATTTACACGCGCGGTCGGCAGGCGCGAACAAGCGATGAAGAAATCCGTGCAGCGCGTGCAAACCGGCGTGCGAATTGAAAAACGCCTGCTAAAGGTTCTAAAGGGTCTCGCGGAGCATCTGGACCTGTCGCTCGGCGATTTGCTGGAGGGCATGGCTCTGCATTGCTTTGAGGGCCGGGTTCCATTCGAGCCCGAGTTACTGCTGAAGATCGAGCAGTTGAAGGACGTCTACGATCTGGACCTGACCGCTGCCGACAGTCACAACCTCGTCGAGAGCAGTGCCAGGAAATAACATTGACCAGTGGCCGCGGATTGCGCGCAGCGCGGCGGCTCAAGCAACTCGAGCTTCCAAGGAGTCAACTGGATGAGCATCGGATTCCGCATTTGTAAACGGCACCGCGTCGTCGAACAGTCGTTCATAGACCGGTTCAAAGCATTGCCCGTCGCGAACGTCAGCGACAACATGTGGCGTATGAGTGCCGGCGGCGCACGCCTGCGGCCCATGCACGGGTCGGGCCATATGGCCGGGCCGGCACTGACGGTGAAGACGCGCCCCGGCGACAATCTGATGATCCACAAAGCGCTCAACATGGCGCAGGCCGGCGACGTCGTCGTCGTAGACGGCGGCGGCGAACTGACGAACGCCCTCATCGGTGAGTTGATGCTGTCATTCGCCATCAAAACCGGCGTCGCGGGGATCGTGATCGACGGTGCAGTACGTGACGCAGAGTGTTTTCCACGGCGCGGCCTTCCGGTTTACGCAGCCGGCGTCACCCACCGCGGCCCCTACAAAGACGGTCCCGGGGAAATCAACGTGCCCATCGCCATCGACGGAATGGTCATCGAGCCGGGCGACCTGATGCTCGGGGATGACGACGGTATCCTCTGCGTGCCATACGATCACGTCGAAACAGTGTGTGTTGCTTCGGAGGCGAAACTGCGCGCCGAAGAGCAACAGATGGCCGAAATCGAATCCGGCACCAGCGACCGGTCGTGGGTGGAGGAGTCGCTCACCCGCCTCGGTTGCGAAATTGAATAGATGATGCACCGCCTGGACAATCAGACCCCGTCGCCCTCTGTCAAACGGCACCAATTTGTCGCCGGAAAACCGCACGGGACCAGCGGCGAGTTCCACCAGGCGCCGGAGCTTGCGCATGTGCGATGGTGGCTGCAGTGATCACCTAGCCTCAGAACTTTGTCATGTTCCTCCCACTCCACGACCAAAATCCGCTCAGAGTCATTCCGCTCCAGGTGACTACCGTCGCGCTGATCGCGCTCTGCACCGGCGTGTTCCTATGGCAACTGGGGCTCTCCGACGCTGCGCTCGGCCTTGCTCATGCGAGCTACGGTATGACGCCCGCGGTGCTGCTGGGGCACGCGGAATACCGACTCGATCAGGCGCTCCCACATGCGGCTATCACGCCGCTGACGAGTCTCTTCCTGCACGGCGGGTGGATGCACCTGATCGGCAACATGGCCTACCTGTGGGTCTTTGGTGACAACGTCGAAGACGCGATGGGACATGTCCGGTTCGTGTTCTTCTATCTCATTTGCGGGTGTATCGCGAGCGGCGCCCACGCGCTCGCGGAGCCGCAATCGATGGCACCACTCATCGGTGCAAGCGGGGCAGTCTCCGGCATCCTCGGCGCCTACTTGCTGCTGCATCCCCGGGTCAAGGTGCTGGTGCTTGCGTTCAATCGATTCCCGGTACATCTGCCGGCTTACGTGCTGCTGGTCGTCTGGTTCGGGTGGCAGCTCTGGCAAGGCTATGCGAACCCGGACGGCACGGTTGCGTGGTGGGCGCATATCGGTGGTTTCGTTGCCGGCGCGGTGTTGATACCGGCCTTCAAACTGCGCAAGGTACCGCTGTTCGACGGCACCACGGTGCACTAGCCCGCATACAAATCACTGCAAAACACAGTTCAGGCACAACAACTTCAAGCGCTTTGCCTCGTAAGGTCCGGAGTTCGGCCGAGGTTCGCCATAATTGCGCCAGATTCCAACGTAAGACTACGACTCGCCTTCATTCATGAACGTGAGATGTACCGATGTACTCAGCCACTCCTTCGCAGTCCCAGCCGACCGTTCCTGTTGTTTACAGCAAACCTCCGACGTCGAACCAGGCCGAAGCCTCGAAGCCGCAGGTTGAATACGACGTCTCCCATGTCGCTGTGCTCGGCTACAACTGATTCGACTCGCAACGCATCGCACACGGCGTACGCTTTACGCTATCGCTTGCACCAGCGCGGCCCGGCAACGAAACCTTTCGCCGACTAAGTGTTGACAACTTGTTTGCGGCGCGCATAATGCGCGCCCCCGCTTGCCATTCATCGCGAAGGCGAGCGGCGAGCGGCGGCACAATCGTTTTGCGCAGACAACGCTTACGGACGGTTCGCTACCGAACGTCCCGATTACCGACACAGACGGAGCCACGGTCAGATGTTTGACCTCAATCCACAAACCAAAACGCGCATCGGCGGACCCGTTCTACGGGCGCAAGGCTGCGCGCAGATACACAGTCTTCTCCGGTAACGTCTGGCCTTCTATCCCTTGCCAGGCCTTGCCGAACATTCGCAGGTCTGGCCGGAAACCCTGGCGAGCCTGCATTGATTGCAACGTTTGACCAGGGTTTTTTCATGTCCAAATCCAATTCCAGGAACGTCTTAAGCGATCCCGTAGCTCGGGCGTATCGATAAGGCGCGTTGATTTGCGCGCCCGTCGATAAAGCCGGCTCGACCCCGCGGTTCAGCCTTGCGGAGCAGATTCTGTATATCTGCCTGACACGCCGAAGCTCTCATTGCAAGGCGTGTATCTGGTCTGTACCGCGGTTCGAGGATGAAGTTGTAGCTCATCGGTTAGAGCAACCGAACTTGATTCGGCTGGTAGAAGGTTCGAATCCTTCCTGCTTCTCAACTAGTGGCTCCCAACCACTTCGTCCAATCCGCATCGAAAGATGCATCGGGAATGTGGCCCCACGCCCGACGCGCCAGGGCGCGACGGGCAACGTGCGACGCGCCCTGGCTGTTGCGCCGGTCCGGTTCGCCAGACCGGCGGCCCGCCACGTAGCACTTTGCTTATCGATGCGCCTCCAACCCGGCCGCATACCCACAAGGAAGAGGGTATCCCGCGGGGTTCGAGCCGTCGCTTATGCAAGTGCCACGTCGCGCGGCAGGTAAACAGTCCGCGCCACCACGCGGGGCCGCATCCCAACTTTACTGATGTGAATTTTCACATCGTGTTCGATGGCTCACGAAAACCGTACTGGAGGAATACACCATGTTTGGATTCAATCGGCTGGCCGTAGCGGAACACGAACGCGTCTTGATGTTCGTGAACCGGCGCTACGAATGCATGCTCGAACCGGGTGTGCACCGGTTGTTCGACCCGCTGAATCGCGTGCGCCTGCATACCCTTGATATGACGCGTGTGCGAATCGATGTCGCAGAGCTCGACCGGCTTCTGTTGCAGGCGCCGGCGTTCTTCGCAAGCCACACCGATGTCGTCGACCTGACTGACCAGGAGGCGGCTCTGGTTTATCACGAAGGCCGGCTGTTCGACGTGCTGGCACCGGGTTCGCACGCCGTCTACTGGGCGACGCCGCTCGTCAACGTCGCCATCGAGCGGTTCAGCGTTGAAGAGCCGCAGCCGGTGGACGCCCGCGTCATGAAGGCCATGACGCGGACTGAAAGCGATCACCTGCGGCACGGTCTCAGCCGCTACATCTACGCGACTACGGTAGATGACAACGCGGTCGGCATGCTCGTGGTGAACGGTGAGCTGCGTGAAGTGCTGGCCCCGGGTCAGCACGCGTACTGGACGTTCCACGACACCGTACGTGTCGAAGTGGTCGACCAGCGCGCGCAGCTGCTGGAACTGAACGGCCAGGAATTGCTGACGAAGGACAAGGTGACGCTGCGGGTCAGCGTGCTGGCTTCTTACCGGGTCGTCGATCCGGTGGCAGCCCGACAGCAGCTCACCGACTTCAGTCAGTCGCTTTACCGCGAACTGCAGTTTGCGCTGCGGGCCGCGGTTGGTACACGTTCTCTCGACGCTCTGCTCGGCGACAAGGCGGTGCTGGACCGGACCATCGATGAGCACGTACGCGAACGTGTCGCCGCACACGGTATCGAGGTAGTTGGCGTCGGTGTACGAGACATCATCCTGCCGGGCGACATGAAGGAGATCCTGAATCAGGTCGTCGCGGCCGAGAAGGCCGCGCAGGCCAATGTCATCCGGCGGCGTGAAGAAACGGCGGCGACGCGCAGCCTGCTCAACACGGCACGGCTCATGGATGAGAACCCGACGCTCCGGCGGCTGAAGGAGCTCGAAGTGCTCGAGAAGGTCACCGAGAAGGTCGACCGGCTGACCGTGTTCGGTGGGCTGGACGGTGTGCTGAGTGACACCGTGCGGATCGATGTCGAAGGCTGAACTGTTGAAGGTCAAGCCACAACCATCCTGAACGTCCCGGCTGTCCTGGCCGGGACCTCAATCGCCGCTCATGAGTACCGGCCAGCGAACCACGGCCAATAGCAACAGCACGGACCCGGTCGATGCCGTCATCAACAGTCCGTTCGACGCGCCGACGTACTCAGCCAATGTCCCCAACATCAGCACACCGAACGGCCCTGCCCCGATCGTCACGACCAGCATACCCATGACCCGGCTGCGCATGTGCGCTTCAGCGCCCGTCAACAAGATGGTGCTCTGCATCGCGGCGAACAGACCAAGACCAATACCGGCCAACAGCAGACTGGCCGCGCCCATCATCATCGTGCCGGCATGCGCGAACACGATCATCATGACCATGAACAACGATGCGCCGCCGGTGAACAGCCTTCGGTAGTGACGGCTCTCGACCGTCACGGCGAGCACCATCGCGCCGAGCACGGCGCCCAGTCCTTCGGCGGCGGCCATCAGGCCGATGGCGTCCGGTTCCAGGCCGATCTCGTCGCGGCCGATGACGGGCACCATCGACACGTAAGGGAAACCGAACAGATTCAAGACGATCGTGACCACCAGAACACCCGCGAGAGCTGGACGCTCGCGGACATATCGCAAGCCGTCCACGATGCCGTCCCAGAACGACGGCGCCGCGCTGGCGGGCTGCTGCGCGACTTGCGGCACTCCGAGCATCAGGAACAGCGCCAGGGCGTAGAGAACGGCACCGATCACAAACGCACCGGTCAAACCCACCACGGTCATGATGACCCCGCCCACCAGCGGTCCCATCATGCGCGTCGCGTTCTGGGAACCGGTATCGAGGCTGATCGCGTTGCCGATCGTATCGGGCGGTACAACGTCTCTTGCGATCGTGCGCCGCACGGTATGCTCAAACGACCAGACCGAACCGCTCAACACGGCCCCAAGCGCAACATGCCAAAGCTCCAGCAGTTGCGATGCGGCGAGCACCGACAGCACGCTCGAGACGGTGAACATCACGAGCAACGCGCCAATGTAAAGTGAGTTGCGCGAAATCCTCTCAGCCAGAACGCCCGCCACCGGACCCAGCACCAGGGTCGGTACCGTCCGCGCGAAGTACATGAGCGCTACGGCCAGCGCCGAACCGGTGGCTTCCAGGGTGTAGACGCCGACGGCGAGAATTTCGAGCCAACGCATGACACCTGCACAGAGCCCGGTCATCCAGACGGACAGGAACGCACGGCTCGCGAACACGCGCTTTAGCGAACTGTTCTGTGCGTTGTTCAATCCCGCCTTCACTGTTTGAGAGCCCGGTAAGCAGGCGACGTTCGTCGGGTTAGCCAGCCGGCCAACCGCATCAGCGGCGTTTCTTGCCAGAGGCGCACACTGTACCGTGATCGCAGTGCCAACGTTGCCGTCGGCACTGCGGGTCGACGCGTTGAACCATGCCTGCGCATCGGCCGCAAGTCCGTCGCAATGGACTTCGCCCTCGCTTGTTCGCAGAATATTGCGCTGCCCTACCCGAGCTGGACCGAGCATGGTGGCCGACCCTACACTGCTGCAGAAATACCCTTCATTCGCCGATCTCGCGCGTCGCGCCAAGTCGCGAATTCCCCATTTCGCGTGGGAATATCTGGATAGCGGAACCGGTGCCGAACACGGCGTCGATCGCAACCTGACAGCGATGTCAGAGATACGCTTTACGCCGCGCTTCCTCCTCGGTGAATTCGAAACCGATCTGAGTACGACGCTCTTTGGGCGCGAATACGCGGCGCCGTTTGGCATCGCCCCAGTTGGCCTTACGGGGCTGATGTGGCCAAGAACCGAGTGGATCCTGGCCGAAGCGGCCGCGCGTGCGCGGATTCCCTACACGCTCAGCACCGTGGCGACCGAGACGCCCGAGACGGTTGGCGCACGCGCCGGCGATATGAGCTGGTTCCAGCTCTACCCGCCGCGCGATCGCGACATTCGTAAGGATCTGCTTGCGCGCGCCGCCAACGCGGGCTTTACAACGCTGCTGGTTACGGCAGATGTCCCGGCCTCCAGCCAGCGCGAACGGCAAAAGCGCGCCGAAGTCTCAGTACCGCCGCGCAAATCGCTACTGACGTACTGGCGTGCGGCAGTCCGCCCACAATGGGCGCTCGAAACGCTGATCCATGGCGAACCGCGCTTTCGCATGCTCGAGGCTTACGCAAACTCCACCAACATGCAGGAACTCGCGCAGTTCGTCGGGCACAACTTCGGCGGCACCCTGTCGTGGGACTACCTGGCCGAAGTCTGCGAACTCTGGCCAGGCCAGGTGGTCGTCAAGGGCATCCTGGATGTCGGCGACGCGCGACGGTGTGTCGAAGCCGGCGTAGACGGGATCGTTGTTTCCAATCATGGCGCCCGGCAGTTCGACGGTGCGCCCGCTTCGATCGAAGTCCTGCCGACGATCGCCGAAGCGGTCGGCGACGATCTGGCCATTTTGTTCGACAGCGGGGTGCGCGGTGGGCTCGACATCCTCCGCGCGCTCGCACTCGGCGCCAACTTCGTGCTGCTCGGACGCGCCTTCATCTTTTCAGTCGCAGCGCTAGGCGAAAAAGGTGGCGAACACGCGATCGAACTGTTGATGAGCGATCTACGCTCTTGTCTCGGCAACCTCGGTTGCACGGATCTCGCCGACCTGCCGCAATTCCTGCACGGCGCTCACGCAGCGGATTGAACCGCCGCGTCCGCCTTGAACGGGCGCGTCAGCAATATCAGCTTTGGCAACAGTGTTAGCGCCGCGATCAGCGCGGCGAACATCGCCACCGCTGTCAGCACGCCGAAATAGATGGTCGGAATGAAATTCGAGAACACGAGAATCGAAAACCCGAAGATGATCGTGATCGACGTGTAGAGCACCGCCCGCCCGATGTTGGCGTGGCAGACTTCGAGCGTTTTCTCGTAATCGCCGCCGGCGAGCGGCAGTTCTTCGCGGAACCGGTAGATGTAGTGAATGGCGTTGTCCACCGCAATGCCGATCGAGATGGCCGCGATCGTGATAGTCATCATATCGAGCGGAACGCCGGCAAGGCCCATAAGCCCAAGCACGAAGCCCGCCGCCAGCACATTCGGAACGATGCCGATAATCGCGAGCGTCACAGAGCGGAACAGCACCAGGAACATCAAAGCTATACCCGCCATGACCACGCCGAGCGTCTGGATCTGCGACTGGAAAAGGCTCTGCAGCATATTGTTGTAAAGCACCATGATCCCGGTCACGGTGTACTCCTCAGCCGGCACCTCGAGCTTCGCTCTCAGATCCGAGTGAATACGTTTCAATAACGCGTCGCGGCGAAGCTCCGGCATCGAATCGGCAATGCGCAGCGTGATGCGGGCCTCGTCGCGTTCGATCGACACATAGGGGTCGATCAGGCTGGCGCGGAGATCGGGCGGAATGCGTTTGTAGAGGATCGCGAGCTCAAACGGCGTGAACGGCTTGCCGTCGTTGATGCGTTCACCAACTCTAAGAACAGATGCGAGCGAAAGCACCTTGCCTACTTCCGGCAGGCTGTCTAGATAGTCGTGTACCGCTTTGATGCGGTCGACGCGCGTCGCCGTGAACCAGTAATCGGCCTTGTCGCCTTCAGGTTCTTCGCCGAAGCCCAGATCTTCGCATTCCTCCTGCTCTTCTTCGGTCAGCTTGCTGAAATCGGCACATTCGTCATCTTCGTCCTCGACGTCTTCTGGCTCTGCCAGATGCAACAGCACTTCGAGCGGGGTGGTACCGCCGAGCTGCTCGTCGATGAGCCTCATGCCGCGATAGATCTCGGTGCTTTCGCGAAAGTAGTTGATGAAGCTGTTCTCTACTTCAAGCCGCGCCACGCCAACCGCGCTCACCGCGGCGACCACCGCTGAAGCCACCAGCACCAGTTGACCCCGTCGCTGCGTGAAACCGGCCAGTGCCCGGGTCACGGCAACAGGACTGTCGGCGCGCCCATCGTCGGCGAGATTGCCAATCGCGGCCAATAACGCCGGAAACAGCAGGAACGAAGTGGTAAACGTCACCACGAGCCCGAGTGACATCATCCAACCAAAGTCGATGACCGGCTTGATGCCGCTGAACACCAATGAACTGAACCCGATGATCGTGGTTAGCGCCGTGTAAAGGCATGGGCGCACCATGCGCGCAACGGTCTGTCGGATCAGATCGACGTGATCGGCGTCGGGCAGGTCGGCCCGCAGCTGCCGGTAGCGCACGATCAGGTGCATGTTCATCGACATCGTGATGATCAGCATGAGCGAGATGAAGTTCGACGAAATGACCGTGACCTTCCAGTTGGCGAGCCCGAGTACGCCGAGCATCACGACACCGGCGAAGAAGCAGCTCGCCAACGGCAACAGAACCCAGCGCCACCGACGGAAGATGAGTGCGAGCGTCGCTATGATGAAAGCCAGCACGCCGGCACCGAAGGTCACGAGGTCACTGCCGATAAACACGATCATGTCGTCCGCGATCATCGGAACGCCGCCGAGATGCAGCGTCGAAGCGGGCCGGTAGCGATCGAGGATCGCGCGGATGGCGACGATGTCGTCGTGCCGCGCGGCGTCAAAGTCTGACTTGACGCGATCGTATTGGGCTTCGACCGCCGCGAGGCGCGCGACCTCCGACTCGGTGAGCTGCCCCTGCCGTGCTTCCGCGCGCAGCGTCTGACGCTCTGCGAACAGCTCCAACAGTTGCGGATCGTCTTTGAGACTGAGAAGCAGTGCCGTGGTTTTCCCATCGCGACTGATGATAAGTTCGCTGAAGACAGCACTCGTCATCACTTCTTCGCGTGCCTGCGCACGGTCGACGCGCCCGCGTGCGGTACCGAGCGTGGGGACGTTGTCACCCATGTCGGCCAGCCCGGTGTCGGAGCTGGTCAACATCGGTACTTCGAGCAGACTGAAGATGCTGGCGACCGAGGGTATCTGTTTCAGCTCGTCGCGCAGTTCGGCGAGACGGTCGAGCGCCGCGTCGGAGAAGAGATCTCCGCCGGGATTGAACGTGACCACCAACAGGTCCTGCGTGCGATAGCCCGACTGGGTGGCCCTGAATACCTGCAGGTCCTCGTCGTCTTCGAGCAACAGCGCATCCGCTGACGCGTCCAGCGCAAAGTGGCGGGACTGCCAGCCCATCACCAGCAACGCCACAACCAGTATCGCCAGCACGGCTCGGGGACGCGCCAGTATCAGCGACTGATACCAGCCGGCCGAGGTCTGCATGTTCAGTGCCTCTTCACTCGGTCAATGAACCGCGAACCTCAGTTACGACCTGCCAGCATGCCCCGGCCGATCACGTGCGCCTGGATTTCGGCAGCGCCCTCGAAGATATTCAGGATGCGCGCGTCGCAGAGCACCCGGCTAATCTCATACTCCAGCGAATAGCCGACACCTCCGTGAATCTGGAGCGCTGTGTCGGCATTCGACCACGCCACCCGTGCGGCCAACAGTTTGGCCATGCCTGCTTCTACATCACAACGGCGCCCTTTGTCTTTCTCGCGGGCCGCAACGTAGGACAGTTCGCGCGCGGCGATCGTCTCTGCCACCATCATGACCAGTTTGTCGGTCACACGCGGAAAAGCATAAAGCTGTTTACCGAATTGTCTGCGTTCGTGGGCATACCGCATCCCGAGATCGTAAGCACTCCAGGCGACGCCCGTCGCACGAGCTGCGGTCTGAATACGGGCTCCTTCGAACGTGCGCATGAGTTGCTTGAAGCCTTGCCCCCGCTCGCCGCCCAACAGTCCGTCCGCGGCGACTTCGAAACCTTCGAAACCGAGCTCATATTCCTTCATACCGCGATAGCCGAGCACCGGAATTTCCCCACCCGTCATCCCGGTAGCGGGGAACGGTTCGGCGTCGGTGCCGCGCGGTTTCTCGGCGAGAAACATCGAGAGGCCCGCATAACCACTAACGTCCGGCTCCGTGCGCGCCAGCAGCGTCATCAGGTCGCTGCGGGCACCGTGCGTTATCCAGGTCTTGTTGCCGGTGATCCGCCAGGTTCCGTCGGACTGTCGGTCGGCGCGCGTGCGCAGGCTGCCGAGATCGGATCCGGTGTCCGGCTCGGTGAAGACCGCCGTCGGCAGCACGCTGCCCTCGGCGATGGCCGGCAACCAGCGCTGCTTTTGTTCAGGTGTCCCTGCGATCGTGATGAGTTCGCCTGCGATCTCCGAGCGCGTGCCGAGCGAACCGGCGCCGATCCATCCCCGTGACAGTTCCTCGCTGACCACGCACATCGCCAGCTTGCCTAGCCCGTGCCCGCCGAACTCCTGCGCAATACACACCCCGAAAACACCGAGTTCCGACATCTCGGCCACGACTGCATCCGGGATCAGCTGGTCATTGAGATGCCAGCTGTGTGCATCGGGCTTGATGCGGCGTTCGGTGAAACGCCGGAGTTCATCGCGCACCATGTCGAGCGTGTCATCACCGAGTTGCTCAAACAGCGGGCCGTCGTCGTCGAGATAACTCGCGAGTTCGGCACGGCTTCCAGCCGTGTTGCCGTTGGCGAGCAGCGCACGAACGGCCGGGTTGGCGGCCAGCACCGCGGCAGCATCCTCGAGCCCGAGCTCGCCCGGCCGTACCATCTCGTTCTGGCTCATTGGAATACCACCCAGCAGCTGAGCCAGATATTCCCCGAACAGGATCTGCGCGACCGTCTGCTCGGGGTCGCCCAAACCGTGTTCGCGGGCGCGGCCGGCCCAGGCGGCCGTAGCATCCAGCGCCGCCACGGTCGTCGCTATCCAGGCGATACCGTGCAGCAGGCGCTGCTCGCGGTCGGCGACTGCCGACGGCACACGGCCGTCTACGACGACGTTTTCACTCGCGGTGCGGCGTGCCGCTGTCACAAAGTCGTGCGCGGCCTGAACGGCATCGTTCAAGAGCGCGGAATCGATCGCTGCCGCGGGCGCGGCATAGGCCGGGACTGAGTTCATATCGGGTATTCGAAGCGGTCAATTTTCAACCGATCGTGCGACATAACGATACAATTTGCCAGCCGCTGCCGCGCGCGTGAAAGCGCCCGCCCCGTGTAACCTCCGGAGCGCCATCCCAAGATGCCAGAACCCGGCTCCAGTCCCCCAGGAAGGGCAACGTCGAACCGCCCGCTCGCGACGTGTGCGAAAGGCCTGGAAGGCTTGCTGCTGCACGAAATCGAAGCGCTCGGCGGCATCGATGCCCGCGAGACCGTGGGTGGCGTCTACTTCGATGCCGGTCTGTCTGAGCTCTACCGGGTCTGCATGTGGTCCAGGCTCGCCTCGCGCGTGCTCTGGTGGGTGGCGCGCTTCGAAACGCATTCGGCTGAACAGCTCAAGGCCGGTGTCGAAGCCATCGAATGGGAAGACCATGTGGCTCCGGACGGCACCCTCGCCGTTACCTTTCACGGTACCTCGGCGCGTCTCAAGAACTCACATTACTCGGCGCTCGCAGTGAAAGACGCGATCGTCGACCGGTTTCGCGACCGGTGCGGAACCCGGCCATCGGTAGACCTCAAGCGGCCCGATCTGCGCGTGCACGCACGTCTCGCCAAGGGTATCGCCGACATTTGCATCGATCTGAGCGGCGACGCATTGCACCGCCGCGGATACCGGGCGGCTGCATCGAAGGCGCCGATGAAGGAGAATCTCGCCGCCGCTGTCCTGCTGCGGGCGGGATGGCCTGAGATCGCGGCCAACGGCGGCGCGTTGATCGATCCGATGTGCGGCGCCGGGACACTGCTGACCGAAGGAGCGGAGATGGCGCTCGACCGCGCACCGGGCCTTCGCCGTCGCCATTGGGGATTTCATGGCTGGCTCGGTCACGTGCCGCGCTACTGGCGCGACGTCACCGAAGAGGCGGAACAACGCGGCCGGGACGGCGCGGTGCGGAAGGTAGAGTGTTTCGGCTATGACGGCAGCGTGCAGGCCGTGAACGCTGCGTCTGCGAACGTGGAAGCCGCAGGACTGGCGAACCACGTTCGCATCCGACGCAAGGAGCTTGCGGGGCTCAGCGTGCCTACCCACAAACCGGTCGGGGCGGGCCTCGTCGTCGTAAACCCGCCGTACGGAGAGCGGCTGGGGGATGCGAAGACGCTCGGACCGCTCTACACCGCGCTAGGCGCCCGCCTGAAGACCGGGTTTGACGGGTGGAAAGCGGCCGTGCTGACCGGAAATCCGGACCTCGGAAAATCGATGGGACTGCGCGCGCATCGGCAATACGCCCTGTTCAATGGTGCGTTGCCGGTGAAGCTGTTGCTGTTCGATGTCCAGGTACTGGCCCACGTCGATCAGCGGCCAGTGGCCGAAATGCCCGGTAGCGCGGTGCCCGAATCGACGGCATCTCTGGATGAGGGCGCGCAGATGTTCGCCAACCGGCTGCGCAAGAATCTGCGGGGCCTCGGCAAATGGCAGCGCCAGAGCGGCACCGACTGCTACCGCATCTACGACGCGGATATTCCCGAATATGCGGTCGCGCTCGACGTGTACGCCGGGCACGCGCATCTCGCCGAGTATCAGGCGCCATCGCGCATTCCTCCGGCGCTGGCGCGCAAGCGGTTGGACGCAGCGGTGGCGGCGACTTCGGCCGTGCTGGAGATTCCACGCGCACGCATCGCCATCAAACAACGCCAACGCCAGCGCGGCCGGCAGCAGTACCAACGCCAAGCGGCGGAAGGCCAGTTGCACACCGTGCACGAAGGCAACGTGCAGCTACTGGTAAACCTGCACGACTACCTCGACACCGGGTTGTTTCTCGATCACCGCATCGTGCGTCGCTTCATCGGCGAACAGAGCGCGCGTAAGCGTTTCTTGAACCTCTACTGCTATACGGCGAGCGCCTCGGTGCACGCGGCCAATGGCGGCGCCCGCTTCACCGACAGCGTCGATCTTTCCCCGACCTATCTCGACTGGGCACGGCGTAACCTGTCACTGAACGGTTTCAGTGATACCGCCCACCGTCTGCACCGCGCTGACGTGATGGACTGGCTGGGCGGTTGCAAGCAGTCTTACGATCTGGTGCTGGTCGACCCACCGACGTTCTCCAACTCCAAGCGAACGGCGGCCGATTTCGACGTTCAGCGGGATCACGAGGGGTTGCTCCATGCGGCGATGGCTCACCTCGCGCCAGGCGGGCTGCTCATCTTCTCGACGAACCGCCGGAAATTCGAACTGAGCGCGGCGCTGACTTCCGCTTACGCCGTGACGAACAGAACCCGCTGGTCCACCGACCGGGACTTTCAACGGGCACGCCAGCAGCGCGAGTGCTGGTTTATAGAGCACGCGATGGAGACCTAGCGCGGCCGGCCGCGAACGGCCGGCCAGCCCTGAATCAGGCCGCGAGTCCTGCCTGCTCGTCGAAGCCGAGCATCAGATTCATGTTCTGCACGGCGGCGCCGGATGCACCCTTGCCGAGATTGTCCAGTACCGCGCAGAGCAGGACATGCCCCGACGGGTGTCCGACAACGGAGAGCTCTATCGCGTTCGTGTCATTGCATCCGCGGGGGTCCAGAGTCCATTCGTCGACCGTGCCTCCGGACGGCTTTACGCGCACGAAAGGCTCGCGTGCATAGCGCTGCAGGAGCGCTTCGTGCAGACGCACTGCGTCGACGCCAGAAGGCAGCAGCGCGGCGTTAAGTGGAATCTGAATCCGCATACCACAACGGAACGCTGCAACTGAAGGTACGAACTGCGGCTCGAGGCTGAGTCCGCTGTACGCCAGCATCTCGGGAATGTGCTTGTGCACACGATCCATCGCGTATGGCGCTTCGAATGGCAGCGCATTGAGGGCGCTCTCAGCATCTTCCCAACGCTCGATCAATCCCTTGCCGCCGCCGGAGTAACCCGACAGCGCATGCACCGACACCGGCAGATCCACGGGCAGCAAATCGGCTTCGACGAGAGGGCGCATCAACAGAATGACGCCGGTTGGATAGCAACCCGGATTGGCGACAAACCGCGCCGCTCGAATCTCGTCGCGCTGCGCCCTGGCGAGTTCGGCAAGGCCATAGACCCAACCGTCCGCGACCCGGTGAGCGGTGCTTGCGTCCAGCAAGCGCGTAGATCCATTGCCAGCCCATTCCGTCGCTTCACGTGCGGCATCATCGGGCAGGCACAGAATTGCCAGATCGGCCTCCAGCAGCTTATCTCGTCGGGCCGACGGGTCCTTGCGGTGGGCTTCGTCCACCGTCAACAGACGTACGTCTTGCCGATCGGCCAGCAATTCGCGGATCCGAAGACCCGTCGTGCCGGCCTGCCCGTCGATATAAACCGTGGGTTTCATCTCTGGCTCTGGTCAGGAGAAAGGGGCACCTATTTTGCGGCGCCGCAGCAATCACTGTCCACACCCGATCGTGGGGACGGCAGGGCCGAACCGGTCGCGCGACTAGGCGGTTGGCGCGAATATTCGGAAGCTCCCCTGCCCCACCGCGACCAGCTGACCGTCCGGGTCACGCGTTTCCCCCTGCACGAAACAGAGTCGGCCGCCCCGCCTTTGTACCGTGGCCTCACAGTAGAGAACCTCGCCTCGCGCCGGCGCCAGATACTGGATCTGAAGGCTAACGGTGGTCGCGTTCGCGATGTTGTCGTCGCCACCGAGTGCGGCCGTCGCCATCGTCGTATCGAGCTGCGTGAACACAATACCGCCGTGCGGCTGGTCTTCTCCCGGCCAGCACACCGGGTCGGTTGCACGCATTTCCGAGGCGGCACTGTCTGCTTGCGCAGCCGTCAACCGGATACCGAGCGCCCGGTAGAGTCGACTGCGGTTGACCCGCTCGAGATCAAACATCTTCAGGCGGTCAACTTTTGCAGTTCGCCGACGATGTCGCGTGTACGCGTCACTTTCCCGGCCCAGTGCCGATCGAATTCCCCGATCATCTCCTTGATGTCTTCGGATGAGGCGATGCGCTTCACGGTCTCGACGTCGGGGAACTCGTAAAACGCGTAGTGCATCGACGGTTCCACATCGCTCCAGCCGCGCCACGCGCTCAGCGCATTGAATTTCGCGATGGCGTCGGGCAAGTGTTCGTTTTCGTACCACTGGTCGAACGGCTGACGGTCGGCTTCAGCCGGCACGTCGGCTTTTACAATCAGATAGGCGGGCATCGTTATTACTCCTGTGTTCGACTGGTTTGCTTTCGGTCGTGCGACCGGAAGCCGTGGCGCCGCGCAAGTTCTGTCCGGGCCCCGAGGGTTACCGTGCAGGGCTTCGCGTACTAGAGAATGCGGCCCTCGTGGCCCTGCCAGTACTGGTCGCGTAGCAGGCGCTTGTACAGCTTGCCGGTCGGCAGGCGCGGCAGTTCAGCGGTGAAATCGATGGAGCGCGGGCACTTGGCTCGTGCGAGGTGCGCCGCGCAGTACTCGGCCAGCGTGTTCGCGGTGGCATCCGACTCCGGCACGTCTGGCATTAGCTGGACAACCGCTTTGACCTCCTCACCCAGATCTTCATTCGGTACGCCGAAAACCGCCGCGTCAGCCACCAGTGGATGTGTAATAAGCAGGTCTTCGCACTCCTGCGGATAGATGTTTACGCCACCGGAAATGATCATGAATGTCGCGCGATCGGTCAGGTACAGAAAACCATCGTCATCGACGTAGCCGATATCACCGACCGTGCTCATCGTGCCATCCGGCGAACGCGTCTCGGCGGTCTTTTCCGGGTCGTTGAAGTACTCGAACTCCGTGGCTGTCTTGAACCAGATCTCACCCGCCGTGCCGTCGGGCACCGGCTGCATGTTCTCATCCAGGATATGCAGATCGCCGAGGACGACCTTGCCGACGGTTCCGCGATGCGCCAGCCACTCTTCGGTGTCGCAGACCGTGAAGCCAAGCCCTTCGGTGGCGCCGTAATACTCCTGGATGATCGGCCCCCACCATTCGATCATCTGCTCTTTGACTTTCACCGGACACGGCGCGGCCGCGTGAATTGCGATCTCGAGGGTCGAGATGTCAAACCGGGTGCGCACTTCGTCGGGCAGCTTGAGCATGCGCGAGAACATCGTCGGCACGAGCTGGCTGTGCGTAACGCGATAGTGTTCGAGCAGCTGCAGATAACGCTCCGGATCGAAGCGCTCCATGATGATGACGGTGCCGCCGACGTCGATAGTCAGTGACACTGCCGTTTGCGGCGCTGAATGATAGAGCGGCGCGGGCGACAGATAGACCATCTCCTCGCGGTACTGCCAGAGATTCACCAGGAACTGCAACAGTGGCAGATGCTCGGCGGGGGGAATCTCCGGCAGCGGGCGGAGGATGCCTTTGGGGCGCCCGGTGGTGCCGGACGAGTACAGCATCGCGATGCCGCGGCTTTCATCGTCGATAGGCGTATCGGGCAAGCCACGGAGTGCATCGGCGAGATTCTCGATTCGCTCACCGTCACCAGGACCATCTACGACCAGGCAAAGCTCGACCCGCGGGCACTGCTCGAGGGCGGCTTCGGCAACGGCCCGGCGCGATTGGGAGGTGATGAGAATCCGCGATTCACTGTTGTTCAGGATGTAGGCGAGTTCGTCCGTTTTGAGGTACGAATTGACACAGGTGTAGTAGAGCCCCGCGCGATCGCCAGCCCCGCAGGATTCGAGATAGCGGTTGTTGTTCTCCATGAACACGGAGTAATGCGCGAGGCGTTGCAGGCCGCGGCGGCGAAACAGGTGTGCCAGACGGTTCGTGCGCGCCTCGAATTCGGCGTAGGTAACCGTTTCACCAGTCTCGGCCATGATGAAGGCCGCACGTTGACCGTGTTCGTGAGCGAACCTGCCTGCATACACCTTGAAGTCCCCACTGTCTCACCACCAGATTTCTATCATCCGGCCTCTGGCCGTCAGGACGCAAACGTTGGTGTCACCCGAAGACCCGTTCCGCCATCCGCGCCGCGATCCGCAAACGCGCGGCCTCGGCGCCACTTTCATCGTGCTCGGTTGGGTGTTTGCGATCGGGCTGCTCGCGTTTCTGTTCGACGGCTGGTACGACCGCCAGTACAACCCGAACACCAGTGTCGCGGGGCGGGCCCTGGATGGTGGTACGGCGGAGGTCGAACTGATCGCCAACCGCCGCGGTCACTACGTGGCATCTGGCGCCATCAATGGCGTGGGCGCGGTTTTTCTGGTCGATACCGGCGCCACCAGCATCGCTATCCCGGGTGCCGTAGCCGAGCGTTTCAACGCTGCGCCCGGCCGGCCGATCCAGTTGCAAACTGCCAACGGCGTCTCGACCGGCTACCTCACCACACTCGAAACGGTGCGGCTCGGCAATATCGAGTTGAGCAACGTCGAGGGGATCATCGCGCCCGGCTTTCAGGGCGAGGAGGTGCTGCTCGGCATGTCCTTCTTAAAACATCTCGATATCCAGCAAAGCGACCGGACTCTGACCTTGCGGACTCGCTGAAGACAATCATTCGCTTGACATGGCTGGTGCATTCATTAACATCGAAATCATTCACATGTTAATTAATTCATTTGCATGTTGGCGTTCGAACAGTCGCTGCCGATGCTGCTCTATCAGACCCTCGACCGGGTGTTGCCGCGTTTTCGCGCCATCTTCAAGCAATTTGGTCTCACCGAGCCGCAGTGGCGCGTGTTGCGCACGCTGTGGGAGCGCGAGCACGTCGCGCTCTCGGAACTCGCGGGCGTCACGCTCATTCCAGCGCCGAGCCTCGTCGGCGTCGTCGATCGCCTGAGCCGCGACGGCCTGGTCGAGCGACAGCGCTCGGCAACCGACCGGCGCGTCGTATGGATCCAGGCGACCCCTCGGGGCAGCGCCCTGGAGGCTCAGGTCAGGCCATTGGTCGACCAGGTCTACGCGGAACTCGAAGCGTCGGTGGACCCGGCGCTCTGGACCCAACTGCTGACCGCGTTGAAGGCTTTCAACCGGGAGGCCGGTAACTCCGAACAACAACCGGACGCGGCTTGACTCAAGGCCTTGCCGCTGGAGAGAAGCGCATGAGTAACCACGCATTGAGCAGTATCGGCGACGGCATTCGGACCGGCGCACAGTATCTGGAAGGTTTGCAGGACGGTCGTGAGGTCTGGATGCAGGGTGAGCGCGTCAGCGACGTGACCGCACATCCAGGGCTCGGGCGTGGCGCACGTACGCTCGCCGGCTTCCTCGACAAGCAGTTCGAGCCGGACCTCAAAAAGACGCTGACCTACGAAGAAGAGGGCAAGCGCTTCGGTATGTCGTTCAAGGTACCGAACGACAAAGACGACATCAAAGCGCGTGGCGCAGCGTTTTATGAATGGGCGAAATGGTCGCACGGCATGTTCGGACGCACACCGGATTACAAGAACGCGTCGATCATGGCGTTCCACGCAGCCGCCGATTTCCTGGCTGAAGGCCGCCCCGAGTTCGCGGACAACATGCGCAATTTTTATGCGCACGTGCGCAGTCATGACAAAGTGCTCACGCACACGCTGGTCAATCCCACGTTCAACCACGCCCAGGCGAAAGAAGGCAAATACAGCGACAAGGTGGCGCTTCAGATCGTCAAGGAAACCGACGCCGGCATCGTCGTGAATGGCGCGCGACTGCTCGCGACACTAGGGCCGCACGCCGATGAGATCGAAGTCTTCCCATCGACGCTACTGAAAGGATCGGACGAGAATCTGCCGTTTGCCTTCGCGTTCGCGATGCCGCTCTCGACCCCTGGACTCCGCCTGATCTGCCGCGACAGCTACGACCACAACAAATCGAATTTCGATGCGCCGCTCGCCTCGCGCTTCGAGGAGATGGACGCCGTCGTCATCTTCGATAATGTGCTCGTGCCCTGGGAGCGGGTATTCATGTACCGCGATCCGCTGATGTGCAACCGTGCCTTCGCCGAGACCAACGCCGTCGTCCACATGATGCATCAGGTGGTGTGCGGCAAACTCGCCAAGGCGGAATTCATCGTGGGTCTGCTCTGTGCGATGGCGAAGGCGACCGGCAAGGACAAGGACATGGGCGTCAAAGGTCAGATCGCCGAGATCATGTTCATGGCCGAAACCGTGCGTGCGCTCAAATTCAGCGCGGAGGAACAGGCACACGCCGACCAGCGCGGTACCTTCGTACCGTTGCGCCGGCCTATCGACACCTCCCGGAACCTGTTTCCGAAGATGTACCCACGCATGGTCGAAGCCATTCAGCTAATCGGCTCGAGCTCACTGATGGCGACGCCGTGCGAGGCCGACTTCGACAATGCGCTTGCCAACGATGTGGGACAGTATTTCCAGACCGTCAATCTCGAAAGCCGTGATCGCGTCGGGCTGTTCCGCCTCGCGCATGACGTCGCGGTCTCCGGATTCGGCAATCGCCAGGCACTCTACGAGCGGTTCTTCTTTGGCCCGCAGCCGGTCATGGCATCGATCTACTACGACCTGTACAACACCGATGAGATGATCGACCGCGTGAACGCGCTGCTGGACGCGGCCTGAGCCGCGTTCGACCCGAGCCCGATTCGCTTCAGAGACAGAGCCCGACGATGACTGACACCCCAACCGACAACGCGGCGCTCGACGCCGGTGCCGCCCGCATGCTCGACATACTGCGAAAGGCACAGGAAAACGGCACGCCGGCCTTGCACGAGGCGTCACCCGCACTCGCGCGGGAGATGAATCTCAAGTCGAAGGAATTGTTTGGCAGCGATGGTCCGGAGATGGCGGTTGTCGACCGCAATATCCCGGGCCCCGGCGGGGAGTTGGCGCTTCGGCTATACAGGCCCGCGGAAGGCACACGTCCCGTCATCGTCTATTACCACGGTGGCGGGTGGGTGATTGGCAGCCTGGACACCCACGACGGACTTTGCCGGCACCTCGCATCGATGTCCGGCGCGGTCGTCGTCTCGGTCGACTACCGTCTCGCACCCGAAGCCCCGTTCCCGGCCGGCGTGGAAGACGCTTATGCCGCGCTCGCCTGGGTGGCGGCCAATGCTGTTGCGCTGGACGTCGACCCCGCCCGGCTGATCGTCAGCGGCGACAGCGCCGGCGGCAACCTCGCCGCCGTCGTCGCGTTGATGGCCCGCGACCAGGGCGGCCCCGAGATCGCATTTCAGGCACTGCTCTACCCGGCCACCGACATGCACTGCACCGCCCCTTCGCACCAGCTCTTCACGCAGCACCTGCTGACACCGGAGTCCATCGCGTGGTTTCAGTCACACTACCTGCGCGGCGACGCCGATCGGGACGACTGGCGCGCATCGCCGGCCTGCGCTCAGTCGCTTGCCGACCTGCCTGCAGCATTGGTACTCACCGCCGGTTTCGATCCGCTTCGAGACGAAGGGCACGCCTATCACGAAGCCCTGCTGGCAGCCGGCAACGTCTCGACCTACCGGTGCTTCGACGGGCAAATCCATGGCTTTCTGACCCTTGATGCGTTGATCCCAGAAGCGCTTGACGCCCTGCGAGCAGCAGCCTTGGCCATCGCAGACGCACTTGACTGACTGCGTTTTCCGCTCCAGCAGGCGCGCGATGTGCCAGACATCAGAGATCTGGCACGCGAGTTCGCTATGCGACATCCTAATGTCAAGCTCAAGCTGGAGAGAGCCGCCATGCATTCCGACAGACCAGCCCCGCAGGAACAGATCCACGATGCACTGAACCTGGATGGTGAGACGGCCAGCATTCAGGCGCACTACGCGGATTGGGCGGCGACCTACGATCTCGACCTGCAGGGCGACTACGTCGGGCCCTCACTGATGTTGAAGGTATTGAGCGAAGCCCTGGTGCAGGCTGCCGACGTGGATATCGAGATGCCGTTGGCAGACTTCGTGATCGCCGATGTCGGCTGCGGCACCGGGCAGGTCGGTGCGTTGATGGTCGAAGCCGGAGCCACGACCCTGGACGGGATGGACCTGTCCGACAATATGATTGACGTCGCCCGCAAGCTCGACATCTACCGCTCGCTATGGAGCCACTTCGACCTGAACCGGCCGATGGGTGCCGAGTGGACCGGTCAATATGATGTAGCTGTTTGCTGCGGCGTATTCACGCTCGGGCACGTCAAGCCTGAGGCGCTTCTGGAACTGGCCAACATGGTGCGCCCCGGCGGCTTCTTCGCCACCAGCACGCGAACGTCGTACTACGACACCACGCACTACCAGCAGGTGTCAGACCAGCTCGAGTCGACAGGCAGGGCGCGTCTGGTGCACTGCGTCCGGGATGCTGAATACACCAACGACGGGGATGCACACTACTGGGTCTATCAGCTTTGTTGAGGCGCTGAGTCGAGGCCACGTCGACGGCGCTCGCGCGCTGCCCGGCGCGCGCGCACTTTCGTGATGACAGCGAGACTGAACTTGTAGCCAACCCATCCCATCACGAACATCCATGGTACGCAGCCAACGAACATCGGTACACCGAACGCCTCGAACAGCGCGACCGTCCCGGCCCATAGTGACGCCAGCCAGGAGTCGGCTTCGCCGGCAGCGGAGTCGAGTGCCGTCACAAACGCGCTGAGACTACCCACCTCATCGAAGCGTCCGAGCATCAGCTGACCCGTGACCAGAAAGGTGTAATAGATTGGAGGCACGGTGAAGACGTTGCTGACCCACGTGTAGGCGAGCCCCACCACCAGAGAGAAGTCGTAGCGCGGCGCCATCGCACGCACGACGACCCAGACCGCCAGCACGATCGGCATCTGAACGCCGACCAACGGTGTGAACGCGATGGCCAGGCCGAACATCGCGCCGCGCGCGGTGTATTCAGCCGCGTGTTTGCCGCGGAAGAGCGGCACGATCAGCCGGCGTAAATAGATCTGCCGCAAGCGGGACTGCCACCCGGCACCGCGCCCCCGTGCGCGGGACTCATTCGCGCTCATCGATACTTGGTCTTCCTGGGTATGCGCGCCGGACTGAACGAGCCCGGCATTCGCGCCTGCTGGCGCTGCGTCATGATACACGCACACGAGTACGCGCCCTGCCAACTAGCCGGACCGGACGACCCCGCTCAAGTTCCGCAGAACACCGCGCAGACGGAACATCGGTCCGCAGGCGCGGCGCGGATACAAGTATCTTCCCGCACGTATTGCGGGCCGCGCGCGGCTCCCCCATTACGCCGTCATGAACCGCAGAGCAGATAGGGCGCCGCGCGATGTCAGCACATCAGATTCATATCCTGCAGGAAAACCCCGAGTGGACTGAGCCGCTCGAACGCGCGCTTCAGGAGGTTGGTGCTCCTTATCGGGTGTGGGACATGTCGGCGGGGGTGCTGGCGCTGGAGCAACCGCCTGAGCCCGGGGTCTACTTCAACCGGATGAGCGCCTCGGCCCATACGCGCGGACACGGCCATGCCCCGGAGTTCACGGCCCAGGTGCTGCGTTGGCTGGAAGCCGGCAGCCCACTCGGAACAGTCCGGGTCTTGAACGGCAGCCGCACGCTGCAACTCGAACTCAGCAAGGCGGCACAACATCTGGCGATGCAGGCTGTTGGCATCCGGACGCCCGAGACGCTGGTCGCTCGAGGTCGCGCGGCAATCCTGCAGGCGGCCAACGACATCAGCGGGACACGGCAAAGACCATTTATCGTCAAACACAACCGCGGCGGCAAAGGCCTCGGCGTGCATCGATACGAAAACGTCGCGGCTCTCGAGAGCGCCTGGTCGGAACGGCACAACCAGGAATCGATGGAACCGGTTGACGGGCTCGTACTCGTACAACGCTACGTGGAACCGCCCGAGCCTTTTATCACGCGTTGTGAGTTCATTGGCGGAGAATTGCTCTATGCCGTGCGGGTCAATACATCCGACGGATTTGAGCTTTGCCCCGCCGACGTCTGCGATGCCGGTTCTACGGTTTGCACCGTGGATGACGTGCCGGCCGATAAGTTCACCATTCTGGACAATTTCGCAAGCCCGCTGACCGAGCGATACAAGGCGCTGTTAAAAGCGCATGATACGAGCGTCGCCGGGATCGAGTTCATCGTCGATACCAACGGTCACGCCTATACCTACGACATCAATACGAACACGAATTACAACTCAGCGGCCGAATCGCGGGTAGACAAGCGCGGTCACCTCGCACTGGCGGAGTACCTGGCGGCGGAACTGGGAAGCCTGGATGACGCGCGCCCGGTCCGATCGATCGCGAGCTGAATCGCGAGCGATTGCGTCAGTACTCAGGGCTCAGTCGTTTTGGCGGAGGATTTCGCGCTGCGTCACTCCCTTGTACTGCTTGCGGAAACGGCCGCGCTTTTGTAATTCAGGGACGATGAGGTCGACGAACTCCTCGATGGCGCCAGGGGAGTATATCGGCGAGATCATGAAGCCATCGCCGCCGGCTTCGTCGAAGAAGGCCTCGAGCTGATCGGTCACACTCTTGGCGGTGCCGACGATCTGCGGCAGCCCGACGCTCTGGCCATGTTTCTGCGCCACCTCGGCGAGCGTCATCGAACTGCCATCCGGTTTCAGGAAGCGCGTGTGCATGCGTTTGAGCTGCGGCTCCTCGCGCTCGGTCATCTTTGCATCGAGCGGCACCTTGGCAAGATTGAAGTCGAGATGCGCTGACAGGATCGAAAGACCCGCTTCCAACGGCACGAGTTCGTTGTGCTCGTCCTGTTTTTCACGCGCATGCGCTTCGGACTCGCCGATGATCGGCTGCGCACCGAACAGAATGCGGCACTCGTCAGGGCCGCGACCGTAAGTGGCCATCCGATCCTTGATATCGCGCAGCAGCGCGCCGGCGTCTCTGGCCCGCGGCTGAATCGCGAAGATACCGTCTGCGTAGCGGGCGGCGAAATCCTTGCCCTTGGATGATGTTCCCGCCTGCAGAATCGCCGGACCGTTCTGCGGCGAACGTACTACGTTCAGCGGACCACGCGATTTGAAGAAGCGCCCTTTGTGGTCGATGCGCCGGACCTTGTCCGGATCGACGAACATCGCGTCGTCGCGATCCATGACGACTGCATCTTCGTCCCAGCTGTTCCAGAGTTTGCGGCAGACCTCCATGTACTCATGTGCCTGCTCATAGCGCGTGTCCGTCGCGGCGCGGCGCGTACCGTAGTTGGCCTGCTGATTGCGATTGATCGACGTAACCACGTTCCATGCCGCGCGTCCGCGCGTAAGGTGGTCCAACGTAGCCCACAGGCGCGCCGCGTAAAACGGGTGCTGATTGCTGGTCGAGAACGTCGCGCCGAGTCCGATGCGCTCGGTAACCGCAGCCATCCACGACAGCAATGGGATCGGATCGTGCTCCGGTGCCTGAGCCGCGTAACGCAGCGCGGGGCCGAGCGTGCCGGTATAGGAATCAGCGATGTAGTTGAGGTCGGCGAAGAACACCATGTCGAACAGCCCGCGCTCACAGACCCGCGCGATGTGCTGGTAGAGTTCCGGACGTGCCCACGCATCCCGCGACGCCAGAGTTTCGGGATGCCGCCACATGCCGAGGCTGTGGTAGCTCGGCCCGTGCACCAGAAACTGCGCCAGGTGCATCATCGGCTTCTTCGCGGCCTGCCGTGACGCGACCTTGCCACCAGAAGACTGCGAACGGGATGACTTCGCGCGCCGCATTTGCTTCGACGGTGCCTTCTTGACTGCGGCCGTTTTGGTAGAGGTCTTCTTGGTAGAGGTCTTCTTGGTAGAGGCCTGCTCGACAGAGGTCTTTTTGGTTGGCACCCGAGTGCGCTCGTCAGTTCGCACGCCGCGTCTGTTGGGTGATCGCTTGTCCGCCACGGTGTCGCCTCAGCGTTGCCAGGTTCTAGAATTCAAAGGCAGTTTGCCCGCATCAGGGCCTCAAGCGGCCGTCTGCGGTGTCACGTGCTGCACAATCCAACGCCCGAGCGCAGTCATGCGCGCGTCTTCTTCACGCTGGCCAACGATCTGTACGCCGACGGGCAGACCGGAGACGCCGAGCAGCGGCAGGCTCACGCAAGGTGCAAATAGCAAAGACGTCGGGTAATTGAAGATCGCGTTACCGGTTGGCCGGCTCGCCAACGGTTGGCCCGGTTGGTCTCCGGCCCAATGCGGGGCCGGACCGGGGCACGAAAGTGTCACCAGTGCGTCGGCGAGGCCAGCGACAGCACGATGCGCCGCCTGCGCCTGCTCGCGCACCACGAGCAGCGCGCGGTAGTCATCGATGGTCATCGCCTCTGCCTTCGCCAGCACCTGCTTCGCACGCTCACTGACCCCATCCGGATACTGATCGACCAGATTACGGGTCGACCAGCGGTTCTCCCATCCGGTGATCGAACTGGTGACCCGTGTGGCATCTGCCACAGCTGCTTCCAGCGCCTCGAGCAACGGATGGTCGGCGCGGCGAATCAATGCGATGCCGCTCGCTTCGAGCGCGTCGCACAGTGCCTCGAAAGCCGCGCGCGTGGGTGCGTCCACCGTTGTCCACCCTTCGGTTTCGAGCACGGCGAGCCGTAACGGCGGCACCGCCGTTGGCGGCGCGGCGGGTCCTTGCAGACCCATGAAACCACGGTCGCCACCCACTCGATTCGCGATCTCGATGGCCACTTGCCACATGTCTTCGATCGCGTTGGCATGCACACCGTGCGTGCTCATGCTGGTCGCCTGCCGCTCACCGCGATTGATTCCACCCTGACTGGGCTTGAGCGCGACGTTGCCGCAGAAGCCTGATGGTCTGATGATGCTGCCGCCCACTTGCGAGCCGATAGCGGCCGGGACCATACCCGCGGCCACGGCAGCCGCCGAACCCGAGGACGAGCCGCCGGGCGTGCGGGCCGGATCGAACGGATTGGTCGTCGGCCCGGGATGGGAGCCACCGATCTCGGCCGTTATCGTCTTGCCGAGTATGACCGCGCCCGCAGCGCGCAACGCCGAGACGGCCGCGTTGTCGCGTTTGGGGAAATTGCCACGATATGCCGCACAACCCATTTCTGTCGGCATGTCCCTGGTTTCGAGCAGGTCTTTGATACTGATGGGCATACCGTCGATCGGCGACAGTGGCTGACTCCTTTGCCAGCGCGCCGCACTCGCATCAGCGGCTTCGCGGGCGCCGTCTTCATTCAGGCAGGCGTACGCCTGCACCACCTGCTCACGGCTACCGATCACGTCCAGACAACGTTCCAGGTAATCGCGCGGCGAGTCGCGACCGGCCGCGAATTCGGGCGGTCGGTCGAACCACGTCAGTCCGGCATAGGTCCGTGGGTCGTAGTTGGCAGCATCAGACATGGCAATCCCGGTGTATCCCCGGCGCGGTGGTCACGCCTGTCGTCTTGAAGCCCGGCGCGCGCTTCACGCGCTGATTCAGCGTGCAGGCCGCGCTCGGCGTTGCACGTCAGAATAGCAGCCTCACGACCGCTCGACACCGCCCCCGCATGGCAGGGTGCTTGTCATCATCCGCCTATCCTGGGAGGCTGTTTCAGCCACGGTTGCCGCTCCCGGCAACGCTCGTATGGAACACGGAATCCCGTCCATGTCAGAGTCGACCCTGATCAAGGCGGCGCGCCTGTTCGACGGCATCAGCGGCAGACTTGCCGAAGATCGCTATGTCGTCATCCGCGGTGATGCCATTACCGACATTGGGCGAACGGCCGACCTCGGCGCGTCCGCTGTGCAGCAGTTTGGCGCCACGATCGAGCTGCAGCCTCAGCAAACGCTGATGCCGGGCCTCATCAACATGCACACGCACCTGTCGTTCAGCAGCGGCCCCAATGTGTTCGAAGACCAGGTCAACGAGACAGACGCCATCAAGATGGTGCGCATTGTCGAGAACCTGCACGCCGCGCTGGATGTCGGCATTACTACGGTTCGCGACTGCGGTACGTGGCCGCATCTTGCGCTGCCGGCACGGGACGCAGTTGAAGGCGGTATGCTGCGCGGTCCACGCATGGTGACCTCGGGCGCGATCACATCCACGGGCGGCCACTGCTGGTTTTGCGCCATCGAGGCGGACAACGAGGACGAGCTGCGCAAAGCCGTGCGCACCCACGTCAAAGACGGGGTCGACTTCATCAAGCTGTTCGCCACAGGAGGCAACACGACACCTGGTTCGAACTCGCTGGTGGCCCAGTACACCGAAGCACAGATGTGCGCGGCAACCGAGGAAGCGCGCAAAGCTGGCCGCAGGAGTGCCTCGCATGCGCACGCGATCGAAGGTGTGCGCACGTCGATCAAGGCGCGCGTCACCACCATTGAACACTGTTCTTTCCAGCTCGACGACGGATTCGGCTGGGATGACGACATGGTCAAGGAAATCCTCGACAACGACATCTACGTCTGCCCAACCGTATTTCGCGGTCTGGCCAAACTCATCGGTGATCCGAACCACCACTTCACCGCGCGCGAGGAGATGTTTCTGTCGCGGCGCAAGGACCGCTTCCGCCTGACCCGGCGCCTGGCGGACATCGGGGTCAAACTCGTCTCCGGCAATGACAGCGGCGTCGCTCACTGTCACATCACGGACTATCCAGGCGATCTGGTCGAAACGGTCACCGAATGCGGGATCTCTCCAGCCGCGGTCCTGCGCTCAGCGACCAGCGTAGCGGCGGAAGCGCTCGGACGTGCAGATCTCGGCGTGCTCGCGCCTGGCAAAGCGGCCGACCTGCTAGTTCTCGAAGGCGATCCCCTGACCGACATCCACGCGCTCGAACACCCCGCTTTGGTGATCGCCCGTGGGCGCAAGCAACCATTCACCGTCATCTGAGGATTTGAGGAGTTCCACCGATGCTGAACATCTATCACGCACCCAATACGCGCGCGTTCCGGGTCATCTGGCTCTGTGAGGAACTCGGCGTGCCGTACGAACTCACGAAGGTGGATTTCTCCGCCGAGTATCGCAACACCGCTGAGTGGCGCGCCTTGAGCCCGACGGGCAAGGTACCGGTCATGCACGATGGGGAGGTGACGATGTTCGAGTCCTGCGCGATGACCCAGTACGTTGCCGACCGCTATGGCGAAGGCCGGCTGCAGCCTGAGCCCGGGACGGCCGAACACGCGCTGTATCTGCAGTGGTGCTGGTTCGCCGAAGCGACCTTCGCCCGTCCTATCGGCGAGGTGGTCGCGCACAAACGGTTTTATGGCGACAACGCCCAGGACATGATCATGGACGAGATGAAAGATCGCGCCCGGGTATGCGCGACAGCGGTGTCAGCGGCGCTCGAAGACCGTGAGTTCCTGCTCGGGCCGGCCTTCACGGCCGCGGACGTCATGATGGGCTACACCGTAATGCTGGCGAACATGGTGATCCCAGACGCCATTACAGGGCCGCTCGGTACCTACTGGGAATCGGTCAGCGCGCGCGACGGCTTCAAGGCGACCAAAGCGGCGGAGCAGGCGATGAGCTGAAGGGAAAGCGGCATCCCCCGGGGTCAGGACAGGCGCCACAATCAGAGCGCCGGAACAGTATTGGTGTACTGCTCCGGCGTCTCTTCGCTACGCGGCCTGCTGAGCTTCGCGGTTCCGCCTGAGCCACTGCTCGACAAGCGCTACGATCGCATCGACCTCAGGCAGACTCTTACCGTGCGCGGCAGCGATAGTCTGGACGATCTTATCGACGCGTTCGATATTCGGCGCGCCAGCCGCAAGGGCGCGCGCTGCGGAAGATGGTTTGGCGAGACCACTCGCGGCGTTGGCGTACTTCTCGAACGGCACCATGTCGTCCGGTGAGGCACCGATATCGATGCAGAGATGCCGTACCCACTCGTACACGGTCTTGGAGGCGTCCAGATCCGCATGCACAGCGTCGCGAATCGCCCGCATTTCTTCCGATTGGACGCACCGGTAGTTGCCGGTCAGCAACATGCACCACTTCGCAAGCGGCACGAACACAGATTCGTGCACTTTCAGTTTCACTGGCAGTTCGACCTGGGCGCCGTCGACAGTGTGCCGAATCGCTTCGATATCCGCCTGCATTCGACGCATGAGGTCAGTAGCCGCATCGTCGGCAAACCGCGCAACCTTGAAGTTGGTTGGCAGGCTGACCTGCAAGACGTTGACCGGCTCCTCGGGTGGCCGGAACGCCTGTGGGTCGGGACTCGCGAGCGTCACGTTGTCGGGATTGAAAGAAGCCCAGACGCTGGCATCGGTGTAACAGGCCGCGAGGGCATCCATATCGAGGCCGGGGATCCGCGCAAGAAATGGCAGCGGCGGCATGTTCATGATCGACATGACCGGCTTGCCCGAACGGGCGATGGCGTCGAGCAACTCGCGCACACCGTCCGAACGATACTGCGGTTCCTGCATCGCAAGCGCGATCATATCGAACTCAGCGGGGTCGACCTCTTCAGGTGCCACGGCACGAAGCGAGCCCGGCGCATCCTTGCTGTTCAGTTCCACCAGGTCGTCGCGCCCACGAACAGGCATTCTGACGATGACGCCCTCGGCATTGATGAGTTCGCGCTCGGCGGGTAGACAGATCAACGTCGCATCGTGCCCGGCCAATACCAGCTTGGTGGCCAGCAAAGAGCCGTACGACGCACCCAGAATCAACGTATTGATTGGTGCACTCACTTGAATTTACTTCCTTTGGCGGGCTCCGAATCCGGCTGCCCTTTCTCGTTATATTGGCCCCACAGGTAGCGGGCCTGTCTGACAACGTAGCAAGCCCGTCGCGGACTCACTATGAGCCTAATGGACCGGAAAAATCCAACTTTGTTCGACTTTCCAGCCGGTTCAGGTGAGGTGAAGAGCAGCGAGCTGGGAATGAAAATACCGCCAGGTTGTCTGCACGAAAAAGATCTCGCGAAGTCTCAGCGCGAGCGTCCTTACCGGCACTATGCTGAGTGCGTTTGAACGAGGAGTTCCCAACTCACCGCCGGCTTCGAAGGGCGGCGACTGAACGGAGACCCGCGTCGATGTGCGTACCGAAACGCCTCAGACTCGGCCTGATCGGCGATCACATCGCTGAATCGAAAGCCCCCTTGCTGCACGAGCTGGCGGGACGTTGCCTCGATATTCCGACGACGTACACGTGTCTGGTACCGGCTGAGCTCGACCGGTCCTTCGAAGACGTATTCGCGCAAGCCCGCGATGATGGTTTCGACGGACTCAACATCACGTACCCCTACAAGGAACGGGCTGTGCCGCTGGTGCGCCCTGATTCACCGGAGCTTGCGCAACTCGGCGCGATCAACACGGTCGTATTCGAAGCGCAGGGGCCGCGCGGTTACAACACTGACATGACCGGTTTTATCGCTGCTTTCTGCGCCCGGTTCACACGAGCGCCTCCAGGACGGGTCGCGCTGTTGGGCGCCGGCGGCGTAGCACGCGCAGTCGCGTTCGCGCTGGCCCGCCTGGGCACCCGTGAACTGATCCTTACCGACCTGGTACCAGCGCGGGCAGCGACGCTCAAAACCGCCTTAGCGCGCGCTTTCGAGACCGTCAATGTGCAGATTGCGCAAGACGCCGCCGACTGCGCCGCCGCTGCCACCGGAGTGGTCAACTGTACGCCGGTCGGCATGTACGATCGGCCGGGGACGCCGCTCGACGCGCAGCATCTGAGGGGTAAGCTCTGGGCCTTCGACGCTGTCTATACCCCCGAGAAGACCCGGTTCCTTAGCGATGCACGTACCGCCGGCGCGGCGACCCTGTCAGGCTTCGAGCTCTTCTTCCATCAGGGCGTGCACGCCTATCGCCTGTTCTCAGGCCGCGAGTTCGACGAAACCGCGTTCCGCCCGGAACTGACTGCCGCTCTGGAAGTAATCTGACGAAAACAGGCGAGCGCGGCAGCAGACAGATGCAACCCCGTTGGAAGTTGCACTGTCCGCACTCGCGATAACGCCGTGAAAGCGCCCAGATTCCGGAGGCGGACGCGCCGCGGGGGCAAGCCCAACCACCCAGACGGTTGCATCGCATGCTGAAAGGTGTAACGAATAGGGTTGTCCATGAGCAGTGGTGAAACGCAATGGGAGGCACGGGCGACGTGGAGTGCACCCGAAACAATGCGAGACGGCGCGATCGAGGGCGCGTCTTGCACCCGAGTTTGAGCGACTGAGATTGCGCACAGTCTCGTTGCAGCTGCAGGTTGCAGGCTCGATGGCGGCCGTCGTGCTGTTGGCAGTGTCCACGGTCGCCTGGCTGGCCTACCGGAGTTCGGTCGACACCCACCGCACTGACACCGTGCAACGGCTCGCGCTGGCGTCGGCCGAGAAGCAGGCAGCGCTGGCACACTGGTTCGATCATGGTCTGCGGGAACTCGATAGGATCGCCGCTTCCACCAGTACGCTGCTCGTTGCGCGGCCCGACGCGGCCGCTTCGTTGCTGAACGCGTGGTCCAGCGAGCATCTGGTGTTTTCGAGGCTGGAGCTCTTGTCCCCGGATGACGGGAGCGTCGTGCAAAGCAGCGAAGCCGATGCGGTCGGCAAACGCCGCGACCATATGCCGTACTTCAAGGCTGGCAAACGCGGGCCGTATCTGCAGGCACCGTATTTCTCTCCATCGAGCGGGATGCTGGAGCTGATGGCAGCGACCCCGGTGCGCAGCGATGAGGGCCAACTCGTCGGAGTTCTGGCCGGCACGCTCAACAAGAACGGGCTTCGCACCATCTTGCGCCCCCGCGGCGAGCGTGAGGCTGATGCGCAGGTACATCTCATCTCGAAACGGCGCCTGCTTATCGGCAGCCGGCCCGCTGACCTGCCCGCCTCAGGCCCGCGCAGGGCACCACCCGAACCGGCATTGGAGCGCTGCCTGGCGGGCAAGTCGGGCGTATCGACCGACGCGCGCTGGGACGGCGAGCCGGTCCTGATCGCCTATACGTGGTTGCCGCAGAGCGAGTTCTGCGTCTCGGTACAACAGTCGGTTTCATCAGCGCTCCTCCCGGCCTATGGATTCGGGCGCCAACTGAGCGCCATCGCGGCGCTTTGCGCGCTCGTTGCGATCGTGGTCGGCCTGACGCTCGCCGGGAGTCTCGCGCGCCCACTGACGGCACTCACCGAACAGGTGCGCGCCTTTGGTGCCGGTATCCGCCCCGAACCGACGTCACCCGGCGGGGCCAGCGAGATCCGGGAGCTTGCCGGCGGGCTGCACACCATGATGCTGCAACTCGATGAACGGGGCCGCGCGATCGAGAAGCGCTTCTTCAATGCGCTCGAGAGCGTGCCCGACGGGTTTGCGTTATTCGATGCCAGCGACCGGCTGGTGACGTACAACGAGACGTGGCGCTACGGTTTCAATGCCGCGATCTGCGGCGCGATACAGGCGGGCATGACCTTCGAGGAACTGGTGCGGCGCGCCGTTGATGCGGGCGCCGTGTATGAAGCCCGCGAGAATCCGGAAGAGTGGATAAGGTCCAGGGTTCGAGACCACCGCAGCGGCACCTCCAGGCGTCCCGTCGAGCTTCGCCCCGGCACGTGGATTGAGATCACGGAACGACGCATCGACGACGGCTCAACCGTGCTCGTCATAGTTGACGTGACGGAGCGGTTCCTGCGACTTCGGGAGTTGCGCCGCTACGAGGTTATGACGTCGACCGCGACCGAACTCATGGTCATGTTCGACCGTGAACTGCGCATCGTGAGCGCTAACGACGCTTACGTTCGTTATCACGGCCTCGAACGAGACTCCGTAATTGGTGCGCGCCTGCAAGAGCTGCTGGGCGGCCACATTCCGCCCGTTCTGGAGGAGGCGCTGCCGGCGCTGTGGGCTGGGCAACGCCAGAGCGTCGAGACCTGGGTGCACTATCGAAATCTCGGCCGGCGTTGGATGCACGGCCAACTGGCCCCGTACCTGGATGAAAAGGGCGAGGTCACCGCGATCGTCGGTGTCGCGCGCGACGAGACCGCGCTGCGCGAAGCCGCCGAAACGCGCGAGGAACTGGAAGCACAGCTGCGCCAGACGCAGAAAATGGAAGCATTCGGCGATCTTTCCGGCGGCTTTGCACACGACTTCAACAACATCCTCGCGTCTGTTATGGGCCATGCGCAGCTCGCCGAGCGCGCTCTCGACAAGAATCTGGACGAACGGCTGCGTGGCTATCTTCAGGAAATCCTGCGTGCCGGCACCCGGGCCAAGGAGCTGGTCGGTCAGCTCCTCAAATTCAGCAGCAGCAAAGTCGTCGAGCTCGACGCTATCGACGTGCGCTCGACAATCGCCGAGACCTGCCAACTTCTGCGCTCCTCGTTGCCTGCAACGATCGACCTCAGCGTCGACGTCGCTACCGATCTCGAACAGGTGCGCGCCGATCCCACGGAAATCAGCCAGGTTCTGATGAATCTCGGTATCAACGCGCGGGATTTCGTCGGGCGGCACGGTCGGATCCGGATCGAGGCATACAACACTCGGGTCGATACGGTGACCTGCGCGTCGTGCCGTTCGAAATTCGCCGGGGAAATGGTCTGCCTGCGCGTGACTGACTCAGGACCCGGCGTGGTACCCACAACGACCAGTCGCATCTTTGAACCGTTCTACTCCACGAAAGAAGTGGGTCTCGGCTCTGGCATGGGACTCGCCATCGTCCACGGCATCGTTCACCGGCACGGTGGACATATCTCGGTGGTCACGGAGAACCGTATTGGCGCGGAATTCAGGTGTTACCTGCCGGTTGCCGACATGGCGCTCGAGCCTGCGAACCAACCCGCGCGCCAGCTGTCTCGAGTCGACCAGGCGCCGCGGCGGGTAGCCGTGGTCGACGACGAACCCGCGCTGACGACCTACCTTCACGAACTATTGACCGGCGAGGGATTCGACGTCAGCGCGTTCACCGATTCAACGAGCGCGTGGAACGCAATCCAGCAGGGCGCCACCTTCGACGTCGTCATCACGGATCAGACCATGCCGGGCCTAACGGGTATCGAACTGGTGCGGCTCGTACGCACGGAAGGCTACGAGACGCCGGTTATCCTCTGCACCGGGTTTGGCCACGATCTCGCCGAAGAACTGCTGACAGAAATCGGGCACATACGGCTGATGTACAAACCGGTTGATGCCAAAGAGCTCATCGATGCGGTTCGGCAGGCCGCCTGACCGAACGAGGTCAACCGCTACCAACGACTTCACGCACCGCCTCGCACCACCAGAGTTCCTGCGCCAGACGACGCCGTAGCGGCGTGTCGGTGGCCGGCGGTGCGAAGTGAAGGTATCGCACGGCTTCCGCGCGATTCTCACCCGTCAACGACTTGAGATAGTCACAAGCGCGCTCGACTGAAAAAGCATGCCCGGTGACTTCTGCGAAGTTGGGGGCAAGATCGGCCCACACCGCGCCCGCCGCATTTCGCGCGCGGCACCACGTCTCCACCTCTTTCGCGACGGCTGCTGCAAACGACCTGCGCAATCCGGTCCGCATACAAACAGCGCCGATCTTGGCCACGCTCGACGCCCGCTCCCGACGTTTGAGGTCCTCAGCCGCGGCGTCGATCGAGTTGCGCACACTCGCGATCGCGTGTGTCGGACATGGGTCACCATGGTCAGCATCGAGCACTGCCACAAGGCCAAGTTTGCGCTTTGGCGAGACTCGCGAGAACTCCATCGGCAACGCCGGACCGGTATCCATTTCCCATGGCAGTTCAACGTGCGGCGCGAGGTCATCCAGGTCCCAGATGAGCGATCCGTAGCCGAACACCACAAACCGGCCGCTGAAGTCGACGCTGCTCACGCCGGCGCCAACCCCAGGACATCGCGCAGGTGACCGTACTTGGTCCAGACCCGGGCCCCCTCAACGCTGGTCCGAACACGCACCGAAGCGTCCGGTGGAAGCCTCAACCAGGACCAGTGACGATAGGCACCGCCATCCGCCTCGAAGCCCCCGTCGAGCACCAGAATTTCTGCTCCATCGGGCACTACCAGTGAAAACGTCGTGGCACCCGGCCACTGCTCTACGCAGACGGTCTCGTGCCGGTCATCGTGCAGCAGATGACGCTCGACATCTGGCAATGTCTTGAGACGCGCGGCTTCGCCCGCTTTCGCCGGCGGCACGCTGTTCGCATCCACGCTGAACTGATTGGAGTCGTCAGCCGCGAACTGCCAGAGCTTGACGAAGATGATGCAGCCCGGCGCCGACCCCGGTGTGTGGCGCGTGCCGGGCGGATTCCTCACGTAAGTACCGATCGGGTAGTCTCCGTGCTCGTCTTGAAAAACACCGTCGAGGACCAGGAATTCTTCGCCGCCACCATGCGTATGAGCGGAGAATGCGCTGCCAGGTGCATAACGCACGATCGAGGTCGCGCGGGCGACCTCGTCGCCGATGCGATCCAGGAGTTTGCGCTCCACACCCGGCATCGGTGACGGAATCCAAGGCGACGTTCCAGCGTGCACGCGGGCTGTTCTCGAAAAGTCAGCGTTCAGTTCGGTGGTCACACTTCACCTCCGGTTACCCAACCGGTGACGGCATCCAGCACTACTGCCACCTGGCGTCACGACCCTCTGCGTATGCTGCCTTGGCTTCGGCGAAGTCTGGCGACTCGACGGCACGACCCTGTTGGCGCTCATACAGCGCGAGAAAGTCGGCGAAGTCTGTGTTGAAGCAGTCTGCCAACAGGGCTTTGGCGTGCCGGCCGCCCGCTGAGAATGCCGCGTCGTAGCGCGCCACGATCTCATCCGTTGCCAGCTCTCGCCCTTCATCGTCCACCAGATGGTCGACCAGCCCGATATCGAGGGCCCGCTCGGCGTCGATCAGGTCGCCGCTGAAAATGAGCTGGCGCGCCCGGCCGATACCCACAAAGCGGGCCAGCCGATATGTCGCAAGACCCGGGATGATGCCCTCTTTGCTCGCAGGCAGCCCAAGTTGAGTTGTCCTCGCGCACACCCGAATGTCGCAGGCAAGTGCTAACTGCAGTCCGCCGCCCACGGCAAATCCGTGCAGACTGCAAATCACCAGCTTGTCCATCATTTCGATCGTGCGAAGCATCTTCTCCCACGCCTGTACGCGGTCTGGACCGAAGCCATCGACAGGCAGCTCTTTCAGATCCACACCGGTCGAGAACGCCCGCCCTCGACCGCGCAGCGTGACGATCCGCAAGTTTGGATCTGCGGCGAGTTCGTCGATCACGGCTGACAGTTGATGAATGGCCGGCAAGCTGAACGCGTTCAGACGTCGTGGCCGGTTCAATTCGATATGCGCGATCTGCGCGGTGCGCGCAACGATGCATGTAGCTTCTGCTGTCACAACAGCTCCTTCTTGCTTCGGAGGTCCTGCCCGGTGGCGCGATGGGCTTGCGCGGCGCGGGCCGCGAAGGCGCCCGGTCAATCGCGCGAGCTTCTCATCGTCCGACCTTCCGTGGGAGGATAGCCGCAACGCCGGGTGCATGGGGAGAGGGCCGTGGCTGGTACCAGTCTGCTGACATTGCTGGACGACATCGCGACGATACTCGATGACGTCGCAACGATGACGAACGTCGCGGCGCGCAAGACCGCAGGCGTGCTGGGTGACGACCTCGCGCTGAACGCCGAGCAGGTCTCGGGCGTACGCGCCGATCGCGAGTTACCGGTCGTGTGGGCGGTGTTCAAGGGCTCCGCCAAGAACAAGTGCATCCTGGTCCCAGCGGCGCTTGCCATCAGCGCCTTCGTGCCGATCGCCATCGTTCCGCTACTGATGATCGGCGGCGCATATCTCTGCTTTGAAGGCTTCGAAAAAATCTGGCATGCGATGGCCGGTCCGAAAGAGGAAAAAGCCGCAAAGCATCTCGATCAGGTCAATGCCAACAAGAACCCGGAAGTGGACATGGTCGAATTCGAGCGTGACAAGATCAAGGGTGCCATCCGCACCGACTTCATCTTGTCAGCGGAGATCATCGTCATCGCGCTCGGAACCGTTGCCGACCGCAGCCTGACCATTCAGGTTGGCGTGCTGGTCACCATCGCAGTGTTGATGACCATAGGTGTCTATGGCCTCGTGGCAGGCATCGTAAAGCTCGACGATGCTGGCCTCTATTTGACCAAGGTGCAGGAAAAGACCGGCTTCGCAGCGTTCAAACGCAAGCTCGGTGCGCTGATCCTGGTGTTTGCGCCTTATCTGATGAAGACCCTGTCTGTCGTTGGTACGGCCGCCATGTTCCTGGTCGGCGGCGGCATTCTCGTGCATGGTTTACCGGGCGGTGCGGCGCTGTTGCAAGCCGTAAACGGCTGGTTCGCCGACAGCGGCGCGGCTGGTTTGCTTAGCGTGTTGGCCGAGATGGCCGTCAACGGCATCCTCGGTCTGATCGCCGGGGCCATACTCGTCGCGGTAGTCACCGCGATCGGCAAGTTGCGCGGCGGCGAGGCTCACTAGGTGCACCCTTACCGGCCAGCGTAGACAGGACCGTCTGCCAGACTACTTTCCCGGCGCTCAACGCTGCGCCACCGTATCCGCGTTCTCAATTTACAGGTAAAGAAACCATGGCTGACCTAGAAGTTGCCATCAACGATGGCATCGCCACGCTGACCATGAACCGCCCCGACGCACGCAACGCACTGTCGATGGACATGCGTTCGCAGATGAACGAGGCGTTTCACGACGTCGAGTTTGATGACAGCGTGCGTTGCGTCGTACTGCAAGGCGCTGGCGAGCATTTCATGGCGGGCGGCGATGTGCGCCAGATGCATGAATACCTGTCCGAGACCGAAGACCCCGCGACCGTCAAGAAGTACTTCCTGCAGCGAATTCACGCGCTGCACACGATCATGTTCTCGATGCGCAGGATGCCCAAGCCGGTCGTTGCCAAGGTGCGCGGAGCCGCCGCCGGCGCCGGCGTGTCGCTCGCCGCCGCGTGCGATCTCGTGATCGCGGACGAAGAGGCCTTCTTCACGCTGGCGTACTGCCACATCGGCACGAGCCCGGACGGTTCTTCGAGCTTCCATTTGCCGCGCGCCATCGGCATCAAGCGCACGCTGGAAATGACGCTGCTGGGGGATCGCTACACCGCGCAGCAGATGGCTGATATGGGGCTCGTGAACTACGTCGTGCCCGCTGACGACCTGGACGCTGAATGCGGCAAGCTTACGAAACGTCTCGCGAACGGCCCGACGTTCGTCTATGGGCAGGCCAAGAAGCTCATGTACAAGAGTCTCGAGAACGAGTTCGAGTCACAGCTGCAGATGGAAGCGGAGTGCTTCGCCGAGTGCGCGAGCCGCGGCGACTTCCGCGAAGGCGTGGCCGCGTTCAACGAAAAACGCCGGGCCGATTTCAAAGGCACCTGAGCGTTGGCCGCAAGCACCTCCCATGTCATGACAAGGCGTCTGCATATCGGCGGCGCCTACCGAAAAGCCGGTTGGGAAGTGCTGGATGTCCGACCAGCTCCGCACGTTGACCATGTGGCCGACGCGCGCGATCTGGGCCGCTTCGACGACGGCGCTTTCGGTGCCGTTTACGCCTCACACGTGCTCGAACATTTCGACTACATCGGTGAGCTGACTGCGGTGCTGATCGAATGGCGACGGCTGTTGGCGCCAGGCGCGCTGCTCTACCTGAGCGTTCCCGATCTGGACGTGCTCTGTTCGCTGTTCACGCGCAAAGACGCCCTGTCGACTTCGGAGCGCTTCGACCTCATGCAGATGATGTTCGGGGGACACGACAACCCGTTCGACTATCACAAGGTCGGACTGAACGGAGAATTGCTGGCGCACTATCTGAACGAGGCAGGCTTCAGCCGCGCACGGCGGGTGCGTTCATTCGGCTTTTTCCGGGATGCGAGCCTGCTGACGGTGCGGGATGTGCCGGTCAGTTTGAATGTGATTGCACGATACGAGTGATCGGAGCGCCGCGCGGGCCGCCGCGACGCCCTGCTCTCAGGCGCGCCGCCGATAGGCGTAATTCCGGTTCAGCCGTTCCATCACGTAGTCCCCGAACTGAACCGCTTGAAAAGTCTCCTCGTGCGCGCTCTGCGCTATCGGCAAGGGCTCGATCAGACTGTCCATCGACGGGTCCCAGAAGAACGGTACGGAAAACCGCAGCTCGTCGGCCTGATTGCGTACACGGTGCGGCGTCGAACGCCAGCGTCCGCCGGTCCATCGGCTCAGCATATCGGCCACGTTGACGACAAAAGTGTCCGGTATTGGCGTCGCCGAGATCCACGTCCCGTCGGCGCGGCGCACCTCCAGACCGCCGAGTGCATCCTGGGCGAGCAAGGTGATAAAGCCGTAGTCGGTATGGGGTGCAGCGCCGAACTGGTCGCGTGGCGTGCCAGGGGGTTCGGGCGGATAGCACAGCAGCCGCAGCCAGACGGTCGGCTGGTCGAAGTAGGCATCAAGCGCGTTCTCCGGCAGACCGAGGGCGATGGCGATAAGGCGGGTCAGGTCGCGCGCGAGCGCGCTCATCCGGGCCATGTAGTCAACGGCAGCCGGCCGGAAGGCCGGGAGTTCCGCGGGCCACTGATTCGGCCCCTGTAGCGGCTGGCCGTAACGCGGGTCGTCCGGCGCGACCTCGTGCATGATCATCAGCGATTCGCTCAAGTTCGGGCGTGTGACTGTCGCCACGCTCGAGGTGCGGATCGTCGATGAATTCGGCGCGATGTAGCCGCGATGAAAATCGTTGACGGCAATACGTTGCTTGCTCGCCATCGGCAGCGCATGAAAGTCAGCCGCGGCCGCGAAGATCTCCCGCGTTGGCACCCCGGTGTTGCTGATGTAGCAAAAACCTAGATTGCGAAACGCAGCGTCAAGCTCGGCGGCGATCTGGTCGCGTGCCGCCGCACCACCCCGCCGGTTGGCGATGTCCACCACCGGCAAGGAACCGACTTCACGCATCGGAGGAGAGATCAGAACGGAATGTCGTCGTCGAAATCATCCCCGCCAGGCCCTGGCCCGGTCGTGGGCGCAGGCCGCGGAGCGCCGCCACCACCGCCGCTGCGCGCGGGCGGCTGACCCCAGTCGTCGTCCGGCGGACCACCGCGACCGTAGTCACCACCACCACCACCGCCACCGCCGCCACCGCGCGAATCCAGCATCTGCATTTCATTCGCAACGATTTCGGTGGTGTAGCGATCCTGGCCATCCTGACCTTGCCACTTGCGCGTTTGCAGGCGTCCTTCGATGTAGACCTTGGACCCCTTGCGCAGGTATTCCGCGGCAATTTCCGCAAGGCGATTCCAGCAGACGACACGATGCCACTCGGTGCGCTCCTGCTGCTCTCCGGTTTGGCGGTCGCGCCAGGAATCGGACGTCGCAATGCGCAGATTCGTGACGGCCGTGTTGCTCGGTGTGTAACGCGTTTCCGGATCGGCACCGAGGTTACCCACCAGGATCACTTTGTTGATTCCACGCGCCATGCTCGAATTGCTCCTCAATCAGTGGCGGGACCAGCCCGGCCGCTTGGTCACGGACGGGCAAGCCCAATGGCTGTAAGGTCGGCCGCTGGATGCAGCGCCCGGGATGACCGGCAGCGGCCACACCCGACGAAGCAGACTCTACCGATCCGCTGCGGACCGCGCCGTCAGCTGAGCGCCGCGTCGCGGTAGGCCTACAGGCCGACGGCGAGCGCGCTCCGGCGCGGGCGGCGTCCCGTCCGGCGGTGCTGCGAGGGACGTTGCACGACCTTTGCATCGCCGCTTCAGCGCAGCCTAAGATTACCAGTTCGCCCGCAGCCGTGAGAACCTGCATGGACACCATCCGCATCCGTGGCGCACGCACCCACAACCTGCGTGATGTGGACCTGGAGCTGCCGCGCGAAAAGCTCATCGTCCTGACCGGTCTGTCAGGATCCGGAAAGTCGTCGCTCGCATTCGACACGATCTACGCGGAGGGCCAGCGGCGCTACGTCGAGTCGCTGTCCGCTTACGCTCGCCAGTTCCTGTCGGTCATGGAAAAGCCAGACGTGGACCACATCGAGGGGCTGTCGCCCGCCATCTCGATCGAGCAGAAATCGACCTCTCACAATCCACGCTCCACGGTCGGCACGATCACGGAGATCTACGACTACCTGCGCCTGCTCTACGCCCGCGCCGGAGAGCCCCGCTGCCCGGATCACGACGAGGTGCTGGAAGCGCAGACCGTCTCGCAAATGGTCGACCAGGTGCTGGCTCTCGAAGAGGGCACGCGCGTGCTGCTGCTCGGCCCCGTGGTGCGCGGACGCAAGGGCGAGCACCAGCAGGTGCTGGACACGCTCCGCGCTCAAGGCTTCGTCCGGGTGCGCATCGACGGCGTCGTGACGGAGCTGGACGAGGCGCCGGAGCTGGATCGTTACAAAACGCACGATATCGAAGCCGTAGTCGACCGCCTGCGCGTGCGGCCGGATGCGGCGCTACGGCTTGCAGAGTCATTCGAAACGGCCCTTGGCCTCGGCGATGGCCGGGCGCTGCTCGCATGGATGGATGACCCGGATCGCGCCGACCTGATCTTCAGCGCCCGGTTCGCGTGTCCGCAGTGCGGTTACAGCGTGGCCGACCTCGAACCGCGCCTGTTCTCCTTCAACAATCCCTCGGGTGCCTGTCAGACCTGCGACGGACTCGGCAGCAAAGCGTTTTTCGACCCGTCACGTGTCGTCACGGATGCCAGCCTCAGTCTGCCAGGCGGCGCGATCCGGGGTTGGGATCGCCGCAACGCCTACTACTTCCAGATGGTTCAGGCACTCGCCGTGCACTACGGCTTCGATCTGGACCAGCCGTTCGCAGAGTTACCCGAGGCGGTGCGCAACGTCATCCTGCATGGCAGCGGCGAGGAGCAGATCACGTTTTCCTATACCAGCGAACGCCGTGGCAGCTACGAGCGCACCCACAGCTTCGAGGGCATCATCCCGAACATGGAGCGGCGCTACCGCGAGACCGAGAGTGCCATGGTCCGCGAAGAACTGGCGCGATTCCTAGGCACACAGCCGTGCCCGGAATGCCAGGGCGAGCGTTTGAATCGGGCCGCCCGCCACGTGCTGGTGGGCGACCGCCGCCTGCCGCAGGTCACCGCGATGCCGATCGGCGACGTGCACGCTCTCTACGAGGCGCTGGACCTGCCCGGTCACCGCGGACAGATCGCCGATAAGATCCTGAAGGAGATCAACCAGCGCCTGCGTTTTCTGATCGACGTCGGGCTCGACTACCTGACGTTGGACCGGCCTGCCGAGACCCTCTCCGGCGGTGAGGCGCAGCGCATTCGGCTCGCGAGCCAGATCGGTGCTGGTCTGGTCGGCGTCATGTACATCCTGGACGAGCCGTCGATCGGCCTGCACCAGCGCGACAACCGTCGATTGCTCGATACGCTCATCAATCTGCGCGACCTCGGCAATTCCGTAATTGTGGTCGAACACGATGAGGACGCCATCTTCGCTGCCGACTACGTGGTGGACCTCGGCCCCGGCGCTGGCGTGCACGGTGGTCAGATCGTCGCGGAAGGCGCACCGGATGACATTGCCCGAGACCCGGCTTCACTGACTGGTCAGTACCTGTCCGGACGCCGACGCATCGAATCCCCCGCCGCGCGCACGCCGCCCGATGCCGACAAGATGCTCCACGTCGTCGGTGCGCGGGGCAACAATCTGAAGAACGTCTCGGTCGAGATACCCGTCGGCCTGATGACCTGCATTACGGGCGTCTCGGGTTCAGGCAAATCGACGCTGATCAACGACACGCTGTTTCCGGTGGCAGCGCGCGTACTGAACGGTGCCAACGCCGAACCCGTGGAGCACGAGCGCATCGACGGGTTGGAACTGTTCGACAAGGTCGTCGACATCGACCAGTCGCCGATCGGGCGTACGCCGCGCTCCAATCCGGCCACCTACACCGGGCTGTTCACACCGATTCGAGAACTCTTCGCCGGCACCCAGGAAGCTCGCTCGCGCGGCTATGGGCCGGGCCGATTCAGCTTCAACGTGCGGGGCGGACGATGCGAAGCCTGTCAGGGCGATGGTCTCATCAAGGTCGAGATGCATTTCCTGCCCGACGTGTACGTGTCCTGCGATCTGTGCAAGGGCAAGCGCTACAACCGGGAGACGCTCGACATCCGCTACAAAGGCCGCACGATCGACGAAGTCTTGTCGATGACCGTCGAAGAAGCGCGGCAATTCTTCGACGCGATTCCGACGATAGCGCGCAAGCTGCAGACCCTGATCGACGTAGGTCTCACGTACATCCGCCTCGGGCAAAGCGCGACCACGCTGTCTGGCGGTGAGGCGCAGCGCGTCAAGCTGGCACGCGAGCTTTCCAAACGCGATACCGGCCGGACGTTGTACCTGCTGGACGAGCCGACCACCGGCCTGCATTTTCATGATATCGAGCAGTTGCTCCGCGTGCTGCACAGGCTTCGCGATCGCGGCAATACGGTCGTCGTCATCGAACACAATCTCGACGTCATCAAAACTGCCGACTGGCTGGTCGACCTCGGCCCCGAAGGCGGCGCGAACGGCGGCACGGTAGTCGCTGCGGGTGCGCCTGAGTACGTCTGCACCGTATCGGCGTCCCATACCGGCCAGTTCCTGGCGCCTCTGCTCGCGCGACAGACGGCGCGCAGCGACGCGGCATCGTGAACGACCGGCGTGGCGTCGGCCAGCGCAGATGAGCCGCAAGCCGCGCAATTAAGCTTTGACGCCCTCGATTCAGTGCTATCCTCGGCGTTTATAGCCGGCAGCGCCCGCACCGGACGCCTGTCGCCAGAATCCGCCTGACCGCCCTGAGAGGCCGGCAGCGCCTGGCGCGCCGTCCGGCGAGGCAGCGCCCGCCCAGTCAGCTATCAGTAATATCAGATATCAGGGAGCCCAAGCATGGCTGCACTCATCTGCGGTTCCATCGCATTCGACAGCATCATGGTCTTCAACGACCAGTTCAAAAACCACATCCTGCCGGACAAGGTGCACATGATCTCCGTGTCCTTCCTGGTGCCAGAGATGCGCAAGGAATACGGCGGCTGCGCCGGCAACATCGCCTACAACCTGCATCTGCTGGGCGGGCATCCGTTGCCGATGGCCACGGTCGGCAACGACTTCGGTCCGTACGGAGATTGGATGGACCGCTGCGGTATCAACCGGCGCCACGTGAGCATGGTCGACAACGAATACACCGCGCAGGCGTTCATCACAACCGACATGGACGACAACCAGATAACGGCGTTCCATCCCGGCGCCATGAACATGTCGCACCTGAACCACGTGCAAGACGCCGATGATATCGAGATCGGTATCGTGGCGCCGGATGGTCGACAGGGGATGATCGAGCATGCCAGCCAGTTCGCCGAGGCCGGGATCCCATTTATTTTCGACCCCAGCCAGGGTTTGCCGCTGTTCGACGGAGATGAGCTGAGGGTCTTCATCGAACAGGCGACGTGGCTGACCGTAAATGACTACGAATGGTCGATGATCCAGGAGAAAACCGGTTGGACCACCGCTGACGTGGCATCTCAGCTGAAAGCGCTGGTCATCACCAAGGGGGGAGAAGGTTCGACCATCTACGCAGACGGCAAGGCGCTGGAGATTCCGGCTGTCAAAGTGCCGACGCTGGCAGACCCGACTGGCTGCGGGGATGCCTACCGCGCCGGCCTGCTGTACGGCCTTTCGGGCGGCATGGACTGGGAGACTACCGGGCGTATCGCATCCCTGATGGGTGCCATCAAAATCGCGAGCGCCGGGACGCAGAACCACTCGTTCGAACCCGCAGAGTTCGACCAGCGGTTCCAGGACGAATTCGGCTATGCGCTGCTGCGGCCCGCGCGGGCCGACGCCGACCCGTCGGACTGACATTTCAGCCCGCGGGGCGGGCACCCGCAGGCGCCGCGCGTCGACGGCACGCGGCGGCGTCGGACTCACGCCGCGCAGATGGCTTTTGAACGCATCAACGCCCCATCGCCGCTGGTAGAATTTCGCGCATGGACATGATCCCCGTTTATCTCAAGAAGCGCGAAGAGAAACGTTTGCGCAACGGACACCCGTGGCTGTTCAGTAACGAGGTGGACGTCGGCCGCTCGCCACTCAAGAGCTTCATGCCGGGCCAGCCGGTCCAGGTGCGCACGCACGGCGACGAGGTGCTCGGCTGTGGTTATATCAATCCGAATTCACTTATCTGCGTACGGCTGCTGAGCCGCGACCCGCACGCAAGCCTGGACGCCGAACTCATCGGCCGGCGCGTCAGACAGGCCGCGGCGCTTCGGGCCCGGTGCTTCGATTCTCCGTACTACCGCCTCGTCTACGGTGAGGGGGACGCGTTACCCGGCCTCGTCGTCGACCGTTTCGGGGACCTGCTCGTCGTGCAACTGAGCACCGCCGGAATGGACCGGTTGACCGCCTTGATCGTCGACGCGTTGCGCGAGGAACTGGCGCCGTCCGGGATATTGCTGCGCAACGACACGCCGGCGCGCGACCTCGAAGGGCTCGAGCGCTTTGTCGATACCGCGTATGGCCACGTGCCGGAAACTCTGCAATTGCAGGAGCACGGCGGCACGTTTCAGATAGAACCCGGCTCCGGGCAGAAAACCGGCTGGTATTTCGATCACAAAGCCAACCGTGCCTGGCTCCTGCCCTGGATCAAGGACTGCACGGTGCTGGAT